>JBBRBC010000001.1:0-185729 GCA_038206205.1 Opitutales bacterium
TCCTGGCTAAATCTCGTGGAGCGATTCTTCCGGGATTTAACCGTCGACTGCATTCGTGACGGCAGTTTCACGAGCGTCCCGGACTTGGTCAAATCAATCGAATGCTATCTGACGCACCGCAATCTTGAGCCCAAACGCTACATTTGGAAGGCAGAAGGCAAAGTCATCCTCGAAAAAATCCATCGCGCTCGCGCCGCCCTCGCGACTCAGAGTAATGAATAGGTATTTATAATTCAGTACACTAGAGTTCAGCGGCGAGAGCCACCGCGCCCAAGCGGCCAAAGACCGCCAGCCCTGAGCCACGCGGCGCGATCGCGCCGCAGGATCGAGCGCGGGATCGAGCTGAACCTCCGCGTTCTCGCGAGCTGCGGAATCGAACCGGACGTCCACACTCTCCCGAGCAGCGCAACTCCCACCAGTCGGGAGGGGGAGGGGTGCTGACGCACCCCTCACCTCGGCTCCTCCCCAAATCTTCTTTTCAGGAGGGGAGAGGGGTGCGCCTTCTCTCCTGTGACTCCTCACCCATCCCCGACACGTTGTGTCGGTTTCTAATTGTCGTTGACGGCGCGCTGCTCCCGCAACGATCACTCGCGCGTATCCGTCCTCCCTCGCGGCGTGAGCAACAACAACGAACTGGGCACTCTGAGCGTAGCGAAAATTTTCCCTGAAGAACCGGCTTGAGTTAATTGCGCTCTCCGGCGCTTACGAAGACGAGATACATGTTTCCCTCGGTGAGACGGGTGTTTTCGGTGTTGGCTCCGAGAGTGAGGCTGCCGGCGGTTTTCATGGGGCGCATGAAGAGGTCCATTTTTTTCCCGGCTACGAGGAGCGTCAAATTCGCGGCTTGAAATTGCTGCGTGAGCCATGCCGGACGGGGCAGGCGGTTGTCGTGGGCCACCCAGACGACCGTGTCGGCGGCGACTGCCAGTTCCATCAGGTCGACGGCGCTGTAGAGCGCGTCCCGGTTGTCAGCTTGCACCCAGTCGGCACCGATGAGGTCTTCGTGCAAGGCGACAAACGGTGAGTCGACGTTTACGTAGGCGTTGCGGCCGTCGGCGGCGTTGGTTTCGACATGGACGATCGCGGCATTGGGCGCGGTGTAGTTGAGGGTTTGAATAAACCGGCCGAGCTTCACCGGGCCGCTCGGCTTCGGGGAGGTGGCGCTTGCGACGATGATCCGGACGGGGGCGGCGTGGCTCAAGGTGACCAAGGGCAGGTGGGGCAGCGCGCCGGTGAAGGCGTGCGACTGAACGCTGGTGGTGGCGGTTTTCAATCCCGCGCTGCGGGCGGTGAGGGTTAATTCTCCGGGAGTGCGATTGGCGCGGACTGCGACCCGGTTAAGGCCGGCTTCGAGATCGAGGTGGAGATGGTTGATCGAGTTAATCTTGCCGCTGTTATAGCCGCCTCGCCAGGTGCCCTCGCCGGTGAACTCGAAATCGACGCGTTGTTGAAAGGTCGGGCAACGTTCGCCGCGTGCGTCAATCGCCTCGACGTCAAAGAGCACAATGTCGGTGCCGTCGGCGATCAATCCGCGATCATTGGTGAGCGGGGTGAGGCGCAAGGCGACGGCTGGCCCGACGGTGTGGCGGGTGTCCGTGGCGACGAGGTGACCGGCGCGCGAGGCGACGGCTTTGAGTTCGCCCGGCGCGAAGGGGATGTCCGCGAAAGTGAACAGGAAGCGCTCGGCAACTTTTCCGTGTCCGAGGGAGATGCCGTTGAGGAAAAGTTCTACGTCGTCGCCGTTGGTCGCGACGTAGATGTTTTTTTTGGTGCCGGGAGGATAAGTCCAGTGGCCGATGAGGTGGACCTGCGGATCGTCGCGGAACATCGCGGCGGTGACGAAGTAGGCTTCTTTCGGCAGGCGGACGGCGTCGACTTCGCCGCTGGTGCGGGCGACTTCGACGGCGACGCGACCTCCGCTGGTGCTGTCGGAGAACAACCAATTGGCCCCGCCGGCGTGGGCGGGCGCGCCGAGTTTCTTCACGTAGTGGCCCACTTGATTGATGGCGAATTGCTCGGAGGTGAGTTGGTAGGTTTGGCCTTGGGCCTCGGGGTAACCGAAGTTGGGCGGCGAGGCGTGGTCCCACACCCGGCGCGGTGATTCCTCGCGGTTGTATTCCCCTTCGACGACGGGGAGGCGGGCGATTTCGCGGCCGCCCTCGGTGCCGATGCCGACATCCATGAACTCGGCGGTGATCGCATCGGCGCGCCGGTGAGCGTAGGCGCGGCTGCCGTGCGGATCGTATTTATCCATGAGGGCGCGCAACTCGGCGGCGTGCTCGCGGCTGATTTTTTGGTTGCCGCCTTCCCAGATGAAGATCGACGGGTGGTTGCGGTAATAAATCAGGACGTCGCGGAAGTTGGCGACGCGCAGCGCCCACGCGCCGCCCACGGTATCGTGTTCGCCGTCGCCGCCGGGTTGGAGCGTGATGATGCCGAGGCGATCACCGGCGGTGATTTGCGCGGGACCGGCGGGCACGTGGCCCCAGCGAACAAAATTCCCGCCGGCTTCGCGCATGAGATTGCTGGTGTAGAAATGCAGCCAGTCGGGCTGGGCGGCGCCGAGACCGGGCCATTCGTTGGTCGCCTTCTGGCCCCAGCCGTGGAGTTTTAGGTGCGCGCCGTTGACGAAGAGTCCGGCGCTCGCGTCCCAGCGAATGGCGCGGATGCCGAGCGGGATTTCCGTGCTGTCGATCAACTGTCCATCCGTGCGGAGGGCAATGACCACGCGGTAGAGGTGCGGGTAAACCGGTTCCCAGAGACGCGGGCGGGGGATGATCGAATGGCTGAGGATTTTTTTGGTTTCGCCGGCCGCGAGCTGTTCGGTGGTGCGCGCCGTGAAAATGGATTTCCCGTCGGCATCAAAAATTTCGGCGCTGACTTCGACTGAGGTGGCGGTGGCTCGCTCGTTGCGCAGCGGAATTTCCAGACCGATCTTGGCGGATTGTTCGGAGACGTCGGTCGCGTAGGCGTAGGGACCCTCCGTCTGGAGAAAACTGTAGAGTGGCAGAGTGAGGTGCAGCGGGTCCGTCACAATGAGGCGGACGTTGCGGTAGATCCCACCGTGGGGCGGATGCCAGTGCGGGTTATTCCAAGGGATTTGATCCGCTTGCAGTTCGTCGAGGGTCGCCGGAATTGTTGCCTGCAGTTTCGCCGAGAGCGCCGCGAGGTTCGGGTGCGTCTGTTCGTTCGTCGCGGCCTGCGGAGCGATCGAGGGATCCAGCGGATCCCGCACGAAACGGTTGTCCGCCATCACGGCGAGGACGTTGGGCGCGCCGATTTTCAAATAAGGAGTCAGATCAAAACCGAAGGGCGTGAAACCTCCTTTGGCGGTGCCGAGCTTGATGCCGTTCAAGTAAACTTCGGCGACTTGGCGGACGGCTTCGAATTCCACGAACACTTTTTTGCCGGCCCAGTCACGGGGAACGGGGAAAGTTTTTCGATACCACGTGCGGCCGCTCCATTGTTCCTGTTCACCGCGGTGGCCGGGCAGGGACCAGTTGTCGAAAGTATCGGTGTCGTTGAAGGTGTGGGGCGTCGAGACGGTGCGCCAGGCGCGATCATCGCAATCAACGGCCGCTGCCCCCGGGGGGTCGGCTTGGATGAATTGCCAGTCCGGGTTGAAGTTGACGAGAAGGCGTCCGGGCTCGGCCCATGCGGTTGTGAGTGCGCCCCACGCAGTGAGGCCGACGAGACAGAGTGAGTGCGGGGGGATCATAAATGGGTCGGTTGAGCGAGCCGGGCGCGGCAACGCCGCAGGGCTTCGAGAAAATAATAGTACGCGTAGTTCAAGGGCGCAGCGATTTCACTGTGCTGTGGATAGTTTTCGGTCGCGTGCTTGAGGAGGAAACCTTGGTTCTCTCCGGGCTGGGCCGAGCGGTGCCGCCCCAGAGTGACACTCGGATGCCCCGTCTGCTCGCGAGGGAGAAACGGCGGTGGCTAACCGGAATGCGGAGTGAAAGGGAAGGGAGATAGGGCACCCTATTCATGATCAATCAAGTGGAACCAGAGAATATGGGAGGAGGTGAAGATTAGTGAGAAAACGGGTGGCTTCTTTTTTGGTGCGGGCTTCGGCGGCTTTGCCAGCCTCGCCATACTGGCCGATGCGGCGTGGCCACCAGCGCAGAGAGCATGAAGCCACGGAAACCGCGCATGAAGGTGTTGCTCATGGTGAGTGCAGGGTTGGTTTTGCGGTGGCGCGGTCAGGCGATAGACTCGGAAATTATCCACCTTCGTATGATGGCGCACGATGCGCAGGTCAAACCTACCTTCCGGGAAAGGATGCGGGTCGGTGAGATCAAAGATGAGTTCACCGTCGCGAAAGAATTGCCCGTGTTCGCCCTCGGGGGCTGAGTTGGATTTTGAGGTTCCTTGTTTTCAGTGGGTGATAAAACTCTCCACCGAGTTTCCGCGAATCAGTTTCGTCCAAGGGCGAAACTAGAATTTCCCCTCCGCCTCATCGGCTCAGGTGTTTGTTTATGGGGCGACGGCGCTGCACGATGCCCGCGACTGGGCGTGGCTGTCAGCGGCCATCCGAAAAAGCCAGAAACCGAAACCGAGGGGGGAGTTATCCTCTGAGGGGATTCATCAAGAGATGAATCCTTGGAGAAGTTGCTCCGACTAATCGTCTCCGCCCTTGGGTTTTGGAGGGCCTGCTAATCGCAGGCAAATCCACCTCAGTCTGCGATTAGCAGACTCCCCGGAGCCCACCCCGAAGACGATCAGTCGCAGGGCTAATCTAAAGTTTCGCCCATTGGCGAAACTCATTAGTGGTAAACCCGCCTTGGTTGCTCTGAGTTCCTTAGGTTTCTCCTGCGCGCTTCCACCCCTCGAAAACAGCGAGGAACCTGAATACATTTAATGCGGGGGACGCGGTGAGCGCGGAGCCTGACGTGATTTCACGCCGCATCCCTTCGTGAGCTGATCGTGTTTAGTATTCGTGGAGAGATTCGGGACGAGGAAACGAGCTGAGCCTGCCACGGCACAAACCGGATGAACGGTATCGAGATGGAGCGCGACCTTCCGACTTCGCCAAGGCTACGACGGACAAGCCGGGCGCGCTGGGTGCCGGCTCACGTTGCAAAACCCGCCCGGAGGTCGGGTTCCACCACCGCAGAGGCAAGCACGGTGAATCTTGAGATCCGTGCCACACTTCCCCATCACGTCAGGCTCCGCGCAGACAAAGCGGAATGGATGAGGTCAGCATGATTCGGAGACCCGTGCCACGACAGCGGTGATGAACGATGGTTGGGCTGATGGGTTTGATCAAATCTTCCGGAGCTTGCGTCGGAGGGATTCATGGGCGCAGCGGAAAAATCTGGCGTGTGGGTAAAAAAAAGGCCCGACCCCAATCTGGGCGGGCCTTGAAATAGCATCGATGCCTGGGGGCCGGACGCGGGCCGGAACCGGGGCGGTTAACTCAGAACTTCGGTCCCTTGTAGTTGATCGTGTAGGTGAAGTAGACCGCGCGTTTCTCGCCGAGGAGGCGGTTGAGAGCGCTGGCCCCGACGCGGAGGTATTCCTTGTCGAGGGCGTTGTTCACGTTCACTGCGAACGTGTGGGTGGCCTTGTTGCCGCTTTTCAGCGTGTAGCGCATGCCGAAGTTAAACAGCGAATAGCTCGGGGCCTTGAGCGCCCACTGGTTGGTGGAGCTGGTCACGACGCGGACGCCCGTGACCGGCGTGGTCGCGTAGGCATCGCCGGCATTGGGCAATTCGGTGGGAGTGGCCCCGACGAAGGTGACGCCGAGGTTGGTCGAAAAACCCTTCAGCAGGGCGATGCTCGGGGTGTATTTGACGGTTACGCTGCCGTTGTAAGGCGCGATGAACGGCACGAGCCGACCGATAGCAGCCGGGAACGAGGTGCCGAAATCCGTGTAAATGGAGTGAACATTGCCGTAGCTGACGAGGAGCGAGACGTCATTGTTGACCTCCCAATTGGCGTCGATCTCGTAACCGCGCACGAGTTGATCGCCGTCGCGACGCTGGATCTGCGCGAAGATGCCGGAGCCGGGCGAGGTTTCCACCGTGTCGGTGACGGTGACGTTGTAGCGATTGATATAGAAACCACTGACGGTGTAGCTGAGTCGACCGTCGAGGAGGGCGCCTTTGAAGCCGAAGTCATAGCCGGACGCAGTCTCGGGTTTGTAGGTCGGATCGGCCACGAGGAGGGTGGTGTCAGCTTGGCTGACGAAGTAGCTCTCACTGTAGTTGCCGAAAACCTGAAACTTCTCGTTGATTTTGTAGTTCGCCCCGATGTTGGGCTTGAAAGCTGTGATGCTCTTGCGCACAGGGTCGCCGACGACGTAGGTGGGATTAAACGGCGTGAACGAGGAAGCCGGGGTTAAGATGTCGCGGTGGCGGAAGCGGGCCGCATCGAAGCGGGCCCCGGTGTAGAGCTTCAGATCGCCATTGAGCAGGGAGGTCGAATGGCGAAGAAGGCCACCGAGTACGGTGATGCGGCGCTTTTGGTTGCGCGTATAAATTTCACCTGGGGATTCCGTGTAATGTTTGGTGAAATAGGGGATCGGCCCGATGGGATTGTAGTTGGCGTCGAGGGTGACGCGGCGCGCGGTGTTCCAAGCGACGATGTCGGGGTTGGTGCTGCCGGCGTAGCTCAGAATCGGGTCCCAACGGTAGTAGTCGTTAAAGTCGATGGTGAAGAGGGTGCTGTGTTCGAGCTCGCGATTATTGGTCCAATAGCGGGCGAGCAAATCGGCCTGCACGCCGCCGCCGTCCTCGAAGATGCGGGTGCGATTAGGCGTCGTGCCGCGGGTGATCGCGATCGGCGTGCCAACAACCGCAGGGTTGATGGCAATAAAGGTAGTGGCTGCGGGACTCCAACTGTTGTTCTGGTTATAGTCCCAGCGGCGGGCCTGATAATAATTGGCGGCAACGCGGGCGGTGAAGATCGAGTTGATCTTCTTTTCGTAAATCGAGTTGAGGCTGGTGTTGGCGCGGTTCAGTTCGCTTTGCGGGCCGTGCGGGTTGTAGTTGCCGAGGTTCCGCGCGTAGCCGATGGCCACGTCGTCCGTGGTGGCGGCGGTGCCTTTTTGATCGATGATCAGCGGCACGGGGGAGAGCGGCGCGTGACGGAGCTGGGAGAAATGCTCGATCGAGAGCGTCAGCTTCGAGAGGTCAGCGAAAAGGTGGTCCATCGCAAAGTAGTACTCTTGGTTGCGATTGACGGCGTAGTCTTGGTCGAACTTCCGTTGATAGTGGCTGGCGGTCAGCACGTAGTTGGTCTGGCCAAAGACGCCGGACAGCAGCGGGCCGGTGCTCTCCAAAGTCACGCGCTGCGTGCTGTAGTCACCGTAGTTGAAAGTGAGCTCCTGATTTGCGACGGATTTGGGCGACTTGGAGATCATGTTGATCATACCGCCAGGGGAGGTACGACCGTAGATCGACGCATTGGAACCCTTGATGATTTCCAAGCGGTCGATGTTGGATGAGCCGTAACGGCCGAGGCGGAAGAAACCATCGCGCAACTGGTAGGAGGAGGTGAAACCGCGGAGATTGAAATTACCGCCGATGTCGAGGCCGCCGAAGTTACTGATCTGGGTGATATTGTCGCTGAATTCGAAAATGCCGAAGTCCTTGAAGAATTCGCTGGTCATGACGTTGATCGTGTAGGGCAGATCGACGATCTTGGTTTTGACGCGGCTGCCGGTCATGGTCTCGGAGACCGCGTAGCCTTTTACCGCATCTGCATTGACGGTAAACGGGGCTAGCTCGATGACTCCATCGGCCGGCGCGGGGGCTGGTTTGATCTGAGCGACAGAGGTAATCGCCGAGAGCAGCAAGAGAGCGGCTAAATAACGGGATGATTGGGTATGGTATCGGTTCATGGGTTGGTGGGGAATAGGTTCGTGGGTTCGGGGCAGTGGCACCAGAGTGGTGGGCAGCAGGCCCGAGGGTGCGCAGTGCATACTAGGCCTTGCCAATTAGGGAAGGGGTTTGTTATTTATATCGTTAAGCAATTTTATGAAAAAACCGGTCACCATGAAGGTTGTGGCGGAAAAGGCCGGGGTGACGCAGGCCACTGTCTCAATGAGTCTGGCCCACAGTCCCCGGATCCCGGTGGCGACGAGGCAACGGATTCAACGTTTGGCCCGTCAACTTGGCTATCGGCCCAATCCCTATGTTGCCACCTTGATGCGGAGCCGCCGGCTCGGGCGCGCCCATGCAGACCGCCCGATAATCGCGTTGATCAACTGTTATGATACGCTCACGGGCTGGCGGGAAACGGACTCGGCCACCGTGCGGCAAATGCTGACCGGGGCCATCGAATGTGCGCAGGATCGGGGTTATCGGGTCGAGGAGTTTTGGCTGCATCAAGATGGCATGACGGCGGGGCGTTTTAGCGAGATGCTCTTCACCCGCAGTATCCAAGGCGTGTTGTTGGGACCCTTGGCGATCGGGGCTTCGATCCCGAAACTGACCTGGGACTATTTTGCACCCGTGCGACTGGGCGTGCCTTTGCCGGATTCGACCCTGACTTCGGTGTGCAACGATCATTTTTCCTCCTGTATTCAGGTGATAAGGAGCTGCCGCCATCTGGGCTACCTGCGGCCGGGGTTGGTTTTATTGGAAGCGCACCTGACGCGGTTTCAAGGGCGCTGGGACGGGGGCCTGATGGTGACAGAACGGCTGCTGCCGGGCACCGAGCCGGTGAAACCTTTGTTGCTGAAGACGTGGACAGATTTTGCTCCGTTGAAGGGGTGGTTGCAGCAGGAGCGACCCGATGTGATCATCACTCCGACACCGGGGGCGGTGCAAAATCACCTCCGTGGGCTGGGGTGTCAGGTGCCGCAAGATCTCGGGTTGGCCTCCTTGGCCTGCGCGCAACTCGGGGATCCGACGAGCGGGATTTTCCAGAATGGCCACCTGATTGGGGCGACCGGGATCGACATGGTCATTGGCCTGCTGGAGCGCAATGAACGCGGTCTGCCGACCCAAACCCGCACAGTCATGATTGAGGGGGTTTGGAATCCCGGTAAAACCCTGCGTCCGTTGGTTTCACCCGCCGGCCCCGGGCACCGCCTCCGCCGTGAGGGGTAAACGAAAGCTCCACCAGAGGATGCCCGCCGCAAGGGTGACTGAGGGGAAACCCATGACAATGGTCACCATGACGGCGGGAACGATGCCTGCTTCGGCGGTACCGAGTACCAAGTGGCACAGCCCGATGGCCCCGAAATTATCCGCCAGCCCGGGCAGACAGGTCGCGAGCGGCATCGTGCCGAGGAACAAGGGCAGTATGATGCGAGTGCCCCAGTGATCGATGATGTGCCCGGTGAAAAAACAGCACAAGGTGTACGGCCCCATGAAAACGGCCACGAGGCCGACATACATGGCGTCGCCCAGTTGCTGACCCGTGATCCCCGCCCTCACGTGTCGGGAGACCCGTGCCACTTCCCCATCACGTCAAGTTCCGCGTCCGCCGCGGCAAATTTCATTTATTCCGAATCGCGGCGCAGTTGAGCTCACCCTAATTACTCGGGGTCAGGATGCCCAAGCCTCGGTGCTGGCCGCTTGATTCAAATAAACCGTGGACTCGACCGAGTAGCGGTAGGCCCAGCGGGATTTCCATTTGCTGGCGTAGGCATAGCCAAAATAATTCCGGCATCGTCCCCGATCAACCAAGGCAAACCAGCAGCGCAGGTTTCACGGATGCGCTGGGCAGGTCTTCCGTAGTCACGGCTTTCTCGTCAAACATCTCGCAGGTGGTGACGATGTAGTGATTGTCGATGGCCGCTATCGCCGCGGCATCGGCGGTGGTGGCGGGACGGATCATGGAGCTGGGGAGGGAAATTATGCGGGAGGTTTCGGCGCGAGATTTCCCTGCGCCACGGCCTCGTCAATCATCTTCACGGCGTATTGCCAGATGGTTTGCGAGCCGTCGGCGACGTGGGCGTTGCGGGCGAGCACCCTGTCCTGAGTGACGCCGTGTTTGCGCCACGCGGCCCCTTCGCTGAGGCAGTTCAAGAGCATGGGATGAAAGCGATCACACGCGGCGGCGAATTTGGCTTCGGGCGTTTGCTTGGCCTCGAATTCATCCCACAACGCGCGGAACTCGGTGGTCTGGTCCGCTGGGAGCAGACCGAAGATGCGCGTGGCGGCCTTGGCTTCGCGTTCATGCTGATCGGCCATGTTTTTGAGGTCGTAGGCAAAGGTGTCGCCGGCGTCGATCTCCACGAGATCGTGAATGAGGACCATTTTCAAAACGCGGAGCACATCGAGCGGTTGGTGATTACTGTGCTCGGCGAGCACGATGATCATGAGGGCGAAGTGCCAGGAGTGCTCGGCGCTGTTCTCGGCGCGGCGGCTTTGGGTGATCAGCGTCTGGCGGAAAATTTCTTTGAGCTTGTCGGCTTCGATGATGAACCGGATCTGGCGTTCCAGTCGTTCGGCGGAGGGGAGGGGGGGAGGGTTCGCCACGCGAATAAGGAAAGACTTGGATCGCCTGCGCTGCAACCGAAAGAACGAAGCAGTTTAGGAAGTGAGGCCTGAAGCCGGCGAGTGACGTAGCCACAGGCCTCCGGGCCTGTGAACTTGGGCTGAATTCGTAGGTTGCGAGCTAGCCTCGTTTTGCTGGCCAGCAGAATAACGCGACAAGCGCGCTACCGACCACGGAGGTGGTTTCGAAACCCGACAGGCAGTGACACCTGCTGCTAGTGCTGGACTCGCTTCCTGTTACACCCGACCCACCCGGCGAGGCGAATGAGAGCCAGAATGAATAATTCCTAGTAGCCGAACTTTTTAAGGACACGGATTTACGTCATACGTGTTTCTGTTCTATCAATTACTGCGCCTGCGGAGTTGCTTTTTATGGGTGGGCTCTGCTTTTCTGGGCGTTCCATGAAAATCCTCGTTGCCGATAAGATCTCACCCAAGGGAGTCGCCTACCTGCGTTCGCAGCCGGGCTTTGAAGTTATTGAGGCTTACGGTTCTTCTCCGGCAAAAGTGTTGGAGCTGGTGAAAGACGTGCACGCAATCGCGGTTCGCTCGGAAACAAAAATTACAGCCGAGGTGTTTGCGGCTGCGCCGTTGCTCAAGGTCGTGGGGCGCGCTGGCGTGGGTGTGGACAACGTCGATGTCGAAGCCGCGACTGAACGGGGCGTCATCGTGATGAACACTCCTTCGGGCAACACGATCGCGACGGCCGAATTGACCTTCACCCATATTCTTTGCGGCGCTCGTCCTGTGCCGCAAGCCGCCGCGTCGATGAAGGCGGGGCAGTGGGATCGGAAAAATTTCTCGGGCATCGAGCTTTTTAAAAAGACGCTCGGCATCGTCGGTCTGGGTCGCATCGGCACTGAGGTGGCGAAGCGTGCCCAGGTGTTCGGCATGCGCGTCCTCGCGTTTGATCCGTATCTCGCCCCGAGCCGCGCCAAGGCGATGCAGATCGAGGCGGTAACTCTGGACGAACTTCTGGCGCAGTCCGACTACATCACGGTGCACATGCCCTTGACCGAGCAGACGCAGTACATGATCGACGAGGCTGCCCTCGCGAAATGCAAAAAAGGCATCCGGCTTTTCAACTGCGCTCGCGGCGGTATCATCAAGGAAGCGGCGCTGATCGCCGGCCTGAAATCCGGCCACGTGGGCGGTGCCGGCCTCGATGTGTTCGAAGAGGAACCGTTGGCCGCCGATAGCGAGCTGCGCAAATTCCCGAACGTAAACCTCACGCCGCATCTCGGCGCTTCGACCAACGAAGCGCAGGAAGCCGTGGGCATCGAGGTGGCCGAGCAGATCGCGGACGTCTTGAATGGCGGCGTGATTCGCAATGCGGTGAACATGCCTTCGCTGGATGCGAATACGCTGAAAGTCGTCGGGCCTTATCTTAATCTCGGCAACAAGCTCGGCACACTCGTGCAGCAACTCGCGACCGATCGCGTCGAGCGCTTGCGCATCACGTATTGGGGCAAGATCGTCGATCTCGACGCCAACACCGTGACGCGCGCGATTCAACGCGGGTTTCTCAGCCGCATCAGCGGAGAGAGCCTGAATTTCATCAACGCGCCCGGCGTCATGCAACGCCTCGGGATTCAGGTGGAGATCATCAAATCCAATCTCGAATCCGATTACACCGAACTCATGCAGGTGGAGGGGGTGCAGGCCGACGGGACGATTGTGTCTGCTTCCGGTACCTTGCTCGGCAAGGGAAATAATCCACGCCTCGTCGCGCTGAATGGTCGGGCTGTGGAGGCCGTTCCGTCGGGC
The DNA here is from genome assembly GCA_038206205.1 of Opitutales bacterium. Lineage (GTDB taxonomy): Bacteria > Verrucomicrobiota > Verrucomicrobiia > Opitutales > Opitutaceae > Didemnitutus. Next base: position 12,222 of record JBBRBC010000001.1, read on the forward strand.
AAGCTGTTGGTTTATTTGAACAGCGACCAACCGGGTATCATTGGCATGATCGGCTCGTTGCTTGGTCGCGATAAGGTGAACATCGCCGCGATGTCCCTCAGTCGCACCACGGCGGGCGGTACGGCGCTCGCCGTGCTTAATCTCGACAGCGAGCCGAGTGCGGCCGCGCTTGAGGAATTGACCGCGCATCCGGCAATCAAGCAGGTTCAGGTCATACATCTGTGATGGATTACTCACCCTACATCGTCGCATCCGCTGTAGGCTATCTTCTCGGCTCCGTGCCCAACGGCTACCTCGTGGCCAAAGCGCACGGCGTTGATATTTTCAAGGTCGGCAGCGGCAATCCCGGGGCAACCAACGTCAAACGCGTGCTCGGGGAAAAGTTCGGCGACAAGGGCAGACGCGCCGGAAATCTCGTCTTCGCGCTCGATGCGGTAAAGGGCGCGTTGGCGGCCGGATGGGTCATCGTCTATCATCATATTTCCGCGAATGGCTTCATGTCTAGCGGAGCAGATGCCTCGGGGCTTAGCCAAAAATTAGGGCTGATCGGTGTCGCCGCCGCCGTCCTCGGCCATTCCTTTTCCCTCTTCACCAAGTTCAAAGGCGGCAAAGGCGTGGCGACAGCCGCAGGCGGTCTCGTCGTCTTGATCCCGCTGGCGTGTCTGATCGGCACGGCGGTTTGGGTGATTGCGTTTTATACCACGCGCTTCGTTTCATTGGGCTCCATCCTTGCGGCGATCGTCGTGCCGACGGCAAGCTGGGTACTCGGTAATCCCCTGCCGTTGAATATTGTGACCACCCTGATCGGCTTGTTTGTCATTTTTCGGCACCGGGAAAACCTCAAGCGACTGCTCAACGGCACCGAAAATCGCTCCGTGAAGAAGACCGCTTCGATGGCGGAAAAGGCGAAACCGGGCGCATGACCCGGTTGGCGCCGATGGTCCGGTCGATGTGCAACTCGAAAAGACTGCACAACGGCCTTGCCAAATGACGCTCCGGCAGGCCAATAAATAAGGTTTAATCCATGGCACTCATCGTTCAGAAATATGGTGGCACCTCGGTCGGCGATACCGAACGCATTAAAAACGTCGCGTCCCGCATCAAAGTCGCGCGCGAAGAGGGTCATCAATTGGTCGTCGTCGTCTCGGCCCGTTCGGGCGTCACGAATGAACTCATCGCCCGGGCGAAAGCCGTCAATCCCCGGCCCGACACCCGGGAGCTCGATATGTTGCTCGCCATCGGCGAACAGGAGACCATCGCGCTCACCGCCATGGCCCTGCACGCGATCGACGTTCCCGCTGTTTCCTACACGGGCGCGCAAGCGGGCATCGTGACCGATCTCGTCCACACAAAGGCCAAGATCACGAATATTTTCCCTGTCGCGCTCCGCCGCGATCTCGACGCAGGCAAGGTCATCATCGTCGCCGGCTTTCAAGGCATGAACGAACACGGCCAGATCACCACGCTGGGTCGTGGCGGCTCCGATCTTACGGCCATCGCCCTCGCCGCCGCCGTGCAGGCGGACAAATGCGAGATCTACACCGACGTCGATGGCGTTTATACCGCCGATCCGCGCTACGTGAAGGATGCCACCAAGCTGAATGAAATCAGCTACGACGAGATGCTCGAGCTCGCCAGCCAAGGATCAAAGGTCATGCAGTCGCGCTCCGTGGAATTCGCCAAAATGTATGGCGTCGTTTTTGAAGTCCGCAGCAGTTTTAACCACAACCCGGGAACTATCGTGAAAGAAGAAGTCGCTTACATGGAAAAGGTCATCGTCCGCGGTGTCGCCGTCGACAAAGACCAAGCCAAAGTCGTCATCAGCAATCTGCCGGACAAACCCGGCAGCGCGGCCGCTGTGCTGCGCGCGCTTGCCGAGGCCAGCATCAACGTCGACATGATCGTGCAGAACATCGGCCACCAAGGCGTCGCGAATATCACCTTCACGGTGCCGAAGGACGATGCCCCGAATGCCGTCCGCGTATTGCCGGCGGTGTTTGCCAACCTCGGGGGTGGAGAAGCTGTCGCCTTTGAGAATATCGCGAAGCTTTCCGTCGTCGGGGTCGGTATGCGCACGCACGCTGGCGTCGCGGCCCAGATGCTCGAAGCCCTCGCTGCGGAAAAGATCAACGTCGAGTTGATCGCGACTTCGGAAATCAAGATCACGGTGACGGTCCCGCGCGAACGCGCCGATGACGCCCAGCGCGCCGTGCACAAATCCTTCGGACTGGGAAAAAAGGAATGAGGCTTTTCTTCACGATGTTGGTTGCGCGCTTGCCGCGCAACGTGACGCGACGAGCACGCCACCTACGCCAACAAAACATCGAAGCATGAAATTCATCAGCACCCGCGGTCAGACCGAGCCGCACACCTTTTCCCAAGCGGTGGCGGTTGGGCTCGCGCCGGATGGCGGCTTATTCCTGCCGGAAAGTCTGCCTGATATCACTCCGCGTTTTGCGGCGTGGCGGAATCTCAGCTACGCGGCACTGTGCCATGAGTTTCTCTCCCTGTTCGCGACCGATGTGCCACCGGAGGTCCTCGAGCATCTCATCCGCCGGTCGTACGCGACGTTCACTCATCCCGAAATTGCACCGCTGAAGAAACTCGATGACCGCACCTATGTGCTCGAGCTCTTTCATGGGCCGACACTCGCGTTCAAGGATTTTGCACTGCAGTTGCTCGGTAATTTCTATGGCTGGCAATGTGAGCAGACTGGCCGGAGCATTAATGTGCTCGGGGCCACTTCGGGCGATACCGGCGCGGCCGCCATTCACGGCCTGCTCGGCAAGCCGCACACCGCGATTTTTATTCTGTATCCGGATGGTCGCGTCTCGCCCTTGCAAGAGCGGCAGATGGCCTGCACTGGCGCGGCGAATGTCCATGCGCTCGCGATCGACGGCTCGTTTGACGATGCCCAGCACGCGTTGAAAAATATCTTCGGGGAGCACGAGTTCGCGGCGAAGCACCGGCTCTCCGCCGTCAATTCGATCAACCTGCTCCGCGTGCTGGCTCAATGCGTTTACTATCTCTATGCGTGGCTGAAGATGTCGGAAGAGGAACGCTACAACGTCGAGTTCGTCGTGCCCACGGGGAATTTCGGCAACGTTTTCGCCGGCTGGTTGCTCGAACGGATGGGCGTGCCGGTGCGTGGTTTCAAAGTGGCGACGAATCAGAACGATATTTTGCATCGGCTGTTTCAGAGCGGGGAATACCGGATTGATACGGTGCAGCCCAGCCTCGCGCCCTCGATGGACATCCAGGTGGCGTCGAATTTCGAACGATTCCTCTATTATGCAGTCGATGAGGATTCGGCCAAGCTGCGAACGATCATGGGGGAATTGAAGACCAACGGACGCTACCGTTTCGAAGATTTTGATCGCGATACTTTCAGTTCTTCAAGTGCGACGGACGCGGAAATCTCCGGGATCATCAGGCGGGTGCATGAGCAATATGATTACGTCGTCGATCCGCACACGGCCTGTGCCTTCAAGGAATTGAATCGCGACCGCGTGAGCATCGTGCTCGCGACGGCGCATCCGGCGAAGTTTCCCACGGCTTTGGTGGAGGCGATGGGCACCGAGCCCACGCACCCGGCGTTGGATGCGTTGAAGCAGCGTCCGATCATCAAGCAGCAATTGTCCGCCACCGAAACCGCGATCAAAGCATATATTGATCGGCACGCGGTTTGAACTTCAGTTCTTCAGGCTACTCCTGAGTAAGAGGATAGCGCGTTGCCCGTGCCCGGACTTGGCTTCGGCTAAATTTCCGCTCGCACTGGCCGATGAATGGAGTTCACTTATTTAATCATGCCGTTCCGCCTTCCTTCCTCTCGCATCAACTGGACCAATAGCGCATTTCTCATTGGCACTTTTGTGGTCACCTGCACCGCCGTTCCTCTGTATTTGTGGAAATACGGGGTGGATACCTTCCAGGTCTCGATGTTTCTCTTCTTCTTTATCGCGACCGGCCTGAGCATCACGCTCGGCTATCACCGACTGTTTTCCCACGTGGCTTTTCAGGCGAGCTGGCCCGTCCGGTTGTTGACGCTGATTTTTGGTGCAGCCGCGTTCGAGAATAGCGCGATGCACTGGGTCTCCGACCATCGCCGGCATCACAAGCACGTCGATCACGCGGACGACCCGTATGATATTTCCCAAGGTTTCTGGTATGCCCACATGGGCTGGATTCTCTTCAAACTCGATGCCGAGCAACCGCTCGATAATATTCAGGATTTGCGCAAAGACCGGATCTTCATGCTGCAGGATAAATATTACACCGCGATCGCCGTGGGTGTTGGCTTGGTGGCACCGGCGGTGCTGGGCTTTTTGCATTCCGGCTGGTTGGGTGCGCTCGGCGGTTTTTTGCTCGCCGGGGTTGCTCGGGTCACAGCCGTGCAGCACATGACTTTTTTCATCAACTCGCTTTGCCACACCGTCGGCAGTCAGCCGTATTCTGATCGTTGCAGTGCGCGCGACAGTTGGATCATGGCGATCTTCACGTTCGGTGAAGGCTACCACAATTATCACCACGAGTTTCAGCACGATTACCGCAATGGCGTGAAGTGGTGGCAATGGGATCCGACGAAGTGGTCGATCTGGACTCTCGAAAAACTTCATCTCGTCCGCGGCCTCCGCCGTGTGCCCGAGGAGAAAGTGCTCATTTCCCAGCTCGCCGACACCCGTCGCCGGTTGAACGAACGGCTCACTTGCCAAAAAACCGTTTTGAATGCGCGCATCCGGGAGATGCTCACGAATTCAGACGCCAAGCTGCATGAATTGAATGAGCGGTGGACGGCCCTCAAAGCCCAGTATGCGGAAAAAGCCGACGCCCTGAAGTCCGAGTACAGCGAAAAAGCCGGGCACCAATTGGAAGAAGCCCGCGCCGCGCTGGCCGAAATCCGCCGCGAGGTTCATCAAGCGCTGTTCTTGCTCGAACGCACTCACGCGCTGGCGTGAGTCGGGTCGGTGTCGACGGGCTGATCAGCCGACGGCGTGTTTGGCCAATGATTCCCGCACCAAGGTTTCGTAGCGATCAATCATCTGCTCCAACGAGAAGCGGGCGGGGGCGTCTTGATGGCCACGGGCGACGACGATTTTAACGGCGTTGCCTCCGGCCAGGACCTGCCTCAGCGCTTGGGCGAGGGCCTCATCGTCGCCGGCCGGGAAAAGCCAGCCATTGATTCCGGGCTCAATAATGTCGTTCACGCCGGAAACGGCACTGGCGATCGCGGCACAACCAGCTGCCATATAATCGATGAGCACGAGCGGCAGGCCTTCGTAGTGCGTCGAGAGCACGGCGGCCCGGCAGCGGTGATAGAGTGGGGCGGCATCGCTCACGCGACCGAGAAACTTGACTCGCTCGGCAAGTCCGAGCGACCGGGCCAGATTTTCGCAGGAGCGCCGATGGCTGACCTTGCCGTCGCCTCCGAGCAGCAGTTGGCCGGTCCAGCCGGAGGCCACAAGTCGGTGGGTGGCGCGAATGAGGGTGGCCTGATCTTTCTGTCGGGCAAAGCGGGCGATCATGATGATGTCCTGTCCGCGTGAGTCAAAGTCCGGGGCGTTTTTGGCGTAACGGGTCGCATCAACGCCGTTGTGGATGATTTCCAGGCGTGGGCCGACGAGCCCAAGCTGGCGGAGGTGGTGTTCGACACCGCGGGAGACACACACGGTCGCGGTGGTTTGGGCGGCCAGGTTGCGAGCGGCCCAGCGACGCCAGAAAAAGTAGCGTTCGCAATTTTGCTCCACATGGAGGACCACGGGGATCTTGGCGGCGAAGGCGGCTTTTCGCCCCCAGATATTTTCGCTGTTGCCGTGGGCGACAAAAGCCTGGGGCTGAAAATCCGCGATGACGGCCTTGAGCTGACGCAAGGTGCGGAATTTCCAACCGCTATCCACCCAGACCGTGGGCACCCCGGTGGCAGCGATTTGTTGCTGCATGGAGCCGGGCAGGGGGGCTTTTTTGCGCCGCAACACAAGGAGCGGCTGATAGTTTCCGGTGCGCAGATGTCCGCAGGCAAGCTCGAGCGCGACCTTGGTGGCTCCTGAGCCGCCGCCAGTGACAAAATGGATTATCCGTGGTTTCGTGTTCAAAGGAGAGAGAGGAAATGGGCTGGGGGCCTCAGGATTGCCGAGGTCGTGGTCCAACTCTTGCGGTCAGTAGAGTTCTGGGAAATCGGGACCGCGGCGTTTGAAACGTTTGTGGACCCAGAAGTATTGCTCGGGGGCGTGGCGGATATTTTTTTCGATGAGTTGGTTCACGCGGATCGCGTCGGCGTTTGCGTCGGCGGTGGGAAAGTTTTCCAAGGCGGGCAAAATCGTCAGCGTGTAGGTGTGATCGGCCTCGCGCTTGGCGAAATACGGGACGACTGCGGCACCGGTCATCACGGCGATCTTGGCGGTGGCGGTGTTGGTGACGGCGGGCACGCCAAAGAAGGGGAGGATTTCCGAGCTGAGCGTCCGTTGTCCCTGATCGGGGGCGTACTCGATGGCGTGGCCGGCGCGCAGGGCGCGGATGAGGCCCTTGAGGTCGTTGAAATGGACCGCGATCGAGGCGTGGCGTTCGCGTTGCTGGCGCATGACGTGCGCGATCACGGGATTGTCGGGGTCGCGATAGAGGCAGCCAAATTCGCCGGACTCCGACATGAAGCGGCCGCAAATTTCCAACGTCGTGAAATGCGCGGTGAGGAGAATCACGCCCTTGCCCTTGGCGAGGGCGGCATCGAGATGCGGCGTGCCAAGGATGCGATGCGTCGGGAGTTCATGCTTCTCGGTCCACCAGCCAGTACAGGTTTCAAAGAGACCCAAAGCGAGGGCAGCGTAATGCGCGCGGGCGAGGGCGTGGATTTCAGCGGGGGATTTTTCAGGGAAGCAGAGTTGGAGATTGGTAAAGACCACGCGGCGGCGGATGGGGACAAAATAAAACACGAACCAGCCCAGCCAACGCGCCAGCCGGAGTTGCTCGCGCCAATGCATCCGGCTCGCGCCCCAGAACAATCCCAGCCCGAACCACGTGGGCCAGTGACGGGGATTTCCGAGATTTGACTGTTCGCTGGAACGACTCATGGGGGCAGGAGAAGATTAGGCAGGTCGTGGGTGGCGAGGGAAGCGAGAAGTTGCGTGGGTCCGGGTGTTTTCGGTCTGGGCAAATGGGTCGGGGACTGCTCTATCTTCGGGCATGGTCAATGTGATTTGCATGAAGTGGGGCGTGAAATACGGCCCGGAATACGTCAACAAGCTGCGCTCCATGCTGAGCCGGCATCTGGCCCGGCCCCACCGCTTGATTTGCTTCACCGATGAGGGCAGCGGCATCGGTACCGGCGTGGAAATCAGGCCGCTGCCGGAAATGGATTTACCGCCGGGCAAGGAGCGCGGTTGGCGCAAACTCTCGACGTTTTGTTCACCGCTTTTCGATCTCAAAGGGGCCACGCTTTTTCTCGATCTCGATATCGTGATCACCGGAAGCATCGATTGCTTTTTCGAGCATCCGGGGAAGTTCTGCATCATTCACGATTGGGCCAAGCCGTGGCGCATCACGGGAAATTCCTCCGTGTACCGCTTCGAAGCCGGGGCGCACCCCGAAATTCTGGCCGATTTTCTGAAGAACATCGACGGCGTGAAAAAAGAAGTGCGCAACGAGCAGGAATATCTGACGCGCGAGATGCATCGTCTGGGGTTGGTGACTTACTGGCCGAAGGAATGGTGCGTGAGTTTCAAGCACAGTTGCCTGCCCACCTTTCCGCTCAATCTTTTCAAGACGCCCCCGCTGCCCGCCGGGGCGAAGGTCGTGGTTTTCCACGGCACGCCGAACCCGCCCGATGCGGTGGTGGGCCAGGGCAAGGGATTGTATCGCTACGTGAAACCGACGCCGTGGGTGGGTGAGCACTGGCGCTGAGCGGGGGGAATAATGCGGGCGAAGATCGCAAGGGGGCGATTGTTTTGTAGCCGCATTTGAGCCGGAGGCGAAAGTGCGGTCAGCGGCGACGTGGCTCCGGCCGCGTTGTCGCTGCGCTCCAATACGGCTACATGAACCGGGGTGATTTTGTAGGTTGCGAGCTTGTCTCGTTCTGCTGGCCAGCAGAATGGCGCGGCGAGCACGCCACCTACCACGGAAGAATGTGGCGCGGCGAGCACGCCACCTACCACGGAAGAATGTGGCGCGGCGAGCACGCCACCTACCATGGAGGAATGTGGCGCGGCGAGCACGCCACCTACCACGGAGGAATGTGGCGCGGCGAGCACGCCACCTACCATGGAGGAATGTGGCGCGGCGAGCGAACCACTTACCCGTCGCGTAATAAGAATTTGAATAGAGTTGAAAAAACTTAGGGGAAATAGATCAATCCTCTTACCCCCTGAGATGAAAAGTCTGCTTGTTATCCAACCGTTCTCCTTCGATGAAATTGTGCATGGGCTTCAGGTGATCCAAAGTTTGGCGTGGGCTCGACCCGAGTGCCGCATCAGTTGGGTGGTGAGCGAAGAGTTTGCCGAACTGGTGCAGGCCTCGCCGTATGTCCGCGAGACGATTGTGTTTTCGCAGCAGGCGGGCTGGGGTGAATTTTTAGCCCTGCGCCGGCGACTGAAAATCAAGATGTTCGACACCGTCTGGGATATGGCGGGGGTGTTGCGCTCCGGGTTGCTGACATCGGCTGTGCTCTCCAATGACAAATGGGGCCGCGCTGATGCGCGGCCAGGCGCGGGATTTTTCTATAAGCAACGCATTGCTCTGCCGCCGGGGCCGGGGCCGCATCACTCCTTGGACTTTCTGCAGCCTTTCCTGCGGGCCGCCGGGGTGCCGCAACGACTTTTCTTTCCGATGGAGCTTAGGCCGGGAGCGGCCTTCAGCTGGGAGGGTTTCTTCACCGGCGATCCGCACAATGCTTTTTTGATTTATACCGACAGTGCGGGGAAGACCAAAGCGTGGACGAGTTACAATGAGCTGACCGCTTTCATTCTCGGGAAAATCCCGGAGAGCCGGGTCGTTTGGTGTGCGGCAGAAAAATGCCAACCCCATATCGTTATCCCCGAGGGGCGTTTTTTGAATCTCACGGGTTGTCCCTTGGGCGAAGTGCTCTCGCTCGTGCGTCAACCGGCGACGTTTATTGGTACGGACAGTGGCCCGATGCATCTCTCGGCGGCAGCGGGGAACCCCGTGCTGGCGCTCTTTGGTGCCGGTGAGCCGCGTCACACTGGTCCCTATCCCTTGGATGCCGCGAAGCATCTGGTGGTCTCAGCCCCTGAGGGCCAGCTGGCCAAACTCACCCCGGCGGATGTGATGACGGCATTGGAAGAACTGCGGCAGCGCTCGTTGTGATGGCTTTAACCTGCCGGTATCACGCGTTTGTTTGTCATCGCGAGTTCGCGGAAGGCGGACGGGGCGATCCCTTACGCTGGATTGCTTCGTCGCGGTGCTCCTCGCAATGACACGTGGACAGAGGGGGGTTACCACGTGGGCTGTTTTTTCCTTTGAGTGTGAGGCCTTCGAGCTAACGCTGAAGAGCGGTCGATAAAAAAGCCGCGTCGGTGGGACGCGGCTGAAATTTAAGTAGGGCGGAGAGCTGGCTCAATTCTTGCCGGGTTTCGGGCTGACCTCGGATTTTTTTTCTTCTTTTTCGTCATCCTCCGCGCCTTCTTTGGCGGCTTTCTTGAATTCCTTGACTGATTGTCCGAGGCCTTTGGCGAGAGCTGGCAACTTGGCACCTCCGAATAGGAGAAGAATGATCACCAGAATGACGATCAATTCGGTGCCACCGAGGCCGAAGATGGCGAGAGGGAGTGAGGTGAGGCTCATGTTGAGGAAGAGTTAGATTTAGGCAAATTTCAGAGTAAAGGACGAATCGGCACACCTCAACGCCGAGGCAAGAGGATGCTGGGATCGTACGGCGAATTACTGTGCGTGGGCAGCGTGATGGGCCCGCGAGTAAGGCCGGCACCGCCTTGCTTGATAAACTGTGGCGGGATCGCCGGCGGCTTGTTGAGCAGGTTCTGCGGATTGTCGATCTGCTCGGCGTCGAAGAAGCCGTGGAGCTGACGAATACGGGTCGGGTGACGCATCTTGCGGAGCGCCTTGGCTTCAATCTGCCGGATACGCTCGCGCGTGACCTTGAATTGCTTGCCCACCTCTTCGAGGGTGCGGCTGTAACCGTCGACCAGACCGAAGCGGAGGGTGAGGACGCGGCGTTCGCGTTCGGTGAGGGAGTCCAGCACGTCCATGATTTTTTCGCGGAGGAGCGAGAAGGCGGTCATGTCGTAGGGATTCTCGGCGGACTTATCCTCGATGAAATCACCGAAGGAGGTGTCGTCGCCATCGCCGACCGGGCTTTGCAGCGAGATGGGCTGCTGCGCCATCTTCATGATCTGCTGCACCCGTTCGACGGGAAGATTCATCTCGTCGGCGACTTCTTCCGGGGTGGGCTCGTGGCCGAATTCCTGGAGGAGCTGCTTCTGGACCTGCATCACCTTGTTCAGCGTCTCGATCATGTGGACCGGGATGCGGATGGTGCGGGCTTGGTCGGCGATCGAGCGGGTGATGGCTTGGCGGATCCACCACGTGGCGTAGGTGGAGAATTTGTAGCCGCGACGGTATTCGAATTTTTCCACGGCCTTCATCAGGCCCATGTTGCCCTCTTGAATGAGGTCGAGGAAGGAGAGACCGCGGTTGGTGTATTTCTTGGCGATGGAAATAACCAAGCGAAGATTGGCTTCGACCATTTCCGTCTTGGCGCGATGGGCGCCGCGGATGTGGCCGCGGGCGACTTTCAGGGTGTCGAGGAGATCCTGCGGGGCGATGCGGAGCTCGATCTCGATTTCCTTGAGGCGGTGATTGACGGCTTTGACGTCAATGGTGGCGTCGCGCTTGGTCTTCGGGTGCTTGGCGCGATGGATATCCGTGAAGCACTTTTCGATTTCCTCGATTTTCGGGGAGAACTCGTGGAGGAAATCCTCGAACACCTTCAGTTTGAAAAAGAATTTAACGTAATTGGCTTTGAGCACATGGTCGCGCTTCTTGAAGCGGATCATGGCGTTCTTCTCCGTCTTGTCGTCGCGCGCTTTCCGGGCGTCGTTCCAGGCTTCGGTGGCGACCTCGTCGTTCTCGCGGGTGGAGACGACGAGTTTCTCGAGGTTCTTGAAATAGATTTCGCGGCTCTCGATTTTCTTGTCGATGACGAGGCGATCGAAGCGTTCGGTGCGGAGAATCAGTTTTTCGCCGAGGTCGGCGAGGTGTTTGCCGATCGGGCCGAGGGCGAAAAGCGCGGCTTGGGCGTTGATTTCGGCAGTCTCGATACGTTTGGAAATTTCGACTTCCTGCTCGCGGGTCAGCAACGGGACCTGGCCCATTTGCTTGAGATACATGCGCACTGGATCGTCGAGGATATCGTTGCTGGAGGTGCGGGATTCTTCCTCTTCGGCCTCTTCCTGCCGCTGCTTGAAACCTTCGACTTCCTGCGGATCGAGAATATCGATCTCGAGATTTTGCAGAATGGAAATGACGTTCTCGATGTCCTCAGGATTATCAACGGACTCGGGGAGCGCTTCGTTGATATCGGCGTAGGTGAGGTAGCTTTGCTCTTTGGCGAGACGGATCAGGTAACGAATCTTTTCGTTGAGATCGCCGGAGAGATTTTCGAGGGCCTTCTCCTTGAATTCTTTGGCGGCATCGGTGCCGACTGGCGGCGCGACTGCGGCCGATGTCTTGGCGTTAGCTGCGGCTTTGTCGGCGGCGGAGAGTTCAGGGTGCGGATGCGCGGATTTTCCGGCAACGGCGTGTTTCACCGGGGCCGGGGCTTTCTCGGCGGCATGCGATTTTTCATGGCCTTTGGCGGCATGATTCGCGTGAGCCTTGGGAGCGTGATGAGGCGGCTCCTTGTCTTTGGCGGACTTGGTGGATGAGGCGGTTGGCTTGGATTTGCTCGGCATATCGGAAGTGATTCGACTGAAGTCGATTGAAGCAGGGAGACGGCGTTTGGTGACGGCCTAGGACTCGAAGGTGAGCTTAGGAGGATTCTGGAGCTGTCTGGTAATGGCGGTACGCTGCTTCAATAGAGAGATAAGTGACGCGTCACCTATCGTGCCTTTCGAGGCTATTTCAAGTTCTATTTGCCGCAGTTGCGGTTCGAGGAAGCGATGCTGCATGGCGCGAAGGCCTTCGTTGGTGATTTTGGCCATGTTTTCCTCGCCGGGAGCGTCGAAGAGCAGGGTGGCGGCAAGGGATTTTTCCTCCTCTGTTTCAAGGAGTTGTTCAAGCGATTCGCGGCCCGTCCAGCCGTTGTGCTGCACTTCGGCCAGCAAGCGATCCAGTAAACGGCCCGGGAGAATCGTGGCGTCGATCCATTCGTGGGGTAAGTGCTGGCTTAAGCCATGCAGCACGGCCTCGTTGTGCAGACAGAGAAACAATAAATGCGATTCGAGGCATTTCGTGTGGGCGTCGGGGGCGGTGTTCGTCGCTGCGGTCGTGACGGCGGATGAAGGAGCCGGGGCGAAGCGGGAACCGGCTTGGCGGGCCAGATAAGTGCGGAAATCTTTTTCCAGGGCGCTCGCGGGGATGCGGAGATGGGCGGAAATATCCTGCACGAAACCGGTGCGCGACACATCCGACTCGGCTTGGGCCACAATTTCGAACAGCGCCTGCGCCGTCCGGGATTTTTGCTCGGAACCGGCGGCCGCGATGTCGGGCAACAAGGAGCGCACGGCGAATTCCATGGCATTGAGCGAGGATTTTTTCACGTCGGCGTAGGCGGCGAGCCCGCGTTCGAGGAAAAGCAAATCGGGATCAAGTTTCTCCGCGCCGGCCAGCATCAGGAAACGCACTTCGAGCCCGGCGCGGAGCGCGAGCGGGAGGAAACGCAAGGCGGCTTTTTGACCAGCGCTATCGCTGTCGAAAAAACATTCCACCTGCGGGTGATAGCGGCGTATCAACGCGAGTTGCCCGTCGGTGATCGAGGTGCCTTGGGGCGCAACGGCGGTTTTTAAGCCGACGCTCCAGCAGCGCAGCGCATCGAGCTGGCCTTCGACGAGGACGAAGGGATGACCTTCGCCGGCGTGGGTGCGGGCGCGGTCGAGATTAAACAACAAATGACTCTTCGTGAAGATCGGCGTCTCGGGCGAGTTGACGTATTTCGCCTCATGCGACGGATCGTCCTTCGGGGTCAGCTCCAGCTGCCGCGCGGTGAAAGCCACGACGCGCGACTGGTGGTCGCGGATCGGAATCATCAGGCGGCCGCGAAACCGGGGGCGGATCGCGCTGAGCGTGATCATCGCGCCGTCGCGGATGAAAAACAGTCCGCACTGGCGCAGCGCTTCCTCGGAGAATTTCTTTGGCAGCACCGCGCCGGCCAGTCCGCTGTCGGTCGGCGGGGCGAAGCCGATTTTGAATTCATCGGCGAGTTCCGGCGTAAAGCGGCGGTTCTGCGTCCAGTAGTTGCGGATGAAATCTCCGTGCGGATTTGCCGCCAGAAAAGTCTGCCGGTAGTATTCGGCGGCGATGTCGTGGATATCGAAAATCTCCTGGCGTAGCGAACGTTCCTCGCGGGAGGGGCCGCCCGTGCCTTCCTCGTATTCGAGCGTGACACCAAACCGTTTGGCCAGCGCCTCGGCAGCTTCGGTGAATTGTAGACCTTCGGTTTCCATCACGAAGTTCAGGATGTCGCCGGCTTTGCCGCAGCCGAAACATTTGTAGAACCCTTTGTCGGCGGAGACGTGGAAAGAGGGAGATTTCTCGCTGTGAAAGGGACAGAGGCCTTTAAAGCGGTTGCCGCCGGATTTTTTCAGAGAGACGGTGCGCGCGACCACATCATGGATGTTCACCCGATGTTTCAGGTCTTGGAGGCTGCGGGATTTGATGACAGGCACGGCGGGAGGTGGCGAAACACTGGGTCGCAAAAAGAATCGCGGGAAGAATAAACTTTTCCCGATCACTGCGGTCTGTCAAGTTGCCCGACTTGCCTAACGGCTGACCTCGGCCATCGTCTCCACTTCGATTACTATGAATTATTCTTCCACCCGGAAATTCCGCCTGACTGTTAGCCTGCTTGCCGCAACTTTTATGGTCTTTCCGTTGAGTTTATCGGCCGCCAATCCGGCGGCGGTTCCTGCGGTCACCCAAGCCACGCCTCCAGTCCGCCAGCCGGTCTTTGAATCCAAGCTGGGGGATTTTGGCGAAGGTTCTTACCGGCAGGCGGTCGAGCAGATGCTGCAGGCCTTCGAGCGCAAGTCCGGTCACCCCTTGGTGCCGGGCGTTAAAAAGAAAGTGGGCCTCAAGATCTACGCCGATTCCGGTCCGGGCCTGGCCACCCCGTTTCCGCTGATCCGCGCGGTGATCGATTCACTGCTAAAACGCGGCTACACGAAAGAAGATATTTTTTTGGTCGGGCTGAATCCTCTGCGGCTGCGCCTCACTGGTTTTTTGCCGTCTTTCGCGACGGGGGTGGGCCCGTTTGATGGGCACCCGATGTTTGTGCTCGAGTCGGGTAAGTTCTACGATCCGTCCTGGTTTTATGACAGTCCGTTGCCTTCCCGATTTGATCCGGTGATGAATGAGCAGGCGGTCAAGGTGGCGGCCAAAGGGAAAAGCAGCACCACGATCGAGGAGGATCGGAAAAGTTTTCTGGCTACTCCGCTGTTCATAGAAGCTGATTTTTGGATCAATCTGCCAGTGTACACGGATCATCCCATGCTCGGGATCAACGGTGCGTTGGTCAACGCCACGCTCTGGAATGCCAGCAATACGTTTCGCTTTTTCAAGAGTCCCGCCACGGCTCCTGCCGCCGTCGCCGAGATGGCGGCGATCCCTGAATTGCGCGAAGGCTGGGCCCTTTCAATCGTCAGTCTGCAATTGTATCAGTTTATCGGCGGACCCTATTTCAATTCACTCTACACGGTTTCCGAACCCAAGCTCTGGTTGAGTGCTGATCCGGTGCTGCTCGATTCGCTCATGCTGGATCGGTTAAATGCGGCTCGCAAACGCACCGGCTTTGATCCGATCGAGAGCGATGAGGCCCGCATGCTCGATTTCGCTCAGCAGCTAGGCGTGGGCTATCGCGATACAGACAAGGTGGAGTGGATCAAAATCGGCCAGCCGTAAATCGCACAGGCGTGGCACGGGTGTAGCCGTGTGGGAGCGGAGCGAACACGCGGTGGGCACCGCTCGCCAGCTCAACCACATTTTCGGGCTGCGCCCTCACACGCGGCGACAAAACCGTGCCACGCTCAAACCAAACCAAACCGAAACGGCCTGCGCAAGAGACAGGCCCTGCAAGTGGAGAATCGATCGGCTTGCCCGGTAGGGCGGCTGTCTCGCAGAAGCCGCGAATGCGCGCAATCGCGGCCGGTGCATCAGCCTTCGCCAAAGCTACGGCCCGACAAGAGACACCGGCCCGACAAAGCCTCACCGCAAATCATCCCTGGTCTAAATCTGCGCATAATAAAAATTCCCCTTGCCCATGGCTCCGACGTGGCAAGACTTTGGTGCATGCCAGCCGCTGCTTATCTTCCCTTTCTGGTTCAAGCTGTCCTCGCCCTCGTCATCGTGGGCGGGGTGATTTTTGCCAGCCAGTTCTTGGGGCAACGTTTCAAGCCCAACAAGATCAAGGACACGGCGTACGAGTGCGGGGTGCAGGCCGACGGGATATCGCATACGCGGTTTTCGGTTAAGTTCTACGTCACGGCGATGCTCTTCATCTTGTTTGATATCGAGGTCGTTTTTCTGATCCCGTGGACGTTTGTGTATCGTGATTTTCTGGCCAACCACATCACCATTTTGATTCCCATGCTCGTGTTTCTGGGCGTGCTGGTGCTGGGTCTTTTCTACGAAGTGAAAAAGGGTGCACTCGAATGGGAAAAGTGAGGCCTCACCTCACGTGGAATTTCGGGGATCATTTTGGTCGGATGCGTTTCTTAGTCGGCTGCAATAATTCTTGGTCCCAAACCGCTCGCCCCACTTGATCTCACATGCGCCTCGATAAATTCATTACCCGCGGACGCGTGGTTGATCTCGCCAACAACGAGATGGAGGGTGCGCTGGAGGAATTGCTCAACCTGACGGTTGACCGGTTTCCGGATCTTGATCGGGACATGTTATTGAAGGGCTTGTTGCGACGGGAAAACACGATGACGACCTACCTCGGGCTCGGTGTTGCTCTGCCGCATGTGCGGGCAAAGATGTCGCGGCGCTACGTGCTCGCGGTGGGACGCAGCCACCATGGCATCCAGTATGATGGGGCGAAGGAAAATGAGCCGGTGCGGCTCGTCATCATGCTCATCGCTGGGGAGAAGACCCGCGATTATCTGCAGGTGCTGGCTTCGCTCGCCCGGTTGTTGAAGGAACAGGATTTTATCGACAGTCTGGTGCGCGCACCCGATCTCGACACGTTGTACGCGCGGCTTTTTTCCGGTCTTGGAGGGATCGCGGCCAAGCCGGTTCCGATCGCGCCCAGCAAAGTCAACCGCGTGATGCTGCACGAAGCCGAGAAAATTGCCCGGGGCACCGGTTGCCGGACGGTTATGATTTTTGGTGACGCCTTTACGGGTGGATTTGAAGCCCCCAAGTGGACGCCACTGATAAAGACCGTGCTGGTGACCCGTAATCTGTCCGAGGCGGAAGATCATCCCGGACGCTACTCCGACACTATTCAGGTTCGCTCATTTTCCAATCAGCGCTTGGCTCAGTTGCGCAGTGCCGTACTCGTGGCGCTGACGCGCGGGTTGATTAAATTCACAGACCACGTCTGCTGTGTGGGCGGTATCGCGGGCAGCAATCAGTTTGATACGGTGGTGGTGGTGGATGTGGAAAAGGAATTCAAGACCTTGTTGACCGGTCATGCCGATTTGTTGCCGGAAGACGTGAAACCCGAGGTGCTTGAGCGGGTGATCAGTGTGGCCACTGAACTGGCGGTGGAGGGACGCGAGGGTCGGCCGGTGGGATGTCTTTTTGTGTTGGGCGACAGTGCTAAGGTCGAGCGCACCACCAAGCCTCTCGTGCTGAATCCATTTTACGGCTACAAGGAAGAGGAGCGGAATATCCTGAATCCTTTCATGGACGAAACGATCAAGGAGTTTTCGTCTATTGACGGTGCCTTTATTATTCGAGGCGATGGCGTGGTGGAAGCGGCCGGGGCTTTGATCCAGGCCGCAGATCGTAATCATGCCCTGCCGGGTGGGCTCGGGTCGCGTCATGCGGCGGCTTCGGCGATTTCGTTGGCGGCAGACTGTATCGCCATCGTGGTTTCATCCAGTACGGGGCAAGTCACTCTGTTTCGCCGCGGTGTTATGATGCCGTTATCCGAAAAGAAGGTAATGGATTGATTTAGCGCAGATTGAGGGGCGTTCTTAAGGCGTGGCTTCAGGCAGGACTGGAAAAATGCCGGGTTGTAGCAACGTCCCTTGAAAATTAGACTCTTGAAACAGGATTCCGCTGGTAGGGCTGAAGCGTCCCGCCGAGTTGCGGCTCACCCGGAGGGTTCGCTCTGCCTAAAGTCGGAATCTTTCGGGAGGCTGGGAATAGCTATCACTTTAAAAACTTTAGGGTTGCGCAGGGCGGGGCGGAAGCTTTGCTCTCGACCTTTCCAACCCATTTAAGCCATGCAAGAAACTGTCATCCTAGAGTGCACTGAAGCCCGTAAAGAGGGTAAACCCGTCTCACGTTACCTCACCAAGCGTAACAAGAAGACCATCACCGAGCGCATTGAGAAGAAGAAGTACAACCCCTTCCTCAAACGCCACACGCTCCATAAAGAGATCAAGTAAGCTCCGGCTTCTCTCTCCCTGCTGGCCGGTCACACGACCGGCCTTTTTTATGGGCTCTTTTATGGGCTCTTTTTTGCGGTTTTAGCCGAGCTATCGGTGGTCGCTGATTGGTTGGTGCTAGTACCGAAGGGGATGGCTACGCCGAGTTGCGCGCGGCGGCAGGCGCGCCACGTATCACGATGCTTGCGAATCCAATCGAGCAGGGCGCGCTCGAAACCGATATCGTAGCCAAGTCGCTCGGACTCCAGCCACTTGTGCTTCAAGATTTCTTCCCGCTCCGCGAGAAATTCCTGATAGAGATTCGACTGCTTGACGAAATCCTTTCCTCCTTTGGCCTCTGTGGTTTGGGCAGTCATGGGATGATAATTCAGCGAGAGATATGACAATCTCCGAATAGAGCGGCGAACATGGTCTCGGGACGATAAATCATGGTAGCTGCCTTCAAGTAGGAGGGTCTTGAGCTCGCTGTCAATAGATCGGCGGCGCTAAGTGCAGCGTTTCTAACAACATTTTGATTTATAGTTTGAGCCGAATGAGGAGGGCTTCGCCGATGCTACGGAAAACTTGGGCCGGCTTGCTGGAGGGGGAGTTGACCACGATCGGTAGCCCGCAATCACCACCGGCCCGGATTTCCGGGTAGAGCGGAACTTGGCCGAGCAAACTGGTACCGAGTGACTCGGCGGTGCTGGCGCCGCCGCCCTCGCCGAAGAGTTGCTGGCGATTGCCCGCCGCATCCTCGAACCAGCTCATATTCTCGGCCACGCCGAGCAGCGGCACATTCACTTTTTGAAACATGAGGCCGCCTTTGCGCGCGACATTCGTGGCGGCGGTTTGGGGCGTTGTGACGATCACGGCGCCGTCGAGCGGCAACGTTTGAACCAATGAAAGCTGGGCGTCGCCGGTGCCCGGAGGAAGATCCACCAGCAGCACATCGAGCTCGCCCCAATTCACGTTTTGTACGAATTGCTGGATGGTTTTCATGATCATCGGCCCGCGCCAGACCACCGGCGTGTTGTCGTCGACCAGAAAACCCATCGACATGACTTTGACGCCATGGCGTTCGAGCGGGACGAGGTTATCGCCTTCGATCTCGGGTCGTCCGGAAATGCCCATCATGAGCGGCACGGACGGGCCATAGATATCGCAATCCATGAGGCCAATCCGTCCGGGCCGGTCGCGTTGCTCCAGAATCTGGGCCAAGGCGCAGGCGAGGTTGACCGCGAAAGTGGATTTGCCCACACCGCCCTTGCCCGAGGCGATGGCGATGGAGCGTTTGATGCCGGGAGGGGTGACGCCTCCGCCGACACTGCTCGTGCCGGGCTTAGGGGCGGCCTTGGCGGCGGAGACGGCCAGCTCGATGATTACTTTTTTGACTCCGGGTTGGGCCAAGAGGCATTGCTCCACTTCGGTTTTCAGCATGATCGGCACTTTCGGATCGGAAGTCGTGATCGCGAGCGAGACCTTGGCTGTGCCATCGGCAAAGGCGGCAGAACGGACGAGCCCGAAGGACACGATATCCCGGCTGAACCCGGGATACTTTACTTGCTGGAGGGCTTCTTTGATGGAATCGGCAGTCACGGAGAGGGAGTTGAAATATTTTTAAAGAAAACGGTGATTTGACCTTGTGAAGAGACGACGCGGAGTAAACAAAAACCTACGAACGGTGTCAGTCATTATTCATCCTCACACTCCATGCAGCATATCTTTCGTCTGATTTTAGTTTTCTCGCTTGTCGTCGCCGCCAAGGCCGACCTCAACATCGGCACAGTCGAGGTCAAAGGTGACACGCAGACCATCCCCGTCACAATCTCTGCCAATAATCCGGAGCTGCAAAATCTCGCGCTCACCGCCTTCGGGGCCCACGGACGCTACCAAGTGAAAACGGGAGGCGCCTACACGATCAATTTCACCGCCGCCGGTGGTAATCAGGTAACCGTCGCCATCACGAAGGGGAGTGGCGGCGCGGCGGTTCACCGTGAAACGGTTTCCGGCACCAGCCTGCGCAATGCGCTGTTGCGCGCCGCCGATGTGGCCGTGAAACACACGAGCGGCGGCCTGCGCGGCTTCTTTGCCGAGAAGCTCGCGTTTGTTTCCGACCGCAGCGGCCAGCAGACCATTCTCACGGGCGATTTGTTTTTCGGCGAAGTGCAAAGCCATCCCGTGCAGGGCAAACAAATCATGGGGCCGCGCTGGGCACCGGATGGATCAAAAATTCTGTTCACCAGCTATCGCACCGGTTTCCCTGACATCTACGTCCTCGATCTGCGTACCCACCAGTTGAATATTTTCGCCAGTTTCAAAGGCACCAACAGCGGCGCGCGTTACAGTCCCGATGGCTCGCGCGTCGCGATGGTGCTTTCCGGTGAAGGCAATCCCGAGGTTTATGTGGGCAATCCCCAAGGCCGTCAGGTCAAGCGTCTGACGAATAATCAATCCGTCGAAGCTTCGCCGGCATGGTCGCCCGATGGCGGACGCCTCGTGTTCACCTCTGATGCGGCCGGCGGACCTCAATTGTACGTCATGCCGGTGGGCGGCGGCACGATGTCGCGGCTGAACACCAATATATCCAAGTACTGCGCTGAACCCGATTGGAGTGTCGCAGACCCAAAGAAAATCGTTTTCACCGCCGGCGTAGGCCGTGGTTTTCAATCCGCTGTGTATGATTTCTCGAGTGGCGCGGCTAAGATCATCACGAAGGCTCCGATGGATGCGACTGAACCGGTCTGGCTCGGCGATGGCCGGCATTTTCTTTGCACGTACCGCAATGCCACTTCGAAGGCGATTTATCTCATCGACAGCGAATCGGGGAAGGCCACCCGGATCAGCCCGAGTTCACTCGGCAACGCTTGGAGCGCGAACTGCCTCGCGCAGTAGCGGTGGCTCGGGTCTGTTTCGCAGCCGCGTTTGAGGGCGCAGCCCGAAAACGGGGCTGAAAGGCACCGCTTTGTCGCTTCACTCCAACACGGCTACAAAACAAACTCGCGCCCGCAGAAACGAAACCATGCGCCTACTTGATTTCCCTTCATGAAACTCCTCTTTATCGGCGATATTGTCGGCAAACCTGGACGTGAGATCGTGTGCTCACTCGTACCAAAGTTACGGGTCGAACGTGGCCTCGACTTCATTATCGCCAATGCGGAAAACGCCGCCGCAGGCTCCGGCATTACCGCGTCGATCTGCCATTCACTCCTCGCAGCCGGCGTGGATGCGATCACGCTCGGAGATCACGTGTGGGATCAAAAAGGGTGGGAGAATGACATCGCCGGTTTTGAGCGGGTCTGCCGGCCGGCGAATCTACCGGCGGCGAATCCCGGCCGCGATCATCTCATGCTGGAGAAGAATGGCTTTCAGCTCTTGGTCTTCACCGTGCTCGGCCGGAATTTCATGGGACCCAAAGTGGATTGTCCTTTCGCGTGCGCCGATGCGTTGTTAAAAAAACATGCCGGGAAATTTTCGGGCGTACTCGCCGAGGTGCACATGGAAGCCACATCGGAAAAGCAGGCGATGGGCTGGTATCTGGACGGCCGGGCCACGGCGGTGCTCGGCACGCACACGCATGTGGCGACGGCTGACGCTTCGTTGTTGCGGAAGCAAACGGCGTTCATGTGCGACGTGGGGATGACGGGCCCGCATGAGTCCGTGCTGGGCCGGGAGATTGCGCCGGTGCTGGGCCGGTTTCTCGACGGCATGCCGCGCCGCTTCGAAGTCGCCACGGGTGACAACCGTCTTTCCGGCGCTGTCGTGGAGTTCAACGCTGCGGGTCGCGCGGAGAAGATTGAGTGGCTGAGTGTGAGGGCGTGAGGACCACATAGTGGAACCCGGCCTTGCGGCCACTGCCGTTGAATTAAGAACAGAGGCAGACTGAATGCGACGTAGGGCCGGCCCTTGTGGCCGCCCCGGAATGCGCGAAGTCGGCACGCCCACAAGGGGCGGCCCTACAAACGAGCAAAGAAAATGATAACTGCTTTGTCGCCTCGCTAGAGCGGAGCGACAACGGGGCCTTGCGGCGGCAAAACTAGGCAGCGTCGGTGCGGAGACCGACGCCCACCTTCAATCCGGCACTGCTCACGCCATCACCACTTGGATGTGGGTGTCGAGGCGGGTGAAGAGAAAGGTTCTTTGGATGTTTGGATTGCTGATGACGGCCGTGGTCTTGGCGTTGTTTTTCTTCGCCTCCTTGTAGAGGGAGACCACGAGGTTCAGGCCGACGGAGTCGATCATCTTCGCGGCGGTGAGATCGAGCTTGAGCGTGGTCCAGCCGGCGGACTTGACGGAGGCGGATTCGATGATCGCGTGGATCTCCTTTTTTATCTGATCGGTGTTCGTGCTAAGCAGATCACCGGGAATGGTGAGGAGGAGCGTTTTGTCTGAGGGATTGAGGATATGGTTGATCATGGGGGGAGGGATTTAGTTTTGGTTTAGTAGCGAAAATCAAGGATCACTTCGGCGCCATTCCGGTTGGACGTGATTTGGGTGGCGAGACGATTGATGAGGCTGAGGCCACGGTGCATATCGGCCAGTTCGTCGTCTGCCTCGTGGGGCTTGCGGGTGAAGTCATGACCGGGGCCCGGGTCGCTGATGATGATGCGCAGGGTGCGTTGGACGAGGTTGACGGAGATGGTCAACGAGGCTTTCAATTCCGGGTTGCCGGCGCAGCCGTGGGCGAGGGCATTGATCACGGTTTCACGCAGGGCGAGGATGACATCAAAGCGGCGCGATTCGGGCAAAGTAGGCACCGCGAGGCTCAAACTATTTTCCCAGAGGGTTTGCCATTGGTCGATAGGCGGAGTCTTGGAGCCGGGATAAATTTCGTGCAAAACGGGGAACCATTGCGGGGCGGTAAGAAGATTCGGTGTGATCTGGATGCTCACGACTAAAACGTCATCTTTGGCTTGGGCAATCTGGGGCGTCTTATGGCCACTGGCTTGGGCGAGTTGGAGAGCCGTGGCGAGTGCGAGCCGGCTGACGCCGAGAGCTTCGGCCAGATCTTCCAGCCCATCCGTCCACATGATCAACCGGCCGCCGGTAGGATTTGATTGTTGGAAGGGATGCAGGGTGAGTTCGTTGAACCAGCCCAAGGGATGACTGTTTACGGTCGCGCATTGAACGATTCGTCCTTCCGGACTGACGTGCCAAGGTTGGGGGAACCCATGATTCATGAGGGTGAGCGAGGTGGCCGCCAGATCCACCAGCGCGGTGCACAGGCAAACGGAAGCCTGGGTGGTCGTGTGATCGTCGTTCCCTTGGCGGATGCCCCATTCGTCAATGAGAAAACTATTGAACTTGGTGAGCACGGTCTCGAGGGCTTGGCCTGATTCCAGCATCCCGCGGACTAGGCCTTGGAAATACGCCGAGACAAAGGCCGCGTGCAGATCGTGCCCGGAGACGTCAGCCGTGAGGACCAAAAATGAAGTGGGACTGAGCTGGAAATAGTTGATGAAATCTCCTCCACCCTGATGGCGCGGGTGGAAACATACCTCGACGCGTTTGGCCGCTTCGGCGCTCAAACCAAAAAGCTGGTGCTGAGTTTGGCCTACTTGGCTGATGGCGCGTTCGGCCTCGGCCATTTCGCGATCCCGGATGGTGAGCTCGATGGCGCGTTTGACCGATTGAATCAGGGCGGCCTCGGCGATAGGCTTGTCCAGGAAATCCACGGCACCACCGCGCAAAGTTTCGGCGACAAAGTCGCGCTCGGTGGTGGCCGTGATCATGATGACCGAAAGGGCACGATCCTGTTGTTTGAGCCAGATCAGCAATTCCAGACCGGTTTCTCCAGGCATCCGGTAGTCGGTCACGACGCAGTGGACGGCGGTGGGGCCATGCTGGGCGATATATTTGCGGGCAGCTTCAGCACTGTCGAGGGTGACGGTGTGATAACCAGCTTTGTTCAGAAAGTAGGCGAGCAGCGTGCGCGAAACGGCTTCATCATCGACGGCGAGGATGACTTTGTCCGTGGCACTGGCATTGGTATCGGTCATGGAGGAGGTGAAGGCGCCGAGGTGAGGGCGAGCAGTTCGGGTTTGAGGCGGGCGATTTCGAGCGCGAGCTGTTGCCCCTGAAGATCGAGCTGCGGCCAATCGGGAGTTTCGGGGAATTTATTCAAGGCCAGCACCGGGGCGAAGGCCTGCGCGGCGGCGAAGACACTGATGGAGCCTTTAAGTTTGTGCGCGTGGGCTTTCAGCGCGGAGGCATTGCGGGCCTGCAAGGCTTGCTGGATGCTTGCCATCAATCCATCGCATTGCGCGAGGAAGGCTTGGGCGAGCATGCCCAGCAGGGCGGGATTATTATCGGTGAGCTGCAAAGCCCGTTCCCGGTCCATGGCGGCAGTGTTTTCAGGGTTGGCGCGAGCGGCGGCGGTGGTGCCGATTGTAATGGGCGGGGTGGTGAGTGATGCCGGGATTAGCTTCCCCATAATTTCCTTGAGCTCACCCAGCAGGAGCGGCTTGCCGAGGCAGGCATCCATCCCGCAGGCGATAAAATTATTGGCCGCCTCAGGACTGAGATTAGCCGTGAGCGCGACGATCGGCAGGCGTTTTTTCCCGGGCTGGGCGAATTCCCAATGACGAATGGCGGTCGTGGCCTGCATGCCATTCATGACCGGCATCTGATAATCCATCAGGACGAGGTCGAAATGTTTTTGCTGAACCAGGGTGGCGGCCTCTTCGCCATTCTGGGCGGTGGTCGTTTCACAGTCCAGTTTGGCGAGGAATGCGCAGCCCAGTTGCAGGTTGATGGGATTATCGTCGACCACGAGTACGTGCCAGGGGCGGGGAGCCGAAACAGCGGTTGCTACGACGGGAACGCTCAGTTCGTTGGGGACCGTTGCCGGCGTAGGTTGCGAGCTTGTCTCGCAACGGGAGAGTGGCGCGACCAGCGCGCCACCTACCTCGGCTACCGGCAACGTGAACCAGAAGGTGGAGCCTTGGTTTTCCGCGCTCATTACGCCGATCGCCCCGCCCATCAGTTCTACGAGACGTTTGCAGATGGCCAGACCGAGACCGGTGCCGCCAAATTCCCGAGTGGTCGATGCCTGAGCTTGAGTGTACTTGGTGAAGAGCTTGGCCTGTTGGGCCGGCGACAGGCCGATGCCGGTATCGCTGATATTGAAGCGGAGACAGGCTTGGTCGCCAGATGACTCGGGTTCCAGCGTGATGGTGACGCCGCCCTGTTTGGTAAATTTGAGCGCATTGCCAATGAGGTTAAACAGGACCTGACGGACGCGCGTGGGATCAGCGATGATCAGCCGCGGGGCTCCCGGCAGGGCCTGTATGCCTAGGGTGAGCGATTTCTTTTTTGCCTGAAGCGAGAGTATTTTTAATACGCTCTCAATCGTGTCGACGGCATCAAAGGCAAACTTTTCAACTTCGAGTTTGCCGGCCTCGATCTTGGAGTAATCGAGAATATCGTTGATGATCGTGAGCAGATTATTTCCAGAAAACTGAATCGTTTCGACAAAGTTGCGTTGTTTTTCATTGAGCGACGTGAAGGCCAGCAACTCGGTGAACCCGAGCACGGCATTCATCGGGGTGCGAATTTCGTGGCTCATCTCCGCGAGAAATTCGCTCTTGGATTGATTGGCAGCTTCCGCGATTCTTCGGGCTTCGAGCAGTTCAGCTTCGACTCGTTTTCTCGCGGTGATGTCAGTGTGGATGCCGATGAAACGGTTGATTTTCCCTTGGGCGTCATGGAAGGGCACAACGGTGGCATCCACCCAGTTAAGCTGGCCGGTTTTGCTGCGATTGCGGACTTCGCCATGCCAGACATTGCCGGCGCGGATGGTTTGCCAGAAATCTTTCCAGAATTCAGGTGGATGATAACCCGAGTTGATGAGGCGGTGGGTTTGACCGATTAATTCCTCACGGCTGTAGCCACTGACATCCAGAAAACGCTCATTGGTGTGTAGGATTTTTCCGGTGGGATCGGTGATGGAGACGATAGAGTGCTGGTCGAGGGCGTCGCGGATCAGTTCCATCTCATGCCGCGCCTCGTCACTGGCCTGACGCGATTGGAGGAGATCGGCCCAGGCGCGATTACGCTCGGATATATCAATGGCCATGCCGAGGAATCCGGTGAAGTTGCCCTGATCATCGCGAAGGGCGGTGATGGATAACAGCACTGGCAGGCGGGTGCCGTCTTTGCGCACATAGGTCCACTCGTGCTCGTTAGGCAGGCCGTGGCAGGATTTGATGACGAACACCTCGAAGCCCGGTTCGACCGGGCAACCGAGTTCGGCGCTGAGTTCCTTGGCTCGGGCGATCACCTCGGTACTGTCATGAAAAATCGCCGGGGTCTGCCGGCCGATCATTTCTTCCCCGGTGTAGCCGAGCATGCGCTGGGCCGCGGGATTGAAAACCCGGATCAGTCCCTCCGGAGTGGTGGAAATGATGGCATAAGCGGCTGACTCTAAAATCGCCTTTTGAAAGAGGGAGACCTCACTAAGGTTCGCATTCAGTTTTTGCCGCAGGAGATTTTCCTCGCGCAACTCCAGGGTCATTTCATTCGCGATCATGACGGCTTCTTTTTTTACTCGCTGCGAGGAGTTGGCGGCGTAGGCGAGCAGGCCGCCGAAAATAATTCCGCTGATCAGCACCAGCCAGGACAGTCGATGGTCGGTCCCGGCGCTGAATTCTGGCCGGGTGCTGGTGTGCAGCAGCCAATGCTTGCCGCCAATATCAATGCCCTTGGCCTGGTGAAAGAGCCGGCTGGTGAATTCGGCTTCAGTTATTTGGGGGGCGCTGGAATCGGCCAGATGACCGTCGTCGTCATAAATCAGGGCGGATCGGTTGGCTTGGTCATCTTCGAACAATTCGAAATCCACCTGATTGGCGGTGGCGGCCACGATGCCTTCCATCAGTCGATCAATCTGGATCGAAGCGAAAGCCCAGCCGACGAGCGAACGCCAGCGCTCGGCGGGGGTAGAGGCGTCGGCCTGATTGGCATAAATGGGGTGGAGTAAAAGGAAGCCCGGACGTTTTTTTTCGTCCTGC
Source organism: Opitutales bacterium (assembly GCA_038206205.1). Lineage (GTDB taxonomy): Bacteria > Verrucomicrobiota > Verrucomicrobiia > Opitutales > Opitutaceae > Didemnitutus. The sequence goes on from JBBRBC010000001.1 coordinate 38,944, forward strand.
ACCAAGGTGATGTGCCGGGTCAGCGTCACCCCGTTTTTCTCCACCGCCTGAGTGGCGGCTTCCCGCCGCAAGGCTTCTGAACTGATATCGAATCCTTGGGCCGCACGGTTGCGGGCCAGCGGCTCGATGTACTCGATGATGAAAAGATCAGGCTGCTGGCCGCTGGAGCGGAGCGTGAATTCCGGGGCTTCGTCCGCCTGGGTGCGGATGAGAAAATTTTCCAGATTCGCGCGCGGCACATAGCGAATAAAGCCAAAGCCCAACGCGCCATGGTAATCGGGCAAATCAATTGACTTCACGTATTCGCGAAATTCTCCCCGCTCCACGGATTTGCTCGCAGCGTACAGTCCTTTGATTCCATCCAGGGCGTTTTCATGCTGATGGAGCCGTTGTTGGATCGTTCCGAGCACTACGCTGGAGAGTTTTTCGAAGCGGATTTGATCCGTCACCCGGGATTGAAATAAAGTCAGTTGCCACAGCAAAAGCGTGAGCAGCAAAGCGCCCAGACCGAGGGCTGCGGGAACGAGCCAGGGTCGGACTTGCCCTGCTCGAGTCACTCGTTCGGGCGCAGCCGTTTTCCGGGGTATGCTCATGAAAACAAAGCCGGTGTGGCCGGACAAAGCAGTGAGTGGATGGAACTAAGCATAGCGATGGGCACGGGCATGATAATTTCCGTAGACAGATCTTCGGCACAGGTTGCCCGCAGTTAAGCGCTTAGTAACAAGAGTCTAGCGGCAGCCTATTTATACGGAAGCGCCTGCTCGGCAGAAACCCATCCGCCTTGAGTTTTGCAGGGTGGGTGTAGCCTCGTTTGAGGGCGCAGACCGAAAACGGGGCCGCGAGACACCGCGCTTTCGCCTGCGGCTCAAACGCGGCTACACCGGGCAAGACACCGCATGCTTCTGGGGTGGTGTGTATCTGCGGTGGTGGAACCCGACCTCCGGGCGGGTATTGCTGCGAGCGCCGTTTTGCAGCGTGTGTGAAGCCTCGTCTGAGGGCGCGGCCCGAAAACGGGGCCGCGAGACACTGCGCTTTCGCCTGCGGCTCCGACCCGGGCCCCACGTTATCAATGGGCATGAGTGAATGCTCGGGCTGAAGCCTGCACAATCAGGTGGGGCTGACCACCGTGTCGCGTGGATGGACCGTTTAACTTGAGACGCTGCTGCCGGCGGCGGGCGACTGGGTTTTGAATTCCAGCTTGTCACCGTTGCGGACCACGAGGATCGGTTCGCCTTCTTTGATCTCTCCTCTGAGCAAGGCTTCGGCTAGGGGATCTTCGAGATAGTGTTCTACCGCGCGGCGCAAGGGGCGGGCTCCGTACTTCTCGTCGTAGCCTTTTTCGATGAGAAGGATTTTGGATTCGGGAGAAAATTCAAGATGTAGATTCCGCGCGGCGAGGCGCTTGACGACTTTGCCCGTCTCGATTTCGACGATCTTGATGAGGTCTTCTTTGCTCAAGGGACGGAAGACGACGATGTCGTTGATGCGGTTCAGGAACTCGGGCTTGAAGACGCGCTTGGCTTCTTCGAGTACTTTTTCCTTCAGCTTGTCCAAGTCGCGGAAATCGGAACTTCCGGCGGCGGCAAAGCCCATGGTGCTCTGGCGCTGGATGAGCGCGGCGCCGACGTTGGTCGTCATGATGATGATCGTATTGCGGAAATCGACGGTGCGGCCGAGCGAGTCCGTCAAGCGGCCGTCCTCGAGGATTTGCAGCAAAAGTTGGATGACATCGGGATGGCCTTTCTCGATTTCGTCGAAGAGGACAACGGAGTAAGGTTTGCGGCGTACGGCTTCGGTGAGCTGGCCGCCTTCTTCGTAGCCGACGTAGCCGGGAGGCGAGCCGACGAGACGCGAGACGGCGAATTTCTCCATGTATTCCGACATGTCGATTTGGAGAATGGCGTCTTGGGAACCGAAGATTTGGGAGGCGAGTTGCTTGGCGAGCTCAGTCTTGCCGACACCGGTGGGCCCGAGAAACATGAATGAGCCAATGGGGCGACGGGGATCCTTGAGATCGGCGCGACTGCGGCGCAGGGCCCGGGCGATGGCGAGCGTGGCGGGTTCTTGGCCGATGATGATTTTTTGCAGCTCGATCTCGAGGGCGAGCAGGCGTTCGCTTTCTTTTTTCTCCAAACGACTGAGCGGGATGCCGGTCCATTCGGCCACGACTTGCGTCATCATCTCTTCGTCGATGGTCACGCGGTTTTCGTCGCGGTTCTTCTTCCATTCAGTAATCACCAATTCCTGCTTGGTGCGCAGTTGTTTCTCTTTGTCGCGGAATTTGGCGGCTTCTTCGAAATGTTGGGCGGCGATGGCCTGTTCCTTCTGGGCGCAGACTTCGTCGATTTCTTTGGTCATCGCCTCGATTTCCGGCGGACGGTTGAGCGAAGTGATGCGGGCCCGCGAGCCGGCCTCGTCCATCACATCGATGGCTTTGTCAGGCAGGAAACGGCCGGTGATATAGCGGTCGGAAAGTTTCGCGGCGGTTTCCAACGATTTGTCAGTGAAGATCGCTTTGTGGTGATCCTCGTACTTGCTGCGAATGCCTTTGAGAATGAGGATCGTATCGTCGACGGAGGGAGCCTCGACCTTGACGTTTTGGAAACGGCGGTCGAGCGCGCTGTCTTTTTCGATGTATTTGCGATATTCGTTCAGCGTGGTGGCGCCGATGCATTGGAGCTCGCCGCGACCCAGGGCGGGCTTGAAAATATTCGAGGCATCCATCGCGCCTTCTGCGGCGCCGGCACCGACGATGGTGTGCAATTCGTCGATGAAGATGATGACGTTTTTGGCGCGCTTGATCTCGTCCATGACGGCCTTGATGCGCTCTTCAAATTGGCCGCGGTATTTGGTGCCGGCGACCATGAGGGCGAGATCGAGGGTGATGACTTTTTTATCGGCGAGAATTTCGGGGACGTTGCCCTTGGCGATTTCCTGCGCGAGGCCTTCGGCGATGGCGGTTTTGCCCACGCCGGCTTCGCCCACGAGCACGGGATTATTCTTGGTGCGGCGGCAGAGAATCTGGATGACGCGGCGGATTTCGTTTTTGCGGCCGATGACGGGATCCATTTCGCCTTTGCGGGCGAGCTCGGTGAGGTCGCGGCCAAAGGCTTTGAGGGCGGGGGTCTTGAGTTCCTTTTTGTCGTCGGGAGAGCCGGAGCGGGGTGACGATTCTTCGCCTGATGGGGCACCGGAGGGAGTGCCCGGGCCGCTGTCGCCGGCGTTGCCGGAGGAGAATTGCGGATCGAGTTCCTTGAGGATTTCCTGCCGGGTGCGCTCGATGTCGATGTCGAGGGTCTTGAGGACGCGGGCGGCGACGCCTTCGCCTTCGCGGAGCAGGCCGAGGAGAATGTGCTCGGTACCGACATAACTGTGATTGAGCGCCTTGGCTTCCTTGCCTGCGAGGGCCAGTACTTTTTTCACCCGAGGAGTGTAAGGAATGCTGCCGATGGGGGTTTTGCTCTCCTGACCGGTGCCGACCTGCTTTTCCACTTCATTGCGGACCGTTTCCAGATCGAGACCCATTTTTTGCAGAACACTCACGGCGACGCCTTGCCCCAGCTTGATCAGACCAAGCAGTAAGTGCTCGGTGCCGACGTAGTTGTGGTGGAAGCGATCAGCTTCCTTGCGGGCCAGCGCCAACACTTGTTGGGCGCGCGGGGTGAAGTTGTTCATTGGTTCCATGTAGATATGAAGTAGGGGTGCAGTGGTTAAATCGGTTACTTGGCAGCGTTACTGAAGTCAGGACTTGGTACTTTGGCAAATTCGGTGCGGAGCAACTCTCCGCGAAGGACGTCGCGCTGGCCGGCTTCGACGGATTTTTTGTTACCATGCTGGATATGGCCGGGTTGGCATTCGATGAACAACCGGTCGACCACGGCGCGCTGTGAATCGGCGAAAACGCCGAGGTCGATGCCGAGACGGATGAGTGACAGCAGGTTCATCGCTTCACCGGAATTTAGCAGGTAGCCGTTTTGCAAGATACCGTAGGCGCGTCCGATTTTGTCGTAGAGTTTGGTGGCCTCGTTCTCGAGGAGTTTTTCGCGGGCATTCAGCTCCTGCTCGATGATCGTGTTCAACACGCCGGTGAGGTGCTTGATGATGCCTTCTTCGGATTCGCCCAAGGTGGTTTGATTGGAAATTTGGAAAATACTGCCACTGGCGTCGGAGCCTTCGCCGAACAAACCCCGCACAGCCATACCGAGCTGGTTGACGGCGCGGACGACTTTTTCCATTTGGCCGGAAATGACGAGCGCGGGCAGATGCATCATCGTCGACGCGCGGATGGCCGTGCCGAGATTGGTGGGGCAGGCGGTGAGATAACCGAGTTTCGGGGAAAAGGCGTAATCGACCTGCTCTTCCAAGTCGGAATCGATCGCGTTGATGGTATTCCAGACCTTCTTGAATTGGAAACCGGCGCGCAGAACCTGGATGCGCAGGTGATCCTCTTCGTTGATCATCACGGCGCAGGATTGATCCTTGCTGATCACCACACCGGAGCCGCCCTTGCTGTGGCAAAGTTCGCGGCTGATGAGGTGACGCTCGACGAGGATTTGTTTTTCCTGCTCGGTGAGATCGGAAGTATCGACGGCCAAACCGCGCTTCATCTGCGTGAGGCCGGCGACGGCTTGGAGGCAGCGCCCGAGGATTTCACGACGTTGGGTTTCTTTCGCCCAGCCAGGGAAGGGGTGGCTGGCGAGATTTCTGGCCAGGCGGATGCGGGTCATCATCACGACCGCACTTTTGCTGGCGGCGGTGTCGGTGAGTTCGGAAGGGGCGGCGATCAGCTCGTTGATTTTCATCTTAGGCCTGAGTTTTCGGGCTGACCGTTTGCCGGACTTGGTGGAGCTCGTCGCGGAAGCGGGCGGCGTCTTCGTAACGCTCGGACTTGATGGCCTGATCGAGGTCGGTCTCCAGCTTGGTGAGGCGTTCGTAGAGCGAGCGGCGTTCGAGGGCGCGACGCGGGATTTTGCCCACGTGCGTGGTGCCCTTGTGCATGTTGTCGAGGATCGGATCGATCACATTGGCAAACGCATCATAGCAAGCCGGGCAGCCGAAGCGGCCGGTTTTTTTGAAATCCTGTTGGGTGAGCCCACAGGATTCGCAACGGATGTCGCCCAGCGGCTCGGGATTAAGCGTGGCCTTCATCAAGAGGTCGGACAGGGAAAAACCGCTGGGATCGGTCACGCCTTTAGCTTGGGCACAGGCTTCACAGAGATCCACCTTGTGGATCTTGTTGTTTAAGATCTGCGTAAGATGCACCGTCGCGGGCTTGGTGCAGAGGTCGCATTTGAGGGAATTGGCCATGGATGAAAAAATGATTTTGGGGCTGGAGGACGCCTCTGCAGGCCCTGAGGTGGAGGGCCCGCCGACGCGCTTACCGTCCCTACGGTCAACATGGTCAGAGCCCGCCCGGACGCAAGCGCGCAGTCCTTTTTTTCCTACGATTCCTGCAAAAATATACCGGTCAAAAATCATGCGTCACCTTGGAAAATTTCAGTTGCGGGCGGTACCGCACGTCCCTCGACTCGGCCCGTGGTTGCCGAAGCCGATTATCGCATCAAACTCCCTGTTTTCGAGGGCCCCTTGGATCTTCTGCTCTTTCTTATCCGTAAGAACGAGCTCGATATCTACGACATTCCCATTGCCTCCGTCACGCGCCAGTATCTTGAGGTGCTCTACGCCATGAAGGATCTGCAGTTGGAGGTGGCGGGAGATTTTTTTGTCATGGCGGCGACTCTGATGGAAATCAAAAGCCGGATGCTTCTGCCCAAGCATCAGCAGGCGATCGACCCGAACGCCGATGATGATGATCTCGATCCGCGCTGGGAACTCGTCCACCAACTTATCCAGTATAAAAAATTCAAGGAAGCCTCGGGTCGGCTCGGCGAGCTCGCGATCGATGCGCAGAACATGCTCAGCCGTCCAGCATCGGCCTTCGCTCCGGCTTCCGAGCGCCCGCTCCAGCACGTTGATCGTATTGAGGTCTGGAATAACTTTAACCTCGTGCTGCGTCGGCTCGCAGAAAAACTGGTTGTTGGCCAGATCCACGCCGAGCAGGTCACGGTTTCGGACCAAATGGAATACATCCTGAAGCACATCGAAACCTGGAAGGTTTTCACGTTTTCCAGTCTCTTTGATACGAAGATATCTTTGCGCAAGCTCGTGGCGAGTTTCCTCGCCTTGCTTGAACTTACGCGGCTCGCCAAACTTACCCTTCAGCAGGACGAGGCTTTTGCCGATATTATCTGTACAGCCGTCGAGCCTAAGCCGCTCGCGCCTCCCGTTGCCGAACTTGAAACCTCGCCCAGCGTCACCGCCTGACATGAAGAAGCCCACCCGCCGCCGTACTCCCGCGAAAGCCAAAGCCCATTTGCTTGGGCTCGGTCTTGATAATCAGGACGGCCATAAGCGCCTCACCGCCGCCGAACAATTCACCATCGTCGGCGGCTCCGCTGAGACGCATGAGAAGATGACCGAGACGGTCGTCAAAACTTTCGAAACCCTCAAAACCCGCCGCAAACAGTTGCACACCGTCGAGCCGCAAGAACTCGCTGAGATCATTCACAAATCCACGCCGCAGTAAGTTGCTGAGTTGTCTTTTCCCCCAACCTGATTATCCGATTACCTATGTCACCTCACATCATTCAACTCGATTCCAATAACTTCAAGTCGACCGTGGCTGGCGCGACTCCAGTACTGGTGGACTTCTGGGCCCCTTGGTGCGGACCATGCAAAGCCATCGCCCCCATTCTCGACGAGCTCTCGACTGAACTCCAAGGCAAACTCACGATTGCCAAGGTCAACGTCGACGATAACGGCGAGCTCGCCGCTCAGTTCGGCGTACGCGCGATCCCCACGATGCTGCTTTTCAAGGGCGGCGCGATGGTCGAGCAATTCGTCGGTATGATGGACAAAGCCACGCTCAAGGCGAAACTCGCCGGCAAGATCTAAGCGGGCGTTGATATAATCTCACTCGCGAATGCCGGAGCCTCTGCTCCGGCTTTTTGCTGCCCCGCATGTTGGGTTGCCTTGGTTGGGCCGGATGGATCATACCAATATCTGCTGAGAATTGGACGTATCGGGTAGGGGCCGTTGCCCTCAACGGCCTTGCGATAATCCGCTGCGAAAGACGGTTGAGGGCCATCGCCTCTCCCTTTCAGGTTCTGCAAAGTCTAAAAAACAATAAACCCTGAGATCAATTCCCCCCATGCAAGATTCACTCTCCATTACCTGTCCTCATTGCGGAGAAATTTTCGGACTCTCGCTGGATGTAAGCGAAGGCAGTGCCGAATTCACGGTGGACTGCGAAGTATGCTGCCGCCCCATGTTGGTTGCGGTCCGAATCAATGACGGAGAGATTGAAGGCTACGACGTCACGGAAGAGTGAGTCTTAACTATTAATGTATGTCAGGCCCGTGAGTAGCGAAGTTCAAAAAAAAACCCGCGCTCCGCGCCGCGCTGCCTTGAAATGGAACTCGACCTCCGGGCGGTCCTGAGCCCGTCGAATGGCCGGGCGAGTTTGAAAACGCTCGTCGCAGAAACCCGCCCGGAGGTCGGGTGCCACCTTTCGTGCCACCTGCGATCTCTCCCTCCTCACACCCGGAAGATCGCGCCCAGCTTTTTCCCCAGTAACACACTCAGGCCCACAATCGTGATCCCGAGGAAAGCCATCGCCCACACGCCCAGCGCTGACGCGATGAATTTGCCGTCGCCGAGGAGTTGGAAGAGTTCGTAGATGGCTTTTGTGATCGGATAATAAATCTGTTTTTGCGCGAGGATCAGCGAGTCCGACACTTCCAGCATCGCGAACGAGAACGCCAGCAATCCACCCGCGAGGATATTGGCCATGATCAGCGGCAGCGTGATTTTGAAAGTGGCCTTCAGGGGCGGGCAGCCGAGATTTTGCGCCGCCTCTTCGAGCGTTTCACTGGTCTGTTGGAACCCAGCCGCAGCGGAGCGCACGACATACGGCAACCGACGGATCGAGTAGGCAATGATGAGCAGAATGGTCGGATTTTGCACCGGGTTGAGGAACGAGAAAAACTTTCCCTCTTGGCTCATGGCGAGGTAACCGAAAGCGAGGACAAGACCGGGCACGGCGAGCGGCAACATGGTGAGGAAATCCAAAATCTGCCGGCCCGCGATCTTCGAGCGCACAATCACGTAAGCGAGGGCCACGCCGAGAACGACATCGATGATCGTGGAGATGCAGGCGTATTTGAGGCTGTTGGCGATGGCGGTCACCGTGAGATCGTGGCCGAGCGCCAGTTGAAAATTTTCCGTGGTTAAATGCGTCGGCAGCACCGTGCGATACCAATCACTGGAAAACGCCACGAGTACGACGCCGAGGTGTGGCAAGACGGCCACGAACGTGACGCCGCCGAACAGCGCCGTGCAAAGCCACGCGCGCGCAGCGGGCAGGGGCCGCGGGCCGCCGGAGGACGTGGCCTTGGCCATCATCGCGTAGGCATCTCGCCCGAAGAGTCCTTTGCCCAAGGCATAAAACAGCATCGAGCTGACCAGCATCACCGTCACGAGCGCGTAGGGGAACGGGTTGCCGCCCATGTCTTTTAATCCGTAAAAAATTTGGACCGAAGTGACGCGCGCATAATCGAAGATCAGCGGCACGCCGAGATCGGTAAACGCCCAGATGAACACAATCGTGCCGCCGGCAAAGAGCCCGGGCTTGATCAACGGCAGCGTGATGCGGACGAAGCGGCGCAGGCCGGTGCAGCCGAGATTCGTGGCCGCTTCCTCCATGGCCGGATCGATGTTCGCGAGGGCCGCGACGGCGTTGAGATAGATGATCGGATAAAGGCTGAGCGCGTTGACGAGTGCGATGCCGAGAAACTGATTCACGCCGAGCCAGTCAAAGGTCCAGCCCGTCGGCCGCAGACCGAGATCGATGATCAAGGCATTAAGCGCACCGTACTGACCGAGGATTTGTTTGATGCCGATGGCTCCGACGAACGGCGGCAAAATCATGGGCACGAGAATCAACGAACCGAGCCAGCCCTTGGCGGGGAAAATAAACCGGTCCGAAATGAATGCGAGCGGCAGAGCGATGAGCAGCGCGATGGTCGTGGTGGTCAGCGCGAGCAGAAAAGAGTTGGCCAAGCCGCCGAGGTAAATCCGATCCGTGAGCAACGCGCCGAGGTACGCGAAAGTCAGATGCCCATCGGCATCGATGAAGCCCCCTTTCAAGATTTGCAGAATCGGCCAGAGAAAAAATGCCGCGAAGAATACCAGCGTCACTCCCATGATTCCGCGCGCTAAGTTCTTCGACATGTCTGCAAAATGCACCGCCGTCCGGCCCTGACAAGGGAGAAGGCGCGCCGGGCTCGACGCATGCCGCCAGCCCGGATAAAAACCGCAACTTGACTTTTTCCCGACCCGCCACGAGCTAGGGGCCGTGCCACGGATATTCACGCTATTCGCCCTGCTGCTCGCCCTGCTTTGGCTGCCGGCGACGATGCATTGCGATCTGGCGGCGGCGGGCTTTGTCGATTGGTGGGGGAGTCATGAGGTGTCGCATCACGCGGGGCACAGCTCCGACGACACGATGCACTCTCTGGAGCAAATGGACTATAAGCCCGATGCTCAAACGGTGAAAATTTTCCCGCTCCCGCTGGCGCTTTTCTTTGACCGGCATTTTTCTCCACTGCGGATTATTCTTGTCCGTACGAAACCACTCCTGCCGTCCACCGAACCGCCTTGGCTGGTCCCAGCCTGGTCGTTTGTCCGTCGCGCTGCCCTGCCTGCGCGCGCGCCTGCTTTGGTAGCCTGATCCGTTCCTGTGCGAACGGATTCATCGGCTGATTGCGCCCTGACTACGCCTGCGCGCGTTTGTCGCCGGGTTTTCTCCTCGGTCTCACCATTCATTTCTCTGCCTTGCCATGTCCCTTTCCCCTTTTCCTTTTCTTCAGTACTCACGCCGCCTGTTCGGGCTGGCCTTGATCCTCACCGTGACGGCGCACGCCCAGAAGGCGCTGCTGCCACCATTCACTCTGCGGGAGGCACTCGCCGTCGCGTTGTTGAAAAACCCCGCGCTGCAAGCACAAGGTTTTGAAGCGCGCATCGCCGAAGCGCACCTCCTGCAAGCGGGAGTCCGGCCCAACCCCGAACTGACGGTCGGCATCGAAAATTTCCTCGGCACCGGCGCGCTTTCGGGAGTGAAGGGCCTCGAAACCACGTTGCAACTCAGCCATGTCATCGACCTTGGCGGTAGCCGTGCCCGCCGGGTCGAAGTGGCGGAAGGGGAGCGCGCGCTCGTGGACGTGATCGATCAGACGAAACGAGTGGAAGTGCTGGCGGAAGTGGCGCGGCGCTTCACGGAAGCGGCGGCCGACGCGCAGCGGCTGGATACTGCTCGCCGTGCCCGCGTGGTTGGTGAACAGACGGTCGCAGCCGTGCGTGCCCGCGTCGAGGCGGCGGCGGCTTCCCCGATTGAACTCAACAAAGCCCGCACGGCGCTCGCCATCCTGCAAATCGAGGAGGAGCACGCCGAGCACGAATTGGCGGTGTGCCGGCAATCGCTCGCCGCGATGCTGGGTCAAGCCGAGCCGACGTTTGGTGACGTCGCGGCGGATCTGTTTACTCTTCCAAGCCTGTCCGACTTCAAGTCACTCGCGGACCGGCTGGAGAAAAGTCCGCTGTTGGCCCGCTTCGCGGTCGAGGAACGGTGGCATGAAGCCCAGGCAAGACTGGCGCAGAGTTTGCGCCGCACGGGACTTCGCGTCAGCGGTGGCGTGCGCCGGATCGAGAGCACCGATGACTTCGGTTTCGTGGCCGGGATCACCCTGCCGTTGCGCCTGCATGACCAAAGCGCCGGCACGTTGCGGGAAGCACGCGAACGCCGCGCCCAACTGGCTCCCGCCTTCGAATCAACGCGGCTCGAGCTTCGCGCCACCCTTTTCGAGGTATATCAGGAAATGCTCCACGCGCGCCTGGCCCTGACTCAGCTCCAGCATGAGGTTATTCCGCTGGCGGAAGAGACGCTCACACTGGCCGACAAAGGTTACCGCGAGGGACGCTTCACTCTGCTGGAACTGCTCGACGCCCAGCGATCGCTGGGCGAGCTGCGCGGCCGGGGCGTGGCCAACGCCGCCGCATTTCACCTCCACGTCATTACCATTGAACGCCTGCTCGGAGCCCCGCTCACGCCCACAACCAGCCAGCCTTGATTTATTTTAAAATGAAAAAACAACTCCTCCTCATCGCCTGCCTTCTCATCGCGGGCATCTTCGCGGCCTGGCGAATCATGCACGTCCATCCGCCCGTCGTGGCCGACGATGGACACGGGCACGGGCACGAGCACGGACACGGGCACGGATCTGATCATGGGCCTGTACCAGCTGGCGGCCACACCCCAGCCGGAGCAGATGCTTCTGCCAAAACCACGCCCGAAGCCGGACCGCACGGCGGAAAACTTCTTCGCGGGGACGGCTTCGAAGTCGAAGTCACGATTTTCGAGGACGGCGTGCCGCCCGAGTTTCGGCTTTTTGGCTACCGGCTGGGCCAGCCGCTTTCACCGGCCAATTTTAAAGCCACGATCGAACTCCACCGGTTGGATAAGAAGAACGCCTTCACTTTCCAGCCGCGGGAAGACTACTTGATCGGCGACGGTATCGTGAAGGAGCCGCACTCCTTCGATGTCGTCGTGCGTGCCGAACACAGCGGAAAAAAGTCGGAGTGGACCTACGAGTCCTACGAAGGCCGCGCGACGATCGCGCCAGAATACGCGAAAGCCGCCGGGATCATCATTGCGCAGGCCGGTCCGGCCACGATCAAGGAGACGCTCACGCTGCACGGCGTCATCGCCGCCGATGCGAACCGCGTCTCCCGCGTGGGTGCTCGTTTCCCCGGCATCGTGAAAGCCATGCACAAACAACTCGGCGAGTCCGTCGCCGTGGGCGACAGTCTTGCGGTGGTGGAAAGCAACGAGAGCCTGCAAAGCTACGAGATCAAGGCCCCGCAGGCCGGGATTGTCACCGAGCGCGCGGCCACGGTCGGCTCGGTCACGGGTGAAGCGCCGCTGTTGGTGATCACCGACCTGACATCGGTCTGGGTGGAACTGAACGTGTTTCCCGCCGATGCGCGAAAAATTTCCGCCGGTCTGCCCGCGACGGTGCGCAGTTCCGACGAAGCCATTTCCGCCGAGGTCACGCTCACCCCGTTTCTTCCCATGACGACGGGCGGGAGCCAGACCCGCGTGATCCGTGTACCGCTCGACAACCGTGATGGTCGCTGGAGCCCGGGCCTGCGTGTGCTCGCCACGGTGCAACTGCCGCCGCACGAAGCGCCCCTCGCGGTCAAGACCGCCGGGCTGCAGAGCTTCCGCGAATTCACCGTCGTCTTCGCGCAGGTCGGCACCACCTACGAAGTCCGCATGCTGGAGCTGGGCCGCACGGACGGCGCTTTCATCGAAGTCCTCGGCGGGCTGGATGCCGGTGAACGTTACGTCGCCGCCAACAGCTTTCTCGTCAAAGCCGACGCCATGAAATCCGGTGCTTCCCACGATCATTGAGCCGGAGAAGAAATATCATGCTCGAACTCATTCTCAAATTTTCCATCCGGCAGCGCTGGTTCGTGATGCTGGCCGCAGCCGGGCTCGCGGCCCTGGGTTTCTACAACTACCAACGCCTGCCCATCGACGCGGTCCCGGATATCACCAACGTCCAGGTGCAGATCAACACGGAGGCCCCCGGCTATTCCCCGCTCGAAGCCGAGCAGCGACTCACGTTTCCCATCGAGACGATCATGGTCGGCCTGCCGAAACTCAGCTACACGCGCTCGTTGTCCCGCTATGGACTCTCGCAGGTGACGGTGGTTTTCGAAGATGGCACGGACATCTACTTCGCCCGGCAGCTTGTGGCCGAGCGCATCCAGCAGGTGAAAGCTCAACTCCCCGACGGCCTCGAGCCGTCGATGGGACCGCTCGCCACCGGCCTCGGCGAAATTTTCATGTTCACCGTCGAGAACAAGCCGGGGGCCACCCATTCGCCGACCGAGCTGCGCACTGTGCAGGACTGGATCGTCCGACCGCAACTGCGGCAGGTGCCGGGCGTGACCGAGGTGAACACCATCGGCGGTTATGTGAAGCAGTTTCACGTGACCCCCGATCCGGTGCGGCTGGTGCAGTTCCAGCTCAGCCTGCGCGACGTGCTTGATGCCCTGACGCGCAACAATGCGAACGTCGGCGCGGGCTACATCGAGCGCAACGGCGAGCAGTATCTCATCCGCGCGCCCGGGCAGATTGCGACGCTCGATGACATCCGCGAAATCGTGGTGGCCCATCGCGACAGTGTCCCGATCGACATCGGCGACGTGGCCGAGGTGCTGCTCGGCCAGGAGCTCCGCACGGGTGCGGCCATGGAGAACGGTCAGGAGATCGTGCTCGGCACGGTCTTCATGCTCATCGGCGAAAACAGCCGCACCGTGTCGCAGCGCGTCGCCGAGAAACTAAAAATCGTTAACCGCACGCTGCCCGAAGGCGTGGTGGCGAAGACGGTGTATGACCGCACCCACCTCGTGGAAAAAACCATCGCCACCGTGAAGGCGAATCTGGTCGAGGGCGCGCTGCTGGTCATCGCGGTGTTGTTCGCGCTGCTGGGAAATTTCCGGGCGGCGCTGATCGCCGCCCTCGTGATTCCGCTCTCCATGCTGTTCACGATCACCGGCATGGTCGGTTCGAAGGTGAGCGGCAACTTGATGAGCCTCGGGGCCCTCGACTTCGGCCTCATCGTGGACGGCGCGGTCATCATCGTGGAGAACTGTATCCGCCGTCTGGGCATGGAACAGCACCGGCTCGGCCGCCTGCTCACCCGCGCGGAACGCCTGAACCTTGTCTTTGAAGCGACCAAAGAGGTCCGCCAGCCGACGCTCTTCGGCGAACTGATCATCATGATCGTTTACCTGCCGATTCTCACCTTGAGCGGCGTCGAAGGGAAGATGTTCACGCCGATGGCGTTCACCGTGATCACCGCCCTGCTGGGTGCGATGCTGCTGTCGATCACGTTTGTGCCGGCGGCGGTGGCGCTGCTGTTGCGCGGCAAGATTTCCGAAAAGGAAAACTTCCTCGTGCGTGGCGTGAAGGCGGCGTATCTGCCGACGCTGCGATGGGTGCTCAACCTGCGTTGGGCGGTGGCCACGGCGGCGGTGATTCTCGTGGTGCTCTCCGCGCTGCTGTTCACCCGGCTCGGGCGCGAGTTCATCCCGAGTCTCGACGAAGGCGATATCGCGCTGCACGCGCTGCGTATCCCGGGCACGAGCCTGACGCAGGCGCTCGAAATGCAAAGCATGCTGGAAGCGGAATTGCGCAAGTTTCCCGAGGTCGAGACCATCTTTTCGAAATTGGGCACGGCCGAGGTCGCTACTGATCCCATGCCGCCGAGCGTGGCCGATACATTCATCATCATGAAATCGCGCGAGGTCTGGCCCGACCCGCGCAAGACCAAGGCGGCGCTCGTCGCGGAAATGGAAACCGTGGTCAACCGCATTCCGGGCAACCGTTATGAATTCATCCAGCCGATCCAGATGCGTTTTAACGAACTCATCTCCGGCGTGCGCAGCGATGTCGCGGTTAAACTTTACGGCGATGATCTCGAGCTGCTCCTGGAAAAGGGCAGGGAAGTCGAAGCGCAGCTCAACGGCATCGCGGGCGCGGCTGATGTAGCCGTAGAGCAAGTCACCGGTCTGCCCGTGTTGAGCATCGAGATCGACCGCGCCGCGTTGCGCCTCCACCGGCTGAATGTCGCCGACGTGCAGGAGGTCGTTTCAATCGCACTCGGCGGCAAGGTGGCCGGGCAGATTTTTGAAGGCGACCGCCGGTTCGACCTGCTCGTACGCCTGCCGGAAAAATTGCGCAGTGATCTGCGCGCCATGGAAGAAATCCCGGTGCCGTTGCCCGCCGGCGGTTTCCTGCCCCTGCGCGAAGTCGCGAAACTCATCGTCGCGCCGGGCCCAAATCAAATCAGCCGTGAAAACGGCAAGCGCCGGATCGTCGTGACGGCCAACGTGCGCGGGCGCGATCTCGGCTCCTTCGTCGAGGAAGCCCAGGCCAAAGTGGCGGCGGCGGTGACGCTGCCCGCCGGGACGTGGATCGATTACGGCGGCCAGTTCGAGCAACTCATCTCGGCCACCAAGCGCCTGCAACTCGTCGTTCCGGTGACGCTCGGCCTGATTATCCTGCTCCTCTACATGAGTGTGGGATCAGTCAAGGACGCGCTGCTCGTATTCACCGGAGTGCCGCTGGCGCTCACCGGCGGGGTGCTGGCTCTCTGGTTGCGCGGCATTCCGTTTTCCATCTCCGCAGCGGTGGGTTTCATCGCGCTCTCGGGCGTGGCGGTGCTCAACGGCCTCGTGATGATCTCCTTCATCAAGCGACTCGTGGAAGACGGGATGGCTGTCTCCGCCGCCGTGATCGAAGGATCGGCGGCGCGGCTGCGCCCGGTGCTGACGACGGCGCTCGTCGCTAGTCTCGGTTTCGTGCCGATGGCGCTAGCCACTGGGGCCGGAGCCGAGGTGCAGCGTCCCCTCGCCACCGTTGTCATTGGTGGCATCGTCAGCTCCACGTTGCTCACGCTCGTGGTGCTGCCGGCGCTTTATCGTATGGCCCATCGCGACAGTGAAACAACTGAAGCCGACGCCTGATTCCCCGGCACATTCTCCCTTTTGAAACCCGATAGCCCCTAAAAAATAACCTGCTCGCGCTGGCTCTCATAACTATCGTCGCGGCAGTTTTCCGCCTCCAGCAGAACGTTGAGTCCACAGCCTAACCGCTCGCGCTCCTTATTTTGCCAAAAACCGCGCGAAGGCTGCGAGCGTGGCCGGGCTGACGTGGTGCTCGATGCCTTCGGCATCGATCTCGGCCGTTTTTTCCGGCACGCCCAGTGACCGAAGAAAGGCGACCACGATGCCATGACGGATGCGGCATTGTTCAGCCAGTTTACGGCCGGAATCAGTCAGAAAGATGGCGCGGTAAGGCTGAACAGTGACATACCCATCACGATGCAAACGGGCGAGGGTGCGATTGACGGTCACATGCGTCACGCCCAGGCGACGGGCGAGATCGACCACCCGCGCCTCGCCTTGAGAGGAGGACAGATCGGCGATCGCCTCGACATAGTCCTCAGCGGTCTCTGAAGCATGCTCGCGTCGCGTCTGTTTCAGGCTTTCTGCCTGGAGGGCAGAAGGGCGGACGACCGGTTTGGCGGGGCGGGCAGGCTTTTTCACGGCTTGGAACCAAGGCAGGAAAACAGAAATTGACAAGATGAGTTCCTGATGTAGCCATGGCTACATAATGTATTGGCTTCTACGCACGGCTCTCTGTTTGCTACCGGTCCTCGCCTCGGCGGCGGATAAGAGCGGTTACACCTTCGCCCGTCCGACCCCGGTCGACCAACTGCGCGAACTGAGCACCGATCGGCCCGACCAGACGGAGAGCGCTTACACCGTGGATGCCGGACATTACCAGCTTGAGCTGGATTTCGTGAACTACACCTACGACCGCGACAAATCCGGCGGGGGCGATGGACGAACCAAGGTCCGCGGCCTGGTTCCGTTTAATCTCAAGCTCGGCCTGACCAACCGCGTGGATCTGCAGCTCATGATTGATCCGTACGTCAGCGTGAAGGTCGAGGATCGCATGGCTGGCACCACCGCCAAGGTTTCCGGTTTTGGTGATATCACTACCCGGCTTAAAATTAATTTTTGGGGCAACGACGGTGGCCAGACTGCTTTCGCCATGATGCCCTTCGTCAAGTGGCCGCTGTCCGCCTCAAACATCCGCAACGGCGAGACCGAGGGCGGCGTGATTTTCATTCTCGGCTATGAGCTGCCGGGAGGATGGGCCTCGGCCGTGATGACCGAGGTTGACTTCGTCAGCGATGGCACGGGTGGCCATGACACCGAGTGGCTCAACTCCATCACATTTTCTCACAGCCTGATCGGGAAGCTTGGCGGCTACGTTGAGTTCGTGGCTGTAACCGGCAATGCATCCGGTTTCAAATGGCAGGGTCAGCTCGACTTCGGGTTAACGTATGCCGTGTCGGATAACACCCAGCTCGACTTCGGCTGCAATTTTGGCGTCACCAAATCCGCACCTGACTACCAGCCCTTCGTCGGTCTTTCCCGGCGCTTCTAATCTATTTTAAAAACATGAACTCGCTCACTCCCGGCAGGATTTTATGCGCCTTCGCTCTCGTGTTGCTCCTCGGCGGACTCGCGGTCCCCGTAGATGCTGCTCAACCCAAGAAACGCATCGTCACGACCTTCACCATCATTCAGGACATGGCGCAGAACGTCGCGGGCGACGCGGCCATCGTGGAATCCATCACCAAGCCCGGCGCGGAGATTCACGGCTACGAGCCGACGCCGCAGGACATCGTGAAGGCGCAGAAAGCCGACCTCGTGCTGTGGAACGGTCTGAACCTCGAGCGCTGGTTCGAAAAATTCTTCGGTAATCTCAAAAATGTGCCGCGCGCGGTGTTGACCGAGGGCATCGAGCCCCTCGGCATCGAGGAAGGCCCTTACACCGGCAAACCCAATCCGCATTCCTGGATGTCGCCGCGCAACGCGGTCATTTACGTGGAGAATATCCGACGGGCACTCGTGAAGCTCGATTCGGCGAACGCCGCGATCTACAACGCGAATGCGGCGGCGTACACGGCGAAGTTCACGCTGATTGAAGAGTCGGTGCGGGTTGAACTGGCGAAAATTCCCGCCGACCGGCGCTGGCTGGTGACCAGCGAGGGCGCGTTTCCTTATCTCGCCCGCAACTATGAGCTGAAGGAACTTTTTCTCTGGGCGGTGAACGCCGACCAACAAGGCACGCCGCAGCAGGTGCGCAAAGTGATCGACGGCGTGAGGGCAAACCGGATACCCGTTATTTTCAGCGAGAGCACGGTGAGCGACAAACCCGCCCGGCAGGTGGCAAAAGAAACCGGCGCGCGCTACGGCGGGGTCCTTTATGTGGATTCCTTGACCGGGCCTGACGGTCCGGCGCCCACCTATCTGCGGTTGATGGAATACAACGCGCGGACGATCGTGAAAGGATTTTCCAGCCCATGAATCAACCCCTCGCGCCCATCGAATTAAATGTCAGCGACGTAACCGTCAGCTACTCCAACGGGCTGGTCGCGCTGCACGACGCTTCTTTCCGGCTGGTGGGCGGCGCGATTTGCGGGTTGGTGGGAGTGAATGGCAGCGGCAAATCCACGTTGTTCAAGGCGATCATGGATTTCGTGCGGCCCGTGAAAGGGGCGGTGCTCATTGGCGGACGTCCGGTGCGCGAAGCGTTGAAGGACAATCTGGTCGCTTACGTGCCGCAGGCGGAGGAAGTGGACTGGAGTTTTCCCGTGAGCGTGTGGGATGTGGTCATGATGGGCCGTTACGGCTACATGAATTTCCTGCGCATCCCGCGGGCGGAAGACCGGCGCATCGCGGAGGAAAGTCTCGCGCGCGTCGGCATGCTGGAATTCCGCGAACGCCAGATCGGCGAATTATCGGGCGGACAAAAGAAACGCGTTTTCCTCGCGCGGGCGCTGGCCCAGCGCAGCCGCGTCATCCTGCTCGACGAGCCGTTCACCGGAGTGGATGTGAAGACGGAGAGCACGATCATCGAGCTGTTGCGCGAACTGCGCACCGCCGGGCACCTCATGCTCGTCTCGACCCACAATCTCGGCAGTGTGCCGGAATTTTGCGACCAGGTGGTCCTCGTTAATAAAACGGTGCTGGCCGCCGGCCCGACCGAAGAAGTTTTCACCGAGGCTAACTTGGCCATGGCTTTCGGCGGCGTACTCCGGCATTTCCGTTTCGACGAATCCACCGTGCAGAAGCACGACGGTCACGCCGTCACGTTGCTCACCGATGACGAACGTCCGCTGGTCTTCGGCAAGGACGGCCATCTGGAATACAGCCGGCGCGAGGGTCATGAAAAAGTGCTCAAGCAACGCACAGAACCGGAGGACGACAAATGATCGACGTACTCCTTACGCCGTTGCACTACGATTACATGCTGAAGGCGATTTTCGTCAGCGGCCTGATCGGCGGCGTGTGCGCGTTTCTCTCCTGCTTCATCACGCTGAAAGGCTGGTCGCTGATGGGCGACGCGCTCTCGCATTCCGTCGTGCCCGGCGTCGCCGTCGCCTCCAGTCTCGGCTGGCCTTTTGCCGCAGGCGCGTTTGGCACGGGTTTGCTGGCGGCCATCGGGATGGGCTTCGTGAAAACCAAAACACGGCTGCGCGAGGACGCGGTCATCGGCGTGGTGTTCACGGCGTTCTTCGCGCTCGGGCTGTTGTTGATTTCGCTTAATCCGAGCAGTGTCAATTTGCGCACCATCGTGTTCGGCAACATTCTTGGGATCTCCGACCCCGACATCGTGCAGGTGGCCATCATCTCGGTGGTCACGCTGGTCGTCCTCGGACTCAAGTGGCGCGATTTGCTGCTGTTCTGCTTTGATGCCAACCAAGCCCGCGCCATCGGGCTCAACGTCACGGCGCTGCACTTCACGCTGCTGACGCTGCTCTCCGCCACGGCGGTCGCGGCCTTGCAAACCGTGGGGGCGTGCCTCGTCGTCGCCATGCTCGTGACGCCCGGAGCCACGGCGTATTTACTCACGGAACGTTTTGGAAAAATGATCGGAATCGCTTCAGCGCTCGGCGTGGGCACGTCGCTGGTGGGCGCGTATGCGAGTTATTTTTTCGACGGTTCCACCGGCGGTTGCATCGTTACTCTGCAAAGCGCGCTCTTCGTCTTCGCACTGATTTTTGCGCCGAAGCACGGCTTGCGGGCCGCGCGGACGCGTCGCCGGGCGGCGCTCGGGAGTATCGCATGAACGCGCTGCTCGAACCTTTTCGCTACGGATTCATGGTCGATGCCATGATCGTGGGTGTGAGCATCGGGGCGGTGTGCGCCGTGCTCTCGTGTTTTCTCGTGCTCAAAGGCTGGTCGCTGATGGGCGACGCCATCTCGCACGCCGTGTTGCCCGGCATCGTGATCGCCTACGCCCTCAAGCTGCCGCTCGCACTCGGAGCCTTCGCCTCCGGCCTGTTTTGCGCGGTCGCGACCGGGTACATCAAGGCTAACAGCCGGGTGAAAGAAGACACGGTCATGGGCGTGGTTTTCACCGGCATGTTCGCCTTCGGGCTGGTGCTCTTCACCAAGATCAAGAGCGATCTGCACCTCGATCATATTCTCTTCGGCAACATTCTCGGACTGGAGCCCGGGGATTTGCGCAACACGCTGATCGTGGCTGGACTCACGCTCGTCATCATCCTCGCGCTGCGGCGCGACCTGCTGCTGTTTTGCTTTGATCCGGCGCAAGCGCGCACCATCGGCCTGCCGGTCAAACTGCTTTATTATCTGCTGCTCTCGCTGCTCGCGATGACGATCGTGGTTTCGCTCAAGGCCGTGGGCATCATCCTGGTGATCGCGATGCTGGTCACGCCGGGTTGCATCGCATATTTGCTCACGGATCGCTTCGGTCAGATGCTTTGGATCGCCACCGGCGCGGCGGTGTTTTCCAGCCTGAGCGGCGTATACGTCAGTTTTTTCATCAACGCCTCGACGGGCGCGTGCATCGTCCTCGTGCAAGCGGGGCTGTTTCTGGCCGCGCTCGCGTTTGCGCCGAAACAAGGACTGTTGCGGCGGAAGGCGGTTGCTCAGTGAAACCTCGCTTAGCCGAAACGATGCAGTCCAGAGCTGAGAGTCGAGAGACTAGAGCCAGGCCTTACCGTGAATACAGTTTTACGTCACAACCTTACGCAAACCAGCTCTGAGGATCGGGCTCTCAGCTCTCGACTGCATCGCTCCGGCTAAGAGCAAGGCCTCCCGGTTTGAAGTTCCGGGCTTGCACGGTTGGCGGGGACCTGAACGATTCGGGCGTGCCGATCATCGACGCCCATGTGCATCTTTATCCGCCCGAGGTGAACCGCGATCCGGCGGCATGGGCAGCGGCCAAAGGCGAAACCCATTGGGCGACCTTGTGTACCCGAAAAAGAAAAGACGGCAGCCCGGTGCAGGATTTTCCCTCGGTCGATGAGCTGCTCCGTGACATGAGTGCCGCCGGAATTGAAAAGTCTGTGCTGCTCGGCTGGTATTGGGAGAACCATGCGACTTGTGCGGCGCAAAATAAATTTTACGCCCAGTGCGTGCGCGAGTATCCAAAACAGTTCGCGGCTTTCGCCACGGTGCATCCAGCGGCCGGCGAGGCGGCGCTGGATGAAGTCCGGCGGGCGCACGATGCAGGCCTGATCGGATTGGGGGAACTCTCGCCGCATGCCCAGGAATTCGCACTGAGCGACCCGACTTGGTGCAAGATCATGGCCCTCGCCGGCAAGTTGAAGTTGCCCGTCAATCTTCACGTCACCGATCCGCAGTCGAAACCGTATCCTGGTCGTGTCGAGACACCGCTCGAGGATTTCATCGAGTTGGCGCGGATGTTTCCGACCACAGAATTAATTTTAGCGCATTGGGGGGGAGGTCTGGCTTTCGATTCCGCAAACCGTGCCTTGAAGAATATTTACTACGATACCGCCGCCGCCCCATTGCTGTACGGACCGGAAGTGTGGCAGCGGGCGATGGATGCCGTGGGAGCGGAGAGATTTTTATTCGGGTCGGACACTCCACTCCGGCTATATCCGAAGATCGAACGAGGGACCGGTCTCGCGCGAATGATCATTGAGGCCAAGGCCGCAGGGGCGGAGACTGCTATACTCGGGACCAACGCCGCGCAGTTGCTTGGGCTGAGGTAGGGCCGCGAGTGGGGTAGGTAGCGCGCTCGTCGCGCTACGTTGCGAGGCAAGCTCGCAACCTACTTACTCACGGAGGACGTTAAGCGTGTCGTGTTCCGGCCAAAATCCATGGCACCACCGGGCTGTCGGCGACCGGCAAAATAATTTGTAGCCCCGCACTCAAACCCGCAGTCAATGGCACGGGCACGCTGAGACAGGGCAATCCGCCGAGACTGGCCGGAGCGGTCAGCGCGAGAATTCCTCGGCGCAATTCCGCCGTGCACTCGACCTTCGTCGGCGCGGCGGTGGGCACACTGGGCAGAATGAAAAAATCGTAGTGGGAGAAAAATTGCGCGAATGTTTGGCGAATCTGCTGAAGCGTCGCGCGGGCGGCGGCGATTTTCTCCGGCGGATAATGTCCCGCATCGGTGAAGCGTTGCCAGACGACCGGATCGTAGTGTTCGCGGTACGGCGCGAGCCAGTCACGATGGACGGCGTACGCCTCGCTCATGCCGATGGTGAGGTAGGCATCGATCGCGTTTTGCCAGGAGGAGAGCAGAGAGCTTTCCGTTGCGGCATCGGCGTGAGGCGCGAACTGCGCGGCGGCTTGCTCACAAGCGGCGTCAACTTCGGGATCAATCGAGGGCAGGAGTGAACGACCTGGCAGATAGCAGCCCCGTGGTGTCTGGCTTAGTTTGTTTGATGTAGCGCCGGTGCTTGCGCCAGCCTGGCTGCCGCAAGCGGCAGCCCTACAAGATAGCACCTGCCATGTCGTGAGCATATCCGTTGCGTTCGCGGTGAACCACCCGGCGGTGTCCATGGTCGGCGCGAGCGGGAAAGCGTCGCGAATTAATTCATTGCCCGGCGTCAGGCGAAAACCGTACAGCCCGCACCACGCGGCGGGCACGCGCACGGATCCGCCAGTATCGGTGCCGATGGCGAGCGGCACCACCCCCGCCGCGACGAGCGCCGCTGAGCCACTGCTTGAGCCTCCGCTGAGACGGTTGGAAAAATGCGGATGCGGACAATCGCCATAATGCGGGTTCTCGCCCGTCAGGCCCGAAGCGAATTCGACCAGCTGGGTTTTACCGGCGAGCGCGGCACCGAGAGCGCGTAAGCGTACTACGATGGCGCTGTCGCCAGACGTGGGCCTGACTTGTTCAACGAAGGTCGAGCCGGCGCGAGTCGGTACGCCGGCGACATCGAACAGATCTTTCAACAAATAGGGGACGCCGTGGAGTGGAACGAAAGTATCGTGGCCGTTCGTGGCCCGCCGGGAGTCGGGCCCTCCATCATACGGCGCCAGGGTAAGGGCTAATTCATTTTCCGGCCTCAGCCACGCCAACGCTGCGGCGCGCAAGACATGGGGCAAGGCAGCGACCCGTTCATGCACTTCGCGGGCGGCGACCGTCGGCGGCATGGCTTGCCAATCAGCGAAAGGCAAAGGGACTGGCGTTTTTTGGCCGGTTGTATCCATTGAGACGGAATTCATGGCGTCACTTAACCCCATCGTCAAATTTTCCGCAGTGAGCAAGCGCTACGGCGACGGCCCTGTGGTGCTTGCTGACCTCAATCTGGAGCTGGCCCCCGGTGAATTCGTGAGCTTTATCGGTCCCAGCGGTTGCGGAAAATCCACGGTACTCAAACTCGTGGCCGGGCTCAATCCGACGACGCAGGGGCAGGTGAGTGTGGCCGGCACCACGCCGCGCCAGGCACGCGACCGGCAGGCGTTTATTTTTCAGGATGCGACGTTGCTGCCGTGGCTTACGACCCAGCATAACGTGGAGCTGCCTCTAAAATTGCGCGGTGATCCGGTGGCAGCCCGCGTGGCGCAAGCCCGGGAAATGCTTTCGCTGGTCGGGCTCGATCAGGTGCGTGATTATTATCCGCGTCAGCTTTCCGGCGGCATGAAAATGCGCGCCTCACTCGCCCGGGCGCTCACGCTTGCTCCGCAACTGTTGCTGCTCGATGAACCGTTTGGCGCGCTGGATGAGATGACGCGTTTCCGGTTGAATGAGGAATTGCTGGCCTTGCGGACCAAGACGCCGTTTAGCGCCCTGTTTGTCACGCACTCGGTGGCAGAGGCGGTTTTTCTTTCGAATCGCATCATCGTCATGGCGGCCAATCCCGGGCGATTTCATGCGGAGGTGTCGGTGGAGTTTCCTTATCCGCGGCAGGCTGAGCTCCGCGAGCTCCCTGGGTTTTTGGCCAAGGTGACTGAAGTGACGCGCCTGTTGCATCTGGTCGAGGGAGCGAGCCGCGCATGAAAAAGAAATCATCAGTTTCGGTCTGGTTGCTGCCGATTATTACTGGTCTGATCTTCGTCGCGTGCTGGTACAGCCTGCGGCTGTGGTTTCATGTCAGTGAATGGCTGCTGCCGATGCCGCATGAAATCATCGCCACGATGGTCAAGGAGCACTCGCGCTTACTGGCTGCGGCGGGCTACACCGCCTGGGGTGCCTTGGGCGGTTTTCTCCTCGCGGCGATGACAGGATTTCTGATTTCCCTCTTGCTCGGTCGCTCCCTTCCCCTGCGCCGGAGCCTTTATCCTTGGTTGCTCGTGTTGCAGATGACGCCGGTGATCGTGCTCACGCCGATTATTGTGATGTGGCCTTTGATCGGGCCCGGCTTGCCCGGCATCATCACCATTACTTGGCTGATCAGTTTTTTCCCGATCGTCGTCAACACCACGCAAGGCTTGCTCTCGACCGATATGAACCACGTGGCGCTGTTTCGCATGTGCCATGCGAGCCGGTGGCAGGAAATGATTTATCTCCGCGTACCCGCCGCGATGCCGTTTTATCTGGCTGGTCTGCGCATTGCCGCGACTCTCGCGCCCATCGGCGCGATTTTCGGTGAGTACATGGTCGGTAACTCGGGCGGAGGTTCCGGCGGGCTCGGTTATCTGGTTTATAGCTATAACACGCAGATAAAAATACCCGCGCTCTTCGCCACCGGCCTGACCAGTTGCTTGCTGGGCTTTGTCTTCGTGGCTGCGGTCTCCCTGTTGAATTGGGCGGTGCTCCACAAGTGGCACGATTCCTTTGAACGCGAAGACCACTGAACCAACCTCAAACAGAGGGTAACCACTAAGCCATTCTCATGGCCACTAATGGGGTGCTTTGTCTGATGACTTTCCCACTGTTTTCCTTAGTGTCCCTTAGGCTGGCTTAGTGGTTAAATTATTTCTGCTTCATGAAAACTCTCATTTCCCGATTTATTTCTGCGCTTCACATGCTTGCAGCTTTGGTCCTCGTCACCGGTTGTGGCAAGGACGCGGCTGAGGCTTCCGCGGCGAGCGGACTCATTAAAATTAAGTTTCAGACCGACTGGTATGTGCAGCCGGAACACGGGGGATATTATCAGGCGCTCGCCAAAGGCTTTTATGCGGCGGAAGGGTTGGATGTGGAAATTTTATCCGGCGGACCCAATGCCCAAGTCATGGCGGGCGTCGCCACGGGTCGGGCCGATCTCGGGATGACGAATGGCGATGATGTGATTGTCGCCGTGGCTCGCGGCGTGCCGATCAAAATGGTTGGCGCCGAGATGCAGCGTGATCCACAAGGCATCCTGTTTCACACCGAGCACCCGCTCACAAGTCTGCGCGATTTGGAAGGCAAGACGTTGATGGCGGGTGCCGGTTCCACTTGGTTGGAGGTGCTCCGCCAGAAACAAGGTGTGAAATTTAATCTCCTTCCCTTGGCCGGTGATCTCGCCCGCTTCATGAATAATACGGAGTTCGTCCAACAATGCTTCGTCACGAACGAACCATTTTTTGCGCGCCAACGCGGCGCGAAGGTCGGCGCACTGCTCATCACGAGCGACACTTACGAACCGTACCGCGTGATGTTCGCGAGCAACGAATTTATCGCGAAGCATCCGGAGCTCGTGGCGAAATTTGTCCGGGCCAGCATCAAGGGCTGGGTGGATTATCTTACCGGCGATGCTACGCCGGGAAATAAACTACTGGTGGCTAAACGCAGTGAGCTGACTTCGGAATTCATGGCTTACAGCATCAAGTCGATGAACGACTACAAGCTCGTGCTGGGTGATCCGGCGAAAGGTGAGGAAGCCGGCCAATTGAAAGCCGCGCGTTTGGAAAAACAGATCAAGCTGCTCCAAGAAGTTGGCGTGCTCGACAAACCGGTCGCGCTGAAAGACGTGGTCAGTTTCGAGTTCGCCCCGCACTGATTAAGACTCGCGGAATAGGCTGACAGGATCGTTCAGCGGTAGGTAGCGCGCTTGCCGCGCTACGACCTTGCACGACTGTGCGCGAGGCAAAGGACTTGGCTATCGTTCAGCGGTAGGTAGCGCGCTTGCCGCGCTATTCTGCTGGCCAGCAGAACGAGGCAAGCGCGGCAACCTCAGTCATCCTGACCCCAGCTCGTGGAGAGAGGGGTAACGAGGAAACGAGATGAGCCTAAGCAGAAATTCTCTCGCGAAGGAGGGGAAGATTACGAAGGCAGAAAAGCATTAATGGCCATGATCAAACACCGCTGATCTCGCGGCTAAACGCGGATACAGAAGAAACCGTCTAAGGTTTTTATCCGTGAATTGATCCGCGAGATCAGGGGAAAGGTTTTTGGAGGGGGGAATCGGGATTTTGATACGTGAAGCTGCTGAAATTGCTTGGGGCGATCCGAAACGCTCCCGACCCCACCACCCAGAAGTTTAGCCGACCCGCGAACGACTTGTGCCGCGATCCAGCGAATTTGGGTGCAGGAATTAGCCCGACCCAACCAGACATTTTAACGCGAAGTGCGTGGAGGACGCGGCGTGAAACCACGTTAGGCTCCGCGCGCTCCGCGTCCTCCGCGTTAATTGTATTTTCCGATTCGCGGTAGAGTTGAGCTCACCCTAATTCCTCGGGATCAGGATGTCTCAACCTACAGGTCAATACCGTTCAGGCGCTAAGAGATCTTCTCGGCAATATTGGGCCAGGCGACAGCCAGTCCGCCATCATTGGTCGCCAGTTTGCACCCGTGGTCAGCCGCAATTTGGGCGAGCCAGAAATCCATCACCCGTTTGTGGCCCGTGGCCATCTTCAGTAATTTCGGATCGGGTTTGCGCTGCGCCATCACCATCTGTCCCGGATGCCGGCCACCCAATTCGGCTCCGATCGCATGGAGGGCTTGGGCCGCAGTGAGCTGGCCGGATTTCATAACGGCGGGATTCATCAACAAGCGAACAGCGGCCAAATAGGTTTCGGATGCGATTCCCCAACCGGCCGGCTTGGCGGCGTCCAGCCATTTGCGCGCCAAGACATGAAGGGTGTGTCGGTCGTAAATCGCCGCAAAAAACACGTCGTTGTCCAACAGGTAGCGCATCAATCGTAGAGCGCGGAGGCGACGTCGGCGGAAGTTAAGAATGGAGCGTCGGCGGCCCCTTGAATGACCACGCGGCCCGGCTTAATCGTGGCCTGCGTCGCCTTGGCTTTCGGCGTGCGGGGCAACGCCGCTCGCCGCAGATATTCGGAAACACTCATGTGCTTGGCTCGGGCGGCCGCCCGGATGGCTTTTGCCTCGGCTGGTGCGGCCTTGAAGGTGAGGGTGGGCATCGGTAAGACGGTCTTACCGCCCTTGCTTCAGTCAAGGCGACAGGTCGCCGTTGCGACCGCTCCCACTCAAAGCTTCTTGATCAGAATTTTCGAGTTCCGGCCGCTCTCGTCGTAGGTTTTGAGCCGCGACTCGGGGAGCACCTCTTTCTCGGCTTCGGTGAACTCGCAGACGGAGGTGAAGAAACTGAAAGCCTGGGTCGAAAGGGCGATGACCTTCTTGGTGCCTTTCTCTTTGGCGCGCAGGCAGGCGAACTCGACCATCTTATGGCCGATGCCGCGATTGTGGTAGAACGGCATGACATAGAGCGAACCGATCTCGGCCATGGCGTTCTTTTCCTCGGCAAAAAAATGCAGCGAGATGCAGGCGATCAGATTTTCGTCGATTTCGAAAACGTAGAATTGCTCGATATTTTTCTCGATGGCTTGCTGGCTACGGGCGCGCAACTCCTCGCGCTTCATGCCGGAGCGGGTGAGATTGTAGATGGCGCGGACGTCGCGCTTGGTGGCCTGGCGGATCTGCTGATATTCGTTGCCGTAGATGAGTGTACCGACGCCTTCGTTCGAAAAAATCTCGGCGAGCAGGCCGTCGAGTTCACGGCCGTCGAGCAAATGAATACGCGGCGTGCCCGTGTCGATCGCCTTGACGGCGTGAGCGGCTTTGCTGCGCATGGGTTCGTTGATCGAGTCGGGTTTGGCTTCGATCACTTTGCGCAACGTATCGACCGAGATGTCGTGCTGCAGCTTGCCGGCGATTTCCATGCCGTTAAACGGGGAGAGGTAAATAATCTTGGTGGCTTGGAGGGCCTCGGCTAGCTCGGCGGCGAGGAGATCGGAGTTCACTCGGAGCGGTTTGCCATCACGATCAAAACCGATCGGGTTCACTATGGGTACGACACCCGAGCCGATGAGTTGCTGGATGAAATCGCGGTCGATGCGATCAACCTTGCCGGTGAATTGGTGATCAACGCCGCGCAAGATGCCGAGTGGGATGGCGCGAATGGAATTCGTGATGGCCGCCTTCAGGCCGTTGGCGGTGAGGCCTTCGATCATGAGATGGGTGACCCGGGACGAAGCGCGGATGGCGAGATCGAGGGTGGGGGCGTCGGTTACGCCGGTGCCGATGTTGTCGGAGATCGCGATGTTGCGGAGTTTGGCCAGTTCCTCGATCTGTTGGCCGATGCCGTGCACGAGCACGACCTTGATGCCGAGCGAACGGAGGACGGCGACATCCGTGATGAGATTGGCGAAATTATCGTCGGCGACGATGCTGCCATCGACGGCGATAATAAAAATCTGTCCCTGAAAACGAGGGACGTATTTCAGAATACCGCGCAAGTCGGTGGGTTTGATGTCGGCGCTGTTGGACATTGAGATGGTTTTTTAATCAGGCATCGCGCCCCGCTCGTCAATGGGGATTCGTGGTCGGGCCGTGGGGCAGGAGCAAAGATCTCCGGATTATTTCACAAGACCACGTACTGCCCCAAGCAATCATCATCACCCCATTCTTTGGTGGGAGGGGTTTTACCCCCCGACTCAATAACCGACTCGGCCTAAAGCCGCTCCCACCTCAAACCAAACCAAAGCCGATTCGACAGATTCAAAAATTCAAAAGGAGTCAGGTTGTAAGTATTATAATTGTGCGGCTAAAAAAAGAAGGAGAGAGCCGGGAATAGCGGCGGGAGATGATGGAGCGAGGGGCGTTGGACGGAGTAAGTCGGGAAGCTGAATGGTGCAAGCGTGCTCCTTGAATGACACGGCGGGTTGTTGCGCCCTTAGTCGTCGGGTAGCTAAAACTAGGTGGGCGGCCCGAGTGCGCGAGCGTCCGCACTGGTCTACGGAAAACATACGCGGAGGACCACGCCGGAATTTCTACTCGCTGGCATCGATGGCTTTCACCTCGGCGTTTTTTAGGTGGCGGTTGAAAAATTCTATGACGCGTTGCGCTTCGCGGAGGCGTACCACGGGGTCGCTGGAGCCGGCCAGGTGCGTGCCCATCATCGGCATGAGTTCATAGGATTTTCCGGCCATGAAAAGTGCGTCGGCGAGTTGCAGCGTGTGTTGAAAATAGACGTTGTCGTCGGTCAGACCGTGGATGAGGAGCAACGGTCGGCGCAGCTCACTCGCATAGGTGGTGACATCGCTGACCTTATAGGCTTCGGGTGAGGCTTGCGGCAGGCCGAGGTAACGTTCGGTATAATGCGTGTCGTAGTTTGCCCACGTGATGACCGGCGCGCCCGCGATGCCGGCGTGGAAAATATCCGGACGGCGGATGGTGGCCATGGCACTGAAGTAGCCGCCAAAAGACCAGCCTTTCACGCCGACGTGCGCCAGATCCAGCTCGGGAAACTGGGCGGCGAGGGCTTGGAGGCCGGCGATCTGGTCGGTGAGCGCGATGTCGATGAAGTTGCCTTTGATGACACGTTCCCAGGCTCGGCCTTTCCAGGGCGTGCCGCGACCATCAAGGCGGACCACAATATAACCTTGGTCGGCGGTCCATTGGTCGGTCAGGTAGGAACGGGCGACGGCGTTGACGGTTTTGGCGGTCGGACCGGCGTACACTTCTAGTATGACTGGATATTTTTTCTGCGGCTCAAAGTGGCGCGGTCGGGTGAGGGCGGCATCGAAGGACAGCGGGCTTTTCGTTTTCACCAGCTCGGTGGTGGGTCGGGCAGGTAGGGTTTCCGCCACGGAGCGAAGCGTCGCGAGCACTTTGCCGGCTGCGGATAATATCTCAGTTCCAGCATGACCGTCGAACAATTCGTAACTGTGAATCAATCGACCTGATTCTTCGGAGAACTTTGCGGAGTGTGAGCCGAAGCCATGAGTCAAATAAGTGCCGCCACCGCCTGCCAACGGAAATTGTCTGAGCTGTATCTCTCTCGAATCGAGGCTGCCGCGGACAATAATTTGTCGGTTGGCTTCGTCGATCCCCACAAACGAGCGATATAGAAAAGTGGCTGGAGTGAGTGCGCGGATGAGCGTGCCGGAAGCATCGTGCAGCTCCACCTGCCAAGTTCCGCCGCGTTCCGTGGTCCAGAGGAAGCTCTGGCCGTCCTTGAGCCACACGGGCATCGGGTGGCCATAATCGAGATTGAGCCAAGCGGAGTCGGTTTCGCGCAACAATGGGCTGGTGGCTCCGGTCGTCGGGTCGACTTTCAATAAATGCTGTTCGGTCTGTGCGCGGTTCTGCACCAAGATACAGAGCGGGGCGGCGGCGACATCCCAGACAACTCGGGCCAGGTAAGGATATTTTTCTGCGTCCCAAGTGATCCAGGTGGTCGGACCGCCGGTGCGGGCAATGATGCCGAGGCGAACTTTGGCATTGGGGGAGCCGGCCTTGGGATAGAAAAATTTCGTGGGCGCGGTTTGAGGGTTGAGCGGGTCGGCGATGTAGCGGACCTCCACGCCGGATTCGTCGGTCTCCTGGTAGGCGAGCCATTGGGA
The DNA here is from genome assembly GCA_038206205.1 of Opitutales bacterium. GTDB lineage: Bacteria > Verrucomicrobiota > Verrucomicrobiia > Opitutales > Opitutaceae > Didemnitutus. The sequence continues at coordinate 69,679 of JBBRBC010000001.1, forward strand.
ATCAGGCGACCACCAGTAGCCCTCGCGCCGTTCCATTTCTTCCTGGGCAATAAATTCGGCCGTGGCGTGGGAGATGAATTCCGTTGCTCCTTTGGTCACGGGCGTGGCGAGAGTGGTGGCGAGATCGATGAGGTGGAGTTCGCGGTCTTTGACCGCGGCCACCGAGCGGCCATCGGGGGAAAAACGGGGATCGAGCCAATTCGTCCCGGGCACTTCGGTGATTTTGAGATCGGCGCGATTCACGACGTAGAGTTTGCCGGCGAGCGTCACGAGCAGGCGCGTACCGTCTTGGGACAGATCGAAGCGGGTGAATCCTTTCAAACTGACCCGCGCGCGTTCGCGGCGGGCTTTTTCCTCCACGCTCAATTTCTCCTCTTGGGCGCCGAGGAGCTGTTCAGGCGTGAGCAGTTCGCGTTCTTTCCCCGTGGCGATGGTTAATTCGTACAAGCGCAGAACAGGACTGCGCGGACCGGCGCGGAGAAAAATGACGGCGCTGCCGTCCTGCGTGAGTCGGGGCGAGACCGGTCGGCCAAGGGTGTAGCTGCGAGTCTCGGCCAGATCACGGAAGTGTTTGAGATCAGCTGCCTCGTTCGCGTCGGTGCCAAAAAGGACGGTCGCAAACAACATACCTGTCAGCCAAAGCGGGGGAACGATTTTCATAATTTTTGCTCCAATTGGGAAACGGCGAGAAGCTAGTGACCGGTCCGATATTGACCAGAGAATCCGGTGGTTTGATTCGCCTGCGTTCCCCTTGAGTCGCGAGAAAGCGCCGTAGTTTGTTTAATAAATTGGAGGCGGGGTGCCCTCACCCCGCGTGGGTCATTCGAAAAATAAACGGGGTGGAGGCACCCCGTCTCCATTGACTGAAGCGGATTTCGAAGTTCATCGGATGGGACTGGCAGGAACCTGTAGTGGGTGGGCGTCGGTTTCCACACCGACGCTCTGTCGCCGATGTGGAAATCGGCGACCACCATTGAGTTTGCCTTTCCTTATTCGGAAAACGAGTTCGTCGCTATAAGTCCGTGCTCACCGGGCCGACCTGATCATTTTGGAATATGGCCCGAAACTGGCTACGAAACTGTCGGGTGACTGAATCAAGCCATCTGTGCGGCCGGATTTCCGGTTGCAGTTGCCTCTCTCACCTGAATTTCCGCCTCTAGCGTTTAGTCGCAGCCCCCGCCGGGGCATTTTCCCTGAAATTATTCGCAAAACACCCATACATCGCCTTGACCCCGGGTCCGTCGCTATTTCAATCTCAATCTTTCGCGACCCTTGCGGCGCACCTCAAACACCCAGATTCCACACTCCATAACGATGTCGTCCGCCGCTCGGCCCACTCATTTTAACATGTCCAACCAGAAGAATGATTCCCTCAGCGCCTCCCGTTCACTCGGGCCCGGCCGACCTGCTAAGCAGGGTCTGTATGATCCGTGGTTTGAGCACGACGCGTGCGGCGTCGGCTTCGTGGTGGATATGAAGGGACGGAAATCCCATAAGATTTTGCAGGACGGCCTGCAGATCCTGCGTAACCTCGACCATCGGGGTGCCGCCGGAGCCGAGGTAAACACCGGTGACGGCGCGGGCATCTTGCTCCAGATGCCGCATGAGTTTTTCAAGATCGCGGCCAAGAAAGCCAAGTTCACCCTGCCGGAAGTCGGCTACTACGGTTGCGGTATCTTCTTCATGCCGCGCAATCCCAGCATGCGCCGCAAACTTGAGCAATGCCTCGAGCAAATCGTGCAGTCCGAAGGCCAGGTGTTCCTCGGTTGGCGCACCGTGCCGGTCGATAATTCCATGCTCGGTGATTCTGCCAAGGCTTCCGAGCCGGTCATGCGCCAGGCTTTCATCGGCCGGGCCGAAAACGTGAAGGACGAGACGGCCTTCGAGCGGAAGCTCTACCTCATCCGCAAGCGCGGCTACAGCGAGATTCGCATGTCCACGATGGATGGGGCGCAGTATTGGTACGTCTCCAGTCTTTCCTGCAAGACGATCGTCTACAAAGGCCAGTTGCTCACGGAACAGCTCGACAAATATTTCACCGACCTCCGCGATCCTTCCATGGAAACCGCGCTGGCGCTCGTGCACTCGCGTTTCAGCACCAACACGTTCCCGAGCTGGGATCGCGCGCATCCGTATCGTTACGTCGCGCACAACGGCGAGATCAACACCCTTCGCGGCAACATCAATTGGATGCACGCCCGCGAAGCGCTCTTCGAGTCCGAAGCTTTCGGCGAGGACATGCCGAAGATTCTTCCGATCATCAATCCGAACGGCAGCGATTCGGCGATGTTCGACAACACCCTCGAACTCCTCGTCCTCGCCGGCCGCCCGATGGCGCACGCGATCATGATGATGATCCCCGAGCCGTGGTCCAACGACGATCAGATGGATCCCGCCCGCCGCGCGTTCTATCAATACCACGCGTGCTTGATGGAACCGTGGGACGGCCCCGCCGCCATCGCGTTCACCGACGGCAAACAGATCGGCGCCATTCTCGACCGCAACGGCCTGCGTCCTTCCCGCTTCTGTGTCACCAAGGACGGGCTCGTGATCATGGCCTCCGAGACCGGCGTGCTCGACATCGCTCCCGAGGATGTTGTCAGCAAAGGCCGTCTTCAACCCGGCCGCATGTTCCTCGTCGATACCGAACAGGGTCGCATCATCGAGGACGAAGAAATTAAACAGCAATTCGCCGCCGAGCGTCCGTATGCCCAGTGGATCGAGGAACATCTCGTGCCCCTCAGCGATTTGCCCGATGCTCCCGAGATTCCCTTACCGGATCACGAGACCCTGCTCCAGCGCCAAATCGCCTTCGGTTACACACACGAAGATGAGCGCATCATTCTCGCCCCGATGGCCCGCGACGGCGTCGAGGCCATCGGTTCGATGGGCAACGACACCGCGCTCGCGGTGCTCTCCAACAAGCCGCGCCTGCTCTACGATTATTTCCAACAACTTTTCGCGCAGGTCACGAATCCGCCGATCGATTGTATCCGCGAAGAAATCATCACCTCCGCTGAAACCCGCCTCGGCTCCGAGGGAAATCTCCTGCATCCTGGCCCGACCGCCTGCCGTCGCGTCGAGTTGAAGTGGCCCGTCCTCACCAACGAGGAATTCGCCAAGATCCGCCGCATGGATTTGCCCGGCCTCAAGGTCGGCGTGCTCAACTCCCTCTTCCGCGTGTCGCGCGGCGAGAAAGGCCTCGCCAAGTCACTCGAGGAAATCTGCATCATGGCCCGCCGCATGATCGAGGAAGACGACGTCAACGTCCTCATCCTGAGCGATCGCGGCGTGAACAAGGAGTTCGCTCCGATCCCCGCGCTGCTCGCTGTCGCCGGCCTGCACCATTACCTCATCCGCGAAGGCCTGCGCACCCGCGCCAGTCTCGTGATCGAAACCGGTGAAGCCCGCGAAGTGCATCACTTCGCGCTGCTCATCGGCTACGGCGTCAGCGCCGTGAATCCGTACGTCGCGTTTGAGACGGTTGATGATATGATCCGCGAAGGCGCGTTGCTCAACATCGACCACAAGACCGCCTGCAAAAACTTCGTGAAGGCCGCTTCCAAGGGCGTCATCAAGGTCATGTCCAAGATGGGCATCTCCGCCATCCAGAGCTATCGCGGCGCCCAAGTGTTCGAGGCGCTCGGCATTCGCCAAGACGTCATCGATCACTATTTCACGTGGACCGCTTCCCGCGTCGGCGGCATCGGCCTCGATGTCATCGCGCAGGAAGTTCTCCTGCGCCACCACGCCGCGTATCCTGATCGCCAGGTCGACGGCCACGTTCTCCCCGTCGGCGGCATTTATCAATGGCGTGCCGAAGGCGAAGCCCATCTCTTCACGCCCGAGTCGATCCATCATCTGCAAAAGGCCACGAAGCTCGGCAGCTACCCGGCCTTCAAAGCCTACGCCAAACTCGTTAACGAACAGGGCAACAAGCTCTGCACGCTGCGCAGTCTCCTCGATTTCAAAGCCGCGACGTCGATCCCGCTCTCCGAGGTCGAATCCGTCGATAGCATCGTGAAGCGCTTCAAAACCGGCGCGATGTCCTACGGCTCCATCTCCAGCGAAGCCCACGAAACGCTCGCGATTGCGATGAACCGCATCGGCGGCAAGTCCAACACAGGTGAGGGCGGCGAAGATCCCACGCGTTTCATTCCGATGGCCAATGGCGATTCGAAGAACTCCGCTATCAAGCAGGTTGCTTCCGGCCGTTTCGGCGTCACGAGCGAATACCTCGCGAGCGCCAAGGAACTCCAGATCAAGATGGCGCAGGGCGCGAAGCCCGGCGAGGGCGGCCAATTGCCCGGCTCGAAAGTTTATCCGTGGGTCGCCAAGACCCGTCTCACCACCGCCGGCGTCGGCCTTATCTCCCCGCCACCGCACCACGACATCTATTCCATCGAGGATCTGGCCGAGCTGATTCATGACTTGAAGAACAGCAACCGCCACGCGCGCATCAGCGTAAAGCTCGTCTCCGAAGTCGGCGTCGGCACCATCGCCGCCGGCGTCGCCAAGGCGCACGCCGATGTCGTGCTCATCTCCGGTTGCGACGGTGGCACCGGCGCATCGCCGCAAACCTCGTTGCAACACGCGGGTCTCCCGTGGGAACTCGGCCTCGCCGAAACCCACCAGACCCTCGTCCTCAATAATCTTCGCAGCCGCATCGCCGTCGAGACCGACGGTCAGCTCAAGACCGGCCGCGACGTCGTCATCGCCGCGCTGCTCGGCGCCGAGGAATTCGGTTTCGCCACCGCGCCCCTCGTTTCTACGGGCTGCATCATGATGCGCGCCTGCCATCTCAACACTTGTCCCGTTGGCATCGCCACGCAGGATCCGAAGTTGCGCGCCAAGTACACCGGCAAGCCCGAGTACGTCGTCAACTTCATGCGCTTCGTCGCCGAGGAAGTCCGCGAGATCATGGCCCAGCTTGGTTATCGCACCATCGAGGAAATGGTCGGCCAAGTCGGCTCACTTGAGCCGCGCAAGGCCGTCGATCATTGGAAGGCCAAGGGCCTCGACTTCTCGAGCATCCTCTATTCGCCGGACGTCGGTCCCGAAGTCGGTCGCTTCTGCTCCATCAAACAGGATCACGGCATCGACCGCTCGCTCGACATCACGACCTTGCTCGATCTCTGCAAGCCAGCCATCGAACGCGGCGAAAAAGTTCAAGCCTCGCTGCCGATCCGCAACGTCAACCGCGTCACCGGCACCATCACCAGCTACGAGATCACCAAGAAGTACGGCGCCAAAGGTCTGCCCGAAGACACCATTCGCCTCCATTTCACGGGCTCGGCGGGCCAGAGCTTCGGCGCTTTCGTCACTCGCGGCATGACGCTCTCCATCGAGGGCGACGCCAACGATTACGTCGGCAAGGGCCTCTCCGGTGGCAAGCTCATCATCTATCCGTCCCCCGCAGCGACCTTCAAGTCCGAGGAAAACATGATCATCGGCAACGTCGCGCTTTACGGCGCGACGGCCGGCGAGGTTTTCCTGCGCGGCATGGCCGGCGAACGCTTCGGCGTCCGCAATTCCGGCGTCGACGCGGTCGTCGAAGGCATCGGTGACAACGGTTGCGAATACATGACCGGTGGCCGCGTCGTCGTGCTCGGTCGCGCCGGCCGCAACTTCGGTGCCGGCATGTCCGGCGGTATCGGCTACGTGCTCGACGAGAGCGGCGACTTCGCCTCCCGCGTCAACACGCAGATGGTCGGCATCGAGAAGCTCACGTCGAACAACGAGATCACCGAGCTCCGCAAGTTGATTGAGAAACATCTCGCCTACACGAAGAGCCCGCGCGCCAAGGCGCTGCTCGACGCGTGGGACCAGACCGTGCCGAAGTTTGTCAAGATTCTGCCGAACGACTACAAGCGCATGCTCGCCGAAATCGACCACGCCAAGTCACAAGGCCTGACCGGTGACGAAGCTATCATGGCCGCGTTCGAGAAAAACTCCCGCGACCTCTCACGCGTCGGCGGCAACTGATCCGATCAACGGAGCAAACCACTAATCTACACTAATAGACACTAATCCGATCTACTGAATACAACTATCGCTCTGCTTCATTAGTGAGCCATTAGTGTGTTTTAGTGGTTAAAAAAATCTTACCAAAATGGGCAAACCAACTGGCTTCATCGAATATTTGCGCGAGCTTCCCGTCGACCGCGCTCCCTCCGAGCGCACGCACGACTGGAAGGAATTTCACCACCACATGGAGGAGAAGAAACTCCGCAACCAAGGCGCACGTTGCATGGATTGCGGCGTCCCGTTCTGCCACACCGGCAAACTCATCAGCGGCATGGCCTCCGGTTGCCCAATCAACAATTTGATCCCCGAGTGGAACGATCTCGTCTTCCGCGGTCGCTGGAAGGAAGCGCTGCTGCGCCTGCACAAGACGAATAATTTTCCGGAGTTCACCGGCCGCGTTTGCCCTGCGCCTTGCGAAGGTTCCTGCGTGCTCGGCATCAACAATCCGCCCGTCACCATCAAGAACATCGAGGCCGCCATCACTGATCGCGGTTGGGATGAGGGTTGGGTCGTTCCTCAGCAGCCAAAGGTTCGCACCGGCAAGAAAGTCGCCGTCATCGGCTCCGGTCCCGCTGGTTTGTCCGCTGCGGCTCAGTTGAACACCGCCGGCCACACCGTCACGGTTTTCGAGCGCGCCGATCGTCCGGGCGGTCTCCTCATGTACGGCATTCCGAACATGAAACTCGACAAGAAGGAAGTCGTCCTTCGCCGCATCGAGCTCATGGAGCAGGAAGGCATCAAGTTCGTCTGCAACGCCAACATCGGCACCACCATCGATGCTTCGACGCTGCTCAAGGATTTCGACGCCACGGTTATTTGCACCGGTGCGACCCAACCGCGCGATCTCCCGATCGAGGGCCGCACGCTCAAGGGCGTGCACTACGCCATGGAGTTTCTGACCGCCAACACTCAGGCACTCCTCAACGGCGGCAGCGATCATTGCTCGATCCACGCCAAGGGGAAGGACGTCATCGTCATCGGTGGTGGCGACACCGGCACGGACTGCGTCGGCACCTCGATGCGCCACGGCTGCAAGAGCATCACGCAAATCGAAATTCTCCCCAAGCCACCGCTCGAGCGCACCGCCGACAATCCCTGGCCCGAGTGGCCCAAGACCTATAAGATGGATTACGGTCAGGAAGAAGCCGCCGCCAAATTCGGTTCGGATCCCCGCGTCTATCTCACCACGGTTAAAAAGTTCATCGGTGATGCTCAGGGCAACCTGAAGGAACTCGTGACGGTCGAGATCAAGTGGGACAAGAACGACAAAGGTCAGTTTATCCCCGTCGAAATTTCCGGAACCGAAAAAACACATGCCGCGCAGCTCGTGCTGCTCGCGATGGGTTTCCTCGGGCCAGAACAAGCGCTGCTCAAAGTTATCGCCCTCGAGACCGACGCGCGTTCCAACGTGAAAGCCGAGCACGAGAAGTACACCACCAGCATCAAGGGCGTCTTCGCCGCCGGAGACTGCCGTCGTGGTCAAAGTCTCGTCGTCTGGGCGATCAACGAAGGCCGCGGTGCCGCGAGAGAATGCGACCGTTATCTCATGGGTGCAACGGATCTGCCATAAGGTTTAGTCAATGGGTAGGGCGAATCCTCCGGATGAGCCGTTAATCTCAGGCGTTCCCTAAACCGGAGCGCCTTTTTCTTTTAGCAACCAAGGCTCCCAACTGTTTTTAACTACGAATCAGTTTCACCAAACGGCGAAACTCTGGATCACCCTTTCGCCTCATCGGCGCCGGAGTCGCCTCATGGGTTCCGCTAAACGCGGACCGGACTTCAGCCTCAGCCATCCTGATTCCGAGGAATCAGGGTGAGCTCAACTTCACCGCGAATCGGGAAAACATTTAGCGCGGAGGACGCGGAGCCTGACGTGATCTTACACCTCGTTGTCCCGTAGGCGGGCTTGTTTTCTATTCGTGGAGATTCGTGTGATTAGTGGGGAAATCGGAGTTTTGCTCTCGGAGGTTTGGCCCACGAATCACACGAATTTCCACGAATGAAGGCGTAACCCGAATAGACATCTTGTAAGGGCGCGGGGCTTGGGTCCGAGATTTATTCGCGCTACTTCACGTGATTCGCGGGCCAACCCGAGCGCGGTGAGATCAACTCGCTCCAGCCAGTGGGCTCAGCTCGGTTCCTCGCTACTCCTCTCACCACGGGCTGGGATCAGGAAGTTTGAGCTGAATGGCGCTAAGTTAAGGAGGTTGGTCGTCATTCTACCATGCGTGATCAGGCCAACTATTTTGCATGAGGAATGTAGGGCCGGCCCTTGTGGCCGTGCCGTCAAGCGGGGAGCGAAATGCCCGGCACGGCGACGAGCGAAGGCCCTCCAAAATACAGGAGCAAACCAAGCGGACTCACTCGTAGCGCAGGGCTTCGATGGGGTCGAGCTGGGCGGCTTTGTAGGCGGGAAAAAAACCGAAAATTATGCCGATGATCGCGCTGACGCCGAAAGCGATGACGATCCAGAGGGTGGAAAGCAGCACGGGCCAGCCGTTCATTTTGGCAATGATCTGGGAAACGCCGACCCCGAGCAGCACGCCCAAGGCTCCGCCGATGACGCTGAGCACGATGGACTCGATGAGGAATTGCAGCAGGACGTCGCGGCCGTGGGCGCCGACGGCGAGGCGGATACCGATCTCGCGGGTGCGCTCCGTCACGCTGACGAGCATGATGTTCATGATGCCGATGCCGCCCACGAAGAGGGAAATGACGGCGATCACCGTCAGCAGAAAAGTCATCGTGGTGGCGGTGGCGGTGGCGGCTTGGGCGAGCTCGAGTTGGTTGCGGACGGTGAAGTCGGGTTCACGGCCCGAGCGGCGCTGGGTGAGCAGAGCGGTGACATCGGTCTGGATGCGTTCCATATTTTCGGGTTTGTCTGCCTGGATCAGGATCGAGCTGAGGAACTGACGGCGAGAGATGCGTTTCATGTGGCTGGTGTAGGGCACGATCACCACATCGTCCTGATCGCTGCCGAAAAAACTGAAGCCCTTGGGGGCGAGGACGCCGAGAATTTTGAAGGGCAGGTTGCGGATACGGATGGTCTGGCCGACGGGGTCGGTATCGGGGAAAAGCTGCTCGACGACGGTTTGGCCGATGACACAAACCTTGGCTCCGCCTTTGACGTCGGAGTCGCTGAACATGGCACCGGCGGTGATATTCCAAGCGCGGATGCTCAGATAGCCGACACCTTCTCCATTGATATTGGTGTTCCAATTGAGGCCGTTGGCGAGGACTTGATTGCGGTCGCGCACTTCACCGCTGACGGCGACGATTCCGGGAATTTCGTTGCCAATGAGGTTAACTTCTTCGGGCAGGAGAGTGGAGTTGGAGCCAGAGCCGCCCCGGGAGCCACCGGTGGTGAAGGAGCCGGGGAAAACGGTAATGACGTTCTGCCCGAGACTGGCGATCTGTTGCTCGACCTGATTTTTGGCGCCGTTGCCAATGCTGACCACGGCGATCACCGCCGCGATGCCGATGATGATGCCGAGAGCGGTGAGCACGGAGCGCAGGGCGCTGCGCCGGAGGGCGCGCAGGGCGATCTTGATGGTGTTATAAAGGCGCATGACGGACTCAGTCGGTGAGTTTGGCGGCAGACTCGGCTTGGGCGAGTTGGCGGATTTCGGTCTCGGCGTGGAGGCGGTTCGACACTGGCACGTCGCTGACGATGCGGCCGTCGCGCATGATGAGGTTGCGCTTGCAGTAGTGGGCGATGTCGAGCTCGTGGGTGACCATGACGATGGTGATGCCTTGATCGTTGAGTTTTTGAAACACGCCCATGACCTCAGCGGAGGTCCGGCTGTCGAGATTGCCGGTGGGCTCGTCGGCGAGGAGCATTTCGGGTTGATTGACGAGTGCGCGGGCGATGGCGACGCGCTGTTGTTGACCGCCGGAGAGTTGGCTGGGGAAATGATCGGAGCGGTTGCTGAGGCCGACGATATCGAGGCAATGCAAGGCGCGGGTTTTGACCTCTTTGGCGGTCATCCGCTGTTTGCCGTACAGCATGGGGAGCTCGACATTTTCGAGCGCGGTGGTGCGGGCGAGGAGATTGAAGCCTTGAAAAACGAAGCCGAGTTTTTGGTTGCGGATATCGGCGAGTTCGTTGCGGTCCAATTGGGCGACGTCGATGCCGTCGAGGAGATAACGTCCCGTGGTGGGACGGTCGAGACAACCGAGCATGTTCATCATGGTGGATTTGCCGGAGCCGCTGGCACCCATGACGGCGAGGAATTCCCCTCGTTGGATTTCGAGGGAGACGTTCCGGACGGCGTGCACCTTCACCTCGCCGGTGTCGTAGGTCTTGTGCAGATCCTGAATGGAAACGACCGAAGCCATGATGGTATTTAGAAGCGCCGCGAGCCGCTGAAAGGATTGCTGGAGCCGGAACGTGAAGGCTGGGCTGCGGGTGCGGCGTTGCTTGCGCCGGGAAGCGCGATGCTGGTGATAATGACGTCGCCTTCATTGAGGCCGCTGATGATTTCCGTGCTGAGGCCGTCGGTGATGCCCGCTTTGATGGAGATCGGTTCAGGCGGGGCTCTCTTATCGCCGCCGGGCAAACGGTAAAGGGTGCGGGTCGTGATCACGACATCGCTCGAGGAGACGGCAGGTGCGGTGATGACACCCCGTTCGACGAGAAGTTTTTTCAATTGTTCACGTTGTTCGGCCGAGGGTGGGCCGTTGCGAAAATCGAGGCCCAGCTCGGTCATGATTTCACGAAGTTGCTGCCGTTGTTCGGGGGTGGGATCAGTGCCGAGGAATCCACTCAACCCACCACCACTACCACTGCGGCGACCGCCACCTTCGCTGCCGGAGCCAGCTGCACTGGTGCGGCGCTCGCCAGCCGGGGCAGCGCTGGTAGCGGCTCCAGCGTTTTTGGGCGCGGGGGCTGCGGTCTTCGGCCCGACTGCTGCGGGTTTTTCGGGCAGCAAGCTCTCGGGCACGCGAACGCGAAGAGCGGCGTTGACGACTTTCAAGGTGTTTTCGCGACGGGCGACAGCGATGGATACATTGGTGGTCATGCCGGGTCGGAGACGTAGATCGGCGTTGTCGACATCAATGATCGTTTCGTAGGTGACGACGTTCTGAGCGGTCTTCGGAGAATTGCGGACCTGCGTGACTTGGCCCTTGAATTCTCGGCCGATAAAGGCGTCGACGGTAAAGGAAACCGGCTGACCCGTTCGGACGTTGCCGATGTCGGCTTCGGCGACGGCGGCGGTGATCTTCATTTTGGCGAGATCGTTGGCGATGACGAAGAGGATAGGGGAGTTGAGACTGGCCGCGACAGTTTTTCCTTCTTCGGTGGATTTTGTCAGCACGATGCCATCGATGGGTGAAGAAATGGTGCAGCGGTCGAGATCGACTTGGGCGTTTTCCACCACGGCTTTGCGCGTCAGGAGTTGCGCGTCGGATTGCTGGAGCAGTGCGATGGCTTGGTCGAGGTCCTGCTGGGTGACGAGTTTTTGCTCGAACAAGGACTTGGTGCGGTCGGTGTTGAGGTGTTGGAGCCGGTTATTGGCTTCCGTGGCCGCAAGATCAGCTTGGGCTTGGCGGAGTTTTTGCCGGTACGTGGCAGAATCGATCTCGGCGAGTTTATCGCCTTTCTTGATCGTGGAATTGAAGTCGACGTAGAGTTTCTGGACCAAACCGGAAATCTGACTGCCGACATCGACGCTGATGAGGGGTTCGAGCTGGCCGGTGGCGGTCACGTGTTGAACGACGTCGCCTTTGACCACGGTGGTGGTGGTGTATTCCGGGGCAGCGGTCTTGGACTGATTCTCGCGCGAGTAGAAATAATAACAGGTGCCGGCGAGCAGCACTAGGGTAACGAAAATAGTGAGAGGACGGTATCGGGATGCAGCGGCCATAAATTTATGGAAAGAGACGGGCGACAGTCACTTGGAAGAAATAAAGTGAAGTGACTGATGGGATGACGTCAGCAATCCCGGCAAGTTGCGAGTTTGGATAATAATTTATAAATTCGGGTCCAGCACTTCACCGGGTTGACCCGGGCCTTAGCCGATCGGCCACCCCCTGCTTTGGCCTTAGATTGGAATTTAGGCTTAAGCTGCCTTGAGAACTGCCGATAAATGCGCAGGGCCAACCACCTATGAAATTGACCATGTTGTTCTCCACGCCTGAAGAGCTTATCTCGCAAATCAAGACACTGCCGTCTTCGCCGCAGCTCATGCAGCGCATGATGCTTTTATTGGATGACCCGAATTCTACAGTCGAATCACTCGTGGAAGTGATCCAGTTGGAACGAAGTTTGGCCGCTCGGGTGGTGCATCTTTCAAATAGCCCGATCTATAACGGAGGGGCTTGCGGCTCTATTGAAGAGGCCGTGCAGCGGCTCGGTTATGCGACGGTGCATGAGGCCGTGATGACCATCATGGCGATGGAAACGTTTTCCAAATCTCTCCGCGTCTATGGCTGCTCCACGAGTGTTCTCTGGCGTCAGGCACTCGCCACAGCTTGTGCGGCACGGGATCTGGCCCGCCGGACCGGCGATGATGTCAATCAAGCCTACACGTTGGGCTTGCTGCATAATGTCGGAATGGTGGCGGTTGATCGCTGGGTGCAACAACGGCAACCGGGTGTTGCTTTGGAGTGCGGTGACTGGCCGGAAGAGTGGCAGACCAGTGAGAATCGGCTGCTCGGTTATGATCATGCCGAACCCAGTGCGATCATGATGCGGACCTGGGGTTTTCCTGCTCAGATGATCGAGGCGGTTAAATATCAATTTCGCCCGCAGGCTGCGCCCAATGCCTCGGGTTTGGCGGCCTTGTTGCTGACGGCCCGTTGGGTGCGACGTCAGGTATGTGTGCGTGGGGTCGTGTGCGCGTTACCCGACCCGGAAGTGATTAATCTGCTTGGGCTCAAAGCGGCCGACCTTTCACCTGTCGTGCAGAAGGTGGCCGTCGAGGTTGAGGTGCTCGCGAAAACGCTGAACATCGATCAGGTGCACGCGGCCGCGTGAGCAGAAAGTTTTACGGAGAACGAGGGGAAGGAGCGGGCGGCTGACGCGGAATCGCCCGTCCTACTTTGCGTCCAGCAATTTGATCAGTGCTGAAAAATCCTCGTCGCCCAAGCCGCGAGCCTCGGCCGTTTTGAGCGCTTCGCGGACGGCGTTGAGCACCGGAAGGTCAACACCGGCGGCGGTGCGGGCGGCCAAGCGCATATCCTTGTGCATGTGTTTCACGGAAAATTGCGGCGAGAAATCACCGGAGCGCAGTTTCGGCTCCTTCATTTTTGTCAGACCGGAATAGCCCATGTTTTTTGCCATCACCTCAAAAAACATCGCGTCGGATACCCCGGCCTGACGGGAGAGCGTCAGCGCTTCGCTCAAGGCCTGCATTTGCGCGGCCAGGTGGAGATTCATCGCGAGTTTCAACGTGCAGGCCTGCTCATTGGTCCCGATGACGAAACGATGGGCGGAGATCAGGGATAGCAAGGGTTCCAGTTCGGCGATCAAAGCGGAGTCGCCGCCGAGAAAGAAAATCGTCTGGCGCTGCTCTGCGGCGGGCTTGCTGCCCGTGAATGGGGCCGCGAGATAGCGCGCCCTACGCCCAGTGACGAGGGCGGCAAAGCGCGCGCTGCTTTCCGCGTCGATCGTGCTCGATTGGACCACGATTTTTCCGGGGCCGAGCTGGGGGAGAATCCGCGAGAGCACACTCTCCACGGCCGCCGGATCGGCGACCACGATTTGCATGACATCAGCGGCGTTCGCCACGGCTTCCGGCGTGGACAACCACGCGGGAACATTCGGCTGGGGCGTGCGATTCCACGTGCCGACCAGCACCCCTGCGGCTTGGTAATGCCGTGACCACACACTGCCGATGAGGCCTAAACCGAGTACGCCGATTTTCATGATTGCAGGGATTGAGCTAACAGGAACGAACGTGATTTGGTTTTATTTAATCTGGAAACTCCACTTCGCGGCGGGCCCTTGCGCGAAGAGGCTGATCTGGTACGTGCCCGGTGGCAGGGCGCTGGTGGAGAAAGTTACACAGTAGTCGGCGTCTTGCCAGCGGCTGTAAAGTTCCTTGCCGGGCAGATGCTCCGTCACGGGCAGCAAGACGAGATCGTTGCCCCGCCGGTAGAGCTGAATATCGCCCAGTTGAAATTTCAGATCGCTGATGGTGGCTGTGAAATAAGCGGTGTAGTCGGCGCCGGCCTCGACGCTGTCAGGTGCGGTGACGTGATCGATACTTCGGAGCAAATTGGGTTTAGCGACTAAGGTGGTGTTGAAATCCAAACCGAGGCCGAAAGGCCCGCGCGCGAGAGCGGCATCATCACTGGCGATTTTTTCGACGGGCCGGCGGGTGTTGCAGGCAAGCACGCTCCAGCCTGCTTCTTTAAGGCGAGCCGCGGTCACGCGTTGTTTCATTTCGGCGGCCGGCTCGTGACCTTTGCCAGGCTTGCGGTAGCGCAAATTGATGAGCGTGTAACCGATGATGAATATCGCAATCGCCAGCGCCACCCACTTCATGGGCCATGGTTTGGGCTGCACAGATGGTCGGGAGGAAGGCATGGGCAGAACTGTTATCGGAGCTCAGGATAAATCGTGGCAAGCCAAGAGCACGATACGGTTCATTGGCTCAATTCTAGATTGAATTGTTTTCCTGAGGTCCATTTTCCCGACGACTCGCGGCCATTGGGTCAATCGTTACGCTCCGCTTAGCTTAGTTGCACGATGATGGTGTGACCATCGACTTTCACTTTGTCGCCGACCGCGAGTTTCTTGCGTTTCTGGGTTTCAATCTCGCCGTTGAGCATTACCCGGCCCTGGGCGATCAAGGTTTTGGCCGCGCCTCCCGTGTCAGCGAGTCCGCCAAATTTGACGAACTGGCAGAGTTCGATGGGGATCTCGCGCACGACCACGTTGCGGGGCGTGGAGGAGTTGGTGGCTTGAACAGGCAGGGGGATTTTTTTCATGGGAACGATAATACGGTTGGAATGAAATGAGTCGATCTTCAGTTTTTCTGAGGCGGCGCCATGAGGCGGATTCCATCGGGGTCGATGAAGATTTTGCGTTCGCGGAAGAGCGAGCCGATGCCTTGTTTGAAAGCTTTTTTGCTCAGACCAAACGCTTCGCGAATTTCCTCGGGCAGGCTATTGTCGTGGTAGGGCAGGTGGCCGCCGGCGACGGTAAGTTTTTCGATGATGGTTTCCGCCGCAGAAGCGATGCGGCGGTAGCCGGCCCGACCGAGGGCGAGATCGAATTTCCCGTCGGGCCGGATCGAACGCATGTAGCCTTCCACCAGTTGGCCGATACTGAGAGAACCTTGGATTTCGGTGTGATAAATCAGGCCGCGATGAGCATCGTTGATGATCATATTGTAGCCCAGCGGACTGCGGCTCGCGACCATCAGTTTCAGCGATTCGCCTTCGTGATAGTGGGGCGGCGTGAGGTCGAGGCGGCGATTCAGGCGGGCGCTGGCGACGAGCCGGTCCGATTTGTCATCGACGATAACTTTGACGACTACGCGGTCGCCGACATTCAGCGGACCAGCGGTTTCGCGAATGGGCAGCAGGAGATCTTTGTCTAGGCCCCAGTCGAGGAAAAGGCCGATGCGCGGATTGATGCCGACCACGCGCAAGTACGCGCATTCGCCCACGACGGCCAAGGGTTTTTCGGTGGTGGCGACCAGGCGGTCCTCGGAGTCGCGATAGATAAAGACGTCGATTTTATCCCCGGGATTGGCACCGGGAGGATTGTATTTTCCGGGCAGGAGGATTTCGCCTGCGGAGCCGCCGTCGAGGTAGAAACCAGGAGGCGCGGAGCGGACGATGGTGAGCAGGCTGCGTTTGCCGAGGAGAGACATGAAGGGAGACCTTACCGCAACCGCTGCGCTTGGGGAGATAAATCGCGGAATTTAGTCAGAGGCGGGTGTAAGACCGGAAGTAACCTTCGCGGTGAGTTTTCGCAGGACCGATCCATAAAGGATACTCCGGCGGCGGGCAGGCTCGGGTTGTCCGCCGGCTCGAGGAACTCATCGCGACCATCGCCCCGTGCAGTGCCGCAACGCAGCAACTGATCGAACGCGAAGCCAACTACTGCAAAATCCACTACGGCACATGAATTATCACGCGCGCCATCGCGCGGGAGCACCCATCGGCAGCGGGGCGATTGAATCTCTCGGCGCGCAACTCCCGCGCCGGCTCCGCTGTAGCGGTCAGTTTTGGCAGCGTCCCGGGCTCGCCAACCTGCTCGGCCTCGCGGACCTCGTCAGAAACCAAGACGATCATTACCTCTGGAATGGAAAATCACCGCCAGCCCGCAGATGCGCCCAATACCATGTGCCCGATGATTTATTGCTTGAAGGGGATTGGGTGGAGCGGTCTTCATTGTCGTTCAATCCACTCTTTTAAACTTTAACCCAATCCCCTTATGGCCGGCGTAGGCACCCTTCTTAAACAAGCCCAAAAAATGCAGAAGCAGATCGAGTTGATGCAGGCATCACTCGCGACGCGCGAAATCGACGTCACCAGCGGTGGTGGCGCGGTGAAGATCAAGATCAACGGCGCGGGTAAATTCCTCGCGTTGGATCTCGATCCGGAATTCATCAAGGAAGACAAGAAGCTCCTCGAAGAAACGATTCTCAACGCGGTGCAGGAAGCCGCGACCAAGGCGAAAGAGCTGAATGATTCCGAGATGCAGCGCATCTCCGCCGGCTTCCAGGTGCCGGGGATGTTTTGAGCCTGAAGAATATCTATCCACAGAAGACACAGGGAATACAGAAGCAGTCCCGGAGTATAAACCACTAGGCCACACTCATTGGACACCAAGCCAAACAGAGCTAGGCTGCATGGACTTCCTTAGTGGCCCTTAGTGTTCATTAGTGGTTAAGCTGTATTTCCAATTTCCCCATGACTCCTGCGCTCGAACAATTTCAGAAGCAGCTCAAGCAGTTGCCGGGGATCGGCTACCGCTCGGCGGAGCGCATCGCGCTGCACTTGCTCGTGGAAAAACCGGGCCGCTTGTCTGAACTGGTAGCCGCGATGCAGGCGGCGGCGCAGACGGTGCGACGTTGTCAGGTGTGTGGAAATCTTGCCGAGCAAGACCAGTGTCCGATCTGCGCGGATGAGCGTCGCGCCACCGGCCAGGTTTGCGTGGTGGAGAATGTACCCGATCTCGCGGCCATCGAGCGTTCCAGTGCCTATCGCGGACGTTATCATGTTTTGCACGGGAAGCTGTCGCCGATTCGCGGTGTGGCACCGGACGATTTAAATCTGACGGCACTGCTGCAACGCGTGGAAACCGGTGAAATCACTGAACTCGTACTCGCGCTGTCCAACGACGTGGAAGGGGAGGCGACCTGTCATTATCTGGTGGAGCGGCTGCCCAAGAGCGGGGTGAAGATCACGCGCATCGGTTTCGGCCTGCCGAGTGGCGGCGGCGTCTTGTACGCCGACGGGGTGACGCTCAAGAGTGCGCTCGAAGGTCGGCGGGATTATAGCTGATGATTTTTGCCTTTCTCGCACTTGATCACGGTGCGAGCTTGACCGTCGAGAGTCGGTGGTTAGCACTGAGGGCCGTTCTTTCCTGCGGGCGTAGTATATCGGTATTATATGTGCTTCCCAAGCATGAGAGGAGGGTTCGACTCCCTCCGCCCGCACCAGCCTTCGCTCTTACGAGCTACGGCTCGGCAAGCCCAACGCTCGTGGCGATGGCTGCCGCGCCGAAGCTTTTGAGCGTAGGCGGGCCGAAAGAAATGTCAGTCTTCCCCTATTTTCAGTCAGTCACCCCTCCAACCCCCCAACTACCCTCAACATGCGAACCCTGCGTCTGTGTGCGCTGATCGCTCTTGGCATGGCCTTTGGCTACGCCTTCAGTGATGCCGCGATGGCTAAGAATGATAGGATGGAAAACCACAACCAGCAGCCGGCTGCTTCCGCCGGATAAAATTGGTGGGAGCGCTTACGCTTCTCTGGTCACCAGGCAAATAAACCGCGCACTGACCCTGCGCGGTTTTTTCATGGGTGGATGTTGAGTCGGGAGGCTGCCACTACAGTCCGATTTGGCTACGATTATTTGGATAGGCCATCAAGGTAACCCTGTTTCCGTGATCCTGCTTTCGGTGGCGGTTTTCGGTAGCGGCGCTTGCCCCCAAGCGCATTTTCGCGCGTAGCATCCATTCCTCATGGCCGTTGAGGGCAACAGCCTCTACCGAACCGCAATTCAACTGGATCGGGCACGTCCGACTCTGGCGGATTCGCGGTGATAATCGGGTATAACCCACGAGCGCTTGGTATAACAACCCGTCTCTGTAATAGCCGAGGGCGACTCTATGCTTTCATCTCGGAATTCGGGATAAAATTGAGGTTATCTGGTTTCATTTGCGGGGCGGCGGCGATCAGTGGCAGGCGGGGCCTGCTTGGGTGGTTGGAGGATTCAGTCTCGGTTTAGGACTCCGGTGAGGGAGGAGTATCTGTTTTCTCCCGCGCGGGATCAGGTTCGGGGGGAGGCGCGGGAGTTGCGCGTGGAGAATTGGTCTGTTGCGGAGGTGAATTGGGCGGTGGGACTTCGCGACGATAACGATATTGCGCAGGAGAAGTTGGTGGTGGTGGCGTTGCTCTTGGCGTGGGCGCCGCAGGCTGCGGCTGTGGTGCTTGCGGCAGATCGGGTCGGAAACGCCGGTAATCAGGTTGGTTCTGGGGCGGTGGAGTAGTGACAGGCGTAACGGCGGGCTGAGTCGGTGGGGCGGGATGATTTTTCCAAGGCCGGCGATTCGGATTGTTGCCCTGAGGATCGGGCCACACCGGCGGATTTTGTGGCGAAGATTGTTGGGGCGGTTCTACCGGCGTTGGTGGTGGATTGGGCTGGGGCTGCCGGGGCTGCCGGTTGGGGCCGTAGCGCGGGGGCTGCGGTTGATTCGGTTGAACCGGCGGCGTGGGCTGATGATTATTGTCGCGGCGATTATCCCGGTGCTGGCGTGGATTTTGATCTCCATTGTTCCGGTGATCGTCAGGTGTATTCGGTACGCGGTGATGATCTCGGTCGTCATGCTCGCGATGATATCGGGATCGATCATAATCACGGCGTGGATAATAGGAGGGCTCGACGGGACAATACCAAGGATCATACCCATTGCCGAAGTAACCGTGATCGCCGGGAAAATAGGGATAGACGGGATAACCGATGGGATCAAAGGTCACTTCGCGATGGGAGAGGCGCTCGGGTTTATAAATCGTGAGTTCGAAACTGCCATCGAGTTCCAGCTTCGCGCGGATGATCTGCTCGGCAGAAGAAACACTCTGCACCAGATCTTCTCCGCTGAAGATATAGCCTTCGGCGATCAGGTAACTGACAATGTTCTGGCGACGTTCGCTGAGTTGTTCCGGGGTTAACTGGTGGGATTCATCGATGAGGGTCAGCAGCGTCGTCGTCCGGAGTTCTGCGGAGCGATATTCTGAACCGCCCTCTGCTGGTGGCAGAACGCAGCCCGTGACGAGGAAAGAAAACACACCAAGCAAGCCGGGGAGAATGAATGAGGAAAATTTCATGGGTCGATAAAGTGTTGAGCGAGGAATTTGACCGCCAGTGAGGTGATCTGGTTCCGTATTCTCCGAGTGGAAACGGGTGTTTAGCCGTCGATCGGGTGCGTGGGGGAAGGCAGAATGAGTTGATAGAATTCCAGATCGAGCCAGCGGCCAAATTTGAATCCGGCCTGCTGGATGCTCGCGCAATGGGTGAAGCCCAGACTGCGGTGCAGGGCGATGCTCGGGGAGTTGGCGGCATCGATGCCGCCGATGAGCAGGTGGTATTCTTGAGCAACGGCCGCAGCGATAATTTCATTCAATAGCGTTTTGCCCAAGCCTTGGCGACGAAAACGCGTGTCGATATAAACGGAGTGCTCCACCGTATATTTGTAGGCAGGAAAACCACGGAAGGTTCCATAGCTGGCGAAGCCCATGAGTTCCCCGGCGTCGTTAACTGCCCCGATCACGGGGTAGCGGTCTTTATTTTTCGCGTCGAACCAAGCCTGCATCATCGCCGGCGTGCGCGGATGATAGTCGTAGAGCGCCGTCGTGTTGACGATGGCTTCATTCAGAATGGCAAGAATCGCTTCAGCATGAGTCAGATCGCAGCGGATAATTTTCATATTGGGCTGGGTGGCGCGTAGCTCAGTGCTATTTGGACTGGAGTGAAAGGATGAATCGCAAGCAACTCAAGCTGGCACGCGCAGCGGGGAAGTCGGCGCGACGATCTCGGTGCGCTGGCGGTCCCCGGCCCGGGGCGGTTGTGCGTCTCGCTATCCGGTCCGATGATGTGCCAGCAGGGTGAGGGCACCCCGCCTCCATCAGACTAGACGAAGCAGGGTTTGAAAAGTCAGCTGCTGCGTTCCGTCTCATTATCCGATGCCCAGACGACCAGCCAGCCGCTGTCTTTATCAACATAAACCATGGTGGAAGCCTTGGCGTTGCCTGCTTCGACAAATTCGGCACTCGCCACATCAGCCACCTGGAGTGATTCGCCGAGGTTGATGGCGGCCGGGTGCTTGATGAAAAATACCAGCGCGACGGCGGCCGCGGCGGCGAGCGGTGCGCCAAACCACACGATGGGTGCAAGCGGGCGTTTTTTTTGCGGCTTGGTCTCGGCCCCGTGCAAATGGGCGCGGATCGTGCGCCACTCCTCATCGATATTGGGCAAGGCGATTTTCGCTGCGTCCATCTGCATCAGCTCAATCGCCTCGTTAAGTTGTTTGCGCCATAACCGACAAGCGGGGCAGGTCGCGACATGCTCGCCGAGTGCGGCGTGTTGATCGGTCGTCAACACGCCATCTCGTTCGGCGAGGATCAAGGCTTCTGTGGCGCGGCAGTTCATGGGACGATTCTGCTCGAACGAATGGGCTTAGCGGTTGCGACCGTAGCCGCGGCCAGACTCGCGGTCGTGGTGATTGCGACGATCATAGCGGTCATAGGCGACCCAGACGCGATCATTGCGGTTTTCGTAGTGGCCACCGACATAGCGCCGGTAGCAACTGCGATGACTACGTTCAGTGATCCAATAACCGGGTACCCAGATTTGTACGCTGACCACGTTCCAGTAGCCCCCATCCCGTCGTTTTTCGCAACGATCATCGCGGTCGTTTACCACCACCACGGTGCCGTAATTTTCTTCATAGCGGCGATCATGACGACTGTCGTTGATGGCCGAGGCGACGATGAGGCCGCCGAGAAAACCACCGACGATCGCGAGTCCTTTATCGTTAGCCGCAGCCGGCTTGGGTGTAAGGGAAAGAGCGGTGACAGTGGCGAGAGCAAGCGCGATGAATTTTGTTTTCATAAGTTCTCCAAGGTTGAGTTCATACCTTGAGACGCAGCTCGCGATGGGTTTATTCAAAACAAGTTCTGCGTTTCGGAAAACGCCTGCAATCAGCTATTTGCCGATGAGGATAACCGCATAGACTTCGCCTTTCTTGCCGGTCGATGGGCCGCCGAGGACAGCGGGGACACCGGGGCGGAGAACGAGAACGCTGCTAATCAGGTTGCGGCCCCCTTGGGTCCAGCGCACGCGGACGTGGATGGCTTTGGCGTCGGCGCTTTCGGCGGTGACTTCAAGTTGGTGTTCTTCGCCAATCGAGAGATGGCCTGACTCGCGCACGGTGAGCGAGGTGCTGTCTTCACCGAGAAAATGGTAACTCTCGAAACGCAAAATGCTTTTCAGGGTCGGCTCGTAAGAGGCAAGGCGTCCGTCGGTTTTGCCTTTGTCGTTTGAGGCGGAAATGAGAAGACCTTGGAAGCGGACAGTTTCCGCGGCGTGGGTGGCGGAAAATATTCCGACGAGTGCGATGAGAAATAAGATGAGGCGGATGGTTTTCATTTTTGGGATTCTCCTTTGAGCTGTTGGACGAGCAGGCGGCGGGCGTGATAAAGGCGGGACATGACGGTGCCGGTCGGAATTCCGGAGGCTTGGGCGATCTCTTCGTAAGAAAGGCCTTCGATCTCCCGCAAGGCAAGCGCGGCGCGCAGCTTCGGCGGCAAGGTATCGAGGGCTTTTTTCAATTGGGCGGAACGGTCGGCTTGGTCCGAGCCTTGCCGCGTGTCGTCGGTCGAGACGGGTTCGGGGGCGGATTCGATTTCAGCGTCGCCGGTGGAAAAAGGCAGAAAGCGGTCGAACCAGCGGCGGCGTTTGCGCAGATGATCGAGCGCGCGCCGGGTCGCGATGGGATGGAGCCACGTGGTGAATTTGGCGTCGCCGCGAAAGGTCGGGAGCTGTTGCCACACCGTGAGCCAGATTTCCTGGCAGATGTCGCGCGCATCGTGCTCGTGGCGCACCATCGCGTATACGAGCCGGAAAATCCGCTCGTAATGCGACCGCATGATGACGCCGAACGCGGCCTCGTCACCGGCCTGGGCCCGGCGCAGGAGAGCGGGTTCGTCGGGAGCGGCGGTGGGAACAGGATCGGGCACAGAGGGTGAGACGCGGGTCGCAGGAAAATATTCAAAGCAACTCAACTGTGGCGTCGAGCGGCAGATCGACATGCACCAAACTGCGATTCAGGCCAAAGGCAAAAAGCGAACGGTTGCAGAAATGATAGGATTCCCCGAGGGCGATGTGCGGCGAGGCGTTTTCGTCGAGCAAGGTGTGATAGAAGAGGCGACCGGAGTTTTGCCAGGAACCGGGAGCGGGATCGCGTTTCACGATCAGGGCGACTTCGCCGAGCCGGGCGGAGCCGTCATCGGTGTCGAGTAAGCGCTGGAGTAAATCGCGGCCCGTGCGCGCCTGGGCTTGGACGACCCGGCCCCGCTTGAATGCCAGCTCGATGCCTTCAATCACGCTGCCGCCGTAGCTGAGAGGACGCGATACGCGGATGATGCCCTCGGCGGAGTTGCGATCCGGCGCGGTGAAAACTTCCTCGGTGGGTAAATTGGCGACGAAGGGGACGCCGCGTTTCGTGCTGAGCTGCGCGGTACACCACTGGTGTTTGGCGGGCAGTTTCACTGTGAGGTCGGTGCCGGGACCTTGGTAACGAATCGTTTTGTGCCGCCGCGAGTTCAGCGCGTCGCGTTGTCTTTCGAGCGCGGCAAGGTGGGTATGCCAAGCCTGGATTGGTTCAGTTGTAGGAGCGGGTTTATCCCGCGATGGGACGAGAGCCGACTGATTGCACGCGATCAGAACCCGCATCGCGGCCAACACGGTTTCCTGCAACGCCTCGAGCCGTTGTTCGGCTGGCAGATCGGCAAACGCGGCGTCGGCCCACGCGGGAGTAGGGGCGGGGACGATCAACCACTGGCTCTCGCCGTGCGTGAGGCGTTGGATGATCGGACCAAAATGCGTCCACGAAATCCGCTGCAGTTCACTCACCCGTTCGGCGGCGACGCCCTGCATCAACTGCGGCGTGCTCGAGAGCGGAAACAGAAACGCCCCGCCCTCGGCGAGATGGTGTTTCATGTGATCAGCGTTGGCGGCGACGAGTTGGGTGAAACCGCGCCAGTCGGCCTGCTCCGCGAATTGGCGCAAGCGCTTGGGATCGCCCCAGATGATAGTGGGCGGCACCCCACTCGCAGCCAAGGCGGCGGCAGATATGGCCTCGACGAGCGCGCTGGCCTCGCGGCTGACGCCTTGGAGTTCGTAAGGTTCGGCGAGCAGCAGGCGCTGGCCTGGTTGGAGATTCAGGCCGATGCGGACAATGATTTCGGCACAGGTGCGCAGGCGGGATGCGTGGTCAGTCGACATTTAAGTGGGAAGGCAACTCAACCTCGCTGGACGTCGAGCAACACCGCTTCTTGGAGATGTTTGCTGAGATACCCATAGGTCACCTTGCCGTAGCCGCCTTGTCCCCAACTCTGCCCCCAGGAATTTTTAAAGACGAATAGGGCATCTTCGATTCTACCGGTCGCGGATTCATAGCCGACCAAGGTCACAGCGTGGCCCGACTTTTCCAGGGGGATTTGTTCGCTCAAGTAGGGAACGCGGATAGTTTTGTAGTTCGGCCACGCCAAGCCCACGGGGACAGGCACACCGGCGTTGAGGGCATGGATCAGGTTGTTCAGCCGGGTGGCGGCGTCACGGCCGGGCAGGGTGATGATGGAAATATGCCGGTGATTGCGCGCTTCGGTTATGACTGCCGGTGGTGGTTCTGCTGGGGTGTTGGTTTTAACGCCGGCCAGATAAGGCATGCTCGCCTGAAGCGGAACTCCGTAGGCGCGCAAGGCTGATACCACTTCATTCAAAGAAAATCCTTCGTCTACGTCCTCAGGCATTTCAGTTTCGGCTGGGCGGGAAATCCCTGCGGGGCGTTGGATCGTCCGACGTGTTGCCCAGATGAGATACTCTTCGGAAAACTTATCGGCCTGATGGGTGAGCTGAGCGTTTTGAAATTCCAATGCGCTGACGACGGCGAAGACCGCGCAACTGGGTTGGATGCCTTGGTTTTTAACGTGCAACTCCAGCTCAATAAATTTCGGACGGAGATCGATCACGGGTTGAACGGTCGCGGGCGTGCCAAACTGCAAGAGCAATCGCTCCATCGTGGTTTGCCCAGGATTCACGAAGGCGTGGACGGTTCGTTTGATCGGAGCAGGGACTAGCCGCGCTTTATCGGCTACGTCAGCAGCGGCCGCTGCTGTTGGGTTATAATTAAACCGGGTCTGCCATTCGGGTGTCAGATCGCGCAGATGGATCGAAGCCATGCCGCCGGCGTGCGTGATCATCAGGGTGCGGGCATTGTACGATCGCACCTGCACCTGCGTATAAGTCACTGCACCGGCGGTCAGGTTATCGATTTTCGCGCCGGGTCGGAGGGCTTCCATGGCGTGCAATGGCGGGGTCAGGGCGAAGACGATACTGGCAACCAGTACCATCAGCAATGGGCGCGGCGAAATCATGGGAATACCCATAGGTTTGGTGTGAGGCCTAGGGGAATGCAATCCGCCAAAACGGAGACCATCCCGCTTTTTCGTCTTCTTGTGGATCGCGCAATAAATAGACTGACTGATCCGTGACGTTCCCGGTCTTGAGTCAATGGGCCTTGGCTTAGCCACAGGCCTCCGGGCCTGTGGGTTTTCAAGACGTAGGGTTGCGAGCTTGCCTCGTTCTGCTGGCCAGCAGAATGACCGTGGCGCGACACGCGCACCACCTGCGACGGAAGTGGGCATTCGCATCAGCCAAGTGGCACGGGTCTCCGGACCCGTGCGGTCGATGATCATGGGTCGGGAGACCCATGCCACCTCGGCCCAGCTAGTCACCGAAAACACACTTGATTAGCCCATAGACTTAGCTAATCAACCTGCATGGTTTCATCCACCGTTAATGTTCATGCGGCCAAGAGCGGGCTTTCCCGACTGATCGCCCGCGCGGAGAAAGGGGAGCGGATCACCATTGCCCGGGCCGGGCGCCCCGTGGCCCAGTTGGTGCCAGTGGCGCGGCCGGGCCGGAAAACGCTGCCGCCCCATGATCCCTTGTTGAATATTACTGATTTTGCCGTGGATGGACCCGGCGGAAAATTGAGCAACCCGGATATCGACCGCGCGCTTTATGGCGGCAAGTGAGGTCTTCGCCGACACCTCGGCGCTTTACGCTTTGGTCAACCGACGGGATGCCCATCACGCGGCGGTGAGCGCGGCCTTGACGCGGGTGGTGCGCGCCGGCCGTCTCTTGGTCACGTCGGACTATGTGGTCACGGAGACGGTCAACCTCGCCAATATCCGGGGCGATAAGCTGGTGGCCGGACGGGTGCTGGATTTGATCGAACAATCGGTGGGTATCCGTGTGGAATGGATCGGGGTGGAGCGGTTTGAGCGGACCAAGGTGTTTTTCCGCAAGCATGCGGATCATGGCTACTCCTTTACGGATTGCTCCAGTTTTGTGGTGATGAAGGAGGCCCGGATCGTGGATGCGCTGACGACGGACGGTCATTTTGCCGAGGCCGGCTTCAAGCCGCTACTGCCCGTCGGGTGATTCAGGCGGATTGTTTCGCGGGCCACAAATTCTGATTGCCCCCCGGCTGGGCACTCAACTTAGTTGGCCCCTCTGTCCCTATGAAACGCACCCATCATTGCGCCCAACTCACCTCCACCGATCTTAACGCAACCGTCTCCCTCGCTGGCTGGGTGGACTCCGTGCGCGACCACGGCGGCATTATCTTTGTCGACCTCCGCGATCGCGAAGGCGTCACGCAGATCAAGTTCGACGCCAATTGCCGCGCCGAGGCCGCCCTGCTCAAGGCCGAGTCGGTCATCGGCATCACCGGCAAAGTCGAGCTCCGCCCCGCCGCGATGATGAATAAAAACATCCCGACTGGTGAGATCGAAATCGATGCCGCCTCCCTCGAGATCCATAATATTTCCGACACGCCGCCGTTCCCGCTCGACGATGCCGGCGGCGACAAGGTCAACGAGGACCTTCGCCTGACCTACCGCTACCTCGACCTGCGCCGGCCGAAGATGCGCAAGAATCTCCAGGTGCGCCATCGCGCCGCCAAGTCCGTGCGCGATTACTTCGACGCCCAGGGTTTCTACGAGATCGAGACGCCCGCGCTCTTCAAGAGCACACCCGAAGGTGCCCGCGAATACCTCGTGCCGTCCCGCATTCACGCCGGCCAATTTTACGCGCTCTCCCAGTCGCCCCAGCAGTTCAAGCAGATCCTCATGGTCGCCGGCGTCGAAAAATATTTCCAGATCGCCCGCTGCTTCCGCGACGAAGATCTCCGCGCCGATCGCCAGATGGAGTTCACCCAAATCGACGTCGAGATTTCCTTCATCGACCGCGAAGGCATCTACTCGCTCTTCGAAGGCATGCTCAAGAAAGTCTGGCAGGACGTCCTTAATCAGGACCTCCCCACGCCATTCCCGCGTCTCGCCTACAAGGATGCGATGAACCGTTATGGCGTCGACAAACCCGACACGCGCTTCGGTTTCGAGCTGGTTGATTTTTCTGACACCTTCAAATCTTCCGGCTTCAAAGTCTTCGCTTCGACGGTCGCCGCCGGTGGTTCCGTGAAAGCCTTCAACGCGAAAGGCCTCGCCAACATCACGCAAGGGGAGATCGGGGCCCTCGAAGAAATCGCCAAATCACTCGGGGCGAAAGGCCTCGCCTTCATCAAGGTCGAGGGCGGCGAATGGAAATCGCCGATCGTGAAATTCTTCTCCGACGCCGAAAAAGCCGAGCTCACCAAGCGCCTCGCTTTGGAAGACGGCGATTTGGTTTTCTTCGCCGCTGCCCCGTGGGAACGCGCCTGCGCCATCCTCGGCCGCACCCGGCTCGAAGCCGCACAGCTCCTCGTCAAACGCGGCAAGATGACGATCCGTCCCGATCAATGGAATTTCCTGTGGGTCGTCGATTTCCCGCTCATGTCCTACGACGAAGAGCGCGGAGCCTTCGCTGCCACGCATCATCCTTTCACCTCACCGGTGCCGGAAGATGTCGCGCTACTCGACTCCGATCCCAAGGCGGTTCGCGGCCAGCACTATGACTGCGTGCTCAACGGCATGGAGCTCGGTGGCGGTTCGATCCGCATTCACCAGCCGGCGTTGCAGAAGAAAGTATTCGAGGATGTCCTCAAAATTCCGGCCGACGTTGTGGCCACTCGATTCGGTTACATGCTCAAGGCCTTCACCTACGGCGCCCCGCCGCACGGTGGTATCGCCTTCGGTCTCGACCGCATGGTCGCACTCCTCTGCGGCACGACGAGCATCCGCGACGTCATCGCCTTCCCGAAGACGCAAAAAGCCCAGGATCTCATGACGCAGAGCCCGACGCCCGTCACCGATAAGCAGCTCAAGGATCTCCACATCAAGATCGTCGAAGAAGCGAAGTAAGCGCTGCCGCCCAGTTTTTCAGTATCCCCAAGCCCGCCTCCCGGCGGGCTTTTTTCAGGCAAGGTGGAGTGACATGACCTCATGGCTCCTTCTGCACCCAACACAAACCGCATAACTGTGGTCGGGTGTCCCACCTCACTCCACCTGGGCAAATTGATCAAGAGTCCGGTGTCGGCTTCCCCGCAAAGAACACTCCTAGTTTGGCCATTCGACTCAGACCTCCTGACCCCAGCCCGTGGAGTGAGGGGTAACGAGGAAACGAGCTGAGCCTATAAGGGCGATTGGTGTCAGGTAGCGGCCGTTGCCCTCAACGGCCACGGGGAAGCGGTGCCGCGAGCCGCACTGGCGCTTGGGGGCAAGCGCCGCTATCGGCCATTCGT
The DNA here is from genome assembly GCA_038206205.1 of Opitutales bacterium. GTDB lineage: Bacteria > Verrucomicrobiota > Verrucomicrobiia > Opitutales > Opitutaceae > Didemnitutus. Next base: position 97,854 of record JBBRBC010000001.1, read on the forward strand.
CTCAGACATTCTGATCCCAGTCCGTGGAGAGAATCGGGACGAGGAAACGAGCTGAGCCTGCCACGGCACAAACCGGCTGGACGGTATCGAGGTGGAGCGCGACCTCCGGGCGCGCTGGGTGCTGGCTCACGTTGCAAAACCCGCCCGGAGGTCGGGTTCCACCACGGCAGAGGCACGCGCGGTGGATCTTGTGATCCGTGCCCCTTCTCCATCACGTCAGACTCCGCGCCGTTGAGCTCACTCTCATTCCTTGGGATCAGGAGGTCTGAGACTACAAACTCCACCCCGAGCGATTGTAGTTTAATAGTCTACATCATCCCCCGGAACCGCCTGAACCTGGCTCACACTGCCATCCGTATCGACCGTGGGAGCTGACGCCGGCGCACCTGACAATTCTCTGACAATCTTCTGACTCGCTGGTGACAACCTCGGGCGGAGTTTCTGGTTTACTGGGCGGTGTAATCCAAATCCTAAATGAAAACTTCACTTGTCCTCTCTCTCTTCGCGGTGGCGCTGGTCGGCGCTGCTTCTCTGTTCTCCCAATCTTTGGCTCAAGAAACGGTCCGCCTTTGCATCGATGTTGATCGGGTGGTCTTGCCAGCGGAATCTACCGAGCGCGCCGTCGTGAAGATCGGCCTGGATTGTAAGCGGATGCCTCGCCGCACGGAGCGCCAGCCGGTGAATCTCGCGCTCGTCATTGATCGCTCCGGCTCGATGGGGGGCGAGAAGATCGCCCAGGCGCGCGAGGCTGCGCTGGCTGCCGTGCGCTGTCTCGACGCGAACGATATCATCTCGATCATCGCCTTCGATTCGACGGTGGAAATCGTGGTGCCGGCGCAGCGGGTGGGTCGGGCACGAGGGCTCGAAGCGGCGATTCGCGGCATCAACGCCCGGGGCGGCACCGCGCTTTATGGCGGCGTCTCCAGTGGAGCGACGGAGCTGCGGAAACATATCGAGGATGGGCTCGGGGTGAATCGCGTGATTTTGCTTTCCGACGGTCAGGCCAACGAGGGCCCGAGTTCGCCGGAGGAACTTGGTCGTCTCGGGCATTCCCTGATGAAGGAAGGGATCTCGGTCACCACCATCGGACTCGGTCTCGGCTTCAATGAGGACTTGATGGCTCGTCTCGCGCAACGCAGCGAGGGCAACACTTACTTCGTGGAAAACTCGGCTGATTTATCGCGCATCTTTGCAACCGAGCTGGGCGATGTGCTCAACGTCGTCGCGCGCCGGATCGTGATCGAAATTGAATTTCCCGCAGGCGTTCGTCCGCTCAATTTTGTCGGTCGTGCAGGCAGCATCCGTGGTCAACATGCTGAGCTGACGCTGAGTCAGCTTTATGGTGGCCAAGAGAAATTCGCGCTCGTCGAGGTGGAGGTTTCGCCTGTCGCGGCGGGTGCTGAGCGCGAAATCGCCCGAGCTAGTGTTCGTTATGAAGATGCGATCACCCAGCGAACGAGTACCATCACGGCGCAGCGCAAGGTGCAGTTCAGCACGGATCGCAAGACAATGATTAGCTCAGCTGACCATCGGGTGCAGGCGGATTATGCGGCCAACGTACTCGCGGTGGCCAAGGAGAAGGCGATCGTGCTGGTGGATAGCGGTCGCAAGGACGAGGCGGCGACGCTCTTGCGTCAGCGCGTGCAAGAGTTGAAGAAGATCGGCGAGGTTTACAGCAATGTTGCAGTGCAGGCCTCTGCGGCCGCGGCGGCCCCCGAGGCTGAGCGGATCAATCGCGAAGGCTTGGACAATGCCCAGCGCAAATCTTACCGCGCCGAGAGTCAGCAGGTGAAGGCGCAGCAGAATTCGGCGTCGAGCCGGGAGTGAATTCAGCGCTAGCGGCAGGTGCATCCGGGGACGTAGCATTGGCGTCTGCCTGCCGGCGTAGGTGGCGCGCACGTCGCGCCATTCTGCTGGCCAGCAGAACGAGGCAAGCTCGCAACCTATTCATCACAATCCCACAGGCACGGAGGCCTGTGGCTACGTCCATTCCCAGCGTTGCATCGACGTTCAGAAACCCTCTAACCTTTCACCCGTGTCACCTGCTTCGCGTCGCACTTTTGTTTACTGGCTGCTGTTGCTGCTCCCTGCGGTGGGCGTGGGCATCGGTGCCATTTTGCTACTGCAACGCGAGCAGACGCGGCTGACCGAGCGGGCCACGTATGCCGATGAAGCGCGACGGGCGGCCGTGACAGCGCGGGCCCAGTTGATCGCCGAGAATGTCGAGTTGCTGGTCGGCGATGTGCAGACCGGATTGCTCGAATCATTGGCCGCAGAGCAGGCGGTGGATGCGGATGCACTGCTCGATCAATTGGAGCAAGCCAATCCGCTGGTGCGGGCGGTTTTTCGTTGCGCCGCAGACGGGCGGATACTGCGGCCAGCTCAAAATTCAATGGATGATGATGCGCGCGGTTTTCTACGCCGGTTTGGTCGCCCGTTGGTTGACGCACCGCCTTGGCGGATCAATTACGCGCAAACCGACGCCGCTGGATCAACCGATGATTTTAAGCAGAAGAAAGTCGCCGACGAACCACGGGCGCGTCAGCAGGTCGCGCTGAATGTGGCGAAAGTGCAAAGCGCGCGACGCGAGGTGCAGGCTCTATCGAAAAACAACTATGCCGGTTCGGCTCCGGTTGCTTCGGCTCCAACTGCTGCGGCGGCGGCTCCAACTGAGCGGCGTCGTAGGGTGGAGACGAAAGAAGAAGAAAGGCCGACTGATCGTATAGGTGGAATTCAGTTGGCCGATAAAGATAACCATCCCAGTCGAGACGGGTACGCCAATCGCGGTTGGTTCCCGCTGAAGGTGGAGGGCAAGTTGCATCTGCTCGGTTGGGTGCAGTCTGCGGGAGCAGGAGAGGTGCGTGGGATCGAACTCGAAATGGCGGCACTCATTTCCCGTTTGGGCGGGACGATGCCGGGGGAAATCTCGCCGACGGAGGGCTACGCCTTACGCGATGATCAAAAGCGGATATTGCACCAAGCCGGGGCGGTGCCACGAGTGAGCAATTCCTCTTGGGAAAAGGCTCCCACGGTTGATCCGGCGATCATCGTGCCGCTGGCGGCTGATTTGTTGCCGGGTTGGGAAGTGGTGGCGTATGTGCCGGCCACCGGACGCGAGCACGCCGCGGGGAGTGGTTTTTTCCTGATCGGTACTTTGCTCGTCGGTATTTTTCTGACCGCGATCGTCTCGGGCGGATTTTTGCTGCTTCGGCAGGCGCGGCAGAGCGAGGCGGAGGCGGCGCAGAAAACATCTTTCGTCGCCAATGTGTCGCATGAATTTAAAACGCCGCTGACGACGATCCGACTGTATTCCGAACTGCTTGAACAGGGGCGGGTGCCGGATGAAGCAAAACGCGGTGAGTACCTGCGCACCATTGGGCGTGAGACGCAGCGACTGGCCCGGCTGGTGGGCAATGCGCTCGATTTCAGCCGGCTTGAGCAGGGGCAAAAGAAATACGCGCGCGATAATTTGGATTTACGGGCCGAGTTCACGCGGTTGCTCGACACACAGGTCCCACGTCTGGCTGAGGCCGGATTGGTTTTGCAGCGCGAACTGCCCGTCGATCCAGTGAACGTGATGGGTGATCGCGACGCGATCGAGCAGATCATGCTGAACCTACTCGACAACGCCGTGAAATACGGAGCAGCAGGAGGCGAAGTGACGGTTGAGTTGGCGGCGAAGCCAGGCGGAGGGGCCGTGGTGCGCGTGTCAGACCGCGGAGCCGGCGTGCCGGCGGAACACCGCGCGCGGATTTTCGATAAGTTTCATCGCGTGGACGACACGCTCACGGCGGAAAAAACCGGCACTGGTCTCGGGCTGAGCATCGCACGCCAGCTCGCGCGCGGGCTTGGCGGGGAATTGCGTTACGAAGCCCGCGCCGGTGGGGGCGCCGGATTCATTCTCGAACTACCATGAACATCGCCTGGAACCGAATGGGTAGGAGCTTGTTTACAGGCCACTCCGTGCGCCATTGATCTACGGATAATTCGAAGCGCCTGCAAGCAGGCTCCTACATGAAAACGACATCAAACCAATCAGCAGAATTTCGGAGATATAACCCATGAAAGCACGAATTCTTCTCGCCGAAGACGACCGTAACATCCGGCTCGGGCTTAGCGCCACGCTGGAAAGCGAGGGCTACGCGGTGACCGCTGCCAGCGATGGCGCGCAGGCGTTGCAGTTGTTTCCCCAGCAGAAATTCGATCTCGTGCTGCTCGACGTGATGATGCCGAAGCAGAGCGGATACGAGGTGTGCAAGGCGCTGCGTAGTCGGGGCAGCCAGGTGCCGATTTTGTTTCTCACGGCGAAAGGTGAGGAGATCGACAAGGTGGTCGGGTTGAAACTCGGGGCCGATGATTACGTGCTGAAGCCGTTTGGCGTGCATGAGCTCCTGGCGCGAGTGGAAGCGTTGCTGCGACGTGCGCGGGTGGTGGGGCCGGCGCTCGTGACAGCGGAGCTGCCGACGGAATTTAAGTTGGGCGAGGCCCGAATCGATCGGCGTAAATTTTCGGTCACGGTGGCGGGGCGGACGACCGCGCTCACGGCGCGGGAATTAAAGCTCGCGGAAGTTTTCGCGGCGCATCCCGGTGAAGTGCTCACGAGGGATGCATTGCTCAACGCGGTGTGGGGGGTGGATTACTTCGGCACGACGCGCACGCTGGATCAGCATGTGGCGCAGTTGCGCAAGAAAGTGGAGGTGGTGCCCGATGAGCCGAAGGCGATCGCGACCGTACACGGCGTGGGTTATCGGTATGATATGGTGCCGACGTGAAGGACGGAGCGGTTGAATTTGTAGGGCTACTGCTTGCGGCAGCCAGTAGGTGGCGCGCTTGTCGCGCAACGTAGCGCTGAAGAAAACGCGCCCGGAGGTCGCGTTCCACCTCAGAAGAGGCCGCTTCAGGCCACCGCGTAGTGGTCCAGCTTGCCTTGCAGTTCCCGTTTGAGCTGGCGGCATTCGTTCTGCACTTGGGCTTCAAATTTCTTGAGGTCAAAATTGAGAAAGACCTGACTGCGCAAAATCTGCCACTCGGCGGTATCAGCCAAGGGGACGGCTTCGTCCTTGGGGGTGTCGCCGCAGAAACCCACGTGGTTCTGGCGGCATAGATCTCGGGCCAGCGAGACGATGGCCACCAACTCGGAATTTTCCGTCGCGGCTTCGGGATTGTCCATCCAGCGCATGACATCAGAGAAGCGTTTGGGCAGGCCTTGTTTCTCGGCGAAGTGGGCGGCCATTTCGTGCGTAGTGGTGCCGAGGAAAAGTTTTTCGGCAGCGGCCAATTTGAGCCGGTTCGAAAAGGCGTAGTCTTGGATAGCCTGCAGGGCGAAGGGGTGCAGCTGGATCAGGAGCAATTTTCCAAGATCGTGCAGCAACCCGGCGGTGTAGGCGGCAGATTCCAAGTTGGCGATTTCCAGATAAATGCAGGTGTAGCGGGCGAGACGGGCTGTGCCTAATTGAAACATCCAGAATTGCGGCCAGCTGGCCGAGGGCGGGGCGTGCATCAGGCGTTCCTCGACGGTCACCAGACTACGGCCGATCGAGGAGAGTTTAACTTCGCCGAGCAGGCCCACCGCTATCCGGGGATCTTCGATGGCCGTGTAATCATCATCTTCCTTTTTTGCTCTGAGTTTGTTGCTGGCGATCAGCATTTGCGCCGTCAGGCCCGGATCTTTTTCCACCAGATCCATGATCGGATTCAGTGAGGTGGGGTGACCGTTCGCGGCCATCTGAAAGGCGGCGGCGACCGAATCAATGACGGGACAACCAGCCAAGGCTTCGATCTCGCGTTGAAGTTGTGGCCAGTTAACCACCGGGCAACGGTTCTGCTCGGGGGCCGTGGACCACCACATTCGGGCCCGGGCCTCGTTCTCGCTGTTGATTTCTTCGCTGGTGAGGAAATCTTCCGGAGTGAGCGTGGAGTTTAGATGGCGAAAAATCAGGCGACCGGCAAAATCGAGCAGTTCCAGGTTTTGTTGAAAATCAGGCCAGCTGGCGGCCAGGGCTTTTTCATGCAAAACTTTTAGGCAGGCTACCACGCCCCAAGCGCCGACTTCCTCGGCTTTGGCGGAGAGTGCTTCCAAGGCGTCGAGGATGGGTTGTCCAGCCTGCATCTCAGCCCATTTTTTCAGCTCGGGCTTGATCAGTTCAAGAGAGGTACGCAGGCTCTCGAGCATCTGGTGCAGATTTTCGATCATGAAGCCCATCATCTGGCAAAATGATTTTTCTTCCTCGAAGTGCTGCAGGCGCCAGGGGTTTTCGGCGGCTTTGGCGATCTCGGTGTAGATGGCGTCGTCGTGGTAAGGTTTGACCAGGAAATTTTGCACCTTGAGCGCGAGGGTTTTCTTGACGCTGTCTTTGTCGCCAAACCCGGTGTAAACCACGACCGGCAACAAGTTCAGGCAGTAATCGCTTTTTAATCGTTGGATGAGAGAGAGGCCGTTGTCCCCTTTGAGTTTTAATTCGGTCAAGACCAGATCCACTTTCACGGAACGCTGAATAAGTTCCCAAGCTTCGAGGGCAGTCCCCACCGCGACGAAGCGATGCTTCGCCCGCGCGAGAATGCCGCGCATGGCTCGGTGAGCCACTTCGTCAGGATCAACTAGAAGGATATTGGCCATGAATAATAGACGGCCCAACACCAGCCAGTGCTTTGTCAGATGTTGAAAGTCCATCTAGGATATCGGTAATTTGAACCGAAACTGAACCGGAATTCTCACACGCCATGGACCGGGCCACCGCCTGACGTAAAGTCCTTAACCGTATCTATGGATAATACTGCTACACTCGCATGAATGTACTTTCGGGGTGAGTCCTTGCAGGAGCCTGTTTACAGGCGACCAGAGACAACCGTGGATCGACTACTGTGTCTCGCCAAAAAGGATTACAGGTGGGACGGACCGCTGGGCCGTTGGGTTTGACGAATTTCACTCGCAAATCGCGGCGCGCCCTGCCGCCGAGTCTGTGCACTCGTCGCGGTCCCGCCCTACCCACCGGCGTCACCGTAATAGGCGAGACTCGTTAGGTAGGGCGAACCCTCCGGGTGAGCCGTAGTTTTAAGCGCGGCTCACCCGGAGGGTTCGCCCTACCTAAAACCGCCCTACCTAAAACCGCGGTGCCTAATACGGGTCTAAATTCCCAAGCGCTTTTTGAGGATTTCATCCACCAGCTTGGGGTTGGCTTTGCCGGCGGAGAGTTTCATCACGGTGCCTTTGAGGGCGTTGATCGCTTTCGGATTACCGGTCTTCACTTGCTCGACCGAGCGGGGATCTCCGGCGATGGCGGCATCGCACCAGCCTTCGAGTTGGCCGGTGTCAGTGGACTGGCGCAGGCCTTTGCGATCAACTACGGCGGCTGGTTGTTCGCCGGACTTGAACATTTCGGAGAAAACTTCCTTGGCCTGATTGCTGGAGATTACGCCTTGGTCGAGCAGCGCGACGAGTCCGGCGATGTGCGCGGGCGTGACTTTGCTGTCAGTAAGCGAGAGCCCGGCGGCGGCGAGATCACGGAGGAGCTCGTTGCTGATCCAGTTCGCGGCGAGGGTGGGCTTGGTGCCGAGTTTCACGGCGGCTTCAAAGAAATCGCTGAGCGCGTGATCGCGGATCAGCACGGCGGCGGACGAGTAGGGCAGCGTAAACGTTTCCAGGAAACGACGCTGTTTCACGAAGGGTGCTTCGGGGAGTTCGGCGCGGAGTTTTGCTTTCCACGCTTCGTCGATGCGGACGGGCAGCAAATCGGGGTCGGGGAAATACCGGTAGTCGTGCGCCATTTCCTTTGAGCGCATTGAAGCGGAGCGACCGGTCTCGCCATCGTACAAACGTGTTTCCTGCGTGATCGTGCCGCCGGAAGTGACGACGTTGATCTGGCGTTTGATCTCGGTGATGATGCCGTCGCGAACATACGAAATAGAATTGAGGTTCTTCAGTTCGACTTTCGTGCCAAGCTTGGTCTCGCCGACGGGACGGATGGAGATATTGGCGTCGCACCGCATCTGCCCTTTTTCCATGTCGCAATCGGAGATGCCGGCGTAAACGAGCGAGTTGCGGAGGGAGGAGAGAAATGCGAATGCTTCATCGGCGTTCTTGATGGCGGGATCGGTGACGATTTCCATCAGCGGCGTACCGGCGCGATTGTAGTCCACGAGCGAATCGTTGAGGCCGTGGTTGAGTTTGCCGACGTCTTCCTCGAGGTGGATGCGCGTGAGTGGAATCGATTTGTGTTCGCCCATGACGGCGAGGGAAGCGCCGGAAAGTTCGATCTCGACTGCGCCGCCCAAGCAGACGGGTTGTTCAAACTGGGTGATCTGATAATTCTTCGGGCTGTCGGGGTAGAAATAGTTTTTGCGATCCCAGCGGGTGACATGGGCTATTTGGCAGTCGAGCATGAGGCCGGTCTTGATGATGGCATCAAGGGCGGCCTTGTTCAGCACGGGCAGGGCGCCGGGCAGGGCGAGGACCACAGGATCGGTGAGCGTGTTTTCCGCCTGACCAAAGCCCGTTGCGACGCGCGTGAACATCTTCGACGCCGTCTTGATCTGCACGTGGACTTCAAGTCCGATGACTGTTTCGTAGTTCATGCGAGAGGATGATCAGAGGAGGGAAAAGATTTGGTCACAGAGGCGGAAGGAGGTGGCACAGAGGTCAGAGAGCAAGGCGACGGAGGCCCTTGGTGAGAATGGTGGATCGAAAGTTGAGGAGTAGCCCAACATGGCAGCCGGAGAATTTAAGATAGGTGAGGACTTGGGCGTCATGCACGTCAAGCAGCTCGTCCACGGTTTTCAGCTCTACGACAACCAGATTACTTACGAGGAAATCCAGACGGTAAGCATCATCTATAATCAAGTCCTCGTATTTGATGGGACAGAGCTTCTGTTCCTCAAACGCTAGGGCACGCAGTCGCAGTTCATGCGCTAGGGCTCTTTGGTAGGCTGATTCCAATAGTCCAGGTCCGAGTTCACGATGAACTTCAATCGCGGCACCAATGATGGTTTCTGTTAGTTGATTAATCGCGGTATTCATGGTGGTTGATCCTGATTTTAGTGGGTGAACTTTCGTGCTTTGCGATTCGTGAAATTTCAGAGAAGCAGGAGCACAGAGGCGGAATGAGGTTGCCCAGAGGTCACGGAGCAAGGCCCGAAGAGGAATGGTTCAGTGAGTTGGGGATTGGTTTATACTCTGTGCTCTCTGTGGTTCTCCTGTATTCCTCTGTGTAGCAAATCAAAGACTTGGATGCCGACAACCCCACTCGTGGGCTTGTTCGTAGGATTGGGCGATGGCCATCAGGTTGGCTTCCTGGAAGGGCTGGCCAATCAGCTGGAGACCGAGGGGCAGGCCGGATTTGGTGAAACCGCACGGGACGCTCATGGCGGGCAGGCCGGCAAGATTTACGCCGATGGTGTAGATGTCGCAGAGATAAAGCGCGAGCGGATCGGATTTCTCGCCGAGCTTGAAGGCGGGGATCGGCGACGTGGGCGTGAGCAGCACGTCGACTTCCTGGTACGCGTTGAGAAAATCCTGCCGGATCAGCGTGCGGACTTTCTGGGCACGCAGGTAATAGGCGTCGTAGTAACCAGTGCTGAGTACGTAGGTGCCGAGGATGATGCGGCGCTTCACCTCGGCGCCGAAACCTTCGGCGCGCGACTTGGCGTAGATATCAATCGCATCGGTCGCGGCTTTCGAGCGGTGGCCGTAACGGATGCCGTCGTAGCGCGCGAGATTCGAGGAGGCTTCGGCTGTCGCGATAATGTAATACGTGTCGAGGCACGATTGCGTATTGGGCAAGGAGACATCTTTGATTTCGCAGCCCTGTTTTTTGTAGTGCGCGATGGCGGCTTCCACCGCGGCGCCGACTTCGGGGTCGAGACCCTCGGCGAAATATTCCTTGGGGATGCCGATTTTCCACGGGCCTTTTTTCACGGCGAGCTCGCGGCGGTAATCGGGCACCGGGGCGTTGAACGAGGTGGAGTCCAATGGATCGTGGCCGGCGATGGCGCCGAGCACGAGCGCGGCATCTTCGACGGTGCGGGCAAACGGGCCGATCTGATCGAGCGACGAGGCGAAGGCGATCAGGCCGTAGCGCGAGATGAGACCGTAGGTTGGCTTCATACCGACAATGCCGCAGAGCGCGGCGGGCTGGCGAATGGAGCCGCCGGTGTCGGAGCCGAGCGTGGCGATGGCTTCGCCGGCGGCGAGCGCGGCGGCACTGCCACCGGAGGAACCGCCGGGCACGCGGGTGAGATCCCACGGATTGCTGACGGGGCGGAATGCGGAATTTTCGTTCGACGAGCCCATGGCGAACTCATCGCAATTCAACCGGCCCCACACGACGGCTCCGGCTTGTTCTTTGAGTTTGCGGGTGACGGTGGCGTCGTAGGGCGAAACAAAATTCGCGAGCATTTTGCTCGAAGCGGTGAGGGGTTGACCGGCGACGGCGATCACATCTTTCAAACCGATGGGAATACCGTCGAGTGGTCCGCGGGATTGGCTGGCGGCGCGGCGCGCGTCGGAAGCGGCGGCTTGGACGAGGGCATCGCCTTCGTCGTAGGAGTTGAAGGCCCGCACGCGGTCATCGACAGCCTTGGTGCGGGCGATGACGGCTTGCATCAGCTCGACGGACGTCAGTTTTTTCGCGGCGAGTTGGGCGGCGAGACTGGAGATGGTTTGGTAGAAAATATCGGAAGACATGGCAGGCGCAGGTTAGTCGACGACTTTGGGCACGCTGATCATGTTTGCGCACTGAGCTGGGGCATTGAGCAGGGCATCGGCTACCGTCAGGCCGGGCCGGGGGCGGTCGTCGGCCCAGACGTTTTCGACGGGAAAGGCGTGGGCGGTCGTCTCCACGCCGGTCACGTCGACCTTGGCCAGTTGTTCGATGTGGTGGAGGACGTCGCCAAGCTGACGGGAGAATTTTTCCTTTTCCTCAGACGTGAGGGAGAGGCGGGCAAGGTTGGCGACGTAGTCGATGTTGAATTCAGGCGCTGAGCTCATGGTGAATAAGCGGGAGAGCATGCGAGACGATTTTGCCGCATGGCAACGGACAAAACGTGGAGGTTCGCACAGGTCGTTTGGTTTTAAATGTAGGTGGCGTGCTCGTCACGCCATTCTGCTGGCCAGCAGAACGCGACAAGCGCGCAACCTGCGCCACTGACGTCCTGCCGATATGCAAAACCGCCATGTTTGGCTTGCTCCGTGTGGGGTGGTGAAGTTTTCTTCTGCTCTATGAAGCTAGTCGTTGCCGTTATCCGTCCCTTCAAGCTTGAGGAAGTCAAACATGCCTTGTCCGGCATCGGTCTGGAAGGTATGATCGTGACTGAGGCCCGTGGTTTTGGGCATCATCAGGGGCATACCGAGGTATACCGGGGCAGTGAATATACCGTCGATTTTCAGCCCTGCGTGCGGATCGAAGTGGCCATCGCCGATGAGCAACGGGACAAAGTTGTCGCCACGATCGTGGCTGCCGCTCGCACCGGAAAACCGGGTGACGGACGGATAATCGTCCAATCGATTGAGGACTTTACCCGCATCGACAACGCAGAGCACGGCAACGCCGCGCTTTGATTTTTTGCGCGCCAACGATGAGCAGAGGGATGCCTGATGTAATGGGGTTGAGCGAAAATAAATCTGAGGGTGGGCGTCGGTTTCCACACCGACGCTCATCGCCGATATGGTGGTCGGCGACCACCGCCATCCTCGCCTCATGAACGCTCAACGCTCAGTCGTCATCTGCGGGGGCGGTATCGTCGGTCTTTGCTCCGCGTACTATCTCGCCCGGGCGGGTTTTCGCGTGACCGTACTCGAGCGCAAAGCCGAGGGCGCCGACTCCTGCGCGCAGGGTAGTGCCGGCTATATTTCTCCGAGTCATGTCATCCCGCTGGCTTCACCCGGCATGGTGTGGAAAGGTTTCAAATGGATGTTTAGTTCGCGCAGTCCGTTTTATATTCAGCCGCGACTCGATGGGGAATTGCTTCGTTGGGGCTGGTTGTTTGCCCGGCATTGCAACCGGCGGCATGTGCGGCGCGCTGCTCCGGTGTTGCGTGATCTCTGCCTGAGCGGGCGGAAATTATTCGTCGAGCTCGCGGATATCACCGGCGATATTTTCGAACTCAAGACCGAGGGTTTGATGAACCTCTGCAAAACGCAGGAAGCACTCGATCACGAGGCCAGCGGTCTAGCGGCGCTCGCCAACGAACTCGGCGTCGAGGCCCGCGTGCTGAATGGCCAACAGACCGCCGCGCTCGAACCCGGCACCCAGATCGCCGTGGCCGGTTCCGTTTATTTTCCGATCGATGCCCATCTGACCCCACGCAAGTTCATGCCGGCGCTCACGAACTTGCTCAAGGAGATGGGCGTGAAGTTTCATTGGAACACGAGTGTTTATGGCTGGCGCGCCGAGGCCGGGCGGATTGCGGCGGTGCATTCGACGGCAGGCGATATCGCCGCAGATGAATTCGTTCTCGCCGGTGGCTCGTGGTCGCCCTCGATGGTGACGGGACTTGCGATCAAGCTCCCGATGCAGGCCGGCAAGGGGTACAGTCTGACGCTGGCGCAACCGCGTTTTCAACTGACGAAATCACTTTTGCTGAAAGAACGACGTGTGGCGGTGACGCCGATGGGGAAGCAACTGCGTTTTGGTGGCACGATGGAAATCAGCGGCATCAACGAACGCATCCGACCCGAGCGCGTGCAGCAAATTATCGACGCCGTGCCGCATTACCTCCCGGAGTTCAGCGCACAAGATTTCACCGATGTGCAGCCCTGGAGTGGCCTTCGTCCTGTCTCGCCTGACGGTTTGCCCTACATCGGACGGTTTCGTGGTCACCGCAATCTCACTGCCGCCTGCGGCCACGCGATGCTCGGGGTTTCGATGGCTCCGTCCACCGGTCAACTTGTCTCTGAAATTCTCCTTGGCCGGAAACCGAGTATCGATCTCACGCTGCTGAGTCCGGACCGGTTTGCGTGAGGCGATATCGCGTGAGGCGATGATCAAATAGCATTTACCAGGGATTCTGGATTTAAGGCCGGGCGAAAATTTCTCAAGTCGCCTTTGGATATTTGCCCGAGACTCAAAGTTGTTTTTTCATTCGCGGTGGGTACGATACCCCCAAGCTTGCTTCGGCTTGGATGGGAAGTGGCACGGGTCTCCTGACCCGTGCGTCCCATAATCCGTTGAGCTTGGCGGTTGAGGGCAACCGCCGCTACCCATCCGATGCGGTAATGTTTAAAAACCATAACCTGCGTTGGTCGATGCGTCGACTACGTCACATCCGATTTACCGGTACTCCACAATATCGGACTCTGGCCGCAGGTCGGGTGGCCGTTTAGGGTGGCGGCCTCGCACTGATAAATTCAACGATCGCGCAGGCGGTCTCGATAATTTTCCGTTGAAATTATCTGACGACCCGGGCGCCGCCGCCGGCGAAGGTCTTTTCGACTTCCTTGCGGGTGGCCATCGACGTGTCGCCGGGAGTCGTCGAGGCGAGGGCCCCGTGGGCGGCGCCGTACTCGACGGCTTTTTGGGCGTCGTTGAATTCCATGAAACCAAACTGCACGCCGGAAGCGAAGCTGTCGCCGCCGCCGACGCGGTCGAGGATTTCGAGACCGGGATACTGGCGGCTCTCGTGGAATTTGCCGGCGTGCCAGAGGATCGCGCTCCAGTCGTTCTTCGTGGCGGTGATGACGTGGCGCAGCGTGGTGGCGGCGACCTTGAAATTCGGGAATTCCTTCACGGCGGTCTCGATCATGGCCTTGAAGGCGTCGGTCTCGATGTGGCCGAGGGTTTCGGCACCCTTGACGGCGAAGCCGAGCGAGGCGGTGAAGTCTTCTTCATTGCCGATCATGACATCGACGTACTTCGCGATCTCGCGGTTAACTTCCTGCGCTTTCTTGAGGCCACCGATGGTTTTCCAGAGGGAGGGACGGTAGTTGAGATCGTAGGAAACAATGGTGCCATGTTTGTTGGCGGCCTTGACCGCTTCGACGGTGAGCTCAGCGGTGGTGGCGGAGAGCGCGGCAAAAATGCCGCCGGTGTGAAACCAGCGGACGCCGAGTTTGCCGAAGATGTGATCCCAATCGATATCGCCGGGCTTGAGTTGCGAGGCGGCGGTGTTGCCGCGGTCGGGATTGCCGACGGCGCCACGGATACCGAAGCCACGTTCGGTGAAGTTAAGGCCGTTGCGGACGGTGCGGCCGATGCCGTCGTCTTCGCGCCATTTGATGAAGTCGGTGGCGACCCCGCCCTGCATGATGAAATCTTCGACGAGGTGGCCGACTTCGTTGTCGACGAAGGCGGTGACGACGGCGGTTTTCAGGCCGAAGCATTTGCGGAGTCCGCGCGAGGTGTTGTATTCGCCACCGCCTTCCCATGCTTGGAAAGAGCGGGCGGTGCGGATGCGGCCTTCGCCGGGATCGAGGCGAAGCATGACTTCTCCGAGGGAGATTTGGTCAAAGGTGCAGGAGGTGGCAGGTTTTATTTGGAGGCTCATAGGAAAAAGGACTTAAGGACGAGGGAGCGGGGGGTGGCGGGTGGTCAATGACTGACCGGTGGATTGGATGTAGGCCCACTGAGGTTGAAGTCAGAGCGGGTAGCGTTCGTAAACCGTTTCTTTGCCGAAGTGATCTTCAACGGAGCCGAATCGTTTGCAGTCGTTCGCATGGGGTTGTCAGGGATTCAGCACGAGATTGAACCGGCCCTTTCCGCGATAGCGATAGGTGCGGAAACCGCGAAGATCCAGCGTCAGGATTTCGCTGTGGCCGGTTTCCTCGGCGAGGAGGACGAGCGTGGCGTCGGCGAAATCCATCGGCGCCTCGGCGTATTTTTTCATCAGTCGGGCGGCGGCGCGCAGTTGCGTCTGGCTAAAACAATTGCGGATGTCCACCTGCGCATCGTCGAGCAATTCGGTCAGGGTTTCGGCCCCGGTGGCGACTCCGCTAAGAAAATGCATGGCCTCGGTGACGACCGCGCCGGTGGTCCAGAGGGGACCGGTGAACGCGGCCAGGGCGGCGGTGCAACGCGAGTGAGCGGGATCGCGGCGATTAAGGGCGGCGACCAACGGGCCGGTGTCGAGGAGCCAGGGACTCACGAGCGGAAGTTAATCCGGCGAAGGTGCGCGCGCCATGGATCGCGATCCAAGGTGGCGGGCGCGAAATCGAGGCGGCCGAAATGCCGGCCGGCGCGTTCGCCGAGCGTACCGGCGCGTTGCATCTGCCCGGCGATCATCTCGCGCACCAGCTCGGATTCGGTTTTGCCGGTGGCCGTGGCGCGAGCCCGCAACGCTTTGCGCTGCGCCGCAGGCAGCCGGATCGTGAGGGTGCCGTTCATGCCGAAAAAATGTCCGGCGTAAGACGGGATGCAAGACGTTTTGTCATGGACGAAGTTCGGCTTAGATCGTGACGGTTGGGAAGGACTCGGTTTTCCAGAGCGGTTGCTGGGCTTCGGTGGCGAGTTCGTTGAAGGCTTCGATTTCGGCTTGGGAGAATAAGAGTCCGCCGGCGGCGGCGGTGTGCTTGGCCCAGGTGGCTTCAAGCTGGCCGGGGAGCATGGCCTTTTCGTTGCCGTGGCCAAGGACATCGTCGATCACCGCCTTGACGTTTTGCTTTTGGTTGCGGCCTTTCGCGAAGGCGCCGCCGTTGAGGGCGTCGGGATGGATGACTTGGAAGAAGAAGGTGCAGGTGCCCTTGTCGCCTTCGGCTTTGTCCCAGCGGTTGCGGATGGTCGGGAGCGAGCCACCAATAAAACCGCCCATGATTTCATTGATGAGGGAGAGGCCGTATCCTTTGTGCGCCCCGAAGGGCAGGAGGGAGACGGCGAGATTTGGATCGGTGGTGGGATTGCCTTCGTTGTCCACGGCGGCGAGGGGGGGAAGTGGTTTGCCTTCGCGTTTCAGTTGTTGGACGCGGCCCATGGCGACGACGGAAGTGGCCCAGTCGATGACGAGGGGATAACCGACGGCCTCGGTGGTCGGGAAACCCCAGGAGTGTGGATTGGTGCCGAGAGTGGGGAACTTGCCACCGAAGGGGACGACTTCCGCGAGAGCGGCGGTGCAGTTGGTGTAGGCGAGGTAGCCTTTCTTGGCGGCGTCCATCACGTAGCCGCCACCCCAGAGATAGTGAAAGGCGTTGTCGACGGAGACGGTGCCGACGCCGTATTTATCGGCGAGGCGCATGGCTTCATCCATGGCGCGGTAGGCGGTGGCTTGCCCGAGTTTTTTATGGGCGTTCCAAATTTTGGCGGCCTCGAAACGCGAAGGTAGCACCTCGATCTGCGCGCCGGGTACGCAGCCTTTGGAACCGGAACCAAAGAGATGATCGAGATGGAGCGCCTTGATGCCATTGTGCGTGCGGATGCCGTGGCGGGAGGCTTCGGCGCAGAAGCGCGCTCCTTCGGCGGATTCATCCGCGAGAAACCCACGGTGTTGATACGCGGCAGTGATCAGGGCGTTGTGCTGGGCTTCAGGGACGATGTGGAATTGTTCGGGCATGGCAGAGTGACCGGGCGGGTGGGAACAGGAGTTATAGAACCTCGGCTGAAACTTCCGGGTTTGCTTGGGCGATAGGTTTTTTCCCGGCGAGGAAAAGAGTGAGGTTTTCCACGGCGCAACTGGCTTGGCGTTGCACGCTTTCGTGGGTGCGTGAGCCGATGTGTGGGGTGAGAATGACGTTGGGCAGGCCGAGCAGCGGGTGATCGGCAGGCGGCGGCTCTTGATCCAGTACGTCGGCGGCGTAGGCGAGGAGGTGATTGGCTTTGAGCGCCGCGACCAACGGGGCCAGATCGACCAGTTCGCCGCGACCGGTGTTGACGATGACCGCGCCCTTTTTGATGAGTGGAAAATTTCGGGCGTTGATCAGGCCTTTGGTCGCAGGAGTGAGCTTGGTGTGCAGCGAAATGATGTCGGCTTGCCGGAGGACATCGTCGAGATTCGCGATGCGTTCGATGCGATACTGCCGGGCGAAATCATCGTCCCAGTAATTGCCGTAGCCGATGATTTTGAGACCGAAACCGTGCGCACGGATCGCGACTTCTTGGCCGATCCGGCCGAAGCCGACGATCGCCAAAGTTTTTCCGAAAATTTCATTACCGGTGATACGGGTCCAACGTCCGGCGGCCACATGGTTCGCCTCCACGACGAGATGCCGTACGGCGGCGAGCATCAGCGCGAAGGTGTGTTCGGCGACGGTGGTGTGATTGACGCCGGGCGTGAAAAGAACGGGAACCTTGAGCTCGGTGGCGGCTTTGACATCAATCTTATCGAGACCGATGCCGTATTTGGAAATCACCTTGAGGCGCGGGAGAGATTGGGCGATGACAGCGCGGGTCAACGCGTCGTCGCCGCAGAGGTAAGCATCAAAGTGGCCGGCCAGTTCGAGCATGCGAGCCTCGGACAACGGGCCGCGTTCACGAACGATCTCGCAGCCGGCTTGGGCCAGCATCTCGTGATGAATGCCGGGGGTATCTTGAAACGAAGTGGTGCTGAGTAAAATGCGTGTCATGACAGCGCCCTCCTCAGATTTTTACGGCAGCGGCGGCGATGACAAATTGTTTGGCCCGGGCGCTGATGGTGGCCCAGTCGCCTGATTTCAAGGCAGCGCGGGCGACGAGGGCGCTGCCGGCGGCGGTGGCGAACGCTCCGGCTTTGAGGAAATCGCCGACTGTCTCCGGAGTGACCCCGCCGGTGGGGAGAAATTGCAGATTCGGGAAAGGGGCTTTGAGCGATTTGATGTAGGCGGGGCCGAAATATTCGGCGGGGAAAATTTTAATGACATCTGCACCGAGTTCGTGCGCATTGTAAGCTTCGGTGGGCGTGAGCGCGCCGGAAAGAACGGGGACGCCGGCCTCGCGGCAAACGGCGATGACGGTTGGTCGTAGACAAGGAGTCACGATGAATTTGGCTCCGGCTGCGATGCCGGCCCGGGCGGTATCCGCATCGAGTACCGTGCCAAGGCCGAGCAGGACCTCGGGCAGTTCCCGGGAAACGCGGCCGCATAATTCGATCGCGCCCGGTGTCGTCATCGTGAGCTCGATGGCGCTGAGACCACCAGCCAGCAGGGCGCGGGCACAGCCCAGCAGATTTTCGGCGCTATCCGCACGGATGAGGGCGATGACTTTTTGGGCTCGGAGTTGGGCTAAGATTTCAGCTTTGTTCATGGTGAAACAGATTTTTTAAGGGAGGAGGAGGAGGACTGCGAAAGAGTTTATCACTCACACCGTTGACGAGGAAGTTCAAGACAACAGGTGTGCTGGATGTCAGGGAAAGAACAAAAGTCTTTTCTGCGCTTGCCGCAAGTCGAGGATAATTCATAAGTGAACGCGTGGTTCAAATATGAATTATAACCTGCATTATGCAATTTAACGATTAACCGATCATGCGCTTCGAACATTTCGCTCTTAACGTGCCGGACGTCCGGGCTGCCGTTGCCTGGTATGTGGCCCATCTCGGACTGGTGGTGGTACGCGCACGCTCTGACGCGCCCTTTACGCATTTTTTGGCGGACAATACCGGCAGGGTTTTCCTCGAGCTATATACCAACCGGATTGATCCTCTGCCTGACTACACGGCCCAGCACCCTTTGCGGATCCATTTTGCCTTTGCCGTGGTTGATGCCGCGGCTGAACGGCAACGCCTGCTGCTCGCTGGTGCGACTCTGGCGGGAGAGGATTTGTTGCCTGATGGTTCGATCCTGGTCATGTTGCGCGATCCATGGGGTGTGCCCGTGCAATTGTGTCAACGGGCGCAAGTGTTTTAAGGGAAGAGCGACTCGCGGCACGCCGGTTGCAGGGAGTGATCGCTATTCCCGGCACGACAATAATACCCGGTGCCGGGAGCTTAACCGTTATTGTGGTAGCCGAGTGTCCGCGATAATTCAGCGGCCGCTTCGGTGACCATTGCGCCAAATTCCGGAATACGTTCGCGGGGAAAACGTACGGTGGCCGCCGTGATGCCAATGGCGCCGACGACCGAGCCATCGGACGAATAGACCGGAGCAGCAAGGCAGCGAACTCCCAGATTAAATTCTTCGTCGTCGAGGCTGTAGCCGCGTTTCCGCGTGAGTGCGGCTTCGCGTTTGATCCCGGCTAAAGTGACCTGAGTGTGCGCGGTGCGTTTGGTGACGCGGCCTTTGCCATAGAGTTCCACGAGGCGATGGTAGTGCAGGAAAGCCAGGAAGGATTTGCCGGTGGAAGAGCAGTGGAGTTCGGCGCGAGTGCCGGGACGCGACGCGGCGCGTAAGGGGTGGGGACTGTCCTGTACGGCAACGATCAGCGCGTGGTCCTCGCAGGGAATCGCGAGGTGGGCCGTTTCGTCGGTGCGGGCGGTTAACTTCTGGAGAATCGGTTGCGAGTCGGTGCGGATTTCAGTACCGGCCAGCGAGGCGGTACCGAGTTGGATGAGCACTGGGCCTAATTCGAACTGGGAACTGTTTTTGCGGACCAACCCCTCGAGGTGGAGTGTGGTCATAATGCGCAGGGTGGTGGTGACAGGAATGCCCAGACGACGACCGATATCGGCGGCTTTGAGGCCCTCGGCGGTGCTGCCGAGCAGTTTGAGTATCCGGCAGGCATTGCGCAGATTGGGAATGACGTAGCGCTCTTGGCTAAGAGAAATTGCAGGAGAAGTGGCGGGAGGGGCAGGCCGGTTGCGCATGGCGGGAGAAAAATGCTGGTGCAGGAACTAGCTGGAAGAAATGCAGTGCCGCAGGAATTTTTCTTGCCATCTTTCTGGATAATTCAGATATGAATGTCCAGTTCATTAGTGAAATACCGCCTGAGCCTTTGCCTTGAGCCTCATCTTTCCCCTCACCGCCACAATTCATGGAAACTAAACCCACCTGTAAGCTGCACTCCTCTCCTGCCTGGAGGGCAATCGGATTGGGTGCGGCGAATCGGACGGGAACTGAGGTGCTGTCATCTCCTCGGGCGGTTTCTGTCCTGCAAGCGAAGTTAACGCACCCAATCGAATCCT
Organism: Opitutales bacterium; assembly: GCA_038206205.1. Classification (GTDB taxonomy): domain Bacteria; phylum Verrucomicrobiota; class Verrucomicrobiia; order Opitutales; family Opitutaceae; genus Didemnitutus. The sequence goes on from JBBRBC010000001.1 coordinate 117,801, forward strand.
CGCGCTCCCCGCATCAGAGCAGGCATGGTCTCCTCCGCCTCGCCCCGCAGTACGGTAGCGGCCCAACTGTCCGGACATCCTGCGCGCAAGTTACGAGGGACATGATCGGTCTTTATTCTAGAGGATGACGGATACTTTTTTTATGGATATTCTTCCCTGTATTGACCAACGCGCCTACCCGCGCATGAACACCAACGAGCTTCGCCAGGCCTTCCTGATTGAAAGCCTCTTCCAAACGGGGGCGATCGTGCTCAAGTATTGGGAAACTGATCGCACGGTGCTCGGCGGTGTCGTGCCGGGAGCAGATCCGTTGACGCTCACCTGTCCGCGCGAGTTGGCTGCTACTTTTTTCAATGAGCGCCGTGAACTGGGCCTCATCAACGTCGGCGAAGCCGGTACGGTTGAAGTCGATGGCACCGTCTATCCGATGCAGCCGCTCGACTGCCTTTATGTCGGCCGCGGGGCGCGCAACATCGTCTTTGCCTCCGCCAATCCCGCCGCCCCGGCGCAGTATTATCTCCTGAGTTATCCGGCCCACACGACTTATCCGACCACGCACGCCGCCATCGCGCAGACCGTTCCTGTCGAGCTGGGGCAACCGCTGCAAACCAATGTGCGGTCACTCTACAAGTTCATCCACACCGGGGGCATCAAGAGCTGCCAGCTCGTCATGGGCATCACGGTCATCAAACCCGGCAGCGCTTTCAACACGATGCCGGCGCACACCCACCTGCGCCGCTCGGAAGTATATTTTTATTACAACGTGCCCGCCAACGCCGCGGTCTTTCATTTCGCCGGCCGGCCCGACGAGACACGCAACATCATGGTGCATGATCGTCAGGCTGTGCTGTCTCCGCCGTGGTCGGTGCACTGTGGCGCCGGCACGGCTGCGTACAGTTTCATCTGGGGCATGGGCGGCGAGAATCAGGAATTCGCCGACATGGATTCGGCCCCGATCAATACCTTCCGCTAAATCATCCGCCCACCAGCCCAACCTTTTAAATTAATAAAATCATGAGCTCGATTCTCGATAGTTTTAAACTCGACGGAAAAACTGCTGTTGTCACGGGTGCGGCCCGCGGACTCGGCCAAGGCATGGCGCTCGCGCTGGCGGAAGCCGGAGCGAACATCGTCGCCGTGGATATTCTCGCTGCGGAAGACACCAAGAAACAGGTCGAAGCCTTCGGCCGGAAATGCATCACGATCAGCGCAAATCTCGGCGATCGCGCCGCGATTCCCCAGTTGATCGCGACCGCCAAGCAAAGTTTCGCTTCTCTCGATATTCTGGTGAACTGCGCCGGGATTATCCGCCGGGAAAATTTCGAAAACTTTTCCGAGAAAGATTGGGACGACGTCATGGGCATCAATATTGATGCAGTCTTCTTCCTCAGTCAGGCCTTCGTGCGTGATCGTCTGGCCAGTCAGGCTCCCGGCAAGATTATCAACATCGCCTCGATGCTCTCGTTTCAAGGCGGCATCCGCGTTCCTTCCTACACCGCTTCCAAGAGCGCCGTGGCCGGTCTGACCCGTTTGATCGCCAGTGAACTCGGCGGGAAAGGCATCAACTGCAACGCCATCGCTCCCGGTTATATGGCGACCGACAACACTGCGCCGCTCCGCGCCGATGCGGACCGCAGCGCGTCCATTCTCGCCCGCATTCCCGCCGGTCGCTGGGGCACGCCGGAAGATCTGCGCGGCGCCGTGGTGTTCCTCGCCTCGGCGGCTTCCGATTATGTGAACGGCTACACCATCGCCGTGGACGGCGGTTGGCTGGCCCGCTGAGCCTTTTTTGCTCCCGGTGCGGTTGACTCCCCCCGCGCCGGTTGCTTTCGGTAGGGGCGTCCACGTCTTCCGGCTCGCTTTCCCGTCAACCGACCCCGTTTCCTTCGCCCCATGAATAAATTCACTCAAGCCAGCGAGAAGATCGGTCGCTACCGCTGGACTATTTGCGGTCTCGTCTTCTTCGCAACGACCATCAATTACCTTGATCGGAATGTGCTCGGCCTGCTCAAGCAGACGCTCTCCGCAGACGGCGTGTTCGGGCCGGACAAAGCGACGCAGGAACTGAATTACTCGACGGTCGTCATCTGTTTCCAGATTGCGTATGCCGTCGGCATGTTGGCAGCCGGGCGTTTCATCGACTGGGTCGGCACCAAGGCCGGTTACGCCTACTCGCTGATCGGCTGGAGCGTGGCGGCCATCGGCCACGCCTTCGGTCACCACACGTGGAGCTTCGGTTTCTGGCGCGCCGCACTCGGCTTCACCGAAGCCGGTAATTTCCCTGCGGCCAACAAGACCATCGCCGAGTGGTTCCCTAAAAAGGAACGCGCCTTCGCCACCGGTCTCTACAACTCCGGGGCCAACGTCGGGGCCATTCTCGCCCCGATGAGCGTGCCTTACATCGCCTCGGCTTGGGGCTGGGAGTGGGCCTTTATTTTGACCGGGGTCGTCGGGTTCATCTGGCTGTTTTTCTGGTACCGCACCTACGCGTCGCCGGCGGAAAAATTGAAAAACGGCCAGCGCAGCCAGGCCGAGTACAATCACATCCACAGCGATCAAGATGAACAAGCCGCGCAAAAAGCCGACGTCGGGGCCGCCCGCGTGCCGACGCTCACCCTGCTCGGCTTCCGCCAGACTTGGGCCTTTGTGCTCGGCAAATTTCTCACCGACCCGATCTGGTGGTTCTTCATGTTCTGGCTGCCTTCTTTCCTCACCGGCGAAAATACCCGCAAGGTCACCGAGTATCTGGCCGCGCATCCCGAGTTTGTCGGCGATAAGTCCACCGTTCCCGGCTACATCAGTTGGCCCATCGCCGTCGCGATCGTCTACACCGTCGCGACCTTCGGCTCGATCTTCGGCGGTTGGCTGCCCAAGAAATTTATTGCCGACGGTATGGATGCCAGCAAGGCCCGCAAGGTCTCGATGTTTATCTTCGCCCTCATGCCGCTTAGCGTCCTGCTCGCCTCGCGCCTCGGTGAAATCAACACGTGGTACGCCGTGGCGACCATCGCCATCGCTTGCTCCGCCCACCAAGCGTGGTCGGCCAATATCTTCACGACGGTCTCCGATATGTTCCCCAAGAAAGCCGGTCTCCTCCGTGACCGGCCTCGGCGGTATGGCGGGTGCGGTCGGCGGTATTTTGATCGCCCGCGCCGCCGGCCTGTTGCTCCAGCACTTCACGGCCATGGGTAAAACCGAACTGGGCTACGGCATTTTGTTTATCGTCTGCGGCTCCGCCTACCTCACAGCCTGGATCGTCATGCATCTGCTGGCACCCAAGTTCAAGATGGTTGACCTTAAGTCCGTCTAAACCGTCCGCTCCTCCTCCTCTCATGCAAAAAGAATCCTACCTTGATTCCCTCTTCTCGCTGCGCGGTCAAGTGGCCGTGGTCGTCGGCGGCACCGGCGAACTCTGCGGGGCCATGGCCGAGGGCCTCGCCGGCGCGGGCGCGGAAGTCGTCATCGTCGGCCGCAATCAGGAAAAAGCCGACGCCCGCCTCGCCAAGATCGCAGCGGCCGGCGGCAAGGCATGGTTTTATGCCGCCGAGGCTACCAGCAAGGTCGAGGTCGAAGCGCTCCTCGCCGCCGTGCTCCAGCGCAGCGGTCGCGTCGACATCGTGGTCAATGGCGCGGGCGTCAACTCCGCCACCCCCTTCTTCGACATCACCGAGGAAGAGTTCGATCGCATCGTGCGCGTCAACTTGAAGGGCGTGTTTCTCGGCTGCCAGGTTTTTGGCAAATATCTGGTCGAGCGCGGGCAGGGTGGTTCCATCATCAATCTCGGTTCCATGTCGGGCGTCGTGCCGCTGTCCCGCGTGTTCACCTACTCGGCCACCAAAGGCGCGGTGCATAATCTCTCGCTCAACCTCGCGCGCGAGTGGGCGCCACACCAGGTGCGCGTCAACGTTCTCGTTCCCGGCTTCTTCCCGGCCGAGCAAAACAAAAAAGTCCTCACACCTGATCGCGTGGCGAACATCATGGGGCACACCCCGATGAAACGTTTCGGCGAAGCCCGCGAGCTGATCGGCGCCACGCTGCTGCTCGCGAGCCACGGCGCCGGCTCCTTCATCACCGGCGAAGAACTCATCGTGGACGGCGGCTACCACGCGATGACGATCTGAGCGGCCTCACGAAGTAATTAGCATTTGGTAATTCGTAGTGGGGAATGGAGGTCGGCTGGCGAACGCCTGACTCCCGAGCTCCCGCTCCCACGCCCATGTTTCACTCGCGCCCCCCACGCCCTACTCCTGATTTCCCAGTATATCTGTACTGTAGGGCCGGCGCTTGCGCCGGCCTAGGCGGACGTAAGCAGCCGCCCACAAATTTCCAAAGCGAACCATCGCCGGTATAAAGCCCCTTACTCCCTCCGCCCATGAAGCCTCTCATTCACGATGATTTTCTCCTGCACACCGACGCCGCGCGCGCCCTCTACCATGGCTACGCCAAGGCGCACCCGATCTACGATTACCACTGTCACCTGCCGCAGAAACTCATCGCAGAGAATCATCGCTTCGCCGACCTCGCCGAGATCTGGCTCGGCGGCGACCACTACAAGTGGCGCGCGCTGCGGGCCAACGGCGTCAACGAGCGCCTCATCACCGGTGCCGGCGCACCGCGCGAGAAATTCGACGCTTGGTGCGCCACTGTCCCGCACACGTTGCGCAATCCGCTCTACCACTGGTCGCACCTCGAACTGGCGCGCTATTTCGGCCGGACCGACGCCATCAACCCGGCCTCCGCCGACACGATCTGGCGCGAAGGCAACGAGAAACTCGCCACGATGCGCGTGCACGATATTCTCGCGGCAAACAAAGTCGCCGTCATCTGCACGACCGACGATCCCGCCGATCCGCTCGAAACCCACGCGCAGATTAACCGTTCCGGCCTCAAGACCCGCGTTTATCCGACCTTCCGGCCCGACAAAGCCTTCATCGTTCACCAACCCACCGCCTTCAACGTCTACCTCGAAAAACTCGCGGGTGCCGCCGGTCACGGTGCGATCACGACCTTTGATGACCTGCTCGCCGCGCTGAAGAAACGCCACGACGATTTTCACGCCGTCGGCGGCCGTCTCTCCGACCACGGCATGGAAAACGCCTACGCCGAGCCCTGCACGCCCGCCGAGGCCGCAGCAATTTTCAACGCCACCCGCCAAGGCCGTGCCGCCACGCCTGACGAACTCGCGCGTTACAGCTCTTGTCTCATGCTGGAGCTCGGACGGTGGGATGCCGCCAAGGGCTGGACGAAGCAATTGCACCTCGGCGCGCAGCGGAACAACAACACTCGCCTGCTCCAAGCGCTCGGGCCCGATACCGGCTTCGATTCCATCGGCGATTTCCCGCAGGCCCGCGCCCTCTCGCGCTACCTCGACGCCCTCGACTCGACCAATGAGCTGCCGCGCACCGTGCTCTATAATCTCAATCCTGCCGACAACTACGCGTTCGCCACGATGATTGGCAATTTCCAGGACGGCACCGTGCCGGGAAAAATTCAATTCGGCAGCGGCTGGTGGTTCCTCGATCAGAAGGAAGCGATGGAGTGGCAGCTGAACGCGCTCTCCAATCACGGCCTGCTCAGCCGCTTCGTCGGCATGCTGACGGATTCACGCAGTTTCCTCAGCTACACCCGGCATGAATATTTCCGGCGCGTTCTGTGTAATTTGCTCGGCACCGAGATGGAGCGCGGCGAACTCCCCGCCGACGAGCAACTGGTAGGCGGGATGGTGCAAAACATCTGTTTCGCCAATGCTCGCGACTACTTCCGCCTCGCCTTGGACAAAACTTTCGGAGGATAAACCCGCTGAATTATTTCAGCCGCAGACATCCTGTTTCCGAGGAATTCCGGTGAGCTCAACTTCTTCGCGAATCGGGATGAAAGGCGTTTCACGCGGAGGGCGCGTCCGTTCGACTTCGCTCAGGACGGCCTGAGCCTGTCGAATGGCCGGCGAGCGCGGAGCTTGACGTGATGGGGAAGTAGGCGCGGGCTCCCGACCTGTGACGGACGGGAGCACTGGTCAGGAGACCCGTGCCACCAGAGAGGATTAATTCACGGATAAAGACCTCAGGCGGTTTTTTCTGTATCCGCCGTTCATCCGCGAGATCAGCGGCGTTTTAGGAGTGCCCCTGCCTCTGCGGTGGTGGAACCCGACCTCCGGACGGGTTTTGCCGCGGGAGCCGGCACCCAGCGCGCCCGGAGGTCGCGCTACACCTCCGATATAGTTTATCCGGTTTGCGCCGTTACCGGCTCAGCTTATTTCCTCGCCACCTTTTCTGCACGGACGGGGATCAGGATGCCTGAGCCTATTATTTCAGACCTTGGGGCTTAGGTGAGCGCCTCAGGCGGGTGGGGCGGGGCGAAAGTGTTTCAGGATGAGTTGCTCGATGCTTTCCATTTTCACGGGTTTGCTGAGGTAGTCATCCATGCCGGCGGTGAGGCAGCGTTCGCGGTCGCCGATCACGGCGTTGGCGGTGAGCGCGAAAATTTTCGGCTGACGTGCGGCGGGATAACGTAGCCGGATTTCTTTGGTGGCGGTGAGTCCGTCCATTTCGGGCATCTGCATGTCCATTAACACGAGATCAAACTTTTGCTCATCGAGCGCTTGCAGGGCTTCCCGGCCATGATTGGCGACGCTGGCTTGATAACCGAGGCGGGAGAGAAAGCGGACGGCAACCTTTTGGTTTACGAGATTATCTTCGGTGATGAGCACCCGGAGTGGAATGCTCTTGGCGAGTAATTCTTTGACGGGAGCGGGGGGCGGTGCGGCGATTGCACTGGTGCTGGCGGAGGATACCACAATTGGCGCCGTCGAGGAGGTGGTGAGCTGGCGATGCAGGGTTTCGAGAATTAAAAATGGCCGGATAGGTTTGGGCAGACGAAGGGGGCGGGAATCTTCTGGCGGGTTGCTGCGCGTAGAATCCTGCGGATTTGTCAGCAGAATGAGGGGAAGCTCGGGCTGATAGTTGAGCAGCTCCAGAGCCAGAACGAGACCTTGCTCCTCGCCCAATTCTTGATCGATGATGGCGGCAGCGAAGGTGTGTTGCTGAGCGAGCTGTCGCGCTTCCCCCAGATTACCCGCTTCGATGAGGTTGAGAGGCAGCTGGGCGAGGGCTTGCCGGAGCGTCAGGCGATTGATCGGCAGATCATCGACGATGAGGATCTTGGTCTGATGAAAGGCGCGGGGCAGAGTGATCAGGCGGGGAGCAATGGGCGAAGTGCTGGGCTCAGCTAAAATACTGAAGCGAAAAATTGAACCGCCGGCGGGGTTTTCTTTCATCTCAATGGTGCCGCCCATCAGATCGCAAAGTCTTTGGCAAATGGCCAAGCCCAGGCCGTTGCCCCCGTATTTTCGGGTGTTGGAGGAGTCGACTTGACTGAAGGGCTTGAAGAGGAGGTCGCGATTTTCGGGGGCGATGCCGATGCCGGTATCGGTGACGAAAAAATCAATGAGTTGCGGACTGCGCGGGGTCGTCGCGGGGCTGGAGCCGCTGGGTGGGGCGAGCCGGACTTCGATGGTGATGAGTCCTTGGGTGGTGAATTTGACGGCGTTGTCGAGCAGGTTGGTGAGCACCTGCCTTAGCCGGGTCATATCCAATAAAATCCAAGAGGGGACTGAGGGATCGATGCAGGTGGCGATTTCGATTTTTTTTGCGGCCGCTTTTAACGCGAAGACATCCACTGCTTCTTCCAGGCACTGGGAAATTTCGATCGGCTGATGCTCGATCTCGGTGTGGCCGGATTCCAATTTGGAGAAATCAAGAATCTCGTTGATGATGGCGAGGAGGGCCTGACCGGAGGTGCGAATGGTGCCGACAAATTCGCGCTGCTCGGCGTTCAAGGGGGTGTCGAAGAGGAGACTGGTCATGCCGATGACGCCGTTCATCGGGGTGCGAATTTCATGGGAGACGGTGGCGAGAAATTCCGTCTTGGCGCGGGAAGCGGCATCGGCCTCGGCTTTGGCGCGGCGAAGGGTGGCCTCAGTCTGGACGCTCGTGGAAATATCCGTGCCCATCGCGATGAAATTTTCCGTTTCGCCTTCATTGTTTTTCACGGGCTGAAGTTCGAAGCGCAGATGGTAACTGTGTGCCTGATCGCGGGCGCGGAGCATGACTTCCGTGGTGAGCGACTCGTGGGTTTTCAGGGCCTGCGCAATCTGCGCGAGGGAGTGGGCCGGGCCGGGAGGTTGCTTGAAAAGTTCGAGGAGAGGCGCGTTGGTGATATCCGCGAGGCTTTTGCCGGTGAACCGGGTAAAGCTGTCGTTGGTCCACTGGACGAGTCCGGCCGGGCTGGTGATGAAGACGATATTTTCCGTCCGTCGGGCGACGTGGGTGAGGAGGCGGGCGGAGGCTTGGCTGGAGCGCAGAGCTTCTTCGACGCGGCGGCGTTCTTCGTTTTCGGCGAACAATTCATTCGCGGTATCCTCGGCGGCCTTCAGGCGGGAGCGGGCGGTTTGCGCGAGATTGATGACGAGGCCGATCAGGAGGCTGACGCCGATGCCGGAGAACAGCGCCAAGCGCGGCAGGGTCTGGCGATCGGGATTCGCGAAGAGGAGGCGCGGGGTGAGTTGGACGGTGAGCCGCTGGTTGAAGAGAGCGAAGGAGGCGGATTGGCCGAGACGGGCATCGATCGCCTGAGTCGCGGGGGGGGACGAATACACGCGGGTATCGGTGCCAGGTTTTCCGGCGGGGGCAGCGGCAGCGGAAGCGGTGACGATCAATTCGTAGCGTTGGGAAATATTGAGGCGGTGATCAATGATCGCCAGCAAGCGGTCATAAGCGATTTGGCCCACCAGAAATCCCTCGGGCTTGCCAGCGCGCATGATGGTGGTATAAATCGCAAAGGCCGGCGGGCGCAGGGGGGATTGCAGCGGGGCGGCGATGGCGAAGCCGAAGGTTTCCCGGGCCGCGAGCATGGCTTGATGGCGGAGTGGCTCGGTGGAATGATCGAGGGCCGCGGCGTCTTCGTTGCGATTGGCGGGGAAGAACCAGGCGGTGTGGTCGTGCCGATCGACCCGGCTGATGAGTTGGTAGGAGGGAAAGGCTTCGTATTGAGTTTGGGCGTCTTTTTCCCAAGCGGGTTGGCCCTCGGGCTCAGCGTTGGACCAGCGTGCGGCGAGGCTGCGCAGGTTGTCGATCTGGGTTTCGGTTTCGCTGCTGTAGAGCGTCGCGAGGTGATTGATCGTCAGTTGGGTCGTGTGATTGATGTAAGCGATTTCCCGTTCTTTGAGGGAAACCCAAAACAGCAAGGAGACGGTCACGCCGGCGACGACGGCGGGAAGCCAGAGCCAGCGCGGGCCGGCGCGCCATTCGTTGCCTTCCGACTTGGGGGCGGCGAGCAGGAAAAGCGCGCACCCCAAAACGAATAAGGTGATCGCGGTGGATAGGCCGAGATGGGCGTGGGTTTGCCACAGCTCCAACCGATCCAAGCCGACTTGACTGGCGACAAGGGAGGTGGTGCCATACGCGCACGCCAGCGATCCGGTGAGGGCGAGCATGAGGGGCAGGCGTCTGGGGAGCGGCTGCCAGGTCAAGCGGAGGAGCAATGAGCCGGCGATGGCCAGCACCAGGCCCAAACAAGTAGGCATGTGGCCAATCGCATTGCCGGCGATTAATTTTTCGTGAGTCGCCATCAGGTTATCCAAACGGAAATTAAAACCGGTGAGGGTTTCAATTACGGTTAGCCAACCGATGAGCGCGCCCAAGAACGCCAAGGCCCGGGCGCTTTTGCGCAACCGAAAGGCCAACAAGAATGGCGTGACGCCCAGCAAAAACATCGTCAGCGCGGTGTTGGCCTCCACGGGGGCTTCACTGGCGCGCGGCTGAACCCAAGTAACCTGACCGAACCACCAACCCAGCAGCACAAATAAACTGTAAGACGCTACGGCCAGAAAAGGCAGTAGGTGGGCATTGCGCAGGGAGATAAGTCGACTGGTCGAAGGCATCAAGGTCAGGGAAATAAATAACCAGCCAGTCTAACTGAGGGCAAATGGGAAATAGGGACGATTCCTACGGTTTTGATTTCGCGAAATTCAAACGCGCCGGAGGTCGAAGGTTTTTCATCGTGAAACAGGACTAACAACGGATGAGGAGGAGAGATCGGAGGCAATACGGCTTTTGAAACGATGGCGTGATTCAGGAATATGGCTAATAGGGAATGGTTAATCCTTCGCTACGCTGACGAGAAACTTAATCTGTGATTTTGGGATTTCTGCGGCCAAAGTGTTGCGGCCGTGCTAAAAAACTTAGTTTGGTCGCGCTAAAGAAGCCGACGGTTGTGCCGCTTTAAGGGAAAATATGTCCGCTCCTACGGTTAGCTCTGTGCAGGTGGTGCCTGGTACCGCTGCGGGATCGTTTGTCGTTGATCCAGCAGTGGCGGAGCTTTTGCCTGCGACGGATGCGCTCTGGCATGAGGTCTACCATGTGATCGCGCCGATCAGTGAGAGCGCGAGCGCGCAATTGTGGCGGGCCTATCGGACGGATACGGCCGCCGAGGTGATTTTGCGGGTGCTTCTCGGGGTGAAGGGTGATGCGCGGGCTGATGCTTGGTCGCGGTTGAGTTTGATCGAACATCCAAATTTGCAAAAGGCGTGCGAAGCGCACTACGTCGATAAATATCGCGTGGAAATCTATAGTGCGCCCGTTGGCGTCACCTTGGATGGATGGCGCAACGAACGATCCAAGGTGGAAATTTCTGTGATTGAAACCATCGTGCGGAATCTCTCCGAGGCACTCGGCATCCTGCATGCAAATGGGCTGGCGCATCTGGGCCTGCAGCCCAACACGGTTTATATTCAAGATGAAAAAGGGCTGCTCAATTGCACGCTCAGTGGTTTGGATACGGTCGTGCGTTTTGAGGGGGACAAACTGATACCGGCGCGGGTGAATCCGCTTTATGCTCCCCCTGAGGCGGCCTCCCTATCGCTGCATGAACCGGGGACGACCATGTGTCTGTGGGATTGGTGGACGCTTGGGCGGACCACGCAGGAATTAATTCTTGGCCATCATGTGCTGGATGAATTTCCCAATGCTGATCCCGCACAATCCGAGCAGGATCGCTGGGCTCGGGCGGAGGCCTTGCTTTTTGAACAAGATCTCACCGGCCCGCGTGCCGGGGCCGTGGAGGTGATGACCACCGACGCGCGACTCAACGTGCTGCTGCGCGGCTTGCTCGCCAGCTCGCCCGAAGGACGTTGGGGTGGAGAATTTGTCGATCGTTGGCTCCAGCAAAAACTGGTGAAGGAAAATTATAGTGATAAACGCATAGAAACAAAATTTCGCTGGCGCGGTCGCCTATATACAGTGCCGGAAGCCGCCAAGGAAATGCAGTCGGCCGAACTCTGGGAGGAAGCGGGGCAGCAGGTTTTCAAGGTGGGTACGCCGGGCATGCTCGCGCATTTCATCAAGAACATGCCGGAGCAGCATCTGGTACATAAATCCCTCGAGGATCTGATTAAATTCGGCTCCTCCGATTTGCTGAAATCTTTACCGCCGGCGATCTCTCGCGACATCATCCTGCTGCTGGCCTTGCTGCAACTGGCCGGAGAAAAATTTCTTTGGCGGGGTCGACGGATCAACGGGGAGGCTTTGTCTGCATTGCTTGCGGAAGAGCCGACCAGTCCCGAGCGTTTGGCTTTTGTCCGGGCGTTGACTGATCGGAGTATCACCGCCCAAGTTGATCGCTATGATTTCGAAGCGGGACGATCGCTCGCCGCCAGCGGATTGCTGGTGGCGGACGCCGAGGCGATGATCCGGCGTTTTGCGTGGTTGCAAGGGAAGAATGAGGCGGAATCCGTCAGCATTTTCCGTCTGGCGTTGGAACCGGAATCGGTTTTGCAGGCGGCTCATGGTCGGTTGAAGCAGGCGTTTGCGGGCGCGAGTGATCCCGCTTTGGATAAAATATTTAAGGCCGAAAAACCGGCGCGCTCCGAACTCATCGCGCTGGCCTGGGTCGAAACAAAATCTGCGGGCCGGGGTTTTGTGACGCATCAAGAGATGAAGTCGCGGCGGCTCGCCGAGCTGGAGCAGCGCTGCCAGCAAATGGTCGGCTTGATTTTCTGGCAAAAATTTGCACGCAGTCTGCGCGCCGCGCCTTTGATCTTTGGCTCGCGCTGGCTGATTCTCGCCGGAGGAGTGACGATGATGTTATTTGTCGCCGTCCTTAAGCCCGGCCCGCTGGGTTTGATCTTGGGATTGGTCCCGTTGGGTTTGCTGATCGCGTTGCGTCTCGGGTGTCGTCTGATGCAGGCGAATTCGATTAAGGCGTGGGGCGGCGATCAGCGCCCTTGGGGGTGGGACGAACATTTCGCGCGCTGTCGTGCTGAAATATCCCAACGAATCGAGCAGCAGGCTTTACCTGCCACCTTGAAGGAAGCCCTCGTTATGTTTGACCGCTTGAACCGTGAGCGAGTCGATTTGGCAAAGCCCGATGCTTGTCCGTTAATTGCCCAGTCACCGCAGAAACATGGCACCGGGTTTGCCGCGCTGGCCAGTTGGGTGATCATGCTGGTCGTGGTGGGCGGAAGTATCGGACTGGCGGTGAAAACTCCGCCGGATATTAACGCTCATCTCAAGGCTTGGACGGCACTGTTTGCCAGTGCGCCGAAGGAGAAAGTTAAACCCCTGGAGCCGCCGACCACTAAAATTTCCTGGCCGTACAAGGCCCCGAAGGAAACTCCTTTTGAAATTACGGCGATGGGCGTATTTAATCCGTCTTCAGAACAGTCCAAACTGGCCACCGAACGAGCGCAGGAGCTGCTCAAGGGGTACAAGCCAGAGACCATCGATGGGCTGATTGCGATCTATGTGCCCTTGGAAGGAGCGAACGGCGGACTGCTGCTCTATGATGGAGTGAAAGGCGCCTTCATGGGTCGCAACGGGGTCCTGATAAATTTCGTACCCATGCCCAAAATGTGGATGGAAATTGGCGATCAGCGGGCGATCTTTATCGAAAAGTAACCTGGGCCGAAAGACTGGAGCGGGTCAAATGCGGGGCATTGACGAGGAGACAATTTCATCTTTAGGTTGGAGGCAGTTCGATTATTCCTCCGCAAAACGTCATCAACCAGACCCCTCCTATGTCAACTACCCCTGAGACCTCCGCCACCCCTGCTGCCAAAGAAGACACCACTATCGCGCTGCTGGCTTACATCACCATCATCGGCTTTATCATCGCGATTGTGCTGCATAGTAGCAAAAAGACCGCCTTGGGTTCCTTTCATCTTCGGCAGTGCCTTGGTCTTTTTATCACGGGATTGGTGGTTTGGATTCCCTGTGCGATTATTTCGTTCATCCCTTTCGTGAATTTCATCATGATCCTCGTCTGGCCGCTGATCGGTCTAACGCTACTTGTCTTGTGGATCATGGGTTTGATTTCCGCAATTAACGGACAGCAGAAGCCGCTGCCAGTGGTCGGCGAACATTATCAAAAATGGTTTGCCGGTGCTTTTGTCTGATTTGAAATCAGCTTCACGGGTCTTTAACCGCCGCCCTTATCCGGGCGGCTTTTTTATTTCTGCGGGTCGAATATCGTGAGTTTTGCCCCGGCTTGGTCGGCCGCGATGGGGGCGAGCTTGCTCGCGACTGGACTGCTGAGCGCTATCGGTCTGAGGCCAATCAAATTCCCGCCGCGTTGCGGTAGAGGCGGGGGACGCGTTTTGTCACGGAGCAAAGTGTTTCCCATGGAATCGTGTCGGCCCAACGGCTGAATTCGGCGACAGTGATTTCGGCCAGTCCTTGTTTTCCAACCAACACCACCGGATCGCCGCAGCGGACTTCATCGGGCACGTCGGTGATATCGACGACCGTTTGATCCATGCACACGCGACCGAGGATCGGGCAGCGTTGGCCGTGGATGAGCAGCGCGCCGCGATTGCTGCAGGCGCGGGCGATGCCGTCGCCGTAGCCGGCGGTGAGCAGTGCAACCCGCGCATTTTTTTTGAGCACGTGGGTGCGGCCATAACTGATGCCGGTGCCGGCGGGAAGGTTTTTCACCAGGCCGACGCGGGTGTGAAAACTAAACACCGGTTCTGTATGCACGCGCGCGAGCATCGAATTCGGATGCGGCAAGACGCCGAACTGCAGGAGGCCGACGCGCACGGCGTTGAACACGCTGCCTTCGGGCGTGGTTTCGAGGCCGGCGGAGTTATCGGCGTGAATGAAGAGCGTGGCCGGATCGATCCCCGGGAGAGCGCGGAGCGTGGTGAGAAACAACTGGCGCTGCTCGGCGGTGAAAGCGGGATCATCATCCGCGCTGGCGAAATGGGTGAACACACCGGCGAGCCTCACGCCACTGGCGGCGAGAATTTGCGCGTGGAGTGCGGCGGCCTCGGTGTGCCAGACGCCGAGCCGGCCCATGCCGGTATCGATTTTGAGGTGAACGTCGAGGGGTTTGCCGGCAGCGCGACCGGCGGCGTTGAAGCGGCGCACTTCGTCGGGGGAAGAGACGGTGACGGCGAGGGAGTTCTCGGCGAGGTAACGATCTTCGTCCGGCAGCACGGGGCTGAGGAGTAGGACCGGCCAGTCGGCGCTCATTTCGCGGATCGCGATGGCTTCGGCGATATTGGCGACGCCGAATAAATCTGCGCCAGCATGCATGAGCCGGGCGACGGTTTGGGGCAGGCCATGGCCGTAAGCGTCGGCTTTGACGACCGCGACGTATTTGATGCGCGGCGGGAGGGAGGCGCGGATGAGTTTCAGATTGCGCTCGAGGGCGGCGAGATCGATCTCGGCCCAGCAGCGAAGCGGAAGTTGCGCGGAGGAACTCATGGGGAAAGAAGCGGAGAAAGTTGTCGGCGAAAAATTATAAACTCCGAAGCTAACTGATGGAACCCGGCCTCTGGACGGGTTGGCTTTAAACACAGCGAGGAAAACGCGCCCGGAGGTCGCGTTCCACCCAAAGCAATTTCCTGAGTGCGGTGAAGCCACGAGCGATCCAATCGTGGTGTGATTTTATGATGCATTAGCGGATCGGGGCGGTGGCGGCGCTGTGGGTTTGCGCAGACCATTTTTTGTAGTCGGGCGCTTCGTGTTGGAAGGCCTCGGGGGCGGACGTCTCGTGAAAGAAATCACCGGCGTCGAGCAGAGGAAAGATCTTTGCCAGATCGTAGCTGCATGTTGAAATGGGACGGGAGAGTTTGCTCCAGACACGGAAATTTTCCGGGGTGACGAGTGCATGCGCAGGCAAATCGGCCGTTGCGACGCGACGCAACGCTTGCATCCGGCAGTCGGCGTCCACGGCGAGGCAATGCCAAGTGTCGCGTCGCGCATCGGCGAGCAGGGTGAAATTGGGCCACTCCTTGCCGGCCCATTCGCCCACTGCGGCGATGGGCAGACTTTGGTAGCGGTAGGCGGGGCGAGGGATTTCGCTTTGCCAGGTGCGAATGGCCATGGCGACAGTACGGACACCCAGCATCGAACCGGGGCCTTCGCAAAAAACGAATGCGCGAATCTCGCTCAGCTTTAGTCCTGCGGTGCGGAGACAGGCTTCGGTGCAGGTGAAGATGGATTGGCCGGACTCTTCGTTGGAGGAATGCCAGAGCGGCGCGTTACCGGTGCGGAGGAGTCCCACCTGCACGGTGGTGGAGGCGGCGTCGAGCACGAGGATACAACCGTGAGAGGTCAGGATTTGGGAGAGGGCGGGCATACCGGCGGGCAGCTTGGGTGTTGCGGGAGAGAAATCCAAGCGGGATTAAGCGAAATGGTTAGAGCCGTTCCTGTGGTCGCAGGTTGGCGGATCGACATAGCCACTGCCTCCGTGCCTGAGGAATGGCTGAGGAGTAGGGTAGGTTGCGAGCTTGCCTCGCAACGTGGGGCGTCGAAGGGGGGCAGGGCCGCTGCCCTCCCTTTCGTTGCTGGTTCTAGTGAGGCTACCCGCTCCAAACCCGGCACAGCGACAAGCGCCGACCCTACCGTGTCAGAGACAAGACGCCTTTCAATATGGCGAATATCTACAAGAATGCGGCCTTGACCGGGCTGCTTCGGACCTCTTACCTCGGCCTCTTTTCCACCTAGAAAACCATCAGAATTTAAACCGTGAACGTCCAAATAACCGATACCAACGAGACCCGCAAAACGCTAACCATCACTTTAGACAAGAGTGAGGTTGATGGTGAATATAAGGCCATTCTGGGGCAGTTTTCCCAGCAGGTTAATATTCCCGGCTTCCGTCCCGGCAAAGCCCCGGCGCAACTCGTGGAGAAGCGTTTTGCTAAGGAACTCAAGGAAGAGTTCAAGAATCGCGTGATCGGCAAAGCCTACCGCGATGGGTTGGATCAGGCTAAACTCGAGGTGCTTTCGATCGTCGATGTCGAGGAAGGTACGGTCGAGGCCGGCCTGTCCGCCGCGATCAAGATTATCGTGGATGTCCGTCCTGAGTTCGCGCTGCCGGAATACACTGGCTTGGCCACGGAAATCCTCGCGTCGGAGCCAACCGACGCCGAAATCGAGGCCGTGATCGAGAGCCTTCGCGCTGAACGCGCCGATTTCAAGGTCGCCGAACGCGCCGCCGCGAAGGGTGATTATGTACGCTTCGGTTATGAAGGCACGCTGGATGGCAAATCGCTGACCGAGATCGTCGGCGACAAAGCTATCTACGCGAAAGCTCCCCAGACTTGGGAAGAAGTCGAGGGGGCGAATGAAGGCCTGCTCCCCGGTGTCTCGCTGCAAATCGCTGGTCTGAAAGCGGGCGACAAGAAAGACATCACAGTTACTTTCCCGGCTGATTTCGCCGCGGTGCCGGCGCTGGCAGGCAAGGCTGCGGTTTATGCCGTCGAAGTGCAGGAAGTGCGCGAGCGCGCCTTGCCTCCGATCGACGAAGCGTTTTTCAAAGCCAATCAAGTTGAGAGTCTCGATGCGTTGAAGCTGCAGGTGAAGCAGACGCTCGCGAGTCGCAAGGACTACGAGAACCGCAATGCGCAGCGCCGCCAGATCACCGATGCGTTGCTGGCCCAGGCGAATTTCAACGCGCCCGAGAGTCTGGTGAGCAACGAGCGCGACAGCGTTCTCCGCCAGTTTATCGAAGAAAATATGCGCCGCGGCGTGCCGCAGGAAGAATTCGAAAAGAGCAAGAAAGAGCTCCACGACAGCGCCTCGAAGGCCGCCGTCGCCCGCGTGAAGATGCAGCTTATGCTCGCGAAGATCGCCGAGGCCGAGAAAATCAAGGTCGACGAGAAGGATCTCAACAACTGGCTCATGCGCGAAGCGATGCGTTCCGGGCAAAAACCCGACAAATTTGCGAAGGATCTGGCCAAGGACCGCGATCACCTGCGCGCCATCCAGCAGCAGATCCTTTTCGACAAGGCCCTTGATTTCTTGGTCGCTAAGGCTACCGTAACGACAGCTAAAGCCACCACTGCATGAGTTACTACGTACCAATTGTTCTCGAAAACACCGGCCGCGGCGAGCGGTCGATGGATATCTACAGCCGCCTCCTGAAAGACCGCATTATTTTCATCGGTACGCCGATTGATGATGTCGTGGCCAATCTGGTGATCGCCCAGCTGCTTTATCTTCAGATGGAAGACCCCAAGAAGGATATCCATCTTTATATTAATTCTCCCGGCGGCGTCGTAACCGGTGGCATGGCCATCTACGACACGATGAACTTTCTCCAATGTGATGTGGTGACCTACTGCATCGGCATGGCCGCCAGCATGAGTACGGTGCTGCTCGCGGCGGGAGCGAAAGGTAAGCGTCACGCGTTGCCTAATAGCCGCATGATGATCCACCAACCCAGCGGTGGGGCGGGCGGCCAGACGGCCGATATCGCCATCGCGGCCCGGGAAATTCTCCGTTGGCGCAAGACTCTGAATGAAACCATCGCGAAGCACACCGGTAAAACGGCGGCGCAGATCGAAAAAGATTCTGATCGCGATTATTACATGAGTGCGGAAGAGGCGAAGGCTTACGGGATTGTTGACCATGTGGTCGCTTCCACCCGCGAGGTCCAGAAAATAGCCGGACAAAGCGCAGCCTGATACGACTTTGCGCGTTAGCCAAAGTTACAAAATATCCCTCGACTAACCGGCCTTTGGGGCCGATATAAGATAATCATGGCTAAATCCTCGCGCATGACTTTGTGCTCGTTCTGCGGAAAATCGCAGGCGGAAGTCCGTAAAATTATCGCTGGCCCAGGTGTCTACATCTGTGACTCCTGCGTGAACGTCTGTAAGACGATCATTGACCGCGAGGTTAAGGCACAACCGGCTGAGGGTGCCACGGGCAAACCCGCCTTCCGGCTCATTAAGCCGTCTGAGATCAAGAAGGTGCTCGACGATTTCGTCATCGGGCAGGATCACGCCAAGAAAGTTCTCTCCGTAGCCGTCTATAATCACTATAAGCGCCTCAACTTCGACGCTGGTTCCGGCAACAACCGCGATGCCGCCTCGATGCCTGCGGAGTTTAGTGAGGTCGAAGTCGAAAAGAGCAACATCATGCTCGTCGGCCCCACCGGCTCCGGCAAAACGCTGCTCGCCCGCACGCTGGCGAAGATTCTCGATGTGCCTTTCGCCATTTCCGACGCCACCACGCTCACCGAAGCCGGCTACGTCGGCGAAGACGTGGAAAACGTGGTACTTCGTCTCCTCCAGTCCGCCAATTACGATGTGAAGAAAGCCGAGTGCGGCATTATCTACATCGATGAGATCGACAAGATCCGCCGCACCACGGAAAATGTTTCCATCACCCGCGACGTTTCCGGCGAAGGTGTGCAGCAAGCGTTGTTGAAGATTTTGGAAGGCACCACATGCAACGTTCCTCCTCAGGGCGGCCGCAAGCACCCGAATCAGGAATACATTCAGGTCAACACCTCGAACATTCTCTTCATTTGCGGCGGGGCGTTCGTCGGGCTCGATAATCAAATTAAGAAGCGCCTCGGTCAAAATTCCCTCGGCTTCCACGTCAACTCCAAGGATCACGACCTGACTCCCGACGAGATGATGCGCGGTGTCGCCCCGGAAGATCTGATCCGTTTCGGCATGATCCCGGAATTCATCGGCCGTCTGCCGGTCGTCTCCGTGCTCGATCAGCTCAAGGTGGAGGATCTGGAAAAGATTCTGCTCAAGACGAAGAACGCGATGGTGAAGCAGTACTCCAAGCTTTTCGCGATGGACGGCGTGCAACTCCGCTTCACCCGCGATGCCGTCGTGGCCATCGCCAAGAAGGCGATCGAGCTCAAAACCGGTGCCCGTGCGCTCCGCGCGATTCTCGAGAAACTCATGCTCGAGGTGATGTATGAGCTGCCGCAGCGCGACGATATCGCCGAAGTCGTCATCGATCAGGCAGTCGTCGAAGGACGCAAGCAGCCCATGTTGAAGAAGAGAATCTCCCGCGTGAGCAGCGACAAAGATGCCGCGTAAGGTCGGCGCGTTTTCACGAATACTCAGGCGCGGCTCAAGCCGCGCCTTTTTTGCGACGTACGATTGCTTCTGATTTGTAGGGCCGGCCCTTGTGGCCGAGCCGCAATCTGCGAAGATGGCACGGCGACAAGCGCCGGCCCTACGGTTCAGCGATAATCGCGACTTCCCTCACCAATTAAACGACTCGTCCTTGCTGATCGACTTCGCGAATTCGACGAAGAGCTTCACGCAATTTTCCACGTCCTGCAGATCGACGACTTCGCTCGGCGTGTGCATGTAACGGAGCGGAATAGAGACGAGTCCGCAGGCCACGCCACCACGTGCCATCTGAATCGCCCGGGCATCCGTCCCGGTCGGACGCGCATCAGCGTCGAGCTGGACAGGGATTTTTGCCTTCTTGGCGCAAGCAATCAGGCGCGCAAAAACCTTGGGATTGATGTTCGGACCGCGGCAAATGATCGGACCGCCGCCCAGCTTCGTCTCGCCAAACTTCCGGTTGTCGCAGTCAGGATGATCCGTCGCATGACCGACGTCGACCGCGAGGGCCACCTGCGGATTGACGGCAAAGGCCGAGGTGGTCGCACCGCGCACGCCGATTTCTTCCTGTGTGGTCGCGACGGAAACAATCTTGGCGTTTAACTTTGCCTTGGCCTTGGCGAGACGGACCAGGGTTTCGCCGACGACGTAGGCTCCGACTTTGTTATCGAAGGCGCGGGCGGTGCCGATGCTGCCGTGGATGATTTCAAATTCGTGATCGTAGGTCGCCACGTCGCCGATGGCCACGCGTTTCAAGGCGGCATCCTTGGTCTTGGCGCCGATGTCGATCCAGATTTCGTGGATCTCCGGCACCTTCTTGCGATCAGCTTCGTCCATCATGTGAATCGCACGTTTGCCGGTCACTCCTTTGATGGGGCCTGTGGAAGTCTGGATGATGACGCGGCGGCCGGGAATCATGATGCGGTCGTGGCCACCGATAGTGTCGAAATAGATAAAGCCGTCCTTGTTGACGTAGGTGATGATCAGTCCGAGTTCGTCCATGTGCCCGGAGAACATCACCGTCGGGCCGCCCTTGGGGTTCAGCGTCGCGAGCCGGCAGCCGAGCGCGTCGTTGGCGTAGTCATCGGCGTGCGGTTTCACGAAGTGATCGTAGACGGCCTGGGCTTGCGCTTCTGCACCTGAGGGCGATTTGGCTTTGAGCAACTCAATGAGAAATTCCGGAGCTTGGTAGTCGGTCATGCCGTTACTTTCAGTTTAGAATATAGTTCGGTGCAAGGTGGAATCTACCCGCGCAAAGCATCTTAAACGATGGGTTGGGGCGGGATATTTCGGCAAATTTATTTCGTAGGAGGGCAAGGAATTCAAATGGGGTCACGTGTTGAATCTTGACAAACACCCCGATCAGCCGACGAATTCAAAAGGGGTCAACGAATTCAAAAGGGGTCAGGCTTTACATATTACCCTATTGACTGAACGGATTGTTGAGTCAGGGTGGCGGGCATGCCGAGAAAATTAAGACTGGAATTTGCGGGGGCGTGTTACCACGTGATCAACCGGGGAAATTACCGGGCGGATATTTTCAAGACGGAGGGGGCGCGATCGGCGTTTGAGGCGTGTCTGCTCGAGGCGAGTGCGAAATCGAACTGGGTGCTGCATGCGTTCGTGGTAATGACGAATCATTACCATTTGGCGGTGGAGACACCGGACGGGAATCTGGGGGCGGGGATGCAGTGGTTGCAGGCTACGTTTGCCAACCGGGTTAACCGGCTGCGGGGGGAACGGGGGCATTTGTTTCAGGGGCGCTACAAGGCGTTGCTGGTGGAGGAGGGCGGGCCGCTGGGGCAGGTTTGCCATTATTTGCATCTGAATCCGGTGCGAGCGGGGATCGTGCCGGCGGAGAAACTGGGGGAGTACCGGTATTCGAGTTATTGGTATCTGGGGCAACCGAAGGGGCGGCCGAAGTGTCTTGATCTGCAGACGGCTTTGGTCGAGGCGGGGGCACTGGCGGATACGCCAGCGGGGCGGAAGCAATACGGCGACTATCTGGCGTGGCACGCAGCGGAGGGGCCGGCGGGGCGGAATGCGGCGTATGTGTCGTTGAGCAAGGGGTGGGCGCTGGGCACGAAGGAATTCAGGGCGGCGTTAGTGAAGGCTCACGCGTTGGCGGCGGATGCACGGGCTTGGGAAACCCCCGGGGCGAAAGAAATCCGCGAGCAGATATGGGAGGAGAAACTCCAGCAGGCGCTCGTTGCACTTGGGCGGGAGGAAAGCGAGCTCACGGTGGGGGTGAAATCAGCGCGTTGGAAGGTGGCGCTAGCGACTTTTCTGAAGGAACGGACGCAGGCATCCAATCCGTGGCTGGCAGTTCGGCTGGGGATGAATCGTCCGGTGTACGTGAGTCGGCTGGTGTCCGAGGCGCGGCGGACGGAGCAGCCGATGCCGGAGCTGGAGAGGCTGAGGGCAAAATGTAAAGCTTGACCCCTTTTTTAGGAATCAGCGTACGTTGGCGTAGGCGCTGAGGAGGATTTCGTGGCCGTGATCATCGTGGCCGTAGATTCGGATGGCGGCGTTCGCCACGGCGGCGGTGGAGTTTGGTCGCAGGATGAGCCGGTAGCTCCGTCCCTTTTCGAGGAGATCGATTCGGGCGATAAACGAATCGTTGCTGGGGATGGCTTTGGTGAACTCGATTCGCAGGCCATCGGCTGCGTGCAACTCGACGGATTGCTCATCAGCTTTTTCATTCAGTCGCCACTCCACGGAACGCGGCGTGAGCTGAGCGAGTTCGGGGATTACGATTTTCACCGTCAAGCGCTGTGGAGTGGGGGACTCATCAGTTAGGATCATGATATGTCGCTCGTAAATACCGGGTGGTTCCTCGGCGGAGAACTCGGCGATGATCTGGCCGGACTCTCCGGCGGGGTAGGTTGACTTGTTGCTTTTGGCCGAGAGACAACTGCAACTGGTCTGGAGATCGAGGAGGTGGATCGGGCGGGCACGGCTATTTTTGAAATCAAAAGTCAGGGTGACGGTTTTCTGAAAGGGCGCGGCGTTCGCCTCGAGGGTACTTTGATGCCAATCCAATGCCCACACAGGAATCGCCCCAAGGAGGGTGATCGATAAGGCGATGCTATTTCGGGAAAGAGCCATCATCAGGTTGGATGATGGAATTTCGGCTTACCCGCCAGTCTTGAGTTCGAGCAATGCGGATTTCAGGCGACTAAAGGCTTCCTTTAGCGTGGGAAGTCGGGCTTCGGCTTCGGCAAACGCGGCGACTTTGCCCTTGTGTTCGATTTCGCAGGCAATCGCAGCCAGTTCGGTGGCGCCGAAATTACTCGAACTGCCTTTGATGCTATGGGCAGCGCGGGTGAGATCGGGGGCGTTTTGCGCGGCGAGGCATTCCTCGATTTCGGTGATGCGTTGCGGAGTGTCGGTCAGGAAAATATCAATCAATTCATGCAGAAATTCACCGCTGTCATCCGGACTGATGGCTCGGAGGCTTTCAATGGCTTGGGGATCGATGATGGTGGACATGGTGGTGCGATGAATAAATTAAGCGGCCAAAGCTAACGGGCGTTTTATCTCGCTCGTTGCGAGGTTGGTTAGTCCGGATTGGCTTACCTTAAGTTGATTATATCGGAGCAGGAAGGCGGTAACTTTAGGGGCCGCTGGATTGCTCTCCCGGGTGATTTTAATCTCTGGAGCATTTTCTCCTGAATCGGCTCGCACGATGAACAAGCGTTTTTGCTTCACGTTTTGAAATGACATAGGGTGACGGAGCCCATCGTGAGTGACGATCAACGTTTTTTGTCCCGGTAGGTCCGGTTTATACGGCTCAACTGGTAGATTCATATTCAATCTTGCACCTCATTTATCGACGCGGGCTTGTGAAAGCTGAGGAGATAATTGGCCGAACTGAAATCAATGCATCATGGCATACAGATGTGTTGATATTGTACTTGCCTGAATCGAAAATGTGTCGATTGTCCACGGACTATGGCAAATTCCTTTGTATTCTCCTCCGAGTCGGTTGGCGAAGGCCACCCCGACAAAGTCGCCGACTTAATCTCCGACAGCGTGCTGGATGCCTGCCTGGCGCAGGACAAAACCAGCCGCGTCGCTTGCGAAACCATGGTTAAATCCAACATGGTTATCCTGGCTGGTGAAATCACCACCAAGGCCAAACTCAACTACGAGTCCATCGTGCGCGCGGCGATCCGGGACATCGGCTACGTGAACAACGACGATGTCTTCCACGCCGACCAAGTTTTCATTAACAATTATCTGACCAAGCAGTCGCCCGATATTTCCCAAGGCGTGGACGCGAAGAAAGCCAAGGGCAAGAAGACCGCGGAGCAGGGTGCCGGCGATCAAGGCATCATGTTTGGCTACGCCTGCAATGAGACGCCTGAGCTCATGCCGACGCCCATCATGTTCGCCCACCGCCTCGGTCGCGAACTCACCAAGATCCGCAAGTCCGGCAACGTTAACTGGCTACGCCCCGACGCGAAATCCCAGGTTTCCGTCCGCTATGAAAACGACCGTCCGATCGAGGTCGTGAATGTGGTCATCTCCACGCAGCACACGGCGGATGTCGCTCACGCCACGATCGAAAAGCACCTGATCGAAAACGTGATTAAGAATGTCATTCCGGCGAAATTGCTCACGAAGAACACTGAGTATCTCATTAACCCCACCGGTCGCTTCGTCGTCGGTGGTCCGCAAGGCGACTCCGGTCTCACCGGTCGCAAGATTATCGTCGATACCTACGGCGGTTGGGGCCGTCACGGTGGCGGTGCCTTTTCCGGCAAGGATCCGTCGAAGGTTGATCGCTCCGCTGCGTACATGGGCCGCTGGATCGCAAAGAATATCGTGGCTGCCGGCCTCGCTACACACACCGAGATCCAATTCGCTTACGCGATCGGTCACCCGAAGCCCGTCTCCGTGCGCGTCGAGACCTTCGGCACTGCGCAGCTCGGTCTCTCCGACGATCAAATCACCGAAGCCGTCCAGAAAGTTTTCAGCTTCAAGCCCGCCGACATCGTTTCCCAACTCAATCTTCTGCGCCCCATTTACCGGCAGACGACCAATTACGGGCACTTCGGCAAGAAGGGTCTCCCGTGGGAGCTGACCAACAAGGCGGCCGCACTTCGCGCCGCCATCGCTCATTAATTTAATCAACTCCTCTCTAAATCATCATGGCTAAAGCATCCCAATCCTCGCGCAAATCCGCTGCGCCCGACTTCCACGTTAAAGATATTTCCCTCGCCGCCTGGGGCCGCAAAGAAATCTCTGTCGCCGAGCACGAAATGCCCGGCTTGGTTTCCGTCCGCAAAAAGTTCGGTCCGAAACAGCCGCTCGCCGGCGTTCGCGTCACGGGTTCCTTGCACATGACGATCCAGACCGCCGTCCTCATCGAGACCCTCAAGGCGCTCGGGGCTGACGTTCGCTGGGCTTCCTGCAATATTTTCTCCACGCAGGATCACGCCGCCGCCGCCATCGCGGCGACCGGCACGCCGGTCTTCGCCTGGAAGGGCGAGACGCTCGAAGAATATTGGGATCTCACGCTCCGCGCGATTTTCTTCCCCGGCGGCAAAGGCCCGCAACTCGTCATCGATGACGGCGGCGACGTCACGCTTCTCATTCACAAAGGCTGCGAGCTCGAAGAGGGCAGCGATTGGGTCAACACCGCTTCCGGCTCCCACGAAGAGCAGGTCATCAAGAACGTGCTCAAACGCGTGCACAAAGAAGACCCGCAGCGCTGGACCAACATCGCCAAGGAATGGAAAGGTGTTTCCGAAGAGACCACCACCGGCGTACACCGCCTCTATCAGATGATGGAGAAGGGCAAACTCCGCGTGCCGGCCATCAACGTGAACGACTCCGTCACCAAGTCGAAGTTCGACAATCTCTACGGCTGCCGCGAGTCACTCGCCGACGGCTTGAAGCGCGCCACCGACGTCATGATCGCTGGCAAGGTCGCCTGCGTGTGCGGTTACGGCGACGTGGGCAAGGGCTCCGCGTTTTCGCTTAAAGGCTTCGGCGCTCGCGTCGTTGTCACCGAGATCGATCCGATCAACGCCCTGCAGGCCGCGATGGAAGGTTTCGAGGTCAACACGATCGAGTCCACCCTCGGCACCGCCGACATCTACGTCACCACGACGGGCAACAAGGACATCATCACGCTTGAGCACATGCGTAAGATGAAGGATCAGGCCATCGTTTGTAACATCGGCCATTTCGACAACGAAATCCAAATCGACCGCCTCAACACGTCCGACGCGAAGCGCATCAACATCAAACCGCAGTACGACCTGTATACCTTCCCGAAAGGCAACAGCATCTATATGCTGGCGGAAGGTCGCCTCGTGAATCTCGGTTGCGCCACCGGCCATCCGTCGTTCGTCATGTCGAACAGCTTCACCAATCAGACGCTTGCCGCGCTCGATCTGTGGAAGAACAAAGACACCTACAAGATCGGTGTCTATCGTCTGCCGAAGCACCTCGACGAGGAAGTCGCCCGACTTCACCTCGACAAGATCGGTGCCAAGCTCACGAAGCTCACGAAGGCCCAAGCCGAGTACCTCGGCGTACCGGTTGGCGGCCCGTACAAGCCTGAGCACTATCGTTATTGAACCTTGGTCATCGCGAGGCGGGCATTGCTCGCCGTGGCGATCCAGTTGTCTCTCCAGCCCGCGTCAACCGACGCGGGCTTTTTCTTTTGAGTCTGGATCATGCTGAACCCCTCGAGCTGGCAGGTGAGTGCGCATTATTTAGCCTGGATGCATCACACTCAGCCGGGATCGTGCGATAGGTGGGCGTCGGTTTCCACACCGGCCCTGCCAGTCGAAAGTGAATCATCATTGGTATTACTCCACTCGTCTGCGATTAGCAGGCATCCCGAATCCACCGGACGGCGACGATCAGTCGCCGGCACACGGCCAAGGATTCATCCTTTGATGAATCCCATTGTGGTTACAGTAATTCTACTTCGATTTTGGTTTTCGACTTTTTCGGATGGCCGCTGACAGCCACTACTCACGGGAAACAGCAAGGAACCACCTTCCTACTGGTCACTGGCCGCCGCGGGCGGCTCCGGCTGCTTCAGCGACCACCAGATGTAGCTGAAAACTCCGATGCAAATGGCGGAGTCGGCGACGTTGAAGGTCGGGAAAATGTAGTCGCCGAAATGGAAATCGAGGAAGTCGATCACATGGCCGTGTTTTAAGCGGTCGAGGAGGTTTCCCACGGTGCCGCCGCAGAGCAGGCCAAAGCAAAACTGGGGCACGGTCTGGTGCAGCCCGAGGTGCTTGCGATAGAAAAATATGGCGGTCAAGGTGGCGAGTGCGAGTAGTGCGAGCATTGTACTGCGGCCACTGAACATGCTCCACGCGGCGCCGGTGTTGCCGACGTGGACCAAGTTGAAAAAGCCGGGGAAGATCGTGATGCCGCGCGGGCCATAGCTGCCCAGCGGCAAGCGATGAATGATCCAGAGTTTCGTCAACTGGTCCGCAATGAAGACCAGCAGCGCGAAACTCCAGAGCCAGCGATAAGCCAGCGCGCGTTGAAAACCTGAGGCAGGGGTAGGCAAGGCAGCGTCGGGTGGAACTCAGTCCTCGCCGCCGTCGTTGGGGATTTTGCCGCCGCCGTCTTCTTCACCGGCTTCGCCGAAGAGTCCGCCACGCTGCTGCTCGCGGTGCGAGTGGCGTTCGACGATTTTCTTGGCTTCCGCGGAATAGCGAGTGAAGGGGACGGCGAGCAGACGATCCTTGGCGATGGGCTGCTGGGTAGATTCGCAAATGCCGTAGGTGCCGGCATGGACGCGCTTGATGGCGGCCTCGATTTCGGAGAGCGCTTCCTGCTCGCTGGAAACGAGGCTGAGGGCGAAGTCGCGATCAAAGGTGTCGGTCCCGGAGTCGGAGATGGAAAGATCGCCGGTGTCATCCTTGGCGGACTTGAGCAAGGTTTCCTCTGCGTGTTCGCCCAATTGGACGAGCACATGCTGGCGGAGTTCGATCAGCAGTTTGTAGTAGCGTTTGAATTTTTCCGGTACGAGCGATTCGTCGAGATGCAGGGCTGGTTTGCGGCCCTTGGCGGGATTGAAGCCGAGGATATCAGCCAGCGAGGCGGGCTTGATATGGTTTGGCTTGTGCGGCTTCTCGAGGGTCGCGGCGAGTTCGGCGGCCTTGCCATTCGGGGCAGACTTGGTGCCGGCCTTGCCGTTTTTCGTGGCGGTCTCGATGGCCGTTTCGTTCTTTTTCGCGATTTCGCGGACTTCATCGAGGCTGAAGGCAATGGCCTTAAGCGCTACTTTACGCTCGAGGATTTTGCGTTTAATATCGGCAGCGGACATAGGTGCTTTGGATCCCTTCGGGGGCGGCAGGGAGGTGACTTTGGTGACGGGAGCCTTGGCGATGGGCGCCTTGGCAGGTTGGGCCTTGGGGGCGGGAAGTTTGGCGGGCGGTGCTTTGCGGGCTGGGGCCTTTACGGCATGAGCCTTCGCGGCAGGTTTGGCCTGAACAGGTTTAGCGTGAGCAGTTTTAGCGTGAGCAACCTTGGCAGCGGGTTTTTTGGCCGGGGCTTTGGGTGCGGGCTTTTTTGCGGATTTTTTGTTCTTAGCCATAATCGGTTATTTAGTTCAGGAGTTAAGGGCTTCTATACAGCGAGGGCAAACTTCTCCGTGAGAAGTTACTGACATTGCCGGCACCCAGCGCCAGCAGCGGGGACAACGAACGGTACCTGTCTCGCGAGCGTGACCGGCGTGGATTTCGAGAGTCGCTCCGGGCTTTGGGTCCAGCGTGACTTTCGAAACTATAAAAAATTCAGGTATAAAATCGCGATGTTTCTGCAACACGCCAAAAATTGCGTCTTCGCCCGGGCCTGAGACGGTTAATGCGGCATCCAAAGACTTTCCAATGGTACCGGCTTGGCGCAATGGCTCCAGAGCCTCGGTGACGCGAGTGCGAAACTTTAAAAGCTGTTCGAACTCACCGGCCAGTTCCGGATTTTGCCAACCAGCGCCAGCCACGGGCCAGTTTTGCAGGTGGATGGAATCGTCGCCGTATTCCTGGCCGGTTTTGGCAAAACTCCACGCTTCGTCCGCCGTGAAGCTGATGAAAGGGGCCAAGATCCGTACGAGGGCGTCGAAGATGTGATGGATCGCGGTCTGCGAAGAGCGACGGAGTGGGTGGGCCGCGCCGAGGGTGTAAAGCCGGTCCTTCAGGATATCGTGGTAGACGGACGACAGCGTGACCGAGCAAAACTGATTGCAGAGCTGATAGACACGGTGGAATTCGTACGCGTCGAAGGCCTTCGTGCACTCATCAATGAGGACGGCCGTCTGGTGCAGCGCCCAACGGTCGAGAGTGTTCATCTGGTCGGCGGGAACGGCGCGTATGGTCGCGTCGAAATCGAAGAGGTTCGAGAGCTGGAACCGGAACGTATTGCGGAGAAGCCGATACGCTTCGCCGACGTTCTTCAGGATTTCATCATCGACCGGAATATCGTCGCGGAAATCCTGCGAGGCGATCCAGAGGCGGATGACATCCGCCCCGTGTTGGGCGATATAGGCGTCGGCGGTCTGCGGTTTCTGATAAACCGAGCTCTTGGAAATCTTCTGGCGGTTCTTATCAACGATGAAACCGTGGGTGAGGACGGCCTTGTAGGGTGCGGCACCGAAAGCGATGACGCTGTTCCAGAGGGAAGATTGGAACCAGCCGCGGTGTTGGTCGCTGCCTTCGAGATAGAGATCGGCGGGCCAAGACGTGCCGCCTTGACCGCGCTTGAGCACGGCGGCTTGGGTCGAACCGGAATCGATCCAGACGTCGAGGGTATCGCGACCGCAGGTGAGGGAAGCCGCAGCGGGCCAATCGGCGGGCAGAATTACGCCATCGAGAATCTGCGCGGGCGTGGCGTCGTACCAGAAGTTGGTTCCGCGAGTGGCAATATTGTCGGCGACGGCGCGGATGACGGTGGCGTCGATGTAGGCTTTTTTATCCGGGCCGTAGAAGGCGATGATCGGCACGCCCCACGAACGCTGGCGACTGATGCACCAATCGGGCCGCGATTCGACGGCGCCGCGGATGCGGGCTTCGCCCCAAGCGGGAATCCAACCCTGATGCTGGGCGATCTTGGTGATTTCGGAGAGCGCTAACTGGCGGTGGCCGGCTTTGTCGAGCGAGACGAACCATTGATCAACCGCGCGGAAAATGATCGGCGTCTTCGAGCGCCAGCAGTGCGGATAACTGTGTGGATACTTGGCCTTCGCGAGTAGGGCGCCGGCTTCGGCGAGTTTCTTTAGGACGGCGAGATTGGCGGGAGCTGGTTTCTTGGCGGCGAGATCTTCGACCGTTTCGAGGCAGGTCAGGCCGACGAGATCAGCGGGCACTTGGCCATCGTCGAGGTATTTTCCGTCGTCGCCCACCGGGCAATAAATTTTCAGGCCGTACTTGAGGCCGGTGAGATAATCGTCTTGGCCGTGGCCGGGCGCGGTGTGCACGCAACCGGTGCCGCTCTCGGTGGTGACGTAGTCGGCGAGCACGATGGGCGAGGCGCGTTCGATGAAGGGGTGGCGGGCTTGGAGTTTTTCCAGTTTGGCTCCGGGCAAGGTGAGAACGACGGTCGGTTGAACTTCGAGTTTGGCCGCAGTCGCTACAGCACCGAGCAAGGCTTGGGCGACGAGGATTCGTTCTGCGCCCAGATCGGCGATGACGTATTCCACTTCCGGATGGAGCGCGATCGCGAGATTGGCGGGAATCGTCCACGGCGTGGTCGTCCAGATGACGACGTAGAGCGGTTTGTCGGTCGGCAGATCGAATCTTAGCGCTTCGGCGACGGGAATCAGAAACTTCACCCAAATGGCAATGGAGGTGTGATCTTTGTATTCGATCTCGGCTTCGGCGAGGGCGGTTTCGAACGGGATGCTCCAGTAAACGGGTTTCTTGCTGCGATAAACCAGACCTTGTTCGACGAACGCGGCGAAGGTGCGGAGGACGTCGGCTTCGAAAGCCGGAGCCTTGGTCTTGTATTCGTTTTTCCAGTCGGCGAGTACGCCGATGCGCTTGAATTGGGTGGTCTGTTTCGCGATCCAGCTCTCGGAGAACGCGTCGCAACGGGCACGCCGCTCAGCGGTCGTCAGCGTGAGGTTTTCCTGCCGGATCTCCTGCGAAACTTTTTGCTCGATGGGCAGACCGTGACAATCCCAGCCGGGCACGTAGGGTGTGCGGTAACCGCGCATGGACTTGTAGCGGCAGACGATGTCCTTGAGTGTTTTGTTGAGCGCGGTGCCGATATGGACATCCCCGTTGGTGAAGGGGGGGCCGTCGTGGAGGACGAAGGTTTTGTCCGATTGGGCGCGGGCGGCTTGGATTTGGCTATAGAGGCCAAGCTTTTCCCAGTGGGCGACGCGCGCGGGTTCCCGTTGCACGAGATTCGCCCGCATGGGGAAGTCGGTTTTGGGGAGCAGCAGAGTGTCTTTGAGGTCGAGCGCCATGGAAATAAAAGCGCCGGAAGCTACCTCAACAAAGGGGCGAGTCAAGGGGGGAGACAGACTATATATTTTTGAGTTTCGATGGTCGGATTTTCAGTGGGATGGGTGGCATCGCCCATTGTAGGTTGCGCGCTTGCCGCGCAACGTTGCGAGGCGAGCTCGCAACCTACGGGTCGCGCAACGTTGCGAGGTAGGTAGCGCGCTGGTCGCGCTACGTTGCGAGACGAGCTCGCAACCTACGGGGCGCGCAACGTTGCGAGACGAGCTCGCAACCTACGGGTTGAGTAGCCGTGCTTGAGCCGAGGGCGAAAGCGCGGTCGGGGGGCGGCGGAAGTCCTGACCACATTGTCGCTTCGCTCCAATGCGGCTACTTCTTGGCTACGGCTAAAGCACGGCTATTCCCATTATGCCACCGCCACTTTTTCCGCCAGTTTATGGCCGCTTTTCACGCAGTCGGGTAGGGAGACACCGTCGCGGACGTTGCCGCCGATGAAGAGGCGGGGGTGGTTCCGCTCGATGGTGTCCATCGTTTCCTTCCACTGCTCGTAGCCGAGAACGTATTGGGGAATGGCGCGCGGCCAATAGGTGTGGCGCACAAAGGCGGGTTTGCCCTTCGCGCCGACCAATTCGCGCAGGTCACGATCGATGCGTTCGAGCAATTGCGGGGTCGTGAGTCGGGCGTGCGCGGGTTGGCGCATGCCACCGACAAACACCGTGAGTCCGACGTGCCCGTTTGGCGCGCGATCCGGAAACAGTGTGGATGAAAATAAAATGCCGAGAACGTCACGTTTTTCGACGGCGGGGACGAGTCCGCCGAAACCGTCGAGCGGGTGGGTGATTTGATCGCGCCGATAGCCGAGGAAAAGCGAACTGACGGGCGGATGGGGAATGTTTTCCAAGGAAGCCAAAGGTCGCTCGCCGAGGGAGCCGAAGGATAATTGCGCGAGGGCACCCGCCGGAATCGCAAACACGATGGCGTCGAATTCATCGGTGCCGGTCTGGCTGGCGGCTTGCCACGTCAAGCGGTGCGGTTGGCCCGGGAGGATCGTGGTCACGCCGGTGCCGAGGCGAACGGTCCCTGGTGGCAATTGGGCGACCAAGGTATCCGTGAGTTGCTGGAGTCCGCGCCGGAAGGAGACGATCGGCGCCACGCCGGATTCGCCGCGGGCTTTTTTGGCTTTGGAGGCGGACATCATGCCGCGGATGATCGAGCCGTGCGAGCGCTCGGCTGACCAGAGCATGGGGAAGGCGTGCTTGACGGAAAGTTTGGCGGGATCACCGGCGTAGATGCCGGCGATCAGCGGATTCACGGCGTAATCGACCAATTCCTGCGTGAAATGCGAACTGACCAGCTCGGCGAGACTGAGATCGGTGGTGCGGATTTTGGGCCGGGCGAGTAACTCAGCGAAGATAGAAAGTTTCGTGCGCGTGCCAAAAAGTGGCGTGCGGAGAAACGAACCGGGTGAACTGGGGACGGGGACGAACTTTCCGCCGCGGACCAGGAAACGGCGTTTCGCGAGGGGATTGGCTTGGACGAGTTCGGATTCCAGGCCGAGGTCTTGGACAAGTTGTTTGAGTTCCGGTGCGCCGTATTGCAGTGAGTTCGGGCCGGACTCGATGAGGTAGCCTTGCTCGGAAATCGTCTGGATGGAACCACCCGTGCGGTCGGCCTGCTCGAAAACCTGCACGCGAAATCCGCGCCGGTGCAGTCGGTACGCGGCGGTGAGGCCGGTGATGCCGGCACCGATGACGGCGATGGATTTCTGCGGTGAGTTGTTCATGGGGTGGCGTTCAAGGCAGATTATATTGGGGATGCATGGGGTAGGGCTGCCGCTTGTCGGCATGCCGGCACGGCGACAAGCGCCGGCCCTACAGTTCAGCAGGTTCGATCATAGGCTGGATGCGTTTGCTTTGCCTCTGCATATTTTGTCACAGGCTGGGCGATCATTTCCAACTCGTCACGGTGTCGACGAGTGCTTGCATGCACTCGATTTTTGCCTCGGGCATGATGCCGTGGCCGAGATTGAAAATGTGGCCGCGCGTGCCGCGCATGGTTTCGAGCAGGCGGGTGGTTTCGCGCGCGACGATTTCCGGCGTGGTGTTCATCAGCACGGGATCGAGATTGCCTTGCAGGGCGATCGAGTCGGGCACGAGGCGGCGCACGACGCCGAGATCGACGGTCCAATCGACGCCTAGGACCCGCACGCCGCTGAAAGCCATGTCGGTGAGCTGCGAGGGCGCGCCCTTCGCGTAGAGGATAATGGGGAAATCTTTCGGCAGCGCGGCGATGATTTCCCTGATCCAGCAAAGCGAGGCCGCTTCGTAATCCTGGCCGGCGATGATCCCGCCCCACGAATCGAAAATCTGAATCGCATCAGCTCCGGCGCGGATCTGCATCTGAAAATACTCGATGAGCGCAGCGGTGAGTTTCTTCATCAGCGCGGTGAAGAAAGGCCGGTCAGTGAAGAAAAGTTGCTTGATGCGCGCGAAATCCTCGGAGCTGCCGCCTTCGACCATGTAGGTCGCGAGTGTCCATGGTGAGCCGCCGAAACCGAGCAGCGCTTTCTCGCCTTTTAATTCCGCTTTCACTCGCGCCAGAGCTTGGCCCACATAGTCGAGACGTTGAGCCACGCCGGTCGGATCGAGGCGGTCGAGTTGCGCGATGTTGTCCAAGCGGAAATCCATGCCGATGCCGCCTGCGTCGCGAAATTTGTAGC
This sequence comes from Opitutales bacterium, assembly GCA_038206205.1. Classification (GTDB taxonomy): domain Bacteria; phylum Verrucomicrobiota; class Verrucomicrobiia; order Opitutales; family Opitutaceae; genus Didemnitutus. Next base: position 151,348 of record JBBRBC010000001.1, read on the forward strand.
CCTGACCCATCGCTTCGGGGATCACGAGGATGTCGGAGAAAATAATCGCCGCATCGAGAGCGAAACGGCGCAGCGGTTGCAGCGTGACCTCGGCCGCGAGCTCAGGCGTCTTCACCATTTCGAGAAAGGAGCTTTTCGCTTTCAGCGCCCGGTACTCGGGTAGATAACGGCCGGCTTGGCGCATCACCCACACGGGCGGGCGGTCGAGCGGTTGGCAGGCGCAGGCGGAGAGAAAACGTTCACGGCTGTTCATATTATTAAACCACTAAGCCACACTAATGCTTCACTAATGCCGATCCTATTTGATAAGGAAAACGCATTTTTTTGTGGGCAAGTTGGCTAGTGGTTTTTCTTTTGGAGAACGTGAGCGTACGGCAGATTAATGAGTCTCGTAAAACAGGGCGAGGATTAGTGGTTCACTGATTGGCCCAGTCGCGGGGTTTAAGGAAGTCGTCGTAGAGTCGGGCTTCGGGGGAGCCGCTGAGCGGTTTCCAATCGTAGTGCCACGTGACGAGCGGCGGCAGTGACATTAAAATCGATTCGGTGCGGCCACCACTTTGCAGGCCGAAGTGGGTGCCGCGATCCCAGACGAGATTAAACTCCACGTAGCGCCCGCGCCGGTAGAGTTGGAAATCGCGCTCGCACGGACCGTAAGGTTTTAGCTTGTGGTGCTGAACGATGGGCAGATAGGCCGGGAGAAAAGCGTCGCCGATACTGCGCATCAGCGCGAAACTTTGCTTGAAACCGAGGGCGTTGAAATCGTCGAAGAATAGGCCGCCAATCCCGCGTGGTTCATTGCGATGCTTGAGAAAGAAGTAGTCATCGCAGGCTTGTTTGAAACGTGGGTAGAGCTCGGTGCCGAATGGTTCGCAGGCTGCTTTCGCCGTGCGATGCCAATGAATCGCGTCGGCTTCGAAACCGTAATAGGGCGTGAGGTCGAAGCCGCCGCCAAACCACCAGACCGGTGCGGCCGGCGCTATCCTTTTAATGGGACTGCGGGATGAGTTGCTGGGTGGCGGCATTTCACCGGCTTGAAAAAAACGCACATTCATGTGCGCGGTGGGCAGGTAGGGATTGCGCGGGTGAATCACGAGCGAGACGCCCATGGCGTGAAACGGTTGCCCGGCGAGTTCGGGCCGGGTGGCGGTGGCGGAGGGTGGCAGGGATGCTCCGGTGACATGGGAGAAACTCACCCCGGCTTTTTCGAATACCGCGCCTTCAGACAGCACGCGGGTCCGGCCGCCGCCACCGGTGGGCCGGGTCCACGAATCTTCGGTGAAATCCCGACCGCCATCCTCTTTTTCCAATGCCTGGCAAATGACATCCTGCAGGGCGTAGAGATAGCGGCGAACGGCCGCAAGATCGGGTGACATTCGGGAAGCATTGAGGATAAATAGTCGCGATTGAACCCAAAAAATCAGTGCAGGCCGATAATTATTAGTCGGGTGTTCAGACTGGCCAAGTATTCAAATCGGACAGTAGGGCCGGCGCTTGTCGCCGAGCCGTCTTCGCGGGTCTCGGCCTGGCTCCGGGGAGATGGGATTGGGATGGGTAGGTTGCGAGCTAGTATCGTTCAGCTGGCCAGCAGCACGACCGTGGCGCGGCGAGCGCACCACCTACCATCCGACCGTGGCGCGGCGAGCGCACCACCTACCATCCGACCGTGGCGCGGCGAGCGCACCACCTACCATACGACTGTGGCGCGGCGAGCGCTCCACCTACCATCCGATCGTGGCGCGGCGAGCGCACCACCTACCATACGACTGTGGCGCGGCGAGCGCTCCACCTGCCCAGGGGTCTCACGGCGCATGCATCAGCCTTCGCAAGTGCTTCCGCCGTCGCCGAGGCTTTGGCGGACAAGACGGCCCGACAAGAGACAGAGGCTCTACGAATATGGATGATTGTGCTTACGGCAACTTCGCCAAGGCGTCGGATGCTGGCGTGAACTTGGGGTCGGCGGCGAGGGCGGCTTCGTAGGCGGTGCGCGCGGCGGCTGTATCGCCTTTCTTTTCCCAGATGTTGCCGATCCGCCAGTTCACTGGGGCGGGGCCGGGTTGCCCGGCGGGTACCGTGGTTTTGAGGCAACGTTGCAAATTCTCCAGGCCTTGATCGAGGCGTTCGCCGGAAATGGCCGCGAGCCGACCAATTTGAAAGAGCGCCGTGTAGTCGGCGGGTGCGCTCTTGAGAGCTTCTTCGTAGAGCGCGAAGGCCTCGGGGTATTTTTTTTCGGCCACGTAGAGGGTGTTATAGGCGAGGAGGCCGCGCACGGGGTCGAGCTGCTTGATGGCGGCGGCTTGGAGATAGGCTTGGTCCATGCCGCCTCCTAGAAAACCGGGTGCTTGCCGGCAGAATTCCATCACGCTCCAGTGGGCGTTGATATCTTTGGGATCGAGTTCCACGGCTTTGTCATAGGCGGCTTTGCATTTTTTGGCCCAACCCATTTTGGAGAACAGGCCGGCCTTTTGCGCGCTCATGCCATAGGCGTCGCCGACGTGCCGGGTGTAGTTGCTGTTGGTCGGATTCAGGGCGACGGCTTTTTCCAAAGCGGGCAGAGCGTGCTCGGGGTCGTTACGGTTGAGAAAACTGACGCCGAGAAAATAGTGCGCCTCGGCATTGGCCGGTTCGGTCGCCACGGCTTGCTCGAGGATTGTTTGAGCCTCAGCCCATTTGCGCTCACTAAACAGGGCGTTGACCTGCTCGCGTAGCGTGGGCTGGGCGGCAAAAACCGAGATGGTTGCTAAAAGGAAAAGAGCAAGGAGGCGGATCATAGGATCAAGTTGAGAACACGGAGGGAATGAATTGTTTCCAGAATATTTTGCCCGGTGAACGCCGAAACGGGTGGGGCTATCCGCGAGATGAGGGTGTTTGTTTCTGGAAAAAAATTTCTTTCTGCCGGCGCAACCTGCGCCACCATTGCGAGACAATTTCTGTGACACGCTCAGTTCGTTACTCCTCTCGCCTGCGTGGCATGGGTGGAGGTCAGGTGCCTGTGCCTATCGCGCGAGCCTCAAGAGGGGGGAATGCCCCATAGGCGAAAGGGTGACATCCACGCTATGGTTGAGCGGTAAACAGTCATCAACCCACAACAACATAGCTTATGAAAAACAACCAGAAATATTCCCTCCTCGCACTTGGTGTGCTCTCCCTCGTCGCACTGCCTGCTGCCTTTGCCAATCACGCCGACAAGGAATTTAAGTTGGCGGACACCAACCACGACGGCTTCATCATCCAGTCGGAGCACGCGGCAAGAGCGCAGCAGATGTTCACCAAGATGGACGCTAATCACGACGGCAGCGTCACTGTCGCAGAGATGGAGGCTTGTAAGGAAATGAAAGACAACGACAGCGACCATCCAAAGATGTCCGCCACCGATATGATCAAGATGTGCGATGCCAACGGAGACGGCCAGTTGACGGCCGCCGAGCACACCACCGCGAGCGTCGAGATGTTTACCAAGATGGATACGAATCGCGACGGCAAGCTCAGCAAGGAAGAGTGTGAAGCCGGCCACAAAATGATGATGAATCACAAGAAGATGTAATTCAGTTACGATTTCTCTGATCCCAGCCCCGAGTCTCACCCGAGTCGCGGGCTTTTTTTTGTGCCAGTGGGAGGTGCATCCATTTAACGCGGATGATGCGGAGAGCGCGGAGCCTGACGTAATGGGAAGTGGCACGGGTCTCAGGATTCACAGCGCATGCTTTTGCGATGGTGTGCCTTTATAGTGGTGGAACCCGACCTCCGGGCGGGTTCTTGCCGCGAGAGCCGGGGACGAAGCGCGCCCGGAGGTCGCGCTCCACCTCGATACAGTTCAGCCGGTTTGCGCTGAGACGGACTTAGCTCGTTTCAGAATTCGAAGGGGATAAATCTGCGATGTCAGGCATCTGCGAGGTGGAACCCGACCTCTTGGCGGGTTCTTGCCGCGAGAGCCGGGGACGAAGCGCGCCCGGAGGTCGCGCTCCACTTCGATACAAGATGTTTAGCAGGAAAAATCGGACGTGTGGTGGGTGCCACGATCATCGCGGAGGGGGCTGCGTCTATCAACCGCGACCCCGCGGCTTGAGACCGGCCCAGAGGGCGAGCGCGCGATGAATCCGGGCGACGCGTTCGACCTGCCCTTTGGCGGGGAAGCGTTCATAGAAGCCTTCATTGCGAAATTCGCTCACCTGCTCGGCCCACGGGGCGAGCCGCAAGGTCCAACGCTCGATGCGGTCTTCGGCGGGTCCGGTATCATCGCCGATCAGGTCGGCGTAGACGCGGAGCATGGCTTTGAGCGTAACCGGTTTGGTGACCATGTAGCCGGCGTGGCCCCAAGTATCGCCCCAGACTTTGGCGGTGGCTTTGAGATAGTCGCGCACCGAGGCGTAGTGTTTTTCGGCGGCGCGTTTGTCGGTGCCGTCGGCTTCGAGGCGTTTCCAATCCATTTTTACCCAGCGTTGAATCTCGTTAAATAGTTCGGCCTGCAAAATCCATTTTTCCTTCTGACTGCGTCCGCCCAGGCGGTTGATGCGGTATTGCAGCGGGCTGTCGTCGGAACGATAGAGCATTTCGACGATATGAGCCGTGAAACGCTTGTCCGGTTCCGCCCAGGAAACGCGTTCGTAGAGATCGATCAGGTGACTCTTGTTGATGCGCGTGGGGGTGGAGTTGATGATGACAAACATCTCGGTGGCGAAATCCTCGCTGCCGCCGTCGAAGATGACACAGGGCACGTTGATGTTGCGGGCATCGTCGGGATGGGAACGGGAGAAAAATTCCAGGGCGGCGAGCCGGTGCTGGCCGTCGATGATGAGATATTTTTCCTCCGGTTCCTGCAGGCGGCCGACGCCGCTGCTATCGGCCCAGGCTTCGAACTTCAATTTCTGCGGCGTGAAAAGCAAAACGGTGCCGGGAATGGGCGGCTGGGAAACGGCGGTCTCGTAGAAATTTCGGATGGCGCGGATCTTGGCGTGCGAGAGTTCGCGTTGGAAGGAGCGATCGCTGCGCTCGACGCGGGCGATGAACTTCGCCACGTCGTCCTGTTCGGCGGGTTCCTCTGCTTTGATTTGACCACCCGTTTCGTCATAGAAACGGCTGCTGAAGCGGACCTGTTGCAGGAGTTTTTCCGAGGGACAGGAGGCGAAATAGAACAGGGCGTCTTTCTGGCGGATTTGGGTGGCGATGATGCTCATGGTGGTAATTAAGAATTGGCGAGCGGACGGATGTTCCTCTCGGCTGAAAAATAGTAGCTACATATCCGTGACAAACAAGTGATGTTGTGGGAAATCCTGGCGAGTATCGTGGGAATCCGCCGGACTGGTGAGGAAGACACGAATTGCACCGATTGACCCGGGTGAAGAAGATAGGATGAAGGAGAGGCCGCATACATCACTCTGATTATGTATCCTCTGCGAGGGGAAGGACGGATTTTTCTGTCACCAATTGACCTCCGTGTTCATCCGTGAAAACGGTATTCCCTCTGCGTTTTTTAGGCATGCGATATCTTGCGTTGGTGCAGCGCGGCGTGGACGACCTCGAGGAGTTGCTCGGGATTGAAAGGCTTGGCGAGGAAGTTGACGCCGGTCTTGAGCGGGAAATCTTTTCCGGCGATCTCCAAACTGTAGCCGCTGGTGTAGATGATGGGGAGATGTGGCTTTTCGGCCAGTAGGCGCGTGGCCAATTCATGGCCACTGATGCCGTCGGGCATCACGAGGTCAGTCAGGAGAAGGTCGATGCGGTCGTGATGTTGCTGCCAGATTTCCAAGGCGGTGACGCCACTGGCGGCATCGAGAATGTGATAGCCCGCTTTCGATAAAATCTGGTGGACGAGGGCACTCACGACCGATTCATCCTCGACCAGTAAAATCGTTTGTTGGCCGTGAATGATCGGGGTCGATGAGGTTTTCTCGCTTAAGGCGGGATGGGTGGTGCGGCATTGCCGCGGCAGGTATACGCGGAAGGTCGTACCTTGGCCCACTTCGCTGTAACACTGAATCCAGCCTTGGTGTTGTTGGACGATGCCGTAGACCGTGGCGAGGCCGAGACCGGTGCCTTGGCCGACATCTTTGGTGGTGAAGAATGGCTCGAAGATGCGGGACTGAATTTCCGCGGGAATACCGCAGCCGGTGTCACTCACGCTCAGACAGATAAAGTCACCCGGCCGGGCTTGCGGCAACTGAGACCGCATGGATTCAACGACGTTTTTTATTTCCGTTTCGATGATTAATCGCCCGCCTTTGGGCATGGCGTCGCGGGCGTTGACGGCGAGGTTGAGCAGAATTTGCTCCATCATACTGGCGTCGGCGTGAATCATGGCGGGCTGCGGGGTGAGCAGCAGTTGCATGCGGATATGCTCACCTAATATTCGTTGGAGCATTTTGGTCATCTCCACCACGACCACGTTTAGGTCGAGGGTGACTTGCTGCATCGTCTGTCGGCGACTGAAGGTGAGGAGTTGGCGGGTGAGACTAGCGGCTCGCGCTGAGGCGATTTTAATCTCGTTGAGTGAATCCCGACATTCAGCGGGCAATTTGTCATGCATCTCCAACAGGGAGGAATGGCCGATGATCGCCGTCAGGATGTTATTGAAGTCGTGCGCGACGCCGCCCGAGAGCTGACCGATGGCTTCGAGTTTCTGGGCTTGGCGAAACTGTTCTTCCAGCTTGATACTCTCGGTGATATCGCGGGAGTTGAGAATGATTTGTTTCCCCTCTGCTTCATCAAGGTACAGACGTCCCATCGTCTCGATCTCCCGCCAACTGCCATTGTGGTGACGGAGCCGGACTTTGGTTGTCGTGTGCGCGGTGGGTTGCGTCAACAGGTCTTGCAGGACGGCTTGGGCGGTGGCGACATCCTCGGGATGCACGAACTCAAATACATGGCGACCAAGGAGGAGCTCGGGTTGGTAGCCCAATAGACGAACCGAAGAAGGACTCTGGTAACGGATGATGGCGTTTTGATCCAAAACGGTGATCAGGTCGGTCGCATTTTCGATGAGAGAACGAAAATGGTTTTCGCGAAGTCGGAGTTGAGCTTCGGCGCGTTTGCGCTCGGTGATATCGCGGACGATGGCTTGAAGCAGAACTTCACCTTTTAATTCGATGCGGTTCAGACTGACCTCGGCATCAAACGGTGTGCCGTTGAGGCGGCTATGTTGCCATTCGAAGAATTGCGGGATGCCGGCGAAGGCGAGGTCGATTTTTTCCGGGGCTTTTTCGACGGACAGCCGGCCGTCAGGCTGGTTAATAGGAAAGAATTTTATGGGGGATTGGCCGATGAATTCCTGATCGGTGCAGCCAAATATTTCATGGGTTTTGGCATTGCAGGAAATGAAACCCTTCGTCGCGCTGAATAGAAAAATCGCGTCGTTGGCGGTGTCGAACAAGGTGCGGAATTTAATTTCACTTTCGCGCAGGGCGACTTCGGACTGCTTGCGCTGGGAGATGTCGGTGGCGATGCCAAGAAAGCCGGTCACGTTGCCTTGGTTATCCCGGACAGCGGTGACCATTAGTTGTACGGGGAAATGCTCGCCGTTTTTGCGGACATAGGTCCATTCCCGGTTCTCTGGCTGGCCGGAGCGGGCTCGGGCCACGAAGGTTTCGAATCCTTCGATGGGCCGGCCCAGTTCCCGAGTCATTTCCTCCGCCCGGCGGGCGACTTCCGCTGGGAGATGCCAAAGTTTTGTGGTGGTTTTGCCGACTAATTCTTCGGCGGTATAGCCGAGCATCCGGGTCGCTCCGGTGTTGAATACGGTGATAATTCCCTCGGGATTCGTGGAGATAATCGCCACTTCGGTCGCGGCGGCGAAGACGGATTCGATGCGCTCGGAGGCGGCGCGCAGGGCGCGATCGCGTTCACCAATGGCTTCGAGCATTTGGTTGAAGGCGCGGGCGAGGGTCCCGAGTTCATCGTCGCGATAGACCGTGGCGCGGATATTGAAATCACTGTCGTGGGCGACCTGGGCCGTCGTGCGCATGAGGGCGGACATGGGGCGCAGTAAATTTTTTCTGACGCCGAAGATGAATACTCCGGCGACCACGAGAAGCGCGAGGCCGACGGCGGCAATCGTGATGCGGTATTGTGGCAACCGCGCATAGAGCGGAGGCAAATCACGGGCGAGGTAGAGATGCCCGCTGGGATGACCATCAGCCGTGAGCGGCTGCCAAAACTCGAGCTGGCGCGCACTGAAACGGGTGCCGGCAGGCTGCACGATCTGGGGGATGGTCGAGGTGGCGATATCTGTGCGATGGTATTCGGCGAAGAGCAGACGATCGACATCATAGACGGCGGCGATGGCGATTTCGGGCACGGCACGGCGGGTCTTTAAAAAGCTGGAGGCACTTTCCCGATCCAGAAAGGTCAGCGGTGCTTGCAGGGCTTCCGCCAAAATGACGGCTTCCCGGCGCAATTGTTCGAGTGTGCGCGGACGGAAGGTGGTGGTTTCGAAAAGCAAAGTGGCCGCCAAGACGATCAGCAAAGCCAAGCCGCCCGCCGCGAGACTGAGGGTGATCAGCATGCGCTTGATGGAGCGAGGAGGGGAGGCGGTCATCTTATGGTGTCGGGGCGTGATACACTTTTTTGGCTGAAGCCAGCAGTTGTGAGCTGAATTTCACGCCGGCGCGCTGCATCGCCGCCCAGTTGGCGTCGAAGCGCACCCGGTTGCCCACGATGACGAATTCCAGTAAACTACCGCGCGCGATGGCCTGACCTGATTCGCCGATGGTCACGACCGGGGCATCGGCCAGGGCGGCCAGCCATGCGGCTTCGTGGCCCTGCTCGGACTTGGCGATAAAAACCAAATGACACTTCGTCGCCTGCTCCGCGCTGGTGACATGGCGCAACTCGAGTCGCCGACCGGATTTTTGCGTCAGGATCGTGCGTTCCAGCACCGCGCCGAAAGGATCGTTGCCCAGAACGCCGATGATGATGGGGGCATCGTCGGAGGGAAATACTTCCGGGGGCCAAGTGGTGTAGCGCACGAAGTTCACGAGGAAGGCGGCCTTCACCTTGTATTCCGGCACCGCGGGCGGCTCAGCGGCGGCGAGAGGGGAGGACAGCACAACGATGGCGAGCAGCAAGACGGCCGCGCCAGTGATGCAGGCGCGAAGTGTACTGGGTTTTGGTCGGAGCAATTTCATCAGTGGCTTCCAGAAAAACGCAGACCATTGCTTCGAGGTATAGTCGTGATCGGCCCAACGACCCCGGGTGTTCCTTGCTGCTGTCGCTCATTTAAAACATTCTGACTGTTCAGGGCGATTTCCCACCGGGGGTGGAGCTGCCAGGCCAAGCTGAAGTCGCAATGGACGTAGGCGGTGATGCCCAAACTCCGCGAGCGATCAACGCAGCGGACTACGGTGGCGAGTTCCCCTTGCTGGGCTGGCTTCCACGTGGTGGTCAGCGAAGCGGAATTTCGTGGCGTGTTGTCGCCGGCCTTCACGAGGTTAAGCGGATCAGGCTTAGCGGTTCGCAAAGTCGTCTGCGTAACCAAAGGCGATGGGAGAATTTCTGCCATTCTGGTTTTTCGTTTTATTCGCCGTTTAAAATTCAAAACCGGCCGCGACTTCGATGATCCGTCCGGGAGCCGGGTAGCCGAGGGCGTTACCTGCCGGATAACTCGGCGTGCTCGAGGAGGTGAAGCGCACGATGTTGTCGTGGTAGCGGACATTGCCGAGGTTTTTGGCGCTGAGTTGCAGCCACCATTTTTGCTGACTGCGCCAGAGCAGCGAGGCATTCCACAGGTTGAGGGAGCGCTCAGAAATCACCTTATCCTCCAGAGCATTGAAGTAGGTTTTAGCGCGGTTGCTCCAATTCAGGCGGAGCTCGAGCTGGCCCGTCGCCAAAGCGATGTTGTAGCGGCCGGTCAGATTCGTGCGCCAGCGGGGGGCATGGGGCATCTGATTTCCGTCGGCAACTATGGGCTGGCCGGCTTGGGCGGCGGTGTAGGAACCATAGCGGGCATTGAGCAAAGCCACATCGCAGAGGACATCGAACTGCTTGGTGAACTGTTTTTGGATTTCCATTTCCAGGCCGGTCACGCTGGACGTGGCGGCATTGCTCAAGGTCGCACTACTGTTCGCATAACTGGTGACTTGGAGATTGCGGTACTGCATATGAAAAACCGTGGTTGCGAGGGAAAGCCCGGTGGTCGCGGAGATGTACCGGTGTCCGGCTTCAAAGCTCCAGGCGTCTTCGGGTTCGACCGGGGCATCAGCGGAGAGTGAATTCATCCCGCCCGACTTAAAACCGTTCGTGACACTCGCGTACAGGTGCTGGGTGTCGTCGAGTTGATAACTCAAAACCGCGCGGGGCGTCAGCTTCGCCCAGTTTCGTTCAAAGTCTGTTTGGACGGCCGGCGTGAGGAGCGCGGTGTTCGACGCCAGGCCATTCAGCCCGGGAGCCGTATAGCGCCACATTTTCTGATGTTTAGTCTCATATGAATAACGCGCTCCGATCGTGAACTTCCAACGCTCGGCCAGCGTGCGCTCCCACTCTGAAAATAACGAGGCGGCCTTGGTTTTCAGCGGGCTCTTGAAGAGGATGGTGCTGCCAAGGGGGGCGCGGATCAGACCGACATCGTATTCAGTTTGAGCTTGATAGAGGTTGGCGCCCAGGGTCCATCGTCCGTGCGCCTCGGTCTGGCCCTTCGTCGCCACGAAATCACCCGTCAATTGGTCGATCTCTCGCAAAAAGTCCGAGGCGGTGATATCAATCTCTGTCCCATCAGTATTGTGTAGGTAGCGGTTTGCCATGTGCCGCCAAGCGATATTTCCACTCGCGCGCCAATCCGTCCATTGCTTCATGAATACCAGTCGGATGCCTTGACTAAGAACATTCGTGTAGCTCGGAAGATTATCTCGGGTTTCCCCCTCATTGGTGGGCACGGCCAGAGCAAAAGCCGCACCGAAAGTATCCAGTGGGCGGGCGGAGGTGCCGCCGGCGTCATCCTGATAGTAGTCCGCGCTGAGCAGGATATACGCCGACTCCAGACTACCTTTCAGCCACTGGAGGCGGAGGGCACGGGCATCATGGTTGTCGAGCTGACGACTCCCACTAGGGTCGAGATTGCGGGTATAGCCGTCATCTGATCGCGCCAGCAAGGAAAGCCGCAGCGCATGGGTATCGTTGATGGGTTGATTCACGACTACTTCGCCACTGCGCAGGCCGTTCGAGCCGAACTGCGCGGAAATTTCGCGGCGGTGCACGTTCAATTCCGGTTGGCGGTTGATGATATTAATCACCCCGGCAACGGCATTGCGCCCATAGAGGCTGCCTTGGGGACCGGACAGAATCTCCACCCGATCCAAATCCCAGAAAAGGGGGAGCGTCATATCAGGTAGCCCGAGATAAACTCCATCCAAGTGCAAAGCGGTGCTGGAATCGACCCCCACGCTGGGAATGTCGCTGCCGATCCCTCGACTGAATACGAAGGGAATATTCACCAAACGGGATAGCTCCAGCGAAGGCATCGTGCGCCCAATCTCAAATAAAGACCGGTCACCTTTATCGCGATTTTGCGACGCCGTTACCACTTGGACTTGCGCCGACACCGCATCGACTTTTTCTACCTGGCGGGTGACCGAAACCCGGATGTTGCCGAGCTGTTCCAGGTCGAGCAATTCCAACGGAACCGGGATTGCTTGGGCCCAAAGTGATGGCAGCCATAGGACTAGTCCGATGCTGAAGCCGACGGCTTTTATTAGCCGATGATTGATTTTCATGTGGGCAGAAATGAGACAAGGGGGTTTGCCGCGTTTTGTAATGTGCCGTCACGATGGATGACACTATCATGGCACAGCTTTCTGTTCAGAGACCGTCCTGAACCGAAAGGTTCGATAAGAAATCCAGACATCTTGCGAGGGAATGGACGGAAAGAATGAGCGACTTCGCGCGTTTTCGTCAAAGCTTATAACCGGAATGACCGCAGGAGGAGAAGCTATGCGGGATGACGAATGCGAATGAGCCTCATCGGGTTCTCTGTGTCTAGATCGTCTTCATTCGCGACCGCAGCAGATGTCGCTACGCTCGGTGTCGCAGTCAAACGCTGCATGGGGAGATTGTAGTTTAATAGACTACAATCCTGTTTGGGGTGTTTGTCATATATTACGTTACAAGTGGGCTGGGTGGTTTGCATTCCGTTGGTTCGGCACTCAATGCGGAATCATGGGTGTTACACTCACACACGATTTGGGTCGGCCGATTAATGACGCTTTGATCGATGCCTACTCGGAGGCTGTCTCCGGGGGGGGGGCGACGGCTCATCCGGCGGTCGTGCACATCGAGGTGCGGGGCAACGACGCGCCGGGTGCCTCGGGCTCGGGGTTCTTCATTTCGCCCGACGGCTATTTGCGCACCAATAGCCACGTCTTCCACGGGACGAAGGAGCTTCGCGTGTTTCTCGCCGATGGACGAAAACTTCCCGCCACGCTCATCGGCGACGATCCTGATACCGACCTCGCCGTGCTGCGCGTGAGCGCGGACGAATTAGCCCACTTGAAACTCGCCGACAGCGATGCCGTGCGTCCGGCGCAGATCGCGATCGCCATCGATTCGCCCATGGGATTTCAACACACCGTCACCGCCCGCATCGTGAGCGGGCTGGGGCGTTCGTTGCGCGGCGCTTCCGGCCGGCTGATCGACAAAGTCATCCAGACCGATGCCGCGCTCAATCCCGGCAACTCCGGTGGTCCGCTCGTCAACACCCGGTCCGAGGTCATCGGCGTCAACACTGCGATCATCCGGTCCGCGCAGGGCATCTGCTTTGTCATCGCGAGCAACACCGCCCGCTGGGTCGCCGCATGGTTGATCAAGGACGGACGCATCCTCCGCAGCTACATCGGCCTAATCGGACAAAACGTTCCGCCCATCCGGAAGGTCGCGCGATACCACAAGTTCACGCAGGAAACGGGCGTGCTCGTGGCTGGCACGGAGAAGGGGAGTCCGGCAGATCGCGCCGGCTTGGTGGAAGGTGATATCGTGGTCGCGCTCGATGATTCTACCACGACCGCCGTGAAAGCCTGCTCAAACTACTCACGAGCGACCGCACCGGCGAGCGCGCAATCGTCACGTTTCTGCGCTGCGTCGAACTCCTTCGCCACGCCATTATTCCGCTCGAAACGCCCGGGGTGGGAAGTGGGTGTCGCTGAGCCGGTGCGGTCGCCTTAAACCAAATCCGCCCTAGTTCGTGCCATCGGTAGTGTTCTTACGGAAAGCTATGAAATTATCGCCAAGCACAACGAACCTAACACTCGATAATGATCCTCACTGCTTCGCGCAGCCTAAACACTATCGCAGTCTTATGCCGATGGCGATGGAAGCCGGTAAGCCCATCTTTCACCTGAAACCTGCTGACGGTGCCATTGGAGCGCACGGAGCGGCCGTTGAAGAATGTGGGGGAGACTTTCGCCAGCTTGCCAGACGGCTTGCCAAGGCGATAGGTTTGGAATTGCCTGAATCTGCGAATACAGGATGCGCGCGAATAGCCAATGGGCCGAGGATTCAATTAGGTCGTTCGGACATGAACCTTACTGCAAGCTGCAGGGTTGCTTACAGCTAAACGCTTTTCGCTTAGCCCCGCGTCCGCCGACCCGCTCCAGCATCCTCGCGAAGCAGGCTGGTCCGGGGCCGACGTGGGCGAGCGGGAGGGTGCGGCGGAAACTGTCGGTGGCGGCGCGTTCGTTTTTTAGGTGTCAGGGGAGTTCACCCATTTCACCCATTTTCGCGTGCCTGGATTTGGCCGACAGTGTCGAGTGAATCGCATTGATAAACCAGAGGAGATGTGAGGTGTCTCCAAACCTTTAAACACGGATTTCCCGGATAGCCCGGATGGAAAGCGTGTCGGAGCAAGCGTCGGTGTGGAAACCGACGCCCACCAATGGCACGATCCCGGAGCGTTAGCCCGTTGAAGGGTGAAAAGTCTGTCTTGGCTAAATTTCATCCAGCCGCACGCAGGCGGCTTCGCGGGCGGGGCCGGCGGGAATGAGCGGGGGCACGGATAATTTGCATTTCTCCTGGGCGTACAGGCAACGGGGATGGAAGGCGCAACCGGGTGGTGGGTTGAGCGGCGACGGGGGATCGCCCGCGAGAATGATGCGGCTGCGCTGGGTGTCGGGATCGTGGCCCGGGATCGCGCTGACGAGGGCGCGCGTGTACGGATGGCGTGGTTGCTCGATGATATCGACGGCTGATCCGAGCTCGACGATCTTGCCGAGGTACATGACGGCGATGCGATCGGAGAGGTGTTTCACGACCGAGAGATCGTGGGCGATGAAGAGGAGCGTGAGATTCATCTGACGCACGAGGGCCGCGAGCAGATTGAGAATCTGCGCCTGAATGGAGACGTCGAGGGCGGACACTGGTTCATCGGCGATGATGAGCTGGGGCTCCAGCGCGAGGGCGCGGGCGATGGCGATGCGTTGACGTTGTCCGCCGGAAAATTCGTGCGGATATTTTCTTCGGAAGCGCGGATCGAGGCCGACCTTGTTCATCAAATCGATGACGCGGACTTCGACTTGATCGCACGGCACCACGCAGTGCACGAGCAAGGGCTCGGCGAGGGCGTCGAAGATGGTCATGCGCGGGTTGAGCGAGGCGAAGGGATCTTGGAAAACCATCTGCATGTCGCGGCGGGCGGTTTTGATTTCAGCGGCGGAGGCGGTCGTGAGATTGCGGCCGGCGAGAATGACGGTGCCACCGGTGGTGGGCACGAGTTGCATGATGGTGCGGGCGAGTGTGGATTTGCCGCAGCCGGATTCACCGACGAGCCCGAGCACTTCGCCGCGCTGGATGCTGAGGTTGACACCGTCCACGGCTTTCACGGTGCCGGTTTGCTTCTTCAACAAGAAGCCCGACTCCACGGGGAAGTGGGTCTGGACATTGGTGAGCTGGAGGAGAGGGGAAGGCATTTTTCAACCACTAATCCACACTAATAAACACTAATAATGAAGTGCGGAGCTTAGTGATCATCAGTGTGGATTAGTGGTTTCAAAGTTCTCCGGCTTGAACGCGGAGGCAGGCGTGTTGATGCGTGGGTGAGATGGCGGCGAGGTTGGGTGTTTCTTGGCGACAGCGGTCGGTCGCATATTCGCAACGGGGGGCGAAGGCGCAACCGAGGGTGGGCTTCGAGAGATCCGGGGGCAGGCCGGAGATCGTGTAGAGTTCCTTGCCCTTGGGTTGGAGCGCGGGAATGGAGCGTTGCAACGCCTGCGTATAGGGGTGGCGGGGGGATTTGAAAAGGGATCGGGTGTCGGCGCTCTCAACGATGCGGCCGGCGTACATCACTTGCACGCGGTCGCAAAGGCCGGAAACCACGCCGAGATCATGAGTGACGAAGATCACGGCCATACCGAACTCGTGCTGGAGTTTCTGGATGAGCTCGAGGATTTGCGCCTGTACGGTCACGTCGAGTGCGGTGGTGGGTTCATCGGCGATGAGCAGTTCGGGCCGCGTGATGAGCGCCATGGCGATCATCACGCGCTGGCGCATACCGCCGGAAAATTCGTGCGGGTATTGCTGGAGGCGGTGCGGGGCATCGTTGATGCCGACGGCTTCCAGCATGGCGAGGCCGCGGGCGAGTGCGTCGGTTTTGGCAATCTTTTCGTGGATGAGCAGGGGTTCGATGAGTTGTTCCGAAATCCGCAGGTAGGGATTGAGCGAGGTCATCGGATCCTGAAAAATCATGGCGATGCGTTTGCCGCGAATGGCGCGGAGCTGCGCGGGCGGGCAATGCAGGAGGTCGATGCCGGCGAAGAAGGCGGTGCCGCTTTCGATGCGTCCGGGAGGCGTGGGAATCAGGCCGAGGAGAGAAGCGCAGGTGACGGATTTGCCGGAGCCGGATTCGCCGACGAGGCCGAGCGTTTCGCCTTTTTCGAGGGAGAAGCTGACGCCGTCGACCGCGCGATAAACACCGTTGCGGGTGAGGAAGCTGGTGCGGAGATCAGTGACGTTGAGGAGCGGCATCGCGACGGAAAACGGTGGGTCGCGGAGAAAAACGCGGCAATGACAAAGTGGAGTGGATGAGTAGCAGGGAAAGTAGCCGTGTTGGAGCGGAGCGACAACGCGGTGGGGGGCTTCGTGGTCGCTGACCGCGTTTTTGCCTTTGGCTCAAACACGGCTACAGGAAAACTAAGGTGCTCGCCGATTTCCATATCGGCGACCGAGCGTCGGTAGGGAAACCGACGCCCACCCACTGCACGATCCAGGTTAAGACTACTGTGAGGAAACAGACGGGCTTTGTTTGAAGAGAAGTAAGGCGAGTAGTCCCAGCGCCAGACTGCGGGCGATGGCCCAGGGCAGGGCGGAAGTGGCGTTGCTGTGGCCGAAGCAGCCGCAGTTGATGTCGAGGTCGCGGCACCAAGCTGAAGTCAGGGCGATGAAAAACACGCCGCACATCAGGGCGATCAACAGGAGGGCGCTTGGCTCGTACTTGCGCGCAAGTACGGCGGCACTGCAGAAGAGTTCGAGCCACGGAAGATAAAGGGCCAGCGCGAGAGTCAGGGGGTGTGGCAGCAGACGAAAGTGTTCGATGTCGGTGGCGAAGGCCGTGGGCTCGGCGATTTTTTGCACGGCGGCGTAGGCGAATGTTCCGCCGAGGAGCAGCCGGCAAATCCAGAGGGCGATGGTCTTCATGGGTTGGATTGCAGCCATGAGGCCCAGCCTTCTTGCAAGACGTAGATGCTGCTCAGGTTCAGTTCGCGCTGGAGGCGCAGGGCAACGGCTTGGCTGGCATCGCAGGCAGCGGAGTCGCAGTAGACGATAATTTTGGCGTTGGGTTGCCAGACTTCGAGAAAGTGCGGGAGCTGCTGTTCCCATTGATCTTCGTTTAAGAGGATTGCACCGGGCACGTGTTCCTTTTGGAAAGCCGCCGAGCTGCGGGCGTCGATCCAGATTAGGGGGGCAGACCAGCGGGTGATTTCACTGAGGTTGACCTCGGTCACGCCGGGTTTGCTCCAGCTCCACACCGGGCGTTTGGGGTGGAGCCAACCCGCGAGTATAGCGGGGATCAGCGCCAGGAAAAGCAGCCGGGCGCTGTCGCGAAGAATTTGCCGGGTGGGCGATGCCGGGGCGGCAGTCATCTTATCTCACTAATAGATAAATTTTGCAGTGCTGGCTGGTGGCATCGGCAAAGGTCACGACGCATTCGAGACTGACATTCATGACTTGGGTCGTGGAAACCGGTCGGACGATGAGTTTATATTTCATGCCGGCTTCTACCGGTTCGAGGAGCGCGGTCACTTCCTTGGGTAGTGGCAAAGTGAGCGTGATGGTGGCGATCTGCCGATTGCTATTCGCCGAAATGACCGTGGTTTTTTCTCCCAAGGCATCGCCGATATTCCAGATCAAGAGGCGGGGAGCATAGAGGAGAAGTTCGGGAATGGTGACGTGCAGGAGCAGGGTGGTGCGCGCGGTCGGACTCTCGTCGGTGACTACGGAAATGCTTTTTTCCTGTTCGCCCACGCGATCACCCAAGGTGAAAACGGTTTTGATTTCGCCGGCTTCGCCGGGAGCGTAGCGATGTTTTTCCAGCGTCGCGGTGGTGCAGCCGCAACTCGCCTGTACCGAAGTGATGGTCACGGTTTCGCTGCCAGAATTCACGAAATGAAAATTCCCGGTCGCTACCTTCTCACTCGGTTTCGTGGTCAATTCGATGCGCTGCGTGGTCCAGGTGAGTGTGCCAAAGCAGAACGTCGGCAAAAATAGCGCCGTAAGAATGAAGGCGGCAAGGCTGCGGAAAAACGTTGGGGCAGTCAGCGGCATCGGTAGGGATTGTTGGGTGATGAGGAAGAGATTACTCGCCGGCTTTGGGCAAAATGGGGGTGGCGGGGCGGTCATGTTTTTCTTTCCAAGTTTCGAGAACCGCTTTGACGATGGGCATGGCGTGCAGACCACCGCCGTAGCTGGCGTCGAGTTCCTGACTTTCCATGATGACAGCGATGGCGATCTGGGGGTTTTCGATGGGAGCGAAGGCGATCATCCAACCGAGTTCGATCGTGCCACCGGTGACGCGTTTTTGGGCGGTGCCGGTTTTGGCGGCGACGCGCATGTTTTCGATTTTGAGCAAGCGGCCGGTACCGATCTTCGCACACGACTCGAGGCCTTCGACGATGAAGTTGTAATCGGCGGGAGAGAGACCGAGTGGAGCCGTGTGTTGCGCCGGCCGGTTGGGGTCGTGCAGGAGCGTGGGTATGGTCATGGTCTCGCCGCGGGCGAAGGAGGCGACCATGCACGCGACTTGGAGTGGCGTGGTGTCGAGGAAACCTTGCCCAATCGCCAGGTTGGCGGTATCGCCGGCAAACCAGGCTTCACCGAGCTTGGCTTTTTTCCAAGTAGGATCGCCGACGAGCATGCGGGTGGACTCGGCGGGCAATTCGATGCCAGTTGGTTGTGCGTAACCGAAGCGGCGGGCTTCGGCGGATAAAAGTTCGGGGCCGATATCGATCCCTTGTTTGCAGAAAAATACGTTGCAGGAGACGCTCAGCGCACCCGCGAGATTCTTGAGGCCATGGACGGCGCCGTGGGCGCAGGGGAAGCGGCGATTGCCGACCATCAGATAACCCGGGCAAAGGTATTGGGTGTTGTGATCAATCGCTCCACTGCGCAGGCCGGCGACGGCGGTGATGAGCTTGAAGGTGGAGCCAGTGGGATAGACGCCTTGGATGGCGCGGTTGAGCCAAGCGCCGGCGGCTTCGATTTCCTTCGACTTGAGCGTAGTCAGGCGGGGGACAAAATCATTGAGGTCGTAGTCAGGCTTCGAGGCCATGACCAAGACTTCACCGGTGCGGACATCGAGGGCGACGGCGGCGCCGACTTTCCCTTCCATGGCCTTTTCGGCCGCGAGTTGCAGATCGATATCGAGACTGATGCTGAGGTTTTTTCCTTGGACGACTTTGCGTTCCTCGATGGGGCGGTCGACTTTGTAGCCGGCGGGATCCACGCGATAGATCGCGCCGCCCGATTCACCTTGGAGCAGATCATCGAATTTCTTTTCCAAACCGTCACGCCCGAAGGCTCCTTTCATTTTGAAGGTGAGCAGATCCTCCCCGGGGAAATCTTCGGCTTCCGGATTATCGTCGATGCCGGTGTAGCCGAGTACGTGGGCGGCGGCGGAGCCGAAGGGATAAAAACGGGTGCTGGACGTGTAGACTTGGAGAGGAGAATTGACCGGTAACCGTTCGATCAGGCGGGCGTATTCAATGGGCGACAGATCATCGAGCAGGACATAGGGGAGGAGCAAGGTTTGGGAAAAATGCCGCCCGAGATCCTTGGGGCGCGCTTTCTCCGCCCGACCGAGAATGGTGTTGACCTCGTCGAGATAACGCTGGGCGATGGAGACGCGGGTCAGGCTCTCGATTTGCGTGGAGTTCGGGCGGTCGGTTTTATCAAAGCTGCGATAGTTGCGGCCGATCCGGGAATATTCTTTGCGCAACTCGCCCCGGAGATCGGCGAGATTGAGCACGACGGAAAAGCGCGGGCGATTGCCGACAAGTACCTCGTGGTTGCGATCGAGGATATTGCCGCGCGGGCCCGGCACGATGATGCGGCGTTGGTTTTGCTGGCGCTCGCGTTCGTTATACAAGACGCTGTGGAAGAGCTGCCGGTACGCCAGTCCCCCGCCCAAAATGAGCAGCAATAACCCGATGCCGCCGTAAAAGGCGAGGATGCGCGGGTTGTGGGCGCTGTGGGTTTCGATGGTCCGGGACATGACGGAAACGGAATCAGGCGGGGAGATTTATCAAGACGCCACGCGCCGGCCGGTTTCGGGATGCTGGCGGAGAAAACTAAAAATACTATTTTGCAGGGACATAAACCAGCAGGTGATCGCGGCGACGGCGAGTTGGGAGATGAGCAGATCAGAGAATAATCTAACCCAGGCGGTGGCGGGACGGGGATTGCTGCCGACGAGAAAAAAGGAGAGGGCGATGAATAAAAATAAATTGGCGAGCAACGCGACCACGATGGCGAAGACGAGTTCCTCGCGGGGGAAACGTTGGCGACCATGCAGGAGGACGGCGTGAACCAAGCCAAAAAGAATGAGGCTGGTGCCGAAAGGAAGCGCGCTGAGCGAGTCGGCGGCCAAGCCGGTGAGGAGAGTGCTCATCCAACCGCTCCGCGCATCGAGGCGCAGGGCGGCGTAGGTGACGAGCAAGCCCCCGAGATAAAGTGATACGGTGCAATGCTCGAACCCGAGGAAGGCGAAGTGGGACAAGTAATGATTCGCGAGTCCTCCCAGCCAGAGGAGGAGGAGATTGGTGCCGAACACGACGAGCCAGCGATAGTCGGTGCGTATCATTAGAACTGATCGGGATTGAGCGGGACGAGGATCGTCACCTCAGTCAGAGAATTGAGGCGGGGATCGAGTTTCACTTCACCGTTTTTAAACAGGCCGTCCGTCGAGGGCTCGAGCAGGGTGATGGAACCGAGGTTGAGTCCGGGAGGAAAAACACCACCGAGGCCGGAAGTGACGAGGCGTTGGGGCTCGCTTTGACTCGCAGAAATATCGAGCGGGACAAATTCCACGGTGCCGCGGGGGGCGGAAAAAGTTTCGTTGATGCCGCCTTGGTAGCTGACGGGGCGAACGTCGCCTTCAGCACTGGCCGCGACGCGAAACGTGGGGCTGGTGATGAGATCGACCACGGCCGTGTAGGCATGGACTTCGATCACGCGGCCGACGATGCCGCCGGAAAAAACCACGGGTGCCCCGACCGTGATGCCGTAGTTGCGGCCTTTGCGGATGATCAGGCGTTGCCACCAGCCGGTGAAATCGCGGCGCGCCACGCGGGCCGGCTCTAACCGATACGCGGGCATCGGCGGGAGGTTGAGGAGATTTTCCAGACGGAGAATATCGGCACCGAGTTGTTTGTTTTGCTGCACACTGAAATCGTAGGTGGCGATCAGGGCCGCGGTTTCTTTCCCCGCCGCCATGAGCTCGGTTTGGGAATGCAGTTTCGTAGCCCAGAAATTTTGGACGTCGACCACATAGGAATCCGTGATGGTGATCGGGGCCTGAATTTCAAAAAAGGCCGAGCGCGTGAAGGTCTTGAAGACCACCGGCAGTAGCAACCAGACGAGCAGGACCACGCCAAGCGTGGCGAAGGGACGGGCTTGATCGAAGCGTTGGGGAAGCACGGCGGTGTCGGCGGTTCAGCCGGCGGTCAGGGCCGGACTTCGCTCAGAAGTCGGCCGCGACGCGGTAGAGCTCGTCGAGGTTGTTGAGGAAGACGCCGGTGCCATTGGCCACCGCCGAAAGAGGATCGTCAGAAACCGTGACGGGCAGGCCGGTTTTTTCCGAGAGAAGTTTATCGATGCCCCGAATGAGGGAGCCACCGCCAGCCATCACGAAACCGCGGTCGACGAGATCGGCGGAGAGTTCGGGCGGGCAGCGTTCGAGAGTGGCACGCACGGCCTCGACGATGGCAGTGACGGTGTCGGACATGGCTTCGCGAATTTCCTGGGAAGTGATGTGAATCGTCTTGGGCAGGCCGGCGACGGAATCGCGGCCTTTCACTTCCATCGCGAGTTCGGTGTCGAGGGGATAGGCGGAGCCGATGGTGACTTTGATCTCTTCTGCGGTGCGCTCGCTGATTAGGAGATTGTAGGCGCGCTTCATGTAGTTGATCAGGGCGGCGTCGAACTCGTCACCGGCCACGCGGATGGATTTGGAGAACACGATGCCGGAGAGTGAAATGATGGCGATCTCGGTGGTGCCGCCACCGATATCCACGATCATATTGGCGGCGGGTTCCGAGACGGGCAGACCGACGCCGAGCGCGGCGGCCATCGGCTCGAGAATGGTGATGACCTCGCGGGCCCCGGCGTGCGTGGCGGATTCTTTCACGGCGCGTTTTTCCACTTCGGTGATGCCACTCGGGATGGCGATTACGACGCGCGGCGAGACCACCTTGGAATTGTTATGCACCTTTTTGATGAAGTAGCGTAGCATCGCCTCGGTGATGTCGAAGTCGGCGATCACGCCGTCCTTCATGGGGCGGATCGCGGTGATGTTGCCGGGGGTGCGGCCGAGCATCTTTTTCGCTTCGTCGCCGACGGCGAGAACCTTGCGGGAGCCGGTGTGCACGGCGACCACCGAAGGCTCGCGCAAGACAATGCCCTTGTCCTTGACGTAGACGAGCGTGTTGGCAGTGCCAAGATCGATGCCTATGTCGTTGGAGAAAAGTCCCAGTAGTTGATTGAACATGTGGCGGTGACGGGGTTTCCAAAGCAAAGCCGAGACTCGGTAAAATTGTCAAAGCCAAACCCGTTGAATATTCGGTCTTTCGGCGGAAATTTTAAAGAGAGAGCAATGGCGGCTGGAAAAAACGAGGGATTGGCTTCGGTTCGCGAGTAAACCGATACGGTTGCCGGGAGGAAAGAAGTTGAAAAGGCCGGGGCGTTTTGCCGTTTCCTAGTGATGCGGAGCGAGGGGGGGCAGGGAATCAAAGGGGCGTGGTGTCTGTGCCCACCATAGAGCCGAGAGGCGGGAAATGAATTCAACTTCGGATGAAATTAAGCCCGGTTGCTGTTTTAGAGAACACCGCTTGGCAAAGCCGATCCTTTCTGTACTTTTGCGGAATGTTCATCGATGAAACCAAAATTAAGGCCCTTGCGGGCGACGGAGGGCGCGGTTGCTCGAGCTTTCGTCGCGAGAAATATGAGCCGTGGGGTGGTCCCAACGGCGGAGATGGTGGCAAGGGGGGCGATGTCGTCATCCGCGGTGATGACGATCAGAACAATCTGATTGATTTTAAGTACAAGCCACACTGGACCGGCGAACGGGGCGGTCATGGCCTCGGCAAGGACTGCAATGGCCGGGAAGGCCGGCCAGCGGTGCTCCGCGTGCCCCTGGGCACCATCGTCTATCACTTGGATACAGGGGAGGTGGTGACGGAAATCCTCAATGACGGACAGGAATTTGTGTTGTGCAAGGGAGGGAAGGGCGGATTCGGCAATACCCGCTTCAAATCCTCCATTAATCGTGCCCCCCGAAATACCGGACCGGGTGAAGCCGGTGAAAAAGGCGAGTACAAGCTTGAGTTGAAGAGTATCGCGGACATCGGCCTCGTGGGTTTCCCCAACGCCGGCAAATCGTCGCTCACTAACCTCATCACGAACGCCCGGCCGAAGACTGCGCCGTACCCGTTCACGACTTTGCAGCCGCAGATCGGGATCATCGATTATCTGGAGACGTACGAACGGCTGATTCTCGCCGATATCCCCGGATTAATCGCGGGTGCCAGCGAGGATAAAGGACTCGGGCACCGGTTTCTGCGGCATATCGAACGTTGCTCGCTCCTGCTGATCATCGTGGACATGGCCGGCACGGACAACCGCGATCCTCGTGACGATTACAAGCAATTGCTCAATGAGCTCAAACTCTACGATCCGGCCTTGCTGAAAAAACCACGCTTGGTGGCGGCTAATAAAATGGACGAAGAAATCGCCGTCGTGAATCTCAAGAAATTCAAGACCCGCTACAAAACAGTCGAGCTAGTGCCAATTTCTTGCCTTACAGAAGAGGGTATTCCGCGTCTGAAGAAAGAACTGTTAAAACGGATCAAGGTTTTGCGTAAGAAAGAAAAAAAATCGCCAAGCCCAGTCCAGCCATCTAGCGAGTAAGCAGTGTCATCGACCAATCCTCCATTCAAAGCTAGCACGACTTCGGCTGCGCCCTTCAATCCGGTTTCCGAGCAGCGGCAGTTATTGATGCGCGCCAATCGGCTGCTCGGTTCGGCGTTGATAGAACACAATCTGGTCAAATTCGAGAACCTGGAAGCCGCGAACGAGCGTTTGCTGGAATTATCCGCGAAGGGTGACTATCGGCAGGCCTCGGTTCTGGGGATTTTGGTGAATGAGAAAAAAGTTTTGAAGGAGGAGGACGTCATCCATCTCGCGCAAGAGGAGCAAGGGCTGGGGGCTATCGATCTTCGGCATTATGATGTGCCGGAGGATATCCGCAAGGAGCTCGATTTATCCATGTGTTGGGCCACCTGGTCAGTCCCGTACGACCGGGAGGAAGATTTTCATTTCGTGGCCACCGCTTATTATTTCAGCCAGGCGGTTCGCACCTACTGGGAAAAGAAATTGAAGGGTCCGATCATCTGGCAAACCACCTCGATGGAGCTCATCGCTGATTTTCTAGACCGCCTGCAGTCGGAGCGTGAAGCTCACGCGAAAAACAATCCGCCCCGTCCGGCTAACCCGACTCCCTGATCATGCCACTCGGCCGCATCCAGACCCAGATTATTGACAAGCTAGAGGAGATGGGGAAACTTCTCGAGGAGCAGAAAAGCGAACTGCTCTCACGACCCGATGAACTGACCGGCGACCAGCTCGACGCGATGCTGCAGCTCGACTTCAAGATCACGCCGTTTCAGTTGCATCTGGCGAAATGCCGCGCGCTCGGTCTCACGCCGTTCAACGTCGCCCGATACAAGCTGCACAACGCGACCTTCGAGCGCGTCGACCTCGAGTTCTGCCAGAAGAATAATATTTTGCCCGTAGGTCAGGTCGGCAACATGTTCCTCGTCGCATTTTCCAATCCTTTCGACACCACGGTCGCGACTAAAATTCAGGAAAAAACGGGACTGCGCGTCATTCGCCTGCTCGGCCGTGATCAGGATATTCGGGAAAAACTTAAAAAAGACCAAGGGCGCGAGGATGTGCGGTTTTCCGACGTGGTCGACCAACTCGGTGCCGAGTTCACCGAGACCGAGGTGGATATCAAGGACGAGGATCTCGAGAGCGAGGAGTCGGCCCCCATTATTCAACTGGCGAACCGGATTATCGAGGACGCCTATTTTGCCGGCGCCTCGGATATTCATATCGAACCGTGGGAGAAAGAACTCGTGGTTCGCTACCGCGTGGACGGTTTGACGCAGGAAAAATTACGCCTGCCCGGCAAGGTGATCGGCGCCCTCATCGCGCGGCTGAAGATCATGTGTAATCTGGATATTGCCGAGCGTCGGCTTCCGCAGGATGGCCGGATTATTTTCAAGCAGTTCACGAAAAAGAATGTGGATATCGATCTCCGCGTGTCCACCGCCCCACTGAATCACGGCGAAGGCATCGTGATGCGTATTCTCGACAAGCAGAAATCGACCTTGCCGCTGCCTTCGTTGGGTTTCTCCGATGCCAATCTCGCCCGTTACCGTGATTGTATCCGGCAACCCTATGGCATGATTTTGCATTGCGGTCCCACCGGCTCGGGTAAGTCGATGACCCTTTATTCGGCGCTCGGCGAGGTGAACACGATCGATGTGGTTATCCGCACCGCCGAAGATCCCATTGAGTACACCCTGCCCGGGATTAATCAGATGCAGATGCATCGGCAGATCGGCCTGACGTTTGCCACGGCGCTCCGCTCGTTCCTCCGGCAAGATCCTGACATTATTCTGGTCGGTGAAATTCGAGACAAAGAGACCGCGAATATCGCAGTCGAAGCCGCGCTGACCGGTCACTTGCTGATCTCGACCCTGCACACCAACGACGCGCCATCGACGATTGCCCGACTTACGGACATGGGGATTGAGCCATTCATGATCTCCTCGTCGCTGGTGTGTGTCTGTGCCCAACGACTGATGCGCCGGGTCTGCAAAGTTTGTCGCCAGTCTTATCTCCCTGAGGGACGGGAAAAAGACGTCATGCAAAAGGCCATTGGCTGGAGTGAACAGATTTATAAGGCCAATCCGAAAGGTTGCCCCAAGTGCAATAACACCGGCTATAAAGGCCGGACCGGTATCCATGAGCTCATGGTGACGAACGATGAGTTGATCGAAGGGATCAATCGGGAAGTGGAGACGGCCGAGCTCAAGAAAATGGCGATGCGCGGCGGGATGAAAACTTTGCACCAAGACAGTATGCTCAAGGTCAAGGAAGGCATTAGCACCTTGGCGGAGGCCCTCAGTATTGTGCCCCAAGATATGGAGTTGCGGGATAAAATTTAAAATTGACCATGATGGCCGGTTGGCAATCAGGTGAATCATCTAACACGATCCACTCGGCGAAATGGTCTGGGCAGGGTAGATTCGAACTCACTCACGACCTCTCCGTCCCGAACGCATCGGCCAGCGTCTCCGTGACTGCTCTGTCGGCTTCACCCGCCAGTCCCGGCAAAGCCAGCTGGGACTCCGGCGCGGGCAACTCCTCATCGGGCACCGCCATTTGGAGAAACTTGGTCTCATCGGGCATGCAGACGGGGGCCAGCGAGCAACGGAACGCGGGCACTTGGGCGAGTGGTTCCGTGGTGGAGGAATCGACCTGGTGGAACACGCGCGCGTCGCCGCGATGCCGCCGGCGAATCCAATCATCATCCGGCGCTGTCAGGACGAACCGCATCCGCCGGCGCGTCTGCCGGTAGAACACCCAACAACTCCGAGCCGAGCAACACGGAGCGGACATGGATGACTTCATCAGAGGGCGGAGGACAGAAGACGAAGAATCGGCCTGAGATGACTGATCGGAAGCGTCGTCCGATGCAGTGGATTCATCTCCGGTGGCGATATAGCTCTTGCTGGACTGACCTCTGTCTTCTGTGAACTGTTCTCTGACTTCTTCGCTTTCGGCATCGCGCCTTTGCCGGCATCCACTCGCGTGTGCTCGGAAGCGCCGCGCTTGGTAGCGGCGCTGTGGAGAAAAACGCCATCGACGTGCTCGTAGTAGAAAAGTCGCGGACAATAAACGAACTCGTTGAGCATGCGGGCCGGCAGCAGCGCGAGCGGTTTCTCGCCGGACGAAGTGGGTGAGGCCGGCGAGTCGGAGGAGTTCATCGATGGGTGGGGGAGTCGGGTCGAGTGAGGTCGTCCAATAAAATTTCCGCCACGGCCTCCTCGTGGACGGCCTGCTGTTCGCGGCGCATGAGCTCGGCCAAGCCCGTATCCCATGGGCTGGCAAGCGAAGCCTCGGCGGGAATGGACCTGCCTTTGGGTGCGGCGAGGTAATCGGCGGCACTCATCCGCCACGGGGTTGCGGCATAGTCGTGGAGGACACGGCGCGCGATTTGCAGTCCGCCGACATCGAAATCTCCGTGATAGTGCAGGTGCGCGCCCGCGGCCCTGAGTTGACGGAGGAGGATTTTGGCGGGCGTGGCGAACTGACCGTTGACGCACACGAGGGGTGCGCAACGTCGGCCGAGACGGCGCGCGGCAAGGGCGACGATGGTGGGGTTTTCGCAAACAAAGATTTTCCGTCCAGCCAGCGCCGGATCGGTGCCGAGAGACCAGAGCATCAGAGGCCGAAGGGAAAGATGGATCGGTTCCGCATCGGCCAGTGCGGTGCGCAGGAGCCGGCCGATGGGCGTGTCGTGATCGGCCGGAAGATTGAACACCAGCACGGGTGTGCTTAGCTCGTCGCAGAGAATTCCGACGGAAGCCCAGGCCGTGCGGCGGCCTTCAGCGTCGTCCTCAAAAACTGCCCCGCCGAGCAGCGCGGCGGCGCGCACGGCGAGCGTGGCGCGGGCGGAACCTGAATCGAGCGCGTGGGCATCGCCGAAAAGATGGGCGGCGAACGTTGCAATCGGCTCGGCGGGCGCGGGCAGCGCGCGGACCAATTTTTCCAAGTCGTCGAGCAGAGGTTTGGCGCGGGCAGGTTGGGCTGAGCTCAGGCGCTTGAGTAGTCCCGCAGCGAAAATTTCTTCGAGCCAGGCGCCCAGCGCAGGCCAGGGAGAAAACCGCGTGCGGGCGTTGGCGTGGATTTCCGTCCAGGTATTTTCGAGAGCTGTCGCGTGGGCGAGCCGGTCGACGATTTTGCCGCGCAATGCTTCGACGGCGGCGTGGAGCGAATCGCAAATCCCGGCTTCGCTGAGCATCTGCGCGAGCAGGTCCAGATCGATTTGCAGGAAATCGCCCCGGGTGGTGACGCGGCCGAGCAACGTGTCTGCGGCGTGTCGTTCGGCAGGGGAAACGGCGGTGAGCGTGAGTCGCCCGATGAGCGGGCGCCCGCGGCCGAGCCCCTGTTGCAACGCGTCGAGGAGACGGGAGAGGTCAGGCTGGCCCAGAGTGGCGCGCAAGCGGGTGAGGTCGTGGGGCGGCATGGAAAGGACGATAGGACCAATGGAACTTATGCGACTCATGAAACCCTATTGGTCGGCGGAAAGGAGGTCGTCGGGCGGGGGTGAATCGTCTGGCGAAGCAGGTGGCGGCGTTTGTGGTTCGGGATGATCGAGCTGGCGTTTTTCGCGCCCGTTCCAGAGCCAGCGGGTGGCGGCGACGGCTTCGAGGCCGGGCAAAGTGCTCAGGTGGTAGATCGAAAGTGCCGGAACGGTGGCGTAGCAGCCCCACTCAAGTTCGCTGGTCATGACGACATCGAGGTCGAATTGCGTGAGCACGCCGAGACATTGGGCGCGCATGGTCGGATCGATACCCGCGAAGGCTTCGTCCAACATCACGAGGCGCGGAGCGGTGGGCGCGGCTCCGCGATAATGTGCGGCGGCGGCGGCAAAGCGCGGCAGCGTGAGAGCGAGGGCTTTCTCGCCGCCCGAGCCGGTGCCGTAGGTAGTTTTGTTGAGCCGCCGCCACTGGCCGTCCTGCTGGCGTTCGATGACGAAGCGGTGCCAGCGGCGGTAATCCAAGGCGCGGGCGAGGTGATCGCGCCACGAGCCGGATTCATCGGCGGTCTGCTCGGCCGCGATGCGGCCTTGGAGAAAAGTCGCGACGGCAGTGCGTTCAACCGGCGTCCAGAGTTCGCCTTTGCGCAGAAGGATAGGGCGTATTTCGTGGAAACGAATTTCGATGTCGGCTTCCCATTGGAAACGAAAACGAACGCCGGTGCTCGTGGGCCGCGAGTGAAGCTCATCGTTCGCGGCGGCGCGCCAAGCTTCGGCGGCGAGCAAAGTTGTGGCGACATTGTCCGTCGCAGTTCCAAGAAGGTAGCCGGCGAGGACGATCGGTTCTTCTGCAGGGGCGACGGAAAATTCCGTCGCAGCGGCGGTGCGGTTTTCGGCGAGTCTGGCGAGCGCGGAGCGGTTTTCTTGAAGGGCCGCGTTTGCCTCGTCGCGACGGGCGCGGGAGATTGTGAGCTGGCGGCGGCGAGCGGCGGCGCGGGTGCTTTCGCCGATGAAGTCCGCTTCGGGTTTGCTCCAGCGGCCGGACAGCGGGCCGAGTTGCCACGCGCCGTTGTCTGCCACCCAATGCGAACTTTCGCCGGGAGCGCCGCCGATGCGCGACAACAAACGGGAAACGGTTTCAGCGGAAAGTTGACGGGCAGCGGATGATTCCGGATCGATCGCGGGGATCAGCAGGTCGCACAAGCGCGGCGTGATTTTCGATCCGGGATTTGAGATTTCAGAATCGGAAAGGACGATGAAGGTGTCTTCGTCGCCGGCGAGGAGCTGGCCGTCGGGAAGAATCCAGGCGTCGAGCAGACCGGCGGATTGGAGCGCGGCTTCGAGTCCGGCGCGGGAGGCGGGCGGGAACTCGGGATGGAAATCGCACACAAGCCATAGCGGAGCGCCCGGCCGGTTGGCGCGATCAGCCCGCCGGGTGAGGGGCGGAGGTGGCGGCGCGGTTTCACCGTTTTCGAGGCGGGTGATTTCCGCATCCAGTTCGGCGATGTTTTGCGTGAGTTCGGTGGCGGCGAGGATGAGGGTGTGTTCGCGGGCGGCGAAGACGGCGACCGCTTGATGATGGGCGGATTCAGCGGCGCGGCGGAGCGGACTGGGTCCGTCGCGTTGTTCAAGCCAGGCATCAAAGGCGTCGGCTAACGAAGAGGATTCCGCTGGCCGGAGGTGCCAGACGGCGACTTGCCAGGAAGCATAGGAGGTGAAGAGCGTTGCTCCGACGGCCTCCAGATTTTCGCGGGCGGTGTGTTCTTCCGCGCGGGCGGCGCTCGCGGCGCTCTCGGCCTGACGAAGCGCCTCCTCGGCGGCGGCGAGATCGCGAGCGGAGTTGGTCACGGCCTGTTCCCGGGCAGTCAGGAGTTTGAGGCTTTTGCTGCGTTGAGCGAGGGCGTGGTTGAGGCCGGTTTCGGCGGCAGACGGAAATCTGAAATCTGAAATTTCAGCGGGGAGATGCTTCTGGTGGGCGAGAGCAAGATCGGCGGCGGACGCGGCGAGCGATGCCGCGTGCAGCTTGGAGATAGATTCCCGCTCGAATCCGGCGGATTTTTCTTCGGCGAGGTTTTGTCGGGACAGTGCTTGTTCAGCGGAGGAGATGGCGTTTCGTTCATCCGTTTCGGTTTCAGCCAGCGTTTTATTTGCCGCGAGTGCGGCTTCTCCGGCGAGGCGGATTTCCTCGGCGGTGCGCATTTCAGGGCTGTCGGCGAGCGTGCGTTCGGCGGTCTCGGCACCGGCGAGACGGGTGTTGAGCTCGGCGTGCTGAAGCGTGAGTAAAGCGAGTTCGGTGACGGCGGTTTCGAAGCGATGGGTAGCTTCGCGGGAGGCGCGCTGGGTGTGTTCGTAGGCGGAGTGCGTGCTGCGGACCACGGCGGCGCGGCTGCGGCGCGGCGGCGGACGGCGATGCGGACGTAGACGGCGTACTCGCGCAGAAAAGTGGCGACGGCATCGCGGGCGGCGCCGAAGTCGCGCACGGTGTCTTTGTCGGCCTGGAGGCTGCGGAAGGATTCAGCGACTTCCTCCACGATGCCGGCGGAGAGTGTGGGGAGGGCGTCGCTGAGTGCTTCAGGCAGTTCGTTTTCGTCGAGTTTGCGCGTGAGCTGGGGGCGGCGGAGCCGGAGCAGCAGTTCGAGCAGCGCACCGTAGCGGGGACCGAGACCGAAAAGCGTGTCATCGACGGCGCGGCGATAATCTTCGGCTTTTTGGTAAACGCGGCCAGCGGTGCCGACGGTCTCGGTGAGGCGTTCGCGACCGAGCGGGGTGTGCTGCGCGTTTTGCAGAAAGAGATCGCGGCCGATGCGTTGTGTGGTGGTGAAAAACCAGCGCGAGTGGAGGCCGGTGTGGCCTGACACGGCACGGAGTCCGCAACCGAGCGTGAAATAATGTTCGGTGCCGTCGGCGGCGCGCCGGCCAAACTCGATCCACGTGTAACCGGTGCGGTCGGGGTAACGACCCATCAGCAGATTCCACTCGATGCGCTTGGCGGCGTCGCCATCGGGCTCGACGCGCGCGGGAGAGACTTCGCCGTCGAGGAGGAAGGGGAGTTGCAGCGCGAGGATGCGTGATTTGCCGCTGCCGTTGTTGCCGCGCAAAAGCAGCCGGCCTTCCTCGTAATGAAATTCCTCGTAGTCGTAGCGGAAGAGATTGAGAACACCTCTGCGCAGTGGCTGCCAGCGTTCGCGAAGAGGCTTGGGGAGCGGAACGGCCGTGGCCGCTGCCGCAGCGGCGGCCGACGCGCCGGTGGCGGCAGCGGCGATTTCAGATTTGAGATTTGAAATTTCAGAGGGCTTCGAAGTCATTTCAGGTGGGCCGGAAGTTGTTCGCGACGAATCGGCCGTCATGATTCCAGCGGGAGGTCGGAAGTTTCTTCAGCGGCGGCGAGGGCGACGCTGGGGACGAGGGCGAAGCGGCCGAGCGCCGGCAGGGGACGCAGCGTGTCGCCGGTGCGGGCGATCAGCGAGAGCCCGGCGAGACGAGAGAGCACAAGTTCGGTGAGGGGGATCTCGGCTCCGCGCAGGCCGGCTTCTTTTTTCCAGTGGTGTTTGTGCTGACGGATGTAGCGCGCGGTTTTTTGCCGCACGGTCTCGATGGTCAATGCTGCGGTGTCGCCGTCGCGGACGCGGTCCGCCAGCCAGGTGGCGAGGAGGAGCGTGAGGTGTCCCTCGGTGCCTTCCTCGGGTAGACCGGAATCGGTGCAATCACCGTCGAGATCGACGAGCGCGAGGCCTTCGGTGCGGACTTCGGCGTGCAAGCCGGTCGCGTCGGTGAGTTCGCTGAGCAGGAACGGGCGCTGCCGGTCGAGGTAAGCGCGGGTTTCTTCATCGAGAGTCTCGTAGTAGAGCACCGGGTCGTCGAGGAGGCGATTGGCCAGGCTGGTGCGCAGGGCGCGGTTGCGGGCGTCGGGCGTATCGGGCGGGGCGGCGTCGAGGAGGGAGGCGAGACGCGATTCAAAATCGGTGGCGGTGACGAGTGATGGACTGCGACGAGTCGCGAGCAGAAGCGAAAGGACGGGACGGCTGACATGGTAGAGAACATCGGACTGGCGGTCGCGGAGGAGTTGCTCCTCGTCACCCTGGATGCGGCGGAGAACTCCCAGTGACACGAGGAGGCGCAGGGTGTGGACGAAGTCGCGCCGACCGGAGTGCTCATCGAGTGACCAGAGAAAGCCGTGAGCGGCGAAGGCCGGTTCGGCGGCGAGCGCGAGAGCGATGTGTTCGGTGAGACGGGCGAGTGTGAACTGCCGGTCGCCGCGTTCGAGAACGGAAAGGGCGAGGCAGAAGAGCACGTAGTGCGTGCGGTTGAAGGGTTCACTGCTGCGCGGATCGAGCGCGGGCCGGGTGGCATCGGCGGAGTGGGAGGGGCGTTTGCGCAGGCGGGCTACCTCAGCGGTGACGACCAGCGGCCAGTCGACGCGATGGGCAAACCAGTCGGCCAAGTATTCGCGATGACGGCGCACGAGGGTGAAGGCGGCCGCGGTATCGCCGTCGGGGGTGAGGAGCGGTTGTTGCAGCAGGGCGCGCAGAGCGGCGCGACGTTCCTCGGCGATGAGCGGTTCGGTTTCCTCGCGCAATCGGGCGAGACGTGCCCGGCGGGAATTCGGTTTGTGCACGGCGGGGGCGGGACGATCAGGCGTGGGCGAGAGGAGGGGACTCATGGAACGGATGGAGCCAATGAGGTGGGTGCAATGGTGATCCAGTGATCGGGCCCGCGGAATGAACCCTCGGCGGTGGTGAGCGTGACTTCACCGCCGGCCGGCCACCGGCTCGAGGCGGATGCGCAGGGTGCCATCGGCGGACTCGACGTCGATGGGCCCGGTGCGGTCGGGGCGCTGGGTGAGGGCGTGGCCGAGGAGTTCGAGGAAAAGACGGAACGACGCGTCGTTGAGTGGTCCCAACGCGGCGAGGTGGCAACGGCCGGAGTCGATGAGGTACTGGCGGGCACGTTCGATTTGTACAGCTTGGGCGCGGGCGAGTTCGCGCAGATGGGCTTTCTCGACGGAGCGATCAATGACCGCAGGGGCGGGACCACGGGAGGCGGTGCGACCGAGCTGGCGCAGGCGCGGAGCGAGCCACACCGGCGTGCCTTCAAGCCAGCTCGTGCGCGGGCTTTCAGCGCGGGCGGAGCGCTCGGCGAGCGTTTCGGAGTTGATGCGGAGGTGGCGGGCCGGAGCGAGCGCGAAGGCGGTGCGCCAGAGGCGGTGGCAGGCGGCTTCATCCGGTGCCTCGGCGAACCAGCGGGCGAGGGTGGAAAAATCGGCGGCGCGGTCGGCGCGACTGGTGCGACGGTCGTTGATCTGGGAGACCGCAGTGAGCAGCGCCGGGATGGCAGAGCGAGCGCGGGCGCGAAGGAGTTCGGCTTGGGAAGGGGTTTCGCCGGCAATAAACCAGCGGCGGAGACCGGCCCAGGATTGTTGCCAGCGTTGCGTGGCCACCTCGAGCGCATCGGGTGCGGGATCGAGGACATCCGTGAGATCGCGGCGGGCGGCGGCAGCGAAGGCGAGATCGATGCCGCAGGTTTCGAGGAGGAGCAGGGCCTCGGAGATGCGGCTGGTGGCGACGACGAGTTCGCCGATGAATTTCTCCAGGTAATCGATGAGCTTTTCCTTGTAGGCAAGGAAGGCATCGATGCCGATGCCGTGGAGTTCGAGCGTGCTCTGGAGGCCGCGCATGAAGGACTGGGCGCGGGAGGTGAGCTGCTCGAAACGGGAGACAAGGGCCGACAGAATTTGATGGAGCTTGGCGTCGTCGGGCGGGCTGTCGGCGAGGCGTGGGAGCAGGGCGTCGAGGAGTTCGCCGATGTCCTCGAGGGCGGCGGTCTGGAGTTCGCCGGGGCGGTGAAGGTATTCGGTGAAGATGGCGAGGGCCTGCTCGGCGGCTTCACCGGCGGCGCTCAATTGATAAAGACGGCGACGCTGATAAAATTCCTCAATGATGGCGGCGTCCGCGTTGTCGGCGGTATCGTCGAGATTGCCCCAGACGCGCAATTGCTGAAGGGCGGAGGAGATGCTTTCGGTGTCGACGGCGCTGACTGGAAATTTCGAATTTGAGGGTTCAGATGGGAGCGTAGCAACCGAGATGGCGGCGTGAATCTCGGGCGATGACAAAGCGCGCACGCTCGGCGACGAAGAGGGTGAGGATGGCGCGGTAGAGCGGGGTTTTGTCGACGTTGAGGTGGGCGAAGACGGAGAAGGCCGGGGAAGTTGGCGCAGGCCCGCTCATGGTGAGATGAGGGAAGCGTCCCGGTGGTCGTTAAAAGATAGCTGGGTGGATGGTGGTTCCGCTGCCAATAAAGGCAGAGGGAAGTCTAAAACCCAAAGAACCACCACCCATGAAAAAGAAAACCAAGTCCGTTGCGTCGGCGCAAGCCG
>JBBRBC010000002.1:0-154279 GCA_038206205.1 Opitutales bacterium
AGCGAATGTGGCGGGGTGGAAGGGGCGTTTCTCCTCTGAAAGCACTGCCCGTGCCGGGAAGATTCGCGACCGAAATCTTCCAAAAATAATCGCAGCTCACTCGGGAAATTCTCATTTGTGGAGTTTCCCGGCAGACACTACCTAACTTTCCGCTCTCGAACGGGCGTCGGCGTCGATCAGGGACTTGAGATTCTCCAGCGTGGCTTTGGTCTTGGCTTTGGCGGCGACGAGGTCGGCGGCTCCGTTCACCTTCTCCTGGCCGAAGAGATAGAATTTCATCTTGGGCTCCGTGCCGCTGCCGCGCGCGGCAAAGGAATAACCGTTGGCGAGCGTCACGACGTAGAGATCCGTTGCGGGAATGAGCTCCTGATCGGCATCATAAAATTTCTCGCGGCCGAAATCCTGGAAACGCGCCACGGCGATGTCGCCGAAACTTTCCGGCGGGGCGGAGCGGTAGGTGTCGAGGATGCGCTTGATCTTGGCCGCCCCACTGGCGCCTTCGTAATAAATATTGATCACGCCTTCGAGGAAGAAGCCGGCGCGGAGATAAATCTCGTCGAGGTATTCGGGCACGGTGAGCCCGCGGGATTTCACCCACGCGCAAACCTCGGAGAACATCAGGCAGGCCGAGTTGCCGTCCTTGTCGCGCACGGCGTCGTTGGCGAGATAGCCGTAGCTTTCCTCGCAACCGAAGAGATAAAACGTGCTGTGCTTTTGGAGCAGCGCGGCGCGTTCGCGGAACGGCGTGTCATCGTAGTTGAAATCGGGGCCCATCGCGGCCACCAGCTTTTGCTCGTAGCCGCGGATCTTGGCCGCGATCCACTTGAAGCCGGTGAGCGTGTTGATGACTTTCACGCCGTGCTGCTGGGCAATCGCGTCCTGCATCGGGGTGGTCACGTAGGTTTTGACCAAAGCCGCCGTCTGGGTGCCTTCGCGCGGAATCCAACCGAGCTCCTTATATTTGTTGATGCGGTAATCCACGAGCATCGCGCCCACTTGGTTGCCGCTGAGCAGTTCCATTTTTCCGGCGCGGTTGCGCACGGCGGTGCCCATGCGATCGCTGTCGGGATCAGTGGCCATCACGACATCGTGCCCGCCCTTCTCGGCCAGCGCGACCGCCATGGCGAGAGCCTCGGCGTTTTCCGGATTGGGAGATTTCACCGTCGGAAAGCGTCCATCGAAAGCCATCTGCTCGGGCACTTCGGACACTTTCACTCCCGCATGAATGAGCAACGGCACGGTCATCACGCCGCCGACGCCGTGGATATTCGTGTACACCACGCGCAATCCGGCTTTGCGCAGGAGCGCGGGATCGATCACGGCCTGCGAAGCGACGCCCATGTAATCGTCATCGGCGGCCCGATCTAGCGTCACGACCTTGCTCGTATCCATGGCAAGAAACTCCGCGACGGTGGAAAGGGCCACGGCGTTTACCTCGGCAATGATGGCTTTATCGTGCGGCGGCGTCACCTGGCCGCCGTCCTCGAAGTAGGCTTTGAATCCATTATCATGCGGCGGATTGTGGCTGGCGGTGATCACGACGCCACAGTGCGCTTGATAACGGCGGACCGAAAAACTGAGCTGCGGCGTGGAGCGCGGCCCTGCAAATATCGAAGCCTCGCCGCCCAACTTGATCCAGGTGGAAGCAGCCAGCTCGCAGAAGTGCCGGGAGAAATGCCGGACGTCGTGCGCGATGACGATCTTGGGCAGCGCGGCGCTTTTTTTATTCGCGAGATATTTCGCGACATAGCGGTGGAGCCCGATCGTGGCGCGCACGAGGGTGAAATCGTTCATCATATTGCAGCCGATGCCGGCGTGCTCAGGTGAGCCGAAAGAGTCGATCTGCCCCGTCTCCGCCTTGGCCGGCACCACGCCGATGGTGCGGCCGCGCATGCCGCCGGTGCCAAATTCCAAGTAGCGGAAGAAGCGATCGTTCAACTCGGACCAGGCACCAGCCTGCACGAGTTCAGCGATGCTCTCGCTCGCCCACGCGGGCAAGCCGGCTTGCCACCAGGCAGTCAGGTTTTCCGCAGAGGAAGGAAGCAGTTGGCCCGCTTGAGCAGCAGCACGGATTTGATCAGGGATGTTCATGGAAGAATCAGAATTATTTTTTCAGATAAAGGGGAGGCGGGGTGCCCTCACCCCGCGCGTTTTCGGAGTCGGTTCAAGGCGGGGTCAGGGCACTCCGCCTCCAAGGAGAAATAATATTGGGCCTGTCATGGTGTTTTTTTTCTAGGCCAAATAAAGTCCATCCTGGATCTGCGGCGGAACCGCCTGTTTGCGCCACGATTCGGTGAAAGTGACCGGGTCGTAGCCAAAGAGCGGCGAGACTTCCAAACGCAGTGCGGGCAAACCGCTCGCGTCGGTCGGCACCGTGGTGCCGACTGCTTGCAGCCAACGGACAAATTGCCGGAGCTGGTCTTCGCGGCAGGTCTTGGGCGAATCAGCGCCTTCGGCATTCTTCACCGGGCTGAAATCATCGGCGCGCGCGGTTTCAATCACGAGGCTGTTCCGGGCAAAAGGCAGGGCATCGAAGACGAAGAGTTCGAACTTAACCCCGTTCGGTTTGTCGGGTTTAACGGCCGCACCGGTCGCATCCACGGTCGGAATTTTTTTATCGGCCCGATGAAACGGCAGCGACAATCCCTCACCGCCCGCAGCCATCCGCCGGGCAAATTCGCGATCGATGACATGGATCGCGATACTCCCCGCCCCGAAGCGCAGCGAGCCGTCCGTGACCCGCTCCGCCTGCATCGCCGCCGGCATATCGCTGTACTCGATGACGCAGACGCGGGCGTTTTGCAGGCAGAAGTGTCCGACTTTTTCTTCCGGTCCCACTTTGGGCACCATCTTGCTCGACATTTCCGAGCCGCCCAGCAGGTGAAAACCGATGAACTCCGCATCGATACAACGCACGAGCGGATTATCAACTTGGAAGTAGCTCAGCACATCCACGCCTTCGGCCTGCATGAGGTCCAGCGCGCCGCTCCGATGCAAGGCGCGCAAGGAGCCGCCATGTCCGTCCGGGCTGAGGGCGAGCGAGGATTTTGTCTCCAGTAAAATTTTGCCGTTGAAATCAACTGCCGGCATCCGGCCCTGGCGGAAAAAATGCACGCGGGCGCGATCCAGTCCGCAGTAGTTATGCTCGACGAAAAACGCCTCGGTCTGCTCGTGATTGGCATGACTCGTCATGATGAACCAGTGCAAGGGCCGGCCATAACGCCGACCCGCCGCGATGATTTTCTCCGCAAAAATTTGGAAGAGTGTCTTGGCCTTGATCGGTGAGATGGCGAACGTCCCCTTCGGGCCATCGTAGCCCAGCCGGGTGCCCTGCCCGCCCGCCACGGTAAACGCGGCGACGCGCCCCGCGCGCAACGCACTTTCCCCGGCGGCGCGCGCCTGCGCCCAGTTCGCCGCGACGCCGCCATTCTCGGGCAATTTTTCATACGGGGCGGGCAACAAACCGGCGAGTGATGCGCCTGCCGCCGTCTTGCTCGCCACGAGCGATTGATAGAGTCGCGCCGTTTCGGCGAGATCGATCTCCCCGGCCTGCGCGAGCAATTGCGCGCGTTCGGCAGCGGTGAGCTGCTCCCAAAAGGCAAAGACCTGGCCTTGGCCGGCCCGTTTAAAGTTTTCGATCAGAGGTTGGTTCATCGTGATTTCGGTTGTCATCAAAGCGAAAGACAAATTCATCGGGCCGGGCATAGCCGAGTTTTTTGCGAATGATGGTCTCGACCAAGGCCGGATCGTGCTGGAGGCGGTCGAGGTATTTGCGTTGCGCCGCGAGTCTGGCTTGCGCCGCCTCCAGCCGCAGGCGGTTCGCGGCTTCCTGCTGGCGCTGCACGGTCAACTCCTGATGCATTTCCAAAAAGAAAACTCCAGCGCACAACGCAATCCCGGCGAATAACGCCATGAATATACCGGAAGTTAGTTTGGGCCAGTTCACCATTTGCAAGTCATCAGCTTAATGGCGCGGAGCGGAGTGCAGGCAATGGTTTTTTGAATTCATTTTAACGAGATTTGGCGTGCCTTAACGACGCCGCCTGAATAATTTCCGCCAATGTATCAGAGCTATTACGGCTTCACGGAGATGCCATTCCACATCACGCCGGACCCGAAATTTCTTTACCTGAGCGAAACGCATCAGGAAGCGCTGCAGCATTTGAAGTACGGCGTCGCAGAAAGAAAAGGTTTTATTGTGCTCGTGGGCGAGGTGGGTTGCGGCAAAACCACCCTCTGCCGTCGCTTCATGAACGAACTGGATCCGCAGCATTACGACACCGCGTTGATCCTCAATCCCCGGGTCAATGAAACCCAAATGCTCCGCGCGATTCTCGCCGAACTGGGCGAAACGCAGGTTCCCAACAAGAAGGTCGATCTCACCGCGCAGATCAATCACGTGCTCCTTCAACGCATCGCGGCCGGCCGCGAGATCGTCCTCATCATCGACGAGGCGCAGAATCTTTCCTTCGAGGTATTCGAACAGGTCCGGTTGTTATCCAATCTGGAAACCGACAAACAAAAACTCCTGCAAATCGTGCTCATGGGGCAGCCCGAGCTCAAAGAGAAGCTCGCCGCCGAGGAACTCCGCCAGCTCCGCCAGCGCATTCTCGTGCACTACGAGCTGGAACCCTTTTCCCGCGAGGAAATGGAGCACTACATCCAGCATCGCCTCACGATGGCCGGCGGCAACGGCCGCCCGTGGTTCACCAAGTGGGCCATGCGCCATATTTTCAAACGCAGTGACGGCATACCGCGCATCATCAATAATCTTTGCGACAAGGCCCTCTTGGCCGCCTTCGTGCGCGATTCCGACGAAGTCACCTATTGGGACGCTCGCCGCGCTTCGCAAAACATCGACACCTTAACCGACTAATTCCATGAGCCTGATCAACGACGCCCTAAAAAAAGCCCAGAAGCAACGCACCGAGGGCAACACTACCGCCACCGAAATTTCCCCGACGAGCGCCTCAACGGAGCCGCTGCAACGCATAGCCCGGCGCGAAAAACCAGTCGGCTTTCGTTCCCAACTCCTGCTCATCAGCGGAGGCGCGGTTGCCGCCGTCATCTTGCTGGGCGTCAGCGCGGTATTTTATTTCCGCCCCACGGAAAAACCCGCCGCAGCCCCCCAGCCGGCCAAGCTCGCTACTTTGACCCCGAGCCAAGCCACCCCCGCCGCAGCGCCCGCGCCAAGCACTGCACCCACCCCAGCGACCACTGCTTCAACGAAGCCCGCCGAACCTCTTGCTCTCACCGTCACACTTCCGGCGACATCCCCCGCCCCCGCCAGCACGCCAACGTCGTCAACCGCGCAGTCACTCAGTGTCACTCTGCCCACCTCCAGTCCAACACCCACACCAGCCCCATCCGCTCCCGTGGCGGCGCCCACGCAGTTCGTCATTCAAACCCCACCCCCCGCCGTCGCCGCTCCGGTCGTCGCCACCCCCGTCACGCCTGCTGCACCCGCTCCGGCAGAACGTCCCAAAGCCTCCACGCGCATGATTGGCGTGATCGAACATTATAAAGTTGGCGGCATCCGCGTCGGCGGCACCGAAAGCAAGGTGTTGATGAACGATAAAGTATATCGGATTAACGACATCGTTGATCACGAACTCGGCATCCGCCTGACCGGCATCGAAGCCAAAGCTCTCACCTTTGAGGATACGCGCGGGGCGGTGCACATCCGAATTTTCTAATTCGCTGGTCGAAAAGCAGCCATGGGGTTAAATTCCGCTCATAGTCTTTCCCCCCCGAGAATTAAATCATCCCTGACAGCCGCTTGCCATTCGTCGAATAACACTGTTTGTCAAACAGCCGATCCATCACACTCTTTCTTTCTGTGAAATTTATCCGCCCCCTCGTATGAAATACCTTGCCCGTGCCATTGGCTTCTTCGCTCTTGGTGCCACTCTCCTGACCACGTTAGTCGCCCAGCCGGTGCCGATGTCCCCGCCCGAAGCAGCCACTCCTGCCGACGAGATGTTCGGACCGATCAATTCCCCCGGCGATACCATCGATGCCTACCTCATCCTGATGGAACGCCTGACCGGCAAAATCATCCTGCGCGCCCAGAGCCTGCCAGAGGCCAGCATTCCCTTGATTCTGAAGGAAAAAATAGCCAAGCGCGAAGCCATTCAGGCCATCGAGACTTTGTTGAACATGAACGGCGTCGCCCTCAGCCCCCTCGGCACCCACTTCCTGAAGGCCATCCCGCTCAATCTCGCGAAATCCGAAGCCCCGGAATTCATCGAGGGCTCCACCTTGGACATGACTCCGAGTGGCCGCATGGCCAGCAAGCTTTTCGAACTAAACTTCCTCCGCATCGGCGAATTCATGCCCCAAATCGCCGGCCTGCTCAATCCGGCCACGGGCAGTCCACCCATCATATTTGAGAAAACCAATGCCGCCCTCGTCACCGACTCGATCAGCAATCTCCAGCGCATTGAAACCCTCGTCTCCCGCCTCGATCAACCAATGCTCACGGGCTTGCAGCCCAAGTTTTACCAAGTGAACAACGTCAAGGCCAGCGACTTGGTGAACAAACTGAAAGCCCTCTTCACCGGCCCGCTGCAAAGTCAGCTCGGCACCGCCACCGCCTACAACGCCGATGACCGCACCAACCAGGTCATCCTGATGAGCGACTCCCGGCAGCACGCTTTCTTCGACGATCTGATCGCGAAGCTCGACGTGGTGTCCGCCTCGAATAATCGCAACGAAGTCATTCCCCTCAAACACGCCACGGCCAAGGATGTCGCCAGTGTACTCAGCCAATTAGTCTCTGGTCAAACCACCGCCGCCAAAGCTGCCGGGCAGGAAACCATCAACCGCGCGAATCAAGCCGCCATGCCGGCCGCCCCAATGGGCCCGATGCCCATGCCGCAAATTTCCGCCGCCAGCCTGGGCCTCTCGACCGAAGCCTCCAACCAATTCAGCGGCACAACTACCATCCTCAGTGATGAACGCACCAACGCCATCGTCGTCTCCGGCACCGTTGATGATATCCGGCTCATCAAAGAACTCGTCGACAAGATCGACATCCTCCTCTCCCAAGTCCGGATCGAGGTCGTCATCGCCGAAGTCACCCTCAGTGACAACGCCACCTCCGGGATTAGTGCACTGGGACTCAATGTAGCGGGAGACAAGCTCATTAGTGGCAGTCTCACCTCGGCTGGCTTCGTGGCGAACCCCGTCACGGCGACATTCCGCACGGCTACCGCTCCGGTATCCGGTGCCTACGATCTGGCTGCCACCATTATGCTCTCCACCACTCCGCGCAAAACCAACGCCAACATTCTCTCCGTCCCCACCATCATCACCACCCATAACAAGGAAGGAAAAATCTTCGTCGGTGAACAAAGACCCATCGTCAGTAATTTCCTTAATAATGGCAGCTCCGGCGGTACCACCGGGACGGGAAGCAACTTGAATTCCGGTTTTTCCAGCAACGTCACCTACCGCGACATCGGTATCGATTTAAAGGTAAAGCCGCTGATCGGCGCCGATGGTTCAGTTCAGCTCGAAATCACCCAGGAAGTGAACGATGTCCTGGGCACCGTTAACATCGGCGGCAACGACCAGCCGCGGATCGGCAAACGATCCACCGAATCGTTCGTCAGCGTCAAAAGCGGTGAAATCATCGTCTTGGGCGGAATGCAGCGCACCTCCAAATCCAAAAACACCAGCCGCCTCGGACCCATTCCGATCCTCGGTGATCTTTTTGGCAGCCGTTCCCGCGAGGACACCCGCACCGATCTCGTGTTTTTTCTGCGTCCCACGGTGCTGACCAATACCACGGCGGATAATACCGCGGCCATAGAACAGGTGAATAAATTTCCGGGCAAGCACCGCGACGCCGTCAAGGACGCCCTCGGTCTTCAGTCTCAGGCCAAGCAATAATTCCCATGCAGGCCGAAACCACCGTGCTGCCCGCTTCGTTGCAGCAACTTCTCAGTGCTGAGTCTGCCAGCGCACTCGCCGAAGCCCCGCGAGGTCGCCGCCTCGGCGTCCTCGCTACGGCGCTCGGCGTGGATGAGCCCACCGCACTCGCCGAACTCGCCCAAGCCGCCGGACTGAAAATCATCACCTTACTCCAGCCCGATTCCACCACCCAAACTTTGCTGCCCGCCCGGCTCGTCCGTGATTTTGTCCTCGTTCCCATCGCCGTCCCGGATTCCACCGGGAACGAGCTCACCATCGCCTGCGCCTGGCCCCCCGACGAAGTGATGATCGACTGGATCAGCACCTTCACCTCCCGCCCGGTGCTCTGGTTCCTCGCTCCGCATGAACGGATCAGCCAACTAATCGTGGAAAGCTACGGCGTAGGTGCCGGCAGCTTGGATCACGAAGAGGAAGATCCCGATCTCCCCATTAGCCTCAATGCGGCGGATGTCGAAGGCGATGAAGATGCCGCCGTCGTGCGTTTCGTCACCGATGTCATTTCCCAGGCCATCGAAGAAGACGCCACGGATATTCACTTTGAACCCCAGGAAGGCCAGTTGCGCATCCGTTATCGCGTGGATGGCCTGCTGGTCCCCGTGCCCGTGCCCGTCAATCACCTGCGCTATCAAGATGCCATCATCTCGCGACTGAAAATCATGTCGCGCATGAACATTTCCGAAAAGCGCCTGCCGCAGGATGGTCGCATCAACTTCAAAGCCGCCGGTAATACCCTCGATATTCGCGTTTCCACCATTCCCACCATCTACGGCGAAAGCGT
The DNA here is from genome assembly GCA_038206205.1 of Opitutales bacterium. GTDB lineage: Bacteria > Verrucomicrobiota > Verrucomicrobiia > Opitutales > Opitutaceae > Didemnitutus. The sequence goes on from JBBRBC010000002.1 coordinate 8,717, forward strand.
CAGCCTGCGTCTCCTGAATCTCCGTCGCGAAGCCTACACGATGGATCGCCTTGGCATGAACGAGAAAGAGCAATCGCAGATCAAGCGCGTCCTTGATTTCCCCCACGGCATCATCCTCGTCACCGGCCCCACGGGCTCCGGCAAATCCACAACCCTCAACGCCTTTTTACGCCAAATCAATTCGACGGATCTCCGCATCCTCACCGTCGAAGATCCCATCGAATACGAAGTGCCGGGGGTTAACCAAATCCAAGTCCGCCCCGAAATCGGCCTCAGCTTCGCCAGTGCGCTCCGGCACATCCTGCGCCAGGACCCCGATGTTATTATGGTGGGTGAAGTCCGCGACCGCGATACCGCCGACATCGCCATCCGCGCCTCGCTGACCGGTCACTTGGTTTTCTCCACCCTGCACACCAACGACGCGCCCGGCGCCATCACGCGGTTAATCGACATGGGCATCGAGCCCTTCCTGATCACCTCCGCCGTCGAGCTCGTGATCGCCCAACGGCTCGTGCGCCGTCTCTGTGATCATTGCAGCCGGCCAACTCCAGTGAATCGCGCGGAGCTGATCGACTCGCTCTCCATTCTCGGTCTCGACGCTTCGCTGGCCAACAACGTGCAAACCCTCGCCGCCCCCGTCGGCTGCGATCGTTGCCGCAACACCGGCTTCCGTGGCCGCATCGGTCTCTTTGAAATCCTCGAGCCCAGCCAAGAGTTCCATGATCTCGTCATCCGCCGCGAATCCACCCGCAGCCTCGTCAAATGCGCCCGGGATCACGGCATGAGCTCCCTGCAACAATCCGGTTGGGAAAAAGTCCTTTCCAGCAAGACCACCCTGGAAGAAGTGTTGCGCGTGATCACGGTCTCGGACCACTAAGCGAAATCCATGGCATCGAAATTTTCATTTCCTCCGGCATCGCGCAGCCTCGAAGGTGGCACCCGGCCGTCGGACGGGTTTGCCCGCGCATGCAAAAGGAAAACGCGCCCAGCCTGCCCGCCCAAGCCTTGGCAGCGGCGGGAGCCCGCGTTCCACCTCGGTCAATATCTACGAAACAACCCAGTTGCAGGGTCGGCGCTTGTGGCCGTGCCGAAATGCGCGAAACCGGCGCGCTCACCAGGGGCGGCCCGACATTCGTATCCCAAAAAGATTTCTTTCCGTCCCGAGCAAAACGCGCTTTGCGGCTTGAGGCTGCATCGATCGGCCTAAGCCTTATGCCTTCGTTTCGTTACACCGCCCGGGATGCCGCCGGCAAGCTGGTCGAGACCACACTCGAAAGCCACTCCCGCCGCGACGCTTTGCGTATTCTCTCTGCACGCGGCATTCAGCCTGTGCGCATGGATGAAGTCGGCACCGGCGGCGTGAAACGAACGGCCGCCACGAATACTTCCCGAGGCAGTGCCACCGCCGGAAAGATTACGTTCACCCGCGCTCAACATCTGCCGTTTCTGCAGGCCGTTCATGAGTTGACCTCGAGCGGCCTGTCCGCCGGTGAGGCGGTCCGCCTCCTCAGCCTACGCTTAAAAGAAAAGTCCTTAAAAGCCCTGACGGGTGCCATCTGGGAGAAGCTCAGTGAAGGCCTCACCCTGTCCAAGGCCCTGGAACAAATCCCCCAGACCTTCGACCGCCAAACCGTATCACTCATCAGCGCCGCTGAGGCGACCGGCAATCTCAATGAAGTGCTTAGTCGCCTGATCGAGCACTTCACCGAGCAAAAGGAGATGAGACAAAAGCTCGTGAGCGCGCTGGTTTATCCTTTCTTCGTCTGCTTTCTGGCCTTCGGCGTGATTCTGTTTTTTGTTTTTTTCCTGATGCCCCGGCTGCAAGGCCTGCTCGCTTCCCTCGGGGGAAAACTCCCTTTCGCCACCCAGCTCCTCATGAGTTCAGCCCAGTTGATGGTAAAGTATGGCGTCTTTATCCTCCCCCTCATCGTCATCGCGGCCATCGGCCTCTGGCGCTGGCGGCAGACCGAGTCCGGTCGCAGCACCATCGATGCTTGGATGGTGCGCTTCACCCTCGTGCGCGGCTTCGTGCTGGAGACGACCCTGCTCAACTTCACCCAAGTCCTGGCCGTGTTGCTCGAAAACGGCATTCCCACCGCCGAAGCGCTGCGTCTCACCGAGCGCACCGTGGTCAATCGCACCGTCCAAGCCGGATTGCATGCCGCCACGGACCGCGTCCTCGAAGGCGAGAGTCTCTCCAGCTCCCTCGCCAAAACCGGTTACTTCCCCGATCTGCTGCTCGACCGACTCGCCGTCGGTGAAAGCACCGGCAAACTCGCACCGTGCCTGCGTGACATCGCGAGGAATTATGCGAAACAACACACTCGCCGGCTGCACGCCATGACCAACGTCATCTCCAGCACCGTGCTATTGTTCGCTTTTTCCTTCGTCGGTTTCATCGCCTACGCCATCGTCAGCGCTGTGCTGTCCGTCAGCGCCAGCTTTAAATTTTGAGTTAGCTAAGGCGGAAGTTGTGGTACTGGTCTCCGACCCGTGGGTTTAAGCCCATCAGACATCCACCTCCCAGCCCATTCCCTGATAGCCGGAGAGGAAACGAACCGAACGGGAAACAGATATTGTCTCGCGAAGGATGGGAAGGTGACGAAGGCCAATTTGTTCGGATTCCTTCGCACCCTTCGAATCCTTCGCGTGACATCTTCCGTCCGCTTGAATCCAGCAGGTGGAGCAAGCTGACCTCAACGCGCTCGGGTTTGCCCGCGAATCACACGAAGCAGCGCGAATAAATCCCGGACCAAACCCCCGCGCCTTTGCCCGAAGTTCATTCGTGATACCGCCTTCATTCGTGGGCATCCGTTCTGGACGAGCCAAAGCGCTCGGGCGACGGCGGGTGAAACGTGGGCCAATTCTCAGAGAGAAAAACCAAGATTTTCCCACTAATAACACGAATATCCACGAATGGAAAACAAGCCCGGCCGACGAGACAACGCGGAGTGAAATCACGTCAGGCTCCACACTCTCCGCGTCCTCCGCGTTAAAGGTATTTTTCCGATTCGCGGCAGAGTTGAGCTCACGCTCATTCCTCGGGATCAGGATGCCTGAGCCTGCTTCCGTCCTACAGGATCGGCGTGAGCGTTGAACCGACTGCTTTATAGAGCCGCGTCATGATCTCCTTATTCGACAGGACGCCTTCGTTACCGGGAAACGGCCCGACTTCCCGGTAATTCTGCTGAAAGGTGGGATCGTACGGGGAGACTTCGACCGCCCCGGGCTTCAATTCAAAGCTGCTGGTATTTTGCACCGGCCAGAAATCGATCGGACTGAGTGACACCAAATCCCCCATCAAACCATTCACCGATTCCAAACCGAGTGGCAGGGTCCGCCGGGCAATGACCCAACTGTTCTCCGCCCGCATATCCCGCTCGATTTCTGCGCGCAGCGCTTGTGCGAAGGATTCGTCCTCGATCAGCAACCCCACCTCCGTATTGAGATTCTCCGAGCGAGGATCGAGATTGTACGAGCCGACAAACGCGATCCGATCATCCACCACCAGCGATTTGGCGTGCAGGCACAGGAAGGGCATTCGTTCCTGTTTGCCCTCCGCTATCCGGGTTTTCGCGAGCTGGGCGATCAGCGGATACTGCGGAAAATGCACCGGCAATACCGCAGGCTGCGGCTTGAACTCGTGCACTTCCAGTTTCAGGCCTTGAACGTAGTCGTTGCGCAGCCGGTAATTTGCCGAGTACGCGAGCAGGTTGTCCGTGGAGGCAAAACTGTTGGACGATACCTTGATTCTCAGACCAGGATTTTTCTCCTGAATCTCCCGGAACAACTTTCGGGCGGATTTGCTGAGCACGAGATAGGGCGTCTGCATCACGACGGAGCTTTTCGCCTGCTCGATGGTATTACCCAGCTCACGGGTGATCCTGGCCGTGTGGGAGAAAAAGCCGGTCGATTTTCCCGGCACGTCACAAATGAAAGTCACTTTTTTCACCGGCTTCAAGTGGGCCACGAAACGGGAGTTAATCACGGCAGCCTCATTCACCTCCTGGTCCAACGCGCCAAAGTACGAACCGAAATCGTAATCCGCCCTGATGGCGTACCGGCGAAACTTGTCTCCGGCAATGACAGCGGTCACATCCGTCAGATCCCGACTGGCGACCGCATGACGGTATTGCCAAAACTCCTCGAACGACTCAGCCGCGGCGCGCGCCACCGGCCCCACCGCGAGCACATCGCGATCCCGAAAGTTCAGCTCCGTCGAATGATCGAAGTAGGTGTTCTCGATATTCCGTCCGCCAGTGATCAGGACGGCATCGTCAAACACCATGAGTTTGTTGTGCATCCGCTGGTTCACGGCATGAAAGGAATGCAGACTGGCGAGCATCGTCTGGAATAACGTCGGCTTCATCCGCGCCATCGCCGGACGATAATGCTTGAGCTCCAGATTGGGGTGCACCGTGGCAAGAAACGCCACTGTGTCCAAATTCTGCTCTGAAAACAGATGATCCGCGATAATGCGAACCTTCACGCCGCGCCGGGCCGCCTCGATCAGTTCGTAAATCAGCAGCCGGCCGCACTCGTCATTGGTCCAGATGAAAGTCTGCACCGAAATGGAAACCTTGGCCTGCCGGATGAGATGAACCCGCAGCAGCAATGCCTCATAGCCGACGCTCAAAATCGCGAGCTGATTCCCTTTCGAGACATCGTGATCATCCGCCCCACTGAACGAGGCCGCGACCGCCGGCCCGAGCGGCGAATCCTGAAATGGGGTCGACGCGCGAAGCGCAGAGCCGGTGGCCGCCAAGATCAAGCAACCGGCAACCAAGCTCTGCAGTTGAACAAGCCAAGCCAACCCGCCCGGAGGTCGGGTTCCACCTTTCGATCCGTAATCGCGTAATCCATGAGTCAGGAGACTCAGGCCACGCCGACAAACATCGCCGATGATGAAAATAAATCCCGTCATCCGAGGATCTCCAACATCCGCTCGAACAAGCGATTCACCTTTGCCTGATTGTCTTTCACGAGCTCCTTGAATTTAGCGAAATCAATCTCGGCGCCTTCGAGGCCGTTGGCATAATTGTCGATCAACGCGAGACTGTTGTACCGCAGCCCGGCCTCGGTGCAAAGATCCGCTTCGTGCGCCGCCGTCATACCGACCACATCGCCCCAGTGCCGGATGATTTGAATTTCCGCCTTCGTCTCGAAACGCGGACCGCGCATCTGCACATAAACCTTGCCCGGGTGAATCTTGAATTCCGGCGCGAGCTTTTCGATGAGCCGCGGGATGAGATTATTCGCGATCCCCGGGGCCCCGCCTTTTAGCTCATGGTCAAAGAAAGTCGCCGGTCCCTGTGGCAAACCCACATAATCGCTGCACGAGACCAACGTGCCCGGCGGCAGACCGGGTTTGAGTGAGCCGACCGAGTTGAGCGAAACGATATCGAGGTAACCGAGAGCCGCCAACGCCCGGATGTTCGCGCGGTAATTGATCGAGTGCGGCGGCAACGGAACGCCATAACCATGCCGGTTGATCAGCGCGAAATCGCCCTTGGTTTTATAGGTCACAGCGCCATGGACGGTCTGGATGGACTTCACCTCCCACGTCGCAAACAGCGAGGAATTGACGATGCTCGTACCACTGATGAACGCGACTTTCATGGTCTGATCACAGAAGATTTTGCGATGGCCACAATGAGAAAAAGTATCCAGCGCTCGCGCTCCACCGTCGAGCTGAACCCTCCGGCTTGAAACTACCCCACCCACGACAGCCCTTGGATTTTGCGGGCGAGATTCACGTCTTTCAGCGTGATCTTGCCGCCGGCATCGTGGGTGTTCAGGCGGATGGCGACGCGATTATAAACATTGGTCCACTCCGGGTGATGGTTCATCGCCTCCGCCTCGAAGCCGACGCGGACCATGAACGACAGCGCCTCGCGAAAGCTGCCGAATTTAAACTCCTTGGCCAGCGCCTTGCGCTCCAGTTTCCAATCGGGCAAGGCGCGCAAGGCTTCATCGATTTCAATGGGAGTCAGGTGGGGAATTGCCATGGCAGAAACGTGGAGCGAGCGAGAAGCAAACGCAAGCCGCCCCACCGAAGTCCCGGTTTGATAATCCTCCATTCTGATCTTCAATTCCTGCTACGGGATCATGCACTGTTGGGTGTCGGTTTCCACGCCCACGCTCTGTCGCCTTGGTGGGACGCCGCGTTCGGCCGCGTTTGCCTTCGGGACTCAAGCCAACCCGTCCGGGGGAAGCCCACTGCCGTTGCGTTAAGACCGGAGGCAGACTGAATTCGACGTAGGGCCGGCCCCTGTGGCCGTGCCGGAATACGCGAAGTCGGCACGCCCACAAGGGGCGGCCCTACCAATGCGCAAAGCAAATGATAACTGGGGTACGACGGATCAGTTTTGAAGCTACGCCCGTAACTTAACTCAACGGCCGTGGTCCGGATGCCGGGTTCCACCTTCTTGCAAAATCCCGCCCAACGGCTGGGTCGCCCGCACCCACTCGGCCACGGGTCGGCCGCCTTCGAGATGCTCGCGCCGGATGCGATCAAATCGTTCCGGCGTGACCTGCGCATACCAGACGCCCTCCGGATATACCACCAACCACGGACCTTCGGTGCACAGCCGCAGACATGCCGCCTTCGTACGCATCACCGGGAGCTGATGTTCCTTCACCGTCGACTTTAAATGCTCCCACGTGGCGAGCCCTTCCTGCGTCGTACAGCAATCGGGCCCCACGCAAAGAAATAAATGGCGGCGTGCCGTGGGCAGACCAATCTTGGAAAATTTTTTCGAGAGATCGGAGTTCATGATAAATTGCGGGCCGCGTCTTGAGGTGGAACCCGGCCTCCCGGCGGGCCTGAGCCTGTCGCATGGCTGGACGGGTTTTCCTCTCGAATATATGAAGAAACCCGTCCGGAGGACGGGTTCCACCTTCTGAAAAACTGCCCCATAGTCCGCATCAAGTCCCCAGTGTCGCCTGATAATACGTGTCGACTTGCGGCCAGTTCACGACGTTCCAAAAGGCCGTGATGTATTCAGAGCGCCGGTTCTGATAATGAAGATAGTAGGCATGCTCCCAGACATCGAGTGCGAGCAGCGGTTTGGCGTCGAGGGCCAGCGGAGTGTCTTGATTCGCCGTGGAGATGATCTGCAATTTCCCTTCCTTCACCACGAGCCACGCCCAACCACTGCCAAACCGCTTCAGCCCGGCATCGGTGAATTCTTTTTTGAAGTCATCAAAAGACCCAAAGGTCGCGGTGATCGCCTCACCGATAGTATTGCCCGGCACGCCGCCCGCATTGGGGGATAGAATGGTCCAAAAAAACGAATGATTCAGGTGTCCGCCGAGATTGTTGCGGACCCCGTGACGGATGGCCTCAGGCAACGTTGCGATATTTTTCATCAGATAATCCAAACTGCGATCCCGCCAGATCGGCAATGGGTCGAGTATTCTTTTGGCGTTCGTGATGTAGGCTTGATGATGTTTCGAGTGATGAATTTGCATCGTCAACGTATCGATGTGCGGTTCCAACGCATCGTAGGCATAGGGCAGTTTCGGCAAATCCCAGACTGAGGGTGGCGCATTTACTGCGGTGGATGCTGCAGGCTGAGGGATTTTAGGAGCGGCCGGTTTTGCCGCCAAAGCTCGGCCAGCCAGTGCCGTTATCCCGGTCAAAGCCACTCCGGCTCCAATCGTTTTTAAGGCCTGCCGCCGGTTGATCGTCGATGATTTCGTGGGGGTCATGCCCCAGACCAATGCCACAAAACTCCTGCGGTGCAAGTTCCGGTAAAAAACATCGCCGCATCCTGAAGCTTGAATCACGAACGCGAGCCACGTATTCGATAGCAGTGCCGTTATTCAAATACCTCTTAAACTTTAAAGGCGGGGCTTTCTTGCAACGTGATAAGCGTCGGGCTCCCCGTTATCCCGTGGGCGAAAATTTCCCCATCAAGGGCGTAGTCTCGCTCTGTACCAACCTCGACAGCAAGGGCGTCCCCCTGACCGACCAGTGGCAAAACTGGAGCGGCCGTTTGCTCAATCTCTCCGTGGGCGGTGCGAGCATCCAGTTGGCGGCCTCCGCTCTCGCCAGTCGCGGCCATCCGTGCCGTTTCAAACTTTCCCTTGATGGCCAGCAACTCGAGATGCCGGGTCAGATCGCCTACTTTCGCACCTTCAACCAATACTCACTCTGCGGGCTGTCCTTCACTTTTCCCGATGACTCCACGCAGAAAAGCTACCTGCAGTTGCTCGAGATGATCATGATCGGCTCTTCCGTGGAACCGGCCGCGAAAGGCCTCTTCAGCAAAGATTCGCAAGGCATGGCCAAAGAAGTCTACCAAGGGAAAAACAAAACCCGACTGAGCCTCTGGCGCAATTCATCGAGTGGCTCGGTCAGTCATTTTGAGTTTCGCATCCACGAACACTACATGCGGGGCAATGCCCAGAATTTTAAACTCGAGGTCGACACCGTGGAAGGCGTCAACGGAATAGCTCAACCCAATCCGAATAATACGGCGCCAAAACTTACCGCCCCGCAAGTGGCGGAAGTCCGCCAGATGTTTCGTTGGGTCGTGACCAATCTGCCCAAGGCGGTGCCCGGCCACGTAAAGAAATTTCTGGAAATGTTTCTGCGTTGAGCGAGTGGAGGCGGGGTGCCCCCACTCGAAAGTTCCAGGAACCGTCGCGGATGTTTCCTCCGAGGTGGAACCCGACCTCCGGGCGGGTTTTGCTGCGGGCGATACGCAGAAGCGCGCCCGGAGGTCGCGCTCCACCTTCGATACAGTTCATCCGGCTTACGCCGTTACAGACTCATTTCGTTTCCTCGTCCCCCCTCTCTCCACGAGCTGGGATCAGAATGTCTGAACCTCAGCCGGTTTTCTTGCCGCGTTGGAGCGAAGCGTCAACCTGTCGGCTGTATAGCACCTCTCCTGCAACCCCACATGCCCAATCGTGAGTAGTATTGATCTTACAGCTTGGCGAAACGACGTAACTATCCTGCCGCTTCGAGGGATTGTTTCCCGTGGCCAGGATCATGCCTTTGGTGGGCGTCGGTTTCCACACCGACGCTCTGTCGCCGATATGGAAATCGGCGACCACCTTTCAATTTGCCTCTGTTCATTCGGAAAAATGGATTTCACTGCACGAGTCCGGGTTCACCTTTTGGGCGGACTCGCGATGCCCCTCGGGATAACGCTCGGGCTGTCTTCGATTACTCATCCCGCATCCGGAACGTGACTGTCCAAGTATCCGATTTTCCATTAGGCGTCGGCCCGATACTCCGTACGCGACGAAAAGCATCGAGGACGGACTCATCAAAATCTTTGTCACCGGAAGATTTGGAAATGCGTGGATTAATAATATGGCCGCCGGCGGTGATATCGAAGGTCACCTGAGCCGCCAGATTTTCATTCACCCCGGGTGGTGGCGTATGCGCTTCCTTCAGCGCATTAATCAAAAAGGAAATATAAGTATTCAGCTCATTTTGCTCTTCCCGCGTGAGCGCCTTGCCGCCGCCCCCGCCACGTTTATTCGCGGTGGAGCCGCCCTTCACCCCTTGGGCAATGCCCTCGGTGTCGATCCGCGGCCCCTTACCTGACCGGGGATTCGCCGTCGCCGTCTGCGTGGGTGGCTTGGGCGTCGGATGCTTCTTGAGATAATCTTTGTAGGACATCCGCTGACTTTCTTTCATCTTCTTAAGGAGTGAAGTGTCGGGCTTGGCCTTGGGTTTCGGTGGTGGCGGCACGACATCATTCGCGGGTGGCGTTTCCACAGTCTTCACCGTGGGCAGGACTTCCTCGACCTTTGGCTCGGGTTTCTCCGCCGGCAGTTCAACCTTGGGCACATCGAGTTTCACCGGCGCAAGGGAATTTCCGAGGGCCGGCGCCACCAACTCATCGGGTGCTGTGGGCGGACCGGCCACCAATTCAAAAATAACCGGCGGCGGTGCTTGTCGCCAAACGCTGTAGTAGGTGAAAAACACCATCAACCCGGCCACGGCGCTGTGCAGCGTCAGCGAGGAGAAAAAAGCACTGGGAGAATTAGCACGCATGCACCGTCCCGTTATTTCGGTGACTGGGTATCGAACGTGATTTTGGTCAGGTTATGTTTCTTGATTTCATCCATCACGCGCACGACCTGCTGCCATTGCAGGGTAAGATCGGCGCGGATGCGGATGACCGGCGGAGTGGCTTTCGCCGCCATGCCGGCCAAACTGCTGGATAGCTCCGCGAAGGAAACCCGGCGCGTACCGACGTAGAAATTTCCCGTTTTATCAATGGAGATGGCCTGAAATTCCGTATCGGGTGGCGGCTTCGGTTGCGACTTCGCCGACTCAGAGGGCAGGTTGACCGGAATCGTCTGCTCCTGCTGAATAAGCGGCGTGGCAATCATGAAAATAATCAGCAGCGTGAACGCCACGTCGATGAGATTTGTGACGTTTAACTCCGAGATCGGATGCGAGGTGCGCGGACGGCGAAAGGTGCGGGCCATGGAAGAAAATCCTTATTGATTGATCGGCGAAGCACTGGTGCTCGTCTTCTTGTCCATTTCCAATTCGATGCGATCCGCCAGCGAGCTGGCGTAATTTTCAATCTCCGTCGTGAGGGTTTTGGTTTTGTTCAACAGTACATTATAACCCACCACCGACGGAATCGCCACCACGAGACCAGCGATGGTTGTCAACAAAGCCGCCGATACACCGGGAGCGAGCGTCTGGATGCTCGCCGTGGCTTGAAGCGACACCGCGCTGAACGCCTCCATTACGCCCCACACCGTGCCGAGCAACCCCATGAACGGTGCCACGGTGACCATCGTCGCCAACCAGATCATGTTCTCCTCGTAGCGCAGGCATTGATGCGCGAGCGCGCGGGCGAGGGCATTTTCGGCGTGCTCGAGCCGGGCGCGCAACGAGTCCTCACCCTTTTCCTTGCCGATGGACTCGGCCCGCCAATACGCCTCGATGGCATCGTAAAGCAGGTCGCCGTACGGAATATTCCGCATGTTGCGCAGCGACTCGGGCAGATCGAGCACCTTGCGCTCATCGCGGAGGCGGCGATCGTAGGTGTGGTTGAGTTTGCGGAGTTTGTTCAACTCCGCGTTTTTCCCAAGCATGACGGACCACGCAAAGACGCTGAAGATTAGCAGCATCACGGTGATGACCTGCCCCACCGGATCGCATTGAAGGAAGACCTTGACGATATTCGTGGTGGCAAAAAAGAGAGGAGCGGAGATGAAACCGAGCATGATGGAATGTAGTTGGCGCGTTTCTGCTGCGCAATCAACGGGGAATTGAGCCCATTCCGCACAAATCTGGTTGCCGATTATCCCGGCAGGGGGTTTCGTCAGGCCAGTCCTTTTTCCCTTATGCCCCTCAAGACCAAATCTGTCGGCAAACTCATCTCCTTCGAAGGCTCCGAAGGCAGTGGTAAATCCACCCAGATCGCCCGCCTCGCCGAGCACTTTCAAAAAATGGGCCGCGAAGTCATCGCCACCCGCGAGCCGGGCGGCACCGAGATCGGCGAACAGATCCGCAATATCATCGTCCATAATTCCAAGGGCGACGAGATGTGCCCCGAGACGGAACTCCTCCTCTTCACCGCCGCCCGCGCCCAATTAGTTCGCGAGGTCATCGTGCCCGCCCTCAGCCGCGGCACCATTGTCCTCTCCGACCGCTACCTTGACTCCTCGACGGTTTACCAAGGCATCGCCCGTAATCTCGCTCCCGGCCCCGTCAACGAGATCAACCGCTTCGCCGTCGGCAACGTCATGCCCGATCTCACCATCGTCATGGACGTGCCCACCGAGGTCAGTCTCCAGCGCATCCACCAACGCGCCTCGGACCTGCCCGACCGCATGGAACGCCAGAACATCACTTTCTATAACAAGGTCCGCGAAGGCTACCTGCTCCTCGCCAAGGAATGGCCCCAACGCGTCGTCGTGATCGACGGCACGCTTGCCCCCGAAGCCATCGACAAAAAAATCTGGACCGAAGTGCAGAAGCGTTTGGGATGAACAATGCTTGTCATCGCGAGCCCGGCCATGCCGGACGTGGCGATCCAGTTGTCAACCGCCTGGATTGCTTCGTCACTTCGTTCCTCGCCATGACGCCTTGGTACTAACATGCCCGCCGCTCCCACCCCTTGGCCTGAATCTTTGGCCGGCACTCCTGCCGTCGCGGTGATCGAACGCGCCATCTCGCGCCATCGTCTGGCCAACAGCCTCCTCCTCCACGGCGAAAATCTCGGCACCCTCGCCAACGTCGCCCACGGGATCGCCGACCGCCTGCTCAACTCCCACTGTTTCACCGCCGGCGAAGATTTCTTGTCCTCCGTAACCTTGGCGAAGGAGCACCGCCTCGACCAAACCGGATCGAAAGGCGCCGCCGTTCAGCAATATTTCCCACCCAAGCAGCACCCCGATTTCTTCGCCCTCCGCCCCGCCGGCAAGATGCGGCAGATCTCCGCCGAAGTGACGCGCGACCTCATCGGCTCCATTCAAGTTTCACCCCAAGTCTCTCACCGCAAAGTCGCCGTGATCTACGAGGCCGACCGAATGAACGTCGCCGCCGCCAATATTTTTCTGAAGACGCTCGAAGAGCCGCCGGGCAGCACCACGATCTTGCTGCTGACCACCCGGCCCTACGCGCTGCTCGCCACCATTCGCAGCCGCTGCCTGCTGTTTCGTTTCACCGATTCCGGGAATGAAGCCCTCGCCGACGCCGACGAATCAACCCGCACGCTCTGGCAAGGCACGATCGCCAACTACACCGCGTGGCTCGACCAACTCAGCAGCAGCGTCGCCACCAAAGGTGCCGTCACCCGCCAGGTGCTGAGCGTTTATGGCCTCGTCACCCGCTTCAACGCCGTGCTCTCCGCCGCCACCGAGCAGGTGTGGAAACAACAAAAAGAAAAACTCCCCGCCGAACTCGACGACGACGAAATCGAAGCCATCCAAACCGGCATCACGAATGGGATTCGTTTCAAGCTTTTCGCCGAAATCGAGCGCGCCACGAGCCAATTCGCCCGCCAACGCCTCGCCGCCGGCGACGACTCCGCCCGCCGCCTACTCGGCGCCTCGATCGGCCAACTCGAACACGACGTCGGCCTCCTCCGCCTGAATTTCAACGAATCCGCCGCCTTGGAAAACTTTTTGCTCACGTCGCTACGATTGTGGTCGAAGCGCTGAATTGGTTCTGGCCTGAAGTTGAACCAAGCCGCACTGCCTCGGGCCAGTGGAATGGGGATTCTCGTAAGTTGCGAGCTTGCCTCGCAACGTGGCTTGTAGCCGCGTTGGAGCGAAGTGACAACGCGGTCCGCAATCACGATCCCTTCACCACGTTTTCATCTTTGGCTCAAACGCGGCTGCTCAACGGGCTTAATCGACGTAGGGCCGGCCTTTATGGCCGTGCCGCCTGACAAGTACAGCACGGCACGCCGGCAAGTAGCGGCCCTACGCCGACAGGAATCCGCTTTACTCTCCAGCGCGTTGGCTATGTCTCATCGCATCACTCCGATGCAGTCCACACCGCCCAAAAAATTCAACCTGATCGCCATCGCCTGGCCGATCTTTGTCGAACAGGGCTTGCGCATGCTGATCGGCACCGTCGATATTTTCATGGTCAGCCATGTCTCCGATCACGCGGTGGCCGGTCTGAGCATGGCCAACCAGATCATCATCTTCTGCATCATCATTTTCAATTTCCTCGGGATTGGTTCGAGCATCGTCATCACGCATTTCCTCGGCGCCGGTGACCGGGCCGGAGCCGAACGCCTCACCACCAGCGCCATTGCCATCAATACCTGGCTCGGATTGGTCACCAGTATCAGTGTATATTTTGGCGCGGCCTGGCTGCTCCACCTCATGCAGACGCCCGACGTGTTGATGCCTTATGCCCTGCCGTTCCTTTCGATGATGGGTGGTTCCTTGTTCATGGAATCAATGAACATGTCCATCGCAGCCGTGCTCCGCGCGCATGGCCATACGCGGGATGCGATGTTTGTCTCGGTGGGGCAAAACATCATCAACGTCTGCGGCAATTGTATTTTACTCTTCGGCCTGTTCGGTGCGCCGCAAATGGGGGTGGTCGGCGTCGCGCTCTCCGGTGTCTTCAGCCGTTGCTGCGCGAGTCTCGCGTTCTGGCTCCTGCTCGATTACCGCACGCACCTGCGCTTGCGCGCCCTGGATTTCATCCGGATCGATTGGGGGAAAATCTGGCAGGTGCTCCGCATCGGTCTGCCCGCCGCCGGGGAAAACATGTGTTACTGGACCGCGTTCATACTCACGACCACTTTCGTCGCCCACATGGGGAGCGAAAGTCTCGCCACCCGGGCCTACACGCTCCAAATCCAATGGCTCGTGATTCTCTTCAGCATCTCGATTGGCCTGGGCACGGAAATCATCATCGGCCATCTCGTCGGTGCCGGAAAATTCGAAGAAGCCTACCATGAACTGCTGCGCAGTCTGCGTCTCGGTTTCATTATTTCCATCAGTGTCATTCTGATTATCGCGGCTTTTGCCCCGATGATCCTCGGCCTCTTTACCACCAACGCGGTTATCATCGCCAGCGGCACCGTGCTCCTGCGTATCGCCATCCTGTTGGAACCAGGCCGGATTTTTAATATCATCGTGATCAATTCCCTGCGCGCCACGGGCGATGTCGGCTTCCCTATCACCATGGCCGTACTTTCCATGTGGGGCATCTGGATTCCACTCGCCTGGCTGCTGGGCGTGCATCTCGGCTGGGGTTTACCCGGCATCTGGATTGCCATGACCGCCGACGAATGGCTGCGCGGTCTCATGATGTACCGCCGCTGGAAATCCCGCCGCTGGATCAAACACGCCCAGCGCAGCCGCGCCGACGCCACCGGCGCGTCCTACCCACAAGTGCAGGAAGGGTGAAAAAAATCGGCTGATTGAATGGAGGCGGGGTGCCCTCACCCCGCACGAATGTCGCTGCCATGCGGGGTGAGTGCGCCCCGCCTCCACTTCAAGTCCCAACTGTCGCGACCTGATTTTCCTGTCTGAGATCAGCCCCCCATCACCAATCGCACGAACGTCTCGCGCGAATCCATGTGCGGATTATGGCCCGACTCGGCAATGGTCTCAATTTGAACCTGAGGGAAATGCTGCCGGATCAAATCGTGATCGCCGCTCTCCGCATAGCGCGAACACCCGCCCACCACAAATAATGTCTGTCCATCATAGTGGTCACCCTGCCCGAGGTTATTTTTCTCCAACACCGCGAGCGTCTCCGTCAGCACCGGCAGATTGATCGTCCAGCGCCAACCGTCGTCTTCAGTGCGGTCAAGATTGGTCGCGAGAAATTTGCGCGTTCCCAGATTCGTCACGCGCGCTTCAAAGCGCATTTCGGCCTCCGCGCGTGATTTCAAACTAATCAAATCCAGTTCGTTCATCGCCATGAATTCACCCCGATGCGCCGCCCAACTGTAATCCTTCGGCGCGATATCCACCACCACGAGGCGCTCCACCCGTTCAGGATGGCGGCACGCAAGCAGCATCGCCGTTTTCCCGCCCATGCTATGCCCGACCACGACGGCCTGGGCCATTTGCCGGGCATCCATCCACGCCACGATATCGCCGACCATCGCGTCATAGGTCATCGCCGGATCATGGGGAGATTTCCCATGATTACGTGCATCGAGCGCGATCACGTGGTAGTGCTGCGCCAGATCCCGTCCGGTGCTCAACCAATTGCGCGACGACCCCAGCAACCCGTGCAGGACGAGCATCGGCGGTTTCCCCTCCCCGCCCAGATCCACATGATGAAGGTGAACGCTCATGCGCGGATCGTCATTTGCCTCTGCCTTTTGTAGGGCTGCTGCTTGCGGCAGCCTCGGCCGGCGTAAGCACCGGCCCTACAGACCAGTTGAAAAATGAACTCGATATCATTCGTCCAGTAGTGAACAGCGTGAATCGAGGAGCGAGTAGAAATTTCAGCTCCCGCTTGCCATCGCAGAATGCCCACTACTCAATACCCGCGACTCATTTCTCCCTTAGACCTCCATTCTCTTAGTCTCTTCGTCCCTTAGTCTCTAGTCTCTCTGCCCTCCGCCTCCTATGTCTGAAAAACTCACCCCGATGATGCAGCAGTATTTCGAGGTCAAGCGCGGCCTCCCGCCGAATACGCTGCTGCTGTTTCGCCTCGGGGATTTCTATGAAATGTTTTTTGCCGACGCCGAGCTGGCCTCGCGCCTCCTCGGCATCACCCTGACCAAGCGCCAGGAAACCCCGATGTGCGGCATTCCCTTTCACGCCGCCGATAATTACGTCACGAAGCTCCTCGCCGCCGGCAAGAAAGTCGCCATCTGCGATCAGACCGAGCCCGCTAAAGCCGGCAAGCTCGTTCGCCGTCAGGTCACTCGCATTCTTTCACCGGGCACGACCCTTTCAGCCAACCAACTCGACGCCGCGAAAAACCATTATCTCTGCGCGCTGGAGATCAACAAATCCGGCCTGCACGCCGCGTGGATCGATCTTTCCACTGGCGAATTTCGCGTCGCCACCGATGCGCGGCCGGAAAATCTTCTGCCCGTTCTCACCGCGCTCGACCCGGCGGAAATCATTTTGATCGAGGGCGAATTGGATAAATGGAAGAACGCCCCGCACGAGGAACACACGCTGCACAATCTCCAGCATTTCTGCGCCGCGCGCCTCGTCACCGATCTGCCCGGCTATCACTTTGAAGTCAGCAGCGGCGCAAAGTCCGTCATGGATGCCCTCGGGGTGCTGAATCTCCAGGGCTTCGGTCTCGCGCATAATCATCCGGCCCTTGGTGCCGCCGGCGCGTTGGTTTACTACGCCACGGAAAATCTCTGCGCCAAACCGGAAAATCTTCGCTCGCTCCAAGAATACCGCAGCGCCCGCACGCTCTTGCTCGATCCGGCCACCCTGAGAAACCTTGAAATATTCGCTTCCATTCGCGGCACGCGCGAAGCCTCGCTCCTCGGCGCCATCGACCGCAGCACGACCGCTGCCGGCTCACGATTGCTTGAACGCTGGCTCGCCGCCCCCGGCCTCGACCTGCCGGAAATTCAGCGCCGCCAAACCATCGTGGGCGAATTCGTCGGCCAGCCGAGCGACCTCGCCGAGCTGCGCGAGCTGCTCAACAAAGTCCGCGACATCCCACGCATTCTCAGCCGGCTGCAAAATCGTCTGCGCAATCCGCGCGAACTCGGTGGCGTGCGCGACACCCTCGCGCAAATTCCCGCCATCATGGCCTGCCTCGATCTGCTCGACGCCCATCTCGTCGGCAGTCACGGCGGCGAAGTTTCCAAGGTCCGCCAACGTCTCACCGATCTGCCCGCCCTGCGCGAACTACTTGACCGCGCCCTCGCCGACGAACTGCCGAATGATCTCCAGGACGGCAATTACATGCGCACCGGTTATGATCCCGAGCTTGATCGCCTCCGCGATCTGACTTCCGGCAACAAAACCTGGCTCGCCGATCTCGAACGCCAGGAGCAAGACCGCGCGGGCATCAAGAGCCTCAAAGTCCGCTATACTTCCATTTTCGGCTACTACATCGAGATCACCAAAGCCAATCTCCACCTCGTCCCGGCCGACTACATCCGCAAGCAAACCACCGCCAACGGCGAACGCTACGTCACCGAAGGACTGAAATTAAAGGAGAAGGAAATATTTTCCGCCGAGGAAAAATCCCTCGCCCGCGAACTTGAATTGTTCGGCCAAGTCGTCGCCGAAGTTCTGACCGAAGCTCCGGCGCTCACCCGTATCGCCGAGGCTCTCGCCGAACTCGATGTGCTGGGCGGTTGGGCAGTCCTCGCCCGCGAATGGGATTATTGCCGCCCCACTCTCGACGAACACGAAATCCTCGCCATCACCGACGGTCGTCATCCCGTGGTCGAACAGATGATGCGGCAGGAACGGCTTGGGCTCGCCGGCAGCCATGCCTTCGTGCCGAATGATACCGCGCTCTCCGCCACCGACTCGCAGGTTCTCCTCATCACGGGACCAAACATGGCGGGTAAATCCACGTACATCCGCCAAGTCGCCCTGATCACACTCATGGCGCAGATCGGTTGCTGGGCTCCCGCAAAATCCTGCCGCATCGGATTGGTTGATCGTATTTTTTCCCGCGTCGGCGCGAGCGACGATCTCGCGCGCGGCAACTCCACTTTCATGGTCGAGATGAATGAGACCGCCAACATTCTCAACAACACCACCGACCGCTCGCTCATCATTCTCGACGAGATCGGCCGCGGCACCTCGACCTACGACGGCCTGAGCATCGCCTGGGCCGTGGTCGAACATCTGCACCGTTCCGCTGAGCGCGGCCCGCGCACGCTCTTCGCGACGCATTATCAGGAGCTCACGCAGCTCGAGAAACACCTGCCGCGACTGAAAAACTATTCCGTCGCCGTGAAGGAATGGAACGATGAGATCGTGTTTGTCCGTCGTGTTGTCCCGGGAGCTGCTGATCGCAGTTACGGCATTCAGGTTGCCCGGCTCGCCGGCTTGCCGCTGGAGGTTATCGATCGGGCCAAAAAGATTCTATCCCAGTTGGAATCTGATGACGTCACGGTCACCCTGCCCGCAGCCCCTCAAGCCAAGCCGAAAAAGAAAATCAGCGTGGCGCCAGCCGATGATTCGCAGATGAGTCTGTTGTGAAAACCGCGAAGCTTCGCCAGCGGACCTATGGCATACTACCAGTTATGATTTGCGTTGAGACTTTATAGGGCCGGCGCTTGTGCGAGTGGCGTCTTCACGAGTCTCGGCACGGCCACAAGGGCCGGCCCTACAGTTCGATTTCAATACGTAATTGGTATAAGGTACTGCCAGTCGCGCGAGACGCCTGCCGGACCGTAGCCTCAGACAACCGGATCCCAGCCCGTAGAGAGAGGAGGTACAAGGATATGAACTGAGCCTGTAACGGCGCAAACCGGATGAACTGGATCGGAGGTGGAGCGCGACCTCCGGGCGCGCTCGGTGCCAGCTCTCGTTGCAAAACCCACCCGCCGTTTCGACAGGCTCA
Organism: Opitutales bacterium; assembly: GCA_038206205.1. GTDB lineage: Bacteria > Verrucomicrobiota > Verrucomicrobiia > Opitutales > Opitutaceae > Didemnitutus. The sequence goes on from JBBRBC010000002.1 coordinate 27,696, forward strand.
AGGTCCCGAGCCCGTCGAGGGAGAGGTCGGGTTCCACCACCGCAGAGGCATCTGCGGTGAATTCTAAAACACGCGCCACTTCAGCGGCAGGCCCGCCCCGGTGTAGCCGCGTTTGAGCCGCAGGCGAAAGCGCGGTGTCTGGCGGCCCCGTTTCGGGCTACGCCCTCAAACGAGGCTACCCGCACATTGCAAAACTTCCCCCACGGTCGGGAGACCCGTGCCACTTCCTCCCCATCACGTCAGGATCCGCGCTCTCCGCGTCCTCCGGGTTATTTGGCTTTTTTCCCGAATCGCGGCGGAGTTGAGCTCACCCTCATTCCTCGGGCTTAGGATGCCTGAGCCGACGGAATCCCCACAGTTGCGAGGCAAGCTCGCAACCTACGGGGAACAATTTCCACTGGCCAAACCCACCGGCACGGAGGCCGGTGGCTACGTCGATCACGCGGCCGGTCGATTACTGGCTCTGATATTTCAGTTCTTTGATTGGTCGCATTTCATCGGACAATCCGATGGCGCGACGGGCGCTGGCCACGGAGACGTTGTAGCTGTAGTACGCCTGCAACTGATTCAGCCGCGCCGTGGTGAGTTCGTTCTGCGATTGCAACACATCAAGCTGCGTGGCGGTACCAGCGCTAAAGCGCGCATTGGCGAGCCGGAGACTTTCCTCGGCTTGCTCCACGACTTTCTTGGAAGCCTCCGCCAACTCGGTGGCTTGCTGGAAAATCGAAACAGCGCGGCGGACATCGATATCGACCGCCAACTGTGCCTCGGCGAGAGCGAGTTTGGTTTGCTCCAGAAATGATTTGGCTTGCATCACGCGGCCGGCAGTGGCGCGGCCATCAAAGATATTCCACTGGGACTGCAGGCCGACGGTCCAGCCGTCGTTGGATGATTTGGTGCTGGAAAGCGGCGCGCGGCGCCAATCGTAGGCTCCGTAAAGCGAAAGGTTGGGGTAATATCCGGCGCGGCCAATGGTCACACCCTCGGAGGCGGCAGCGGCTAATTTCTCCAGGCGTTGGAGATCGGGGCGTTGGTTTCTCGCTTCGGTCAAAGCCGTGCGCAGGTCAAAACTGGCAGGTTTGAATTCGAGTGTGCCGAGAAACTCAGGGATTCTCGCCACATTCGCATCGTTCACCGTCACAAAACCCAGCGTCTGACGGAGCGTCTCGATCGCGAGGCGAAAATCATTCCGCGCCGTGATGAGCGCGGGCTGGGCATTGGCCAGAGCGACCTCGGCGCGCAGCACTTCGAAATTGGAAACGGTGCCCGCTTCATAGCGGTTCTTCACGTCCTGCAACTGGCGTTTGAGCAGCTCGACGTTCTGCTCCTGCACTTTGATTTTCTCGCGGCTGACGAGCACGGTATAGAAGCGGACCCGCACATCGAGGAGGGCATCATTGATGACGGCTTGGAGCGCCAGCGTGGCGGCGTCGAGCACGAGTTGCTGACTCTTGACGCCGGCGCCCACCCCGCCACCCGAGAACAAAACTTGGCGGGCCGTGATATCGAAGGACCACGCATGATCGCGGCCATTGATCGATATCTCGTCGGCATTGCGCTGATAACCGGCCGTTGCTCCTACATGGGGAATCTGTTTCGACCGGACTTCGAGCACGACGCCCTCCTGCTGGCGGATGCGTTCCTTCGCCTGGCGGATGGAAAAATTATTATCGAGCGCGAAGGCCAAGGCGTATTCGAGATCGAGTTTCTCCGGGATCGCGAAGGTCGGATCGGGCTTGCCGTCGTTCAGTTGGGCGCGGGCCGGCAGAGTCGCGAGCAAGCTCGCGCCCACAAAGAGGATTAGGTTGGGCAGACGCAGAGAGATTTTCATGTGAAATAAAACAAAGGTTATTTGGCGAGTACGGCTTGATCCGCTGCGGCAGGTGCCGGAGCGTGCAGATGTTCATGAGTATGGTTCTTCGCGAGCAATACGTAGAGCGACGGAATAATAAAGAGCGTGAAGAAGGTACCAATAGTCATACCGCAAACGAGCACAAGACCGATAGAATTACGGGCCGAGGCACCGGCACCGGTCACAAACACCAGCATCAAATGGCCGAAGACTGTCGCCGCCGTCGTCATCAGAATGGGCCGCAACCGGGTCGCCGCCGCCTCACTCACGGCATTGAGTTTGGTTCTTCCTTGTTCCTGCAGGGCGTTGGCAAACTCGACGATAAGAATGCCGTTCTTGGCCACGAGCCCGATGAGGGTGATCAGCCCGACTTGGGAGTAGATATTCCACGAGGTCGTCCAGCCCCAGCTCCAGTGCGGGGTGAACGGATCTCCCGGCGCACGCAGGGCGGTAAAGATGAGTGCGCCAAACATGGCCAACGGCGCGGAACCGAGGAGAATGATGAGCGGGTCGCGGAAGCTGTTAAACTGAGCGGCGAGCACGAGGAAGATCAACAGGAGCGCCAGCACGAGCGCCGGCAGAAATTTACTACCTTCACGTCGTAACTGCCGCGACTCACCACCGTAATCGATGGTGTAACCCTGCGGCATGATTTTACGCGCCTCGGTTTCCAGTATGCCCAAAGCCATGTCGAGCGGAGCCATGACCACCCCGGAAATTTTGACCGCATTGAGCTGATTAAAACGATTGAGGGCGCGCGGTTCCACGCTGTTTTTCAACGTGGCCACCGAAGACAAGGGAATGAGTTTTCCTCCGGGACCGGTGATATAGATGTCCTTGAGTTGATCGGCATTGAGGCGACCCGTGCGCTGAATCTGGGGGATGACCTTATAGCTGCGTCCGTCGATGCTGAAGCGATTGACGTAGGCGCCGCCGAGCATGGAACCAAGATCACCACCTACTTGCTGGAGGTTAAGCCCAAGGGCCGCGACTTTATCCCGGTCGATCACGATTTCCGACTGAGGCTGGTCGAATTTCACATCCAACGTGAGGAAAGCAAATTTGCCGCTCTTCAACCCGGCTTTCATCACCTTCTCGGCGATTTCGTACACTTGCCGCGAATCGGCGGTGGAGGCGATGACGAATTCAACCGGGAAAGTGCCGCCACCCGGCAAAGCTTGGGGCAGGATAGGGAAAACCTGCACGCCGGGTACCAGATGAAGTCTGGGAGCCAAATCCTGCCGGATCTGAAAGATATTACGTTTACGTTCATCCCATGGCTTCATGACGGCACCGCTAAAACCACCGTTAGGGAAAGTAACTTGAAAGGAAAATTCGACCTCCGGTATACTGAAAAACTCATCGTTCACTCTGCCCGCAAACTTAGCGGTCTGTTCCATGGTCGAGTTTGAGGCGGTGTTAACAATCCCAAGAACCACCCCTTGATCCTCCACCGGAGCCAGCTCGGTGGACATCGACGAAAGAATGTAGAGAGGGAAAATACACAGGAATAGGATCACCCATACAGTATAGACCACGGGCCGAGCGGTGAGCGTGCTGGCCAGCACCCGGCTGTAGGTTTTCTTCAGCTTGTCGAAGGTGTGGTTTACGAAACCGGCGAAACCTTTCTCTTCCTCGGCCGCGCTGTGCAGAAAATAGGCGGCCATCATCGGCGACAGCGTGAGCGCCACGACACCGGAAATCAGAACCGCCCCGGCCAGCGTGATGGCAAACTCCCGGAAGAGCGAGCCGGTGAGACCGCCTTGAAAGGCAATGGGCGCGTAGACGGCGGCCAAAGTAATCGTCATCGAGATGATCGGACTCACGAGCTCGCGGGCACCGACGATGGCGGCATCGATCCGCGTTCGTCCTTCGCGCAGGTGTCTCTCGACATTTTCGACCACGACAATGGCATCATCGACCACAAGACCGACGGAGAGCACGACGGCGAGCAAGGTGAGGAGATTGATCGTGAAACCGAAGACCTGCATGAGGAACACCGCGCCGATCAGGGAAACAGGGATCGCCACAATCGGAACCAAAGCCGAACGCAGTGATCCCAAGAAAAGATAGATCACAAGAACGACAATGAGCAGCGTCTCGAAGAGAGTTTTCTTCACCTCGCTGATGGCGTTCTTGATGTACTTGGTGCCATCGTAGGCAATGCCACCGGAAAAGCCGGTCGGGAAACGTTTCTGCAATGCCTCCATCTCGACCCGGACCCGTTGGGCGACCTCGAGTGAGTTCGCATTGGGCAGAACCCAAATGCCCATGAACACGGCATCCTTCCCCGAAAAATGCACCTCGGCATCATAATTTTCGGCTCCGAGCACGACATCGGCCACATCCTGCAACCGGATAATTACGTTCTTGTCCTGCCGAATGACGAGCTGCTTGAAATCCTCGACATTTTCCAAACTGGTGTTGGCGGTAAGATTGACTTGAATGTAAGCCCCCTTGGTCTGACCAATGGCCGAGCGGACATTATTATTGCTGAGAGCCTGCCGCACCTGGGCCGGACTGATACTGAGCGCAGCCAGCCGCTCGGGTTTAAGCCAGACGCGCATCGCATAGGTCCGACCGCCAAGAATATCGGCCCGTTGCACTCCCTCGATGGCGGTGAGCGCCGGTTGCACCACGCGCACCAGATAATCGGTCACCTGATTCGACTGCAGCGAATCCGCACTGAAGCTGAGGTACATCGAAGCGAATTGGGAATCGGCGGGCACGAGACTGACGGCCGGCAACTCCGCTTCCGGGGGAAGATCGTTGCGCACTTGGTTCACCCGGGAGTTGATTTCCGCGAGCGCTTTGGTGCCTTCGTAATTTAATTTGAGCCGCGCCGTGATCAGGGAAAGTCCCTGCGAACTCTGCGACTCAATGTAGTCGATGCCATCGGCCGCCGCGATGGCGCGTTCCAATGGACTGGTGACAAATCCCCGCACCAGATCGGCATTGGCCCCGATATAAGGAGTGGCGACTGTCACGGAAGCCACCTCGCTCTTGGGATACTGGCGGACGTTGAGCGAGCGGTACGCCTGCAAGCCGGCAATGATGATGATCAGGTTGACCACGATCGCCAGCACGGGGCGGCGGATAAAAATATCGGTGAACTTCATGGGCGCGTCAGAGTTGAATGGGGCGGCGGCGCTCAGGTGTTCGTGGGCTTGGGATTCAGTTCGGCTTTGGGCGCGAGGGAATTGTCCACCACCAGTATCGTGCCATTGCTCAACTTGAACACGCCGGAGGTAACTACTTCCTCGCCGGCCTGAATGCCGGAGAGCACATTGACAAAGTCACCGCGGGTTTCGCCTACTTTCACGAAGCGCTGCTCGGCATGTTTCACCATCTGGCCGGACACGGCATCCTTCACTTCCTTGGCGACAAAAATGGTGTCGCCGTACGGCTGATAATATATGGCGGTCGAAGGAATGGCGATCACGCTGGTCTTTTCCGGTGCCACCACCTTCACGCTCACGAACATCCCAGGGCTGAGTTGTTCGGCCGCGTTGGCCAGCGTAGCCTCGACACGCATGGTGCGGGTGGTGGGATCGATTTCGGGACTGATTGCGGTGATGGGGCCTTCAAAAACAACCCCGGGTCGGGCATCGAGCGTGACCCGCGCCGTGTACCCGGTCTTCAGATCGGCGACCCGCTGTTGGGGCAGGGAAAAATCAACATGGATCGGATCGAGTGCCTGCAAGGTAACGATGAGATTCCCGCGATCGAGAAACTGGCCAAGGCTCACGAGACGAATACCCACCCGACCGGTGAAAGGCGCGCGCATCAGCTTCTTTTCCAAGACCGCTTTAAGGGAATTCACATCCGCTGTCGCCTGCTTGAAAGCCGCGTCGGCGTTGTCGAATTCGGATTTGGCCATGGCCTTGCGATCCCACAGATCGCGCGCCCGGGTCACATTTATGCGGGCTAATTCAGCTCGAGCCTCGATGGCCGTGAGCTGGGCGCGCTCCACATCCGTATCGAGCTCGACGAGGATATCGCCCGCATTCACCATTGCCCCGGATTCAAACGCGATGCGTTTGATCGTGCCCTGCCCTTCGCTGGCGACTGTGACGCCTTGATCAGCGCGAAGTGTCCCCACGGCATTAATGGTGCGATCCCACTCTTGGGCTGCCGCTTTAGCCGTGGTCACACTCTCGGGCGGCAGACTAAACGGCGGCGGCGCAACGAACTGTTTCTTCTTGATGACGACGATCGTGCCGATCACCAGAACAAGTCCAATAAGAGCGAGGAGGAACTTCTTAAACATAAACGTGGAGGTTGAATTTATAATAGGAGAATGGACTAGCGGGCGGCGGCACTTTTACTGGCCGGTCCGGCATTCAGCGTGGAGGCGTGCTGCAGGATTTTATTCAGGAGCTTCACCAAGGTTTTTTGCTCGGATTGACTAAGCGGATTCATCAAGGCGGCCATCCGCTGAAAATGTCCCGGAAGCAGCCGTTCGAGAAATTTTTCGGCCTTGGGCGTGAGCGCCACGCGCATCATGCGCCGGTCATCCTTGTCGGCGGTGCGTTTCACGAAGGCGTCACGGACCAAGGTGTCGATCAAACCCGTCATCGTCGCGCGGGTGACGTTGGATTGATCCGCGAGTTCGGCGGGCGTCATGCCGTGACGGTGGGCCTCAGGATTATGGCTTTGACCCCACAAAAGCATCAAGACGCCAAAGCGGCCGTGGGAGATGCCATGTTCGGTCAAATTTCGCTCCGTATACAGAAACGCCTCGTCGCCGGTACGCAGGAGATGGAGGAAGGCTTCACAGGAGGACGGATCCAACTCGGGAAAAGTATTCGCCGCCTCCAACAGGCATTCGTAACGGGGAAGATTTTTCAGGATGAGATGAGGCATGGATGATGGGGCGAAAAATTATGAGGAGGCTGACGATTAGCATCCTAATGACTTTTGCAAGCCGCAGTTTATTTTTTCCAGTACCGTTCTTCTTCTCTGGAAACAAAACAGCCGGCCGAATGGCCGGCTGGGGAAAAGCAGATTATTTGCGCCAGATTACAACGACTGGGCGGCGGCGACGACGGCCTCGGTGGTGATCCCGAGTTCCTTCATCGCGATATTGCCCGGAGCACTCAGACCGAAGCGGTCGATGCCGATGATCTTGCCGTCGAGCCCAACATACTTGTGCCAGAGGGCCGAGACGCCCGCCTCGATCGCCACGCGCTTACGGCACGAGGACGGGAGGATGGACTCGCGATATTCCTTGGACTGCGCATCGAAGCGCAGGAAGGACGGAATCGAAACGACGCGCGCGCCACCACCCAAGGCCTTCGCCGCGGCGACGGCCCACTGGAGTTCGCTGCCGGCGGAAAGGAGGATGTGGGTGAGCGGAGCGGTTTCCTGCACGGCGATGTAGCCGCCTTGCAACACGCCGTTGCGGCGCGTGGCGGTAGGAATATCATTCAGCATCGGCACCGCCTGGCGACTGAGCGCGAGCAAGGTCGGGCCGTCGGTGCGCTCGAGCGCGGCGGCGAAAGCGCCGGCGGTTTCCTCGGGATCAGCGGGACGGATGACGTCGAGATTCGGAATCACGCGCAGACCGGAAACGGTTTCGACTGGTTGGTGCGTCGGGCCATCCTCGCCCACGCCGATCGAATCGTGCGTGTAGATATAGATGACGGGTAGTTTGGACAGCGCGGCGATGCGCATCGAGGGACGCGAGTAATCGGCGAACACCAAGAACGTGGCGCACGAGGGGCGAAAGATGCCGTCGTAAGCGACGCCGTTGTTGATGGCGGCCATTGCGTGTTCGCGAATGCCGTAACGCAGGTTGCGGCCGGTGCGGTTGGCTTTGTCGAAATCCTTGTCGGCGGCGATGTAGTTGAGCGTGGAACCGTGCAAATCGGCGCTGCCCGAAATCAGCAGTGGCAGAGCGGCGGCGAGTGGTTGCAGGACATCTTTGCCTGCGGCGCGCGTGGCGAGTTTAGCGTCGGCCGGGAAGGCCGGGATTTTTTCCAGCAACGCGGCGGCGCTTGGCTTATTGTTGGACGAATCGAGCAAAGCGGCTTTGTCGGCGTTGGCCGTGCGCCACTCGGCGTAAGTTTTCTTCCACTTGGAGTAACCGCGTTTGAGGCGTTTTTTGTGAGCGGCGAAATACTCGCGCACTGGCTCGCTCACGTAGAAGTGTTCTTCGGGAAGACCGAGGCCTTTGCGGGCAGCATCGGCGAACTTCGCCCCACCCTCGCCGTGGCCCTTCGCCGTGCCGGCGACTTCGGGAATGCCTTTGCCGATAATGGTCTTGGCAATGATGAGCTGCGGTTTGCCGCTCTTGGCTTTCTTGGCTTTGTTGATCGCCTTCGCGATCGCCGCGAGGTCGTGGCCCTCGGTGAGCGTTTGCACGTCCCAGTTCATCGCCTTGAAACGCAGCGCGGTGTTCTCGCTCTGGGTTTTGTCGGCCATCGCGTCGAGGGTAACGTCGTTGGAGTCGTAAAGCAGAATAAGATTATCGAGACCTTGGTGGCCGGCGAATTCCACGGCTTCCATGGCAACGCCTTCCTGCATGCAACCGTCGCCGGCCAAGCAGATGACGTGGTGATCGAAGATCGTGTGCGCCGAGGTATTGAAACGCGCGGCCGCCATCTGGCCGGACATGGCGAGACCGACGGAGTTGCCGACACCCTGACCGAGCGGGCCGGTGGTACACTCGACACCGGGCGTCTCATGGAATTCCGGATGGCCGGGAGTCTTGCTGTGGAGCACGCGAAAATTCTTCACTTCTTCCAGCGACAGATCGTAGCCGCTCAGGTGGAGCCACGTGTAGAGGAACATCGAGCCGTGACCGGCCGAGAGGACGAAACGGTCGCGGTTGAGCCAGCGCGGCTCGTCGGGATTATGATTCATCGCGTGGCCGTAGAGGACGGCGCCGATTTCGGCGGTGCCGAGCGGCAGTCCGAGATGACCGGAGGAGCATTTATGCACGGCGTCGATGGCGAGGCCGCGAGCTTGAGCACTGGCGGCGGTAAGGATTTCAGTCGGTAGCTTCATGAAATATTGGGTTTAAAGGTAATGCTTATCGGGAGGACGGCGCTTTCTGCAAAGCTCAATTTCTGTCACTTGGTCGGGCGATCCATGAATGCTTTTCACTGCCCAATAAAAAAGCGAGCCGCTGTGGGCTCGCTTGGAAAGGATCAGTTGACCGAGATCAGGCCTTGGCGGCTTCGTAACGCTTCACCTTGACGGCCATGGCGGCCTTGCCGGTGCGGTCGCGAAGATAGTAGAGCCGGGCTCGGCCGACCTCGGAATTTTTCTCGACCTCGACCTTCTCGATGTTCGGGGAGTTGACCGGGAAGACGCGCTCGACGCCCTCACCGTAGCTGATACGGCGCACCGTAAAAGTCTCGTGGATGCCGGAACCCTTGCGGGCAATGACGACGCCGGCGAAAACCTGGACGCGCTCTTTGTCGCCTTCGCGAACCTTGGTGTGGACCTTGACACCGTCGCCCACTTTGAAAGAGGTGACGTTGGTTTTCACCTGATGAGCGGTGATTTCTTTGATGATCGGATTCATGGCTGTTTTTTAATTAAATCGGGACGAAATTTGGTGGTTCTTTCCAATTGCTGCGCGTGCCGCCACTTCTCGATTTCGCCGTGGTTGCCCTGGAGGAGCACTTCCGGCACGGACATGCCGCGGTAAACGGCGGGACGCGTGTAATTGGGAAAGTCGAGCAAGTTGCGGGTGAAACTTTCGCTGGTCAATGACTTTTCTTCACCGAGTACCCCAGGAATAAAACGAGCGAGCGCGTCGATGACCACGGCGGCAGCCAAAGTACCATTGGTGAGCACGTAATCCCCAATGCTGATCTCTTCGTCGATCACCGTATCGCGGATGCGCTGATCGATTCCCTCGTAGTGACCGCTGAGAAAAATCAGGTGCTGCTGCTTGGAAAGCGCCTCAGCTTTAGCACTGGTGAAGGGAACGCCATCGGGCGTCAGGTAGATGCGACGGCAGCCGGGACTTTGCAATTCCTCGATGGCGGTGAAGATCGGCTCGCATTTCATCACCATGCCCGCACCGCCACCAAAGGGACGATCATCGGTCGTCTTATGTTTATCGACGGACCAATCGCGGGTGTTGCGAATGTTGATTTCGAGCAACTTGGCCTCACGCGCCCGGCCGAGCATGCTTTCGGAGAGAAAGCCGTCGAGCATCGCCGGGAAAAGAGTAAGGACGTCGATACGCATGGGGAGAGAACTGCCGGAGCCTGTTTACAGGCGACAATAGTGATCGCTTGCAAGCAAGCTCCTACAAAATGGAAAGGCCCCGGAATAATCCGAGGCCGAAAATACATGGGACGCTGGTGCGTCCTCGGTGAATGATACTTAAGCTTTGACCGTGGCGGCAGCAGCGGCGCGCTTGCTGCGCTTGACCATGGCGTGCAAGGTCTCAGTGGGCTTGGCACCCTTGGACATCCAATAATCATAGCGATCAAGCTTGATGCTCAGTGGGTTGCCCTTGGCGCGTGGGTTGTAAGCGCCAATCTGTTCGACGCCAGCGCCATCGCGGCGGGAACGCTCTTCAGTGACGATGACGCGGAAGTGCGGCTCGTTCTTGGTGCCGAAACGGGAAAGACGGATTTTGAGTGCCATTGGTGGTGTCTGGTTACTTTGCGGAAGTGGTTTTCGTTAGGAAAAGCGTGAGAATTGACGGAAGTAATTTGTCCTTGTCAAGCCCCTACCTTGGCCGAGCGAAAACAGGACGTGATGCGAGGGTGTAGCGGCAGGCGTCCTTGCCTGCCGGGTAGGTTGTGCGCTTGCTGCACCATTTTGCTGGCCAGCAGAACGAGGCAAGCTCGCAACCTACGAAATCCCACAGGCCGAATACCTGAGGCTACGTCAAACCATCACGATTTACCGCTTCGCCGCCGGCTTGGGCAGATAAGAACGCATATCCTCCCGTGTCAGTTTTTTAAAAGCACGATAAACCGTTTCCAGCGTCGCCTTCTCGTACGGTGTTTTCCCGATCTCGGCGAAGAGCTTCGGCAAAATCGAGTCGCCGTGCTTCGCACACACGTCGGCAATCACCTTCGTCGCGAAGGCGTAATTCGCGGTGTTGATATTTTCGGCGTAGTTCGCCTGTTTCAGATTTTCCGCCGCCGGCCAAGCCGCGAGATCGATCTTCGATGCCTCGTTCGCGTACTTTTTTAATTCGGCCGACAGATCATAATACCCGCGCGCTTCTTCCGGGCCGAGTTCGGCCTCGATTACTTTCCAAGCAACGTAGTTCGCGATGCCATCGCAGAACCAGCGCCGGTCCTTGCTGGCGAGATAGTGCCAGACGATGCCCGCCTCCGTCGCCTCGTGCAGCGTCAAGAAAGCAATGGCTCGCTGCGTCTGAATTGAACTGGCTTTGAGCCAACCCTGTCGAAATGCCAGAAAATGATCGAGACCGGCCGCGGCGTCTTGTTCGGGCGTCCGATCCGGCGTCGCTGCGATTTTCACCGGTAGCACAATTTTCCGCCATTCATCGGCCAAGCCCGACTGATTTTGCTCGTTCGTGAGTTCGGGTTTGTTCTCAAAACTCATATTGAAGTTAAACCGCAGCTGCCCAGCCGCGTCATTGCTGAAGCCGGGAATGCTCTCTCCTGCCTCAATCCGCGTCAGCAGTTCAGGTTTACGCCAGAGGGCAAAATGCTGCGGCAACCCGGGTGGGATGAGATGACCTATCAAGCCAAATCCTTTCTGCGTTCCTTCAAACACTGATTTCATTCGCTCAGTCGGCTCGGCCAAGCCGATCTGAGTGGAGACTTTCGCTAAGAAATAATCCTTCCGTTTTTCCAGGTCCCCCAAGGCTGATCGCGGAGTCGGAGTAGACACGGCGGTCGGCAGTTGAAAATCCGCCAACTGTTTCGCCAACGCCTCGACGTATGCCTCATCTCCGGCCGAAGCCTCGATCATGAACTCCCCGAACTGGAACGTCTTCCGCTCGGGTAACGCCGCCGACAACGCGGCCACCCAGCCCAGCGCAAGGCCGCTCATCAGAATCCGATATACCAAGCGGGGTAAACTCATCACCTCCCACCCTTCCACTTCCATCGTCGTGCCCGCAACTTGAAATTTGCCCGAAAACACTTCCGCACCGCCGTATTTGCCGTTGACCACTCCCGCACCACGCGAGACGTTTCGCGTTCTTATGCTTAAAGCTGGCATCGTCGGACTGCCCAACGTGGGCAAATCAACTCTCTTCAACGCCCTCACCCGTTCCCGTAAGGCGGAGGCGGCCAATTATCCTTTCTGCACCATCGATCCGAATGTGGGCGTCGTGATCGTGCCGGACGAACGCGCCTACGTGCTCAAGGCCATCGCGAAGACCAACGTCGTCGTGCCGGCCGCCATCGAATTCGTCGACATCGCGGGTCTCGTCGCCGGCGCCAGCAAGGGCGAAGGTCTGGGCAACCAATTTCTCGCGACCATTCGCGAGGTCGACGCCATCGTGCAGGTCGTCCGTTGTTTTGAAGACGGCGACATCATTCACACCATGGGTAAAGTCGATCCGGTGCGCGACATCGAGGTCATCACCACCGAACTCGTGCTCTCCGATCTCGAAGCCGTCGCCAAGCGCATCACGAAGACCCAGAAGAACGCGAAGTCTGGCGACAAAGAAGCGATCATCGAGCTCGCGCTTCTCGAAAAACTCACGCCGCACCTCAACTCCGGCAAGACTGCGAACACGCTGCCCGCCACTCCGGAGGAAGTCGCGTTGATGAAACTTTTTCAACTGCTCACGGCCAAGCCCGTGCTCTTCGCTTGCAATGTCGCCGAGTCCGACCTCGCCACTGCCGAGGAAAATCCCTTCGTCAAACAAGTCGCCGAATTCGTCCGCACCCACCACGACGCCGCCTACGTACCGATCAGCGCGAAGATCGAGAGCGAGCTCATCGACCTGCCAGCCGACGAAGCTAAAGCGTTCCTGAAAGATCTCGGCGTCGACGACTCTGGCGTTTCCGCTCTCATCAAGGGCACGTACAATTTGCTCGGCCTGATGACGTATTTCACCGCCGGTGAAAAAGAAGTCCGTTGCTGGACGATCAAGAAAGGCTGGAAAGCTCCGCAATGCGCCGGTGTCATCCACACTGATTTCGAAAGCGGCTTCATCAAAGCCGAGATCGTTTCCTACGAAGACCTCACTCGCCTCGGCAGTGTGGCCGCTGCCCGCGAAGCCGGAAAATATCGGCTCGAAGGCAAGGAATACGTCTTCAAAGACGGCGACGTCGCGCTCTTCCGTTTTAATAACTAACGAGCGAGCGGATAGCTGAATCAGGATATTCCCCGGCGTAATTCCCGGGCATGGAAGCCATCTTGCAATCCGGCTCGCTATGCCTTGCTCGCCTGAGACGAGCTCAAACCAATCGGATCAAGGTGGAACAATCGTCAGCGAGAATTCCGGAGATTCCTTTCCGCCCCAGCGCACTTTGAAACGGTAGACCCCGGGAATAAATTTCCCCTCGACGATGGGCCACGTCGCGTCAGTTCCCCCACCCGCCAGCAAGACGGCGACAGGAATATTAAAGGCCCGGCGTTCTTTTCCGGGCACCTCGAATTTATTTCGCGAGTCCTTTCTAAAAACATTTTCATCTTTTTCCGCGGAGGTGAGAGAGCTCCAATAGCCATCGGGATGATCTTTTTTCTGCAGGAGCATCGTCCCTTTGGCATCCGTAATCCGGATCGCACATCCTAAAGGAAAATCCAAAGGTTTGTCATCCAACTGCTGCAGGTAGCGGGTCACAAAAACCACTAACGCATCGTCAGATTTATTGCCCAGCACCACTGAAACGATCACCGGGATAGCTGGAGATCCCACCATGTTGGTGTTGCCGGAACTCTTAAACATAAAGCGCACCGAAACGTCATCCGGCACTTCGGCGTAAGTTGGGCCTGCATCGGGTGCTGGCTGTGCCAGCGCGATTACGCAGAGTAAAGACGAGGCAAGGCCTAATCTCGCAATGATAAGCGTGAGCGACATACGAAGTGACAAAGTCATGGCGGTTTAAATAATGTACGAGCTCAGCCTTTGGCTGGCAGTTATTTCATCGGAATAAACTAAAAATTCTTTAGGCAATTCGACGGGGGTTAGTAAAAATAGAGCCTCTAAACCTATGAAAGGCAAGACCTACCTCGCATGGCGACCAACGGGAGTGTATTTGAAATAAATTTCAGCCGCAGGGTCTGGTCGGCGATGCTGAATTTGTGTTCAAGGGGGGGGGCTGGCGAACGGAGGATGTGCTCAGAGTTATCGAAATCAATTTCAGCCCGCCAACCTCCTGCCCAACTTATGGGCCATCCCGGACTGGCCAAATTCGCCCAAGCTTTGGCAAACCGGCACGATGTTTTACCGGAAACTGAAAATCTTAGACCTCTCCAAGATGCAAGATTGCCTCCACGCCGTGATCAACCAAGTTTTGCCCCATCCATGAGCACGACCCACTCCGGATCCCCCCGGCTCGCCGACTCCAGCGAAACGCTCGATGCGTCGATTATCCGCGTATTGATGGAGACAATTCCTGATCGTATTTATTTTAAAGACCTCAAAAGTCGCTTCGTGCGTAACAGTGAGGCCCAAGCCAAACTTCTCGGGGCGGCCACCCCGGAGGACTGCATCGGAAAAACCGACTTTGACTTTTTTCCCCGCGAACATGCCGAACGCGCCTTTGCCGATGAACAAGAGATCATCCGCACCGGTCGGCCGATAATCGCCAAGGAAGAACATATCACCATGATGGATGGGACTCAGTCTTGGCTCTCTGCCACCAAGCTCCCGTGGCGTGACCGCAACGGGAAAATCATCGGCACCTTCGGGATCTCCCGCGATATCACCGCCACCAAACTGGTGGAGGAAAAACTCACCGAAGAGAGGAATCTTCTCCGCACCATCATCGATCACGTGCCCAGCCGCATATTCGTCAAAGACCCTTCCTCCTGTTTCCTGATCAACAATCTCGCCCACCTCCGCCTGCTCGGCATCGACCAGCAGGAAGACGCCCGTGGCCGCACCACCAAGGATTTCTTCCCCGACGAACGAGGCGTACAAGCCATGGCTGATGACCAGCAGGTCCTGCAAAGCGGCATCCCCATCATCAGCCAGGAAAAATCCGACTTCGGCCTCGAAGGGCAGACCAATTGGTCACTCACCTCCAAGGTGCCGCTCCGCGATATTCGAAATAAAATCATCGGGCTCGTCGGCATCAGCCATGATATCACGGAGTTGAAACGCACTGAGCATGAACTCCAACACCGCACCACCGAGATGGAGACCGACCTCAGGATGGCTCGGCAGATCCAAGAGACCTTTTTTCCCAAGGATTATCCGGTATTCCCCAGTGGCGTGCCCAGCACGGCGAGCGAGCTGCATTTCTCCCACTGTTACATGCCTGCGGCCACCCTCGGAGGTGATTTTTTCGACATCATCACCCTTTCCGATACGCAATGCGGGGTGTTGATCTGTGATGTGATGGGTCATGGCGTTCGGGCCGGCCTGCTCACCGCCCTCATCCGCGGCGCGGTCGAAGAATTCGGCCCACGCACTGACAGCCCCGCCCAAGTGCTCGCCGAGATTAATCAGTGCCTGATCCCCATCATTCAGCAAACCGGACAACCGATTTTTGCCACGGCCTTCTACGCCATCATCGACACCTCCACCGGCACCCTCGCCTACGCCAACGCGGGCCACCCCTCACCGATTATTTTACGGGAAATGAGCCAGAACATCGTTGCCCTGAATCTTAACAACCCCGAGCCAGCGGCAGGTCTGATCGAGAATTTCCCTTATTCGACCCACACCATCGCCTTCCAACCCGGCGATACCCTGCTCGCTTACACCGACGGACTGTTCGAAGCCAATAACGCCGCCGATACCATGTACGGGGAGAAACGTCTCCGCTCACTCATCGGTCAAAATATTGGCCTACCCGGCGAGGAACTCATCCTTCTTCTCGTTAAGGAAGTCATCGCCTTCACCGGTCGCAGTGATTTTGACGACGATATTTGCGTCCTCACCGTCGAATCCACCGGCAAATCCTGCGCCATGCGCCCGGCTTTGACCTACGATATTTGATACGCAAAAGCGACCGGGCGTATCTTGCCATAAACTGAGCTTCTGCTGTCACAAATAGCGCTTGGAGTTGCGCTGTGCATATATTGTCTTCTGCTTTTACCTATGACGACACGCCGTCTTGCCACGTCCACGCTGGTTCTATTCACCATGATTTTTGCCGGTTGCAAAGATCGGGAAATCACCGCCTATCGCGCCCCCAAAGACGCCCCACCAGCCATGCAACCGACCGCACAGTCGGCCACCGCCACGGGCAATTTGCCCGCTGACCATCCGCCCATCGGCGGCAGCACGCCCGCACCAACTGCACCCGGATCCGACATGGCCAACACCGCCGTGCCGACCGCGAGCGGCAGTGCCCTCAGTTGGACCGCCCCCGCCCACTGGACGCCCAAAGCCCTCGGTTCGATGCGCAAAGGCAGCTTCAGCATCAAGAGCGATAGCGGCGAAGCCGATCTCGCCATCACCGCTTTCCCCGGCGCCACCGGCGGCTTGGAAGCCAATCTCAATCGCTGGCGCGGACAGCTCGGGCTCGCCCCCGCCTCCGCCCAGGAAGTTCTCGCCGCCGTAGAAAACATCTCGGCCAACGCCCTGCAGTTCACCGTCGTCGATTACGCCAACAACGGCAACCGTCTCCTCGGCGCGGTCCTGCCCTTTGGCGGCAATAGCTGGTTCTTCAAGCTGACTGGCCCCGACGCCCTCGTCGCCAGCCAAAAAACCGCCTACCTCGAATTTCTCCGCACGGTTAAGGAGAACAAGTAACATGCATCCCACGATTCGTTCTCTGCGCAATTTCTTCGTCTCCCTTCAGCTCACCGTAGTGCTGCTGCTGCTGTCGTTGATTCTGGTTTTCATCGCGACCTTGGATCAGGTCCATCTCGGTATCGCGGCAATCCAGCAGAAATGGTTTCATAGCTTCATCGTCTTCCAAAACACCGGGGATTTTTCCATTCCGATTTTTCCCGGCGGCTACCTCATCGGCGGCTTACTGCTGATCAACCTCCTCTGCGCCCACATTTATCGCTTCAAACTCTCCTGGCGAAAACTCGGCATCCAGCTCGCCCACTCCGGCGTCATCTTGCTCCTCTTCGGCGAACTCATCTCGGGAATCACGCAGAAAGACAGCGTCATGCAACTCCTCGAAGGCGAGACGATGAAATACTCGGAGAGTTTCCGCGACCACGAGCTCGTCCTCATTGATAAATCCAATCCCGCCTACGACGAAGTGGTCGCCATCCCGGAAGC
Source organism: Opitutales bacterium (assembly GCA_038206205.1). GTDB lineage: Bacteria > Verrucomicrobiota > Verrucomicrobiia > Opitutales > Opitutaceae > Didemnitutus. Next base: position 44,864 of record JBBRBC010000002.1, read on the forward strand.
CGCCCTCACCGCCAAAACTTCGATCCAGCACCCCAAGCTTCCCTTTCTCGTCCGCGTCAAAGATTACCATCCCAACGCCAATCTGCAGATGCGCGACGCCACGGCCCCGGCCCCGGCAACGCCCCTCTCCGGCATGGGCAGCCGCGTGGCGATGATCCCGTTGGCCCTGACCTACAAACCCAACGAGATCAACCGCCCCGGTGCGATCATCGAGCTCACCGGTTCCGATGGCCCGCTCGGCACATGGCTCGTCTCGCCCCTGCTCGGCGCCCCCCAAACCTTCAGCGTGCAAAACCACACGTGGGAAATCGCCCTCCGCATCAAGCGCTACTACCAGCCCTTTGCCATCACGCTGCTCAAGGTCACGCACGATGTTTATCCCGGCACCGAGATTCCCAAAAATTTCGCCAGCCGCGTCCGTGTGAAAAGCGACGATGGCAAGGAAGACCGCGAGACCACGATCTTCATGAACAACCCGCTGCGTTTCGGCGGCCAGACCTTTTATCAATACCAGATGAACGCCGCCACCCAGATGTCCGCCTTCCAAGTCGTCCGCAACCCCGGCTGGCTGCTCCCCTACATCGCCTGCATCATGATCGGCACCGGTTTGCTGATCCAATTCGGCCTCACCCTTTTCGGTTTCATCAACAAACGTACGGCGGCTGCCGCCGTAGCAACATCCTGATTTTTAAACGCGGAGGACGCGGAGAGCGCGGAGAACTGAACCAGGCCAACCCTTAGCGAAATAGACCAGATAACCATTAACCACGATTGGCTTTAGCATCCACCATCCAGCCACCCGAGCATTTGCCTTCTCTCCGCGTCCTCCGCGCCCTCCGCGTTAAATTCATAATCCTTTTGGTCCTGCTCACCTTTGCTCCATCGACCCTCTCAACTTCATCAGCAATTTCTTTTCGTCCTCCGCGTTAAATCCATGAAAAAGCTCCTTCCTGTTTTCGCTCTCATTTTCGGTTTGATCTATCTTGGCTCGGCTTTGCTGACACCGAAAAACCACACCGAATTTGATCTCACTGGTTTCGGCCGGCTGCCCGTCCTGGTCAATGGCCGCATCAAACCACTCGATACGGTTGCTCGTACGTCGCTCCTCGTCACCCAGAACCGCCAGCGCGTCAGCACTCCGGAAATTCCCGAACCTCTCGTCTCAGCTCCGATCGAATGGCTCGCCGATGTGCTGTTCAACCCGGCCAAAGCCGACACCTACCCGACGATCAAAATCGATTCGCCCGAGGTGCTCTCCCTCGTCGGCATCACCGAAGAAGACACCCGCATCACCTATAATAATCCGGCCAAAAGTTTCATGGCCATCATCGGCTTCCTCCCTTCGGCCAAATCCCGCTTCTCCTACGACCAACTCAGACCCAAACTCCCCGAACTCGACCGCCAGGCCCGGCTCGCCGACGGGGTGGAATCACAACTGCGTTCCGCCTTTCAACGCAATCTCCTGAATGTCCGCGATCACGTGATGCTGTACCTGCAACTCAAGACCGCAATGCAGGTACCCGATTCGCCCGATTTCGCAAAGGAATTGGAATTATTCGAACAGGCCCTGCCCACTGGCATCCGCGCCATTCTCGCCAAGAAAGAAAATCAAGCCCACGATGAAGCCGCCGTGAAAGCCATGAAGGAAATGGCTGATCGTTTTACCTACATGGAGCAGATGGGCAACCTGCGCATCGTTCCGCCCGAGATCGACGACACCAATCCGGAACACTGGCGTCCCGCCGGCACCGCGCTGATGGAATCATTCGGCACCACCAAGATCAATGCCACCATCATGAACTACGCGAAGCTCGGCTCCGCCTGGCGCACCGGCAATGCCACTGAGTTCAATCGCATCGTGACCGAGATGAACCAGCAGCTCACTGCTCGCTTCCCCGCCGAACTCAAGAAAAGCGGAGTCGAACTCCGCTTCAATTATGCCGAGCCTTTCTACCGCAGCATGTCGCTCTACGTTTGCGCATTTCTCCTCGCGATTTTTTCTTGGCTAAAGTGGCCTGACGCACTCGGCCGCTGCGCCTACTGGCTGTTGATCATCGCCTTCATTGCCACCACGGCCGGCATCATCACGCGCATGTGGATCGAAGGTCGGCCACCGGTCACCAATCTTTATTCATCCGCCCTCTTCATCGGCTGGGGTGCTGTCGGGTTATGCTTGGTTCTGGAAAAAACCTTCCGCAACGGCGTCGGTTCCGCCGCCGCCGGCCTCATCGGTTTCGTCACACTCCTCATCGCCCATCATCTCTCTCTCAGTGGCGATACGATGATCATGATGAGCGCCGTCCTCGACACCAACATCTGGTTGGCCACCCACGTCGTGGTCATAACGCTCGGCTACTCCGCCACCTTCCTCGCCGGATTTCTGGCCCTGATCTATATTTTCTTGGGGATATTCACCACCTGGTTGTCAAAGTCGGCAACATTGAGCGATGCCGCACGGGTTGCTGCCGCCTCACCCGTGCTCGACGCCTCAGTATCGATCACAAAGATGAAGCATGAAACCAACGGCGATGGTATTGCCCGCATGGTCTACGGCATCGTCTGCTTCGCCACGTTGTTCAGTCTGGTCGGCACCGTCCTCGGCGGCATCTGGGCCGATCAATCCTGGGGCCGCTTCTGGGGCTGGGATCCCAAGGAAAACGGTGCGCTACTCATCGTCATCTGGAACGCCATCATTCTCCACTCCCGCGCTGGTGGCATGATCAAGCAACGCGGCCTGATGGTGATGGCGGTATTCGGCAACATTGTGACCAGCTGGAGCTGGTTCGGCACGAACATGCTCGGCGTCGGCCTGCACAGCTACGGCTTCATGGACGCCGCGTTCTACGTCCTCATCAATTGGGTTGTCCTCAACCTCCTGATTATGGCCCTTGGATCGATCCCCTTGGAAAAGTGGAAGAGTTTCAAGACGGTTTGTTAAGGATCGAGCAATAGACTGACAGTACTATCCATTCGCGCGAAGTAGCGGCAGGCGTCCCTATCTATGGGCTTGGCGTGGTCCCGTAGGTTGCGAGCTTGTCTCGCAACGTATGCGTGGGGCGTGGCGTGGTCCCGTAGGTTGCGAGCTTGTCTCGCAACGTATGCGTCGGGCGTGGCATGGTCCCGTAGGTTGCGAGCTTGTCACGTTCTGCTGGCCAGCAGAATGTGCGTGGTGCGGCGAGCGCACCACCTACGACGGAGTACAAACCTGATCCCAGCCCGTGGAAAGAGAAGGAACGAGAAAACGAGCTAAACCTGTCACGGCAAAAATCGGATGAACTGTATCGAGGTGGAGCCCGACCTCCGGGCGCGCTGGGCGCCGGAGTGTAGCCGCGTTTGAGCCGCAGGCGAAAGCGCGGTGTCTGGCGGCCCAATTTTCGGGCTACGCCCTCAAACGAGGCTACACGCCATTCGCGCGAAGTAGCGGCAGACCTCCCTGTCTATGGGCGTGGCGTGGTCCCGTAGGTTGCGAGCTTGTCTCGCAACGTATGCGTCGGGCGTGGCGTGGTCCCGTAGGTTGCGAGCTTGTCACGTTCTGCTGGCCAGCAGAATGAGCGCGGGGCGACAAGCGCACCACCTACGACGAGTCCAAACCTCGGCAGGCGTCCCTGCCTGCCGAGATATTCGAGCGCGGAGATCACAGGCGCCCAATCTCACACGCACGGAGGCCTGTGGCTACTCCCATGCCCAATAGCTCCTAATCTGGAGCGCCACGGGGCATCTGTCTATGTGCTATTCAATATGAAGGCCCCGCCACACAGAGTAACGAGTGCCAATCGCCTCACCCGGCAATCAAACTCTCCCCCGTCATCTCCACCGGCTTGGGCAGACCCATGAGTTGAAGAAGCGTCGGGGCGAGATCCGCCAAGCGGCCACCGCTGCGCAGCTTGGTTTGGCCAGCGATGAGGCCGTCGCCCACCACGAAAACTTCCACGAGGTTGAGCGTGTGCGAGGTGTGCGGACTGTTGGTCGCGAAATCCCACATCTGTTCGCAATTCCCGTGATCTGCACAAATCAGCGCCTTGCCTTTCATCTGCGCAATCGCCGCCAGCAACTCGCCCACGCCCTTGTCCGTAGCTTCGACGGCTTTGGTCGCCGCGGGTAATGAACCGGTGTGGCCCACCATGTCGGGATTCGCGTAATTCACCACGAGCAAACCGTATTTGCCGGAGAGAATCGCGGCCTTGGCCGCAGCAGTGACTTCGACCGACGACATCTCGGGCTGCATGTCGTACGTCGCGACCTTCGGGCTGGCCGGACACGCGCGATCTTCACCGGGAAACGGATCGCTGCGGTAATTATTAAAGAAGAACGTCACGTGCGGATTCTTCTCCGTCTCGGCGCAACGGAACTGGCCGATGCCCGCCTTGCTCACCACTTCACCGAGAATGTTTTTCAACTTCGCCGGTTTACCGGAAATCACATGCACCGGCAGGCCAACCTCGTACTCCGTCATCGTCGCGTAGTAGAGATCAAGTTTGGCGCCGCGATCAAACTCCTTAAAACCATCAATCACAAACGCCTTGGTGATCTCCCGCGGACGATCACCGCGGTAGTTGTAGAAAAGCACCGCATCGCCATTGGCGAACGTCGCAAGCGGTTTCCCGTCCGCGCCCACGATCCATGTTGCGGGCACAAACTCATCGCCATTCTGCGTCGGGCTGAGCGGCTTGTCGTAATAATTTTGAATCGCTGCGGCGGCGCTCTTAGCCGTGGCCACGGCTTTGCGGCCGGCCAGCATGTCGTAGGCTTGCTGCACGCGCTCCCAACGATTATCGCGGTCCATTGCCCAGAAGCGCCCGCAAATCGTGGCGATTTTCCCGATGCCGATCTCGCGGCACTTCGCTTCGACCTGCTTGATATAGCCCAGCCCACTCTGTGGCGCCGTGTCGCGACCGTCGGTGAAGCCGTGAATGAAAACCTGATTCGCCGTCAAACCGTCGGCCTTCGCCTGTAATAGAATTCCGTAGAGATGCTCCAACATGCCATGTACGCCCCCATCGGAAACAATGCCCATCACGTGCAGTTTCGCTGTTGGCGAAGCCTTCACGCGCGCCACCGCCGCATGCCACACCGGATTGATCGCGAGTTGTTTGTCGGTGAAAAGTTTATTCAGCCGCACCAGTTCCTGATCGACGATCCGCCCGGCACCGATGTTTTCGTGACCGACCTCGGAATTTCCCATCTGCCCGTCGGGTAAACCCACATCGAGTCCACTGGCCGAGACGAGCGTGTGCGGATATTTCGCGTGCAATGCATCGTCGCACAGCTTCTTCGCCTGCACGACGGCATTATAGTTATCTTGGGAGGGGTCAGGGTTTTTACCCCAACCATCACGGATGACCAGGAGGACGGGAGCGACGGGAGATTTAGCAGAATTCATGGGAATATGTGCCGATATACAGCGGAAGCCGCTACGCCGTCACAACTCAAATTTCGTCAACCCACCGCCACCTCAACATCACCACGGATTTGGCCCAGCTCCTGCGAGAAAGGATTCTCATGACACTCCTCATTCGAGATCAATTAACGTGCCCGCCCACGTGGTTCGCCTCCTACCGGGATTTGACGCTGTTCTGCACGGTCATGCTCAAGCTCGACATCGTCCTCGAGTCGGAAGAGCCCGATTTGTACTACCACTGGATTAAGCCGCGTGGAGGCATGGATTTCATCCACGATATCATCCGGCCCGGTTCCGAAAAGGGCGTCCATCTGGATATCACCCGGCATTATCCCTGCACAATCATCACTGATCGCATCGCTCCCGAAAATGTCCACCGCCTGATCGGTGCCATCCGCAGCATGGCAGCGTAAGGCAACTAGTAGCCGCGCTGGAGCGCAGCGACAACGCGGTGAGCGCAGCGTTGCCGCAGACCGTGCTTTCGCCAGAGGCTCAAGCACGGCTACACAACCGCGCCGAAGCCCGGCGAAGGCGGGTCCGTGCCTGTGGATTTTGTAGGTTGCGAGCTCGTCTCGTTCTGCTGGCCAGCAGAATGGCGCGGCGAGCGCGCCACCTACAACCGCAAGCAGGGACCAGCCTCGCCAAGGCTACGGCCCGGCAAGCGCCCCGCCCTACCCTCGGCAACTCGACGCCCCTCGCTTACTTCTTATACCACTTCCCCGCTTCGTCCTGCAGCCACACGCCGCTGCGACTGCCCTCAGCGATCTGCTTGGCGCGGGCATGACCAACCTTATCGGCGGTGGAATCCTCTTTATTGGCGATCAGCGTGTAGACCGCTTCGCGATCACGGTTCTCATCGCTGACCACGCTGTCGGCTCCCGGGGCAGCCTGACGAACTTCCACGAAGCCCCGGTTGTTCTCGCCGATGATCTGCTTGGCTTTGAGTTCGTCGATGGCTGACAAACGCTGAGCCATGCGGCCTTTGATTTCTGCGGGAGAATCAGCCAAGGCCGTGGTCGTGAACAGGCCGATGATGGCCAAAAGGGTGAGGATTCGAGTGATCATTATTTGGTCTCCGGTTTCTTTTCGGTGCTGAGAGTGGTGGATTTCTTGTCGAGATCGCCGAAGAAATCATCAAGCGCTTTCTCGACGCGGACATTGACGTCGACGGTGATGTGGATCGGTTTCACCTCGATGGGTGCGGTCTTCACATTGATACAGGCGGCCAACAACAAAGGCAAAATCGCAATGGGGAGGAGCAGGCGTTTCATTTTGTGCAGACTACCTTAGTCCTCTCGTGGCGCAAATTGTTTCATCACTTCCTGTCCAGATGAGTGACATAGTAAGTGTGGTCAGCTATCGTGGCAGGTGCCTGCCGGGCCGTAGCCTTGGCGAAGGCTGAGTCTCTGCCTGCCGGGTTGCCCAGTGGTAGCTAGCGTGCTTGTCACGCTATTCTGCTGGCCAGCAGAACGAGACAAGCTCGCAACCTACGGGACCAACGCCCAAGCCCACCGGCACGGACCCGCCTTCGCCTGGCTTCGGCGCGGCATGGGCCGGTGGCTACGTCAAACCGTCGGTCCCTGACCATCACTTCCCCGTACCGAAGCTGATATTATCCTTCAACCCGAAGTTGAGCAGTTGCTCGAGCGGGCCATTGACGTTGAGGTCAAGAATTACCGGCGCCTTAATCGAAGGATCAACCGGATCGCCCTCCAGATGCAGTCGCGCCGTCTGACCGCGCGGGGCATCCGGCGGCCGCACATCGAGTCGTAGCGCCCCGAGTTTCAAACGCAGCAGCCCGCTCTCCACCCGTTTCATTACCACATAGCCGGCACTCTTCGGCGACATCCCGCTCGTGATGAGTCCTTCCGCCATCAGTTGTATTTCGGCATAAACGCCTTTCTTCAACTGCAACCATCCGGTACCGAGGCGTAGCCCATGTTCATCCAGCCGGATCGGCAGGCGGCCATCAACGCGTCCACTGGCCTTCGCGGGTACCTCCTTCGACAGGGCCATGATTTTTTCCACATCGAGATTGTCCGCCGAAACCACCACCTCTAATTCCCGTTTGCCGAGGTTCTGCCGGAAAGGCTCGGCGGACATCGTGCCGCCGAGGATTTTCAACGTCAGCCGGTGGACCGCGATTTCTTCTGAACTCAAAAAGGTGAACTCCGACTCCAGCTCGTTTGCGACGAGTTTGCCCGTCCGCATTTCGTGCACGCGCAAGGTGCCGGGATTGGATTGCAGGCGAATCAGGTCGGTGAACTCAAAATCAGTTTCTATTCCGGCGAGACCGATACTATCATCGGCGCTTTTCAGCCGGCCTTGCCCGAGCTTGATGCGCCCGTTCATCGCCAATTTATTATCCGCGTACGTCCCGGTGATACTGCCGGTGAGGCGTCCTTCCATGGACCATGGTCCCAGCGGCAACACCACGAGTTGCTGCACAAAATCCTGCCAGAGCTTCAAGTCCACCTCCATCGCGGTGGTATGAAATGCCGCCCGTTGATTGCTTAAACCATAGCTCCCTTCGGTGTTGAATACTAGCCCCGGCCCCGTCACCGCCAGCGTACCGGACCACCTGTTTTTTTCGTCCGGCTGCGCGGCGAACTTCAGCGCCAAGGGCTGCTCATGCCCGGTGACTTTCACGATCAACTGGCCGTCGATGCTCAGTTTCTCCACCGGCAGCATCATCGTCCCGCCGCTCGTCGGCGTTTTCCCGGCATAACTCGCCCAAGCAAACGGGTTCGCATCCGAACCATCGATGGTCACCGGCAATTTCACGCCTTCGAGGCTGACTTCCCCCAGCGTCGGCTGCCACCAATGCTTCCGCTGCATCGTCACCCGGTTGGCGGAAAACGACTGCGCCTTGATTTTGAAAGCGAGATTATCGAGCTGCACCAACCATGGGGTTGATCGGGTAACATCGAGTTTTATCTCTCCCGCCCCCACGCGCTGCAAACCCGCCGTGATTGCGGCCTGGGTCAGTGGACCTCGCAGAAAAAAGATCAGCAGCCCGCCCAGCAGCAAACCGGCCCCCAGCCAGTTGAGCCGACGACGAAACTTATTACCCGGGGAATGCATCGAGTTGAGGTGGATTTAAACTTGGTGGCTTGGCTGCAAAGGCGATTCGTTTTTCAGAAATTCAGCCACGAAAAGGCACCAGAAGCGTTTTGCCTGCAGGCCCTGCTATCCCGCGCGCCTATAGGCGCATTGCCAGTTGCGATTCCCCTCTGATTTTTGTGCCTCTTTGTGGCCATAATTGTCTTGGCGGATAGTTGGGTTACCGGTGCAGACTCGCAATTCCTCGATCAGAAGCGACACGGAATTTTCAACTCCGCACCTGGCCGGTGCCGCGCATGACGTATTTGTAGGTCGTCAATTCTTCGAGTCCCATCGGGCCGCGGGCATGCAATTTGTCGGTGCTGATGCCGATCTCCGCCCCGAAGCCGAACTCGCCGCCGTCGGTGAACCGCGTGGACGCATTCCAATACACCGTGGCGCTGTCGACCTCGGCGAGAAAACGCTCCGCTGTGGCGGCGTTCGCCGTGATGATCGCATCGCTGTGGTGCGAGCCGTTGGCGGCGATATGTTCCAGTGCTTCATCGAGACTGCCGACGACTTTCACGGCCAAAATCAGATCAAGAAATTCCGTGCGATAATCCGCCGGTTGCGCTGCCGTGACCTTGGTCGCACTGCTTGCATCGAGAGCCCCCAGCGCCGCGCGCGATGCGTCGTCGACCCGCAGGCTCACGCCGCGCTCGAGGAGCGCGCGCCCGGTCTTCGCGAAAAATTGCGCGGCGACCTCGCGATGGACGAGCACGGTCTCGATCGCATTGCACACGCTGGGCCGCTGGCACTTGGCGTTAAGGGCGATCGTTTCCGCCATCGCGAGATCGGCCTCACGATCAACGTAGAGAATACAGATGCCGTCGTAATGTTTGATGACCGGCATGCGCGCGTGGCTGACGACCGTCTCGATCAAACCGCGACCACCGCGCGGCATGATGAGATCGACGAACTCGTCCATGCCGCAAAGAAATTTCACCGCCGCGCGATCCGCCACGGGAATGAGTTGGATCGCATCAGCCGGCAGCCCGACCTTGGCCAAACCGCGACTGAGCGCGGCACCAATCGCCAGATTGGACTGCAACGACTCGGATCCTCCGCGCAAAATCACGGCGTTGCCGGTCTTCAAGCAAAGCGATGCGGCGTCGCTCGTGACGTTGGGTCGCGACTCGTAGATGATGCCAATCACGCCTAACGGCACGCTGAGCTTGGTATGAGTCATCCCGTTCGGATGCGTCCATTCGCGCAACACCCGGCCGACGGGATCGGGCAATGCCGCCACGGCGCGCACATCATCCGCCATCTTGCGCAAACGTTTCTCGTCAATCCGCAACCGATCCATCATGGCCGCCGCCAAGCCGTTGGCTTGCGCGGCCGCGAGATCGTGCGCGTTGGCCGCCAGAATAGCAGTCTGCGCGGCGACCATTTCGTCGGCCATCGCCAGCAGCGCGGCGTTTTTCTGCGCCGTGGCGGCGCGCGCCAGCAGGCGCGACGCACGGCGCGCACGGCGACCTAGTTCGTGAATTTGGGTCTGCAAATCAGCCATGGTGGTCAGCGCCGACAGGCGGGAAAATAAGTTCCGACTTTTTGGCCGGCCAAAGCCGCCGCGAGCAAGCCGGGGGTGCGCCCGTTCAAGATGCGGGTCGCCACGCCATGTTCAACGGCGATCTTCGCGGCCTGCAACTTCGTCGTCATGCCACCGACAGACGTGCGTCCTTTGTCCTGACGAACCAGTCCGGCCACCTTGTCGAAACTCCGCACCTCGGCAACACATTTGCCCGCTCCATCAAGGACGCCATCGACACTCGTGAACAAAAACAATTGATCCGCGCCAACCAAGAGCGCGACCTCAGCCGAGAGCCGATCGTTGTCACCGAAATTGAGTTCTTCCACGGCCACCGAATCGTTTTCGTTGATAATCGGAACGACGTTCCGTTGCTCGAACAAATGCTGGATCGTATTCCGGGCGTTGGCGTGGCGGGCGCGACTATCGAGATCGCTGTGCGTCAGGAGCAGTTGCGCGACGTTTAAGCCATGACGAGCGAACATCACGGAATACTGCTGCATGAGTTTCGTCTGGCCGACGGCCGCACAGGCTTGGCGCGCGGAAAGATTTTTCGGACGCTCAGTGAGGCCGAGGATTGACATCCCGGCGGCGACGGCACCACTGGAAACGATCAGGCATTCATGGCCCTGCTTCACGAGAGCGGCGACTTCTGCGCTCAGCCGGGCGAATTGCCGCCGGTCCAGAGTATTGCCCTTCAGGTTGGTAAGGATACCAGACCCGAACTTGATGATGATACGTTGTGATCGCGCGGCCATGAGAGGCAAAACCTACGCAACCACCCCGGGCGGACAAGGTGAAAATGCCGATTTCGCCGACTCTGCTCATGAATTTTCCCCAACGTTTGCCTCAGGAAAGTCTCGATAATTTCTTGCCGAATGCTTGCCTAATCAATCACGTCCCCACCCCCCACATGCCCAACGCTATCAGCAATCCTATCCGCACTATCGCGCTCACTGAATTCGTCCGCTACTTCGGCAAACCATCGAGCATCATCGTACGTTCACCCGGCCGGGTGAACCTGATCGGCGAGCACACGGACTACAACGACGGGTTCGTGCTCCCACTGGCGATTGATCGCGCCACCTGGCTGGCGGTAAATCCCCGCGCAGATAATTTCGTCAGGCTCTATTCGACTGAATTCAAAGAATCGGCCGAATTCTCCTTGGCCGAGCTCAACGCCCACAAACCGGATTGGGCCGAATACGCGAAAGGAGTCGCCGCCCAATTACTGGCGGCCCAGTTTACGCTCTGCGGTTTTGATGCGGTAATCGCCACCGACGTCCCGGTCGGGGCCGGCCTCTCTTCCTCCGCTTCGTTTTCCTTGGGCATCGCCCGCGCCTTTCATGCGGTGAGCGGCTTCGCGTGGGACCCGGCGAGTATGGCCCTGTTGTGTCAGCGGGTGGAAAAAGAACGCATCGGGGTAAACTGCGGCATCATGGACCAGTTGATCATCGCCTCCGCCAAAGAAGGTCAAGCGATGCAGCTCGACTGCCGGTCTCTCGCCACGAAAACCGCTCCTCTCCCCGTCGGTTATGCGGTGGTGATTCTCGACACGAAAAAAAGCCGTACCCTCGCGGGTTCAGCCTACAACGAACGTCGCGCCCAATGCGAAACCGCCTCCCAATTCTTCGGCGCCCAAGCCCTGCGTGATGTCTCCGTCGCGCAGATGAACGCTGCCCAAGACCAACTCGACCCGCTCATCTGGAAACGCGCCCGCCATGTCGTCACCGAGAATGACCGGGTGGAACAAGCCATCTTGGCCATGCACACCGGCGATGCGGTTAAACTCGGCCAGCTCATGAACGCCAGTCACGAAAGCCTGCGCGTAGATTACGAAGTTTCCTGCGCCGAGCTCGATGAAATCACCGCCCTCGCTCGCACCCAGCCCGGCTGCGTCGGTGCCCGCATGAGCGGCGCCGGTTTCGGCGGTTGCGGGGTGGCCTTGGTTAAAACCGAACAAGCGGCCGACCTCGCAACCATCGTCGCCGCCGGCTATCAAAAACGTTTCGGCATCGCTCCCGCCATCTACGTCACGACCGCTTCCGCCGGGGTCAGTCACCGTTAGTCGTGAAGAAAAAACTCATCCGCCAATCAGGCGCATGACGCGAAACAAAATCATCGGGCACCATCTCCCAGAATTTTAACCACGAAGAGGCCCAAGTAATCCATGACAAACGAAACTGACAAGGCGCCTGCGTGTCAGCCGAAACCTTGGCGAAGGGTGATAGGCGCGGGGGAATCCTTCGCTCACCGGCAAAATATTTTCCGTGCTCCTCGTGGCTAAAACTCCGAAAGCCCCGTTTCCTTACTTTCTCTCACCAATCCCCATGAACACCCAACCCTTCGGCCGGCTCCCTGATGGTCGTACCGCCCAGCTCTTCACGCTCAAACTTCCCAGCGGCCTGCAGGCTGATATCACGGATTACGGTGGCACGGTCGTCCGCCTGCTGGTGCCCGATCGCACCGGGAAACTCGACGATATCGTCCTCGGGTTCGAGAGCGCGGAAAAGTATACCGCGCATTCCGCCTTTTTCGGCTGCACGGTCGGGCGCTACGCCAATCGGATTGCCGCGGGTCGTTTTTCCCTTGATGGCCGCACCTACCAGCTCCCCACGAATGGTCTCGAGGCGGGCCAACCCTGTCACTTGCATGGCGGCCCCCAAGGTTTCCACCGTCAACGGTGGTCGACGGAATCGCTGCAGATGAACGGCAACCCCGCACTGCGCTTGACCTACTTGAGTCGCGACGGCGAAGCCGGTTATCCCGGGAATCTGACAGTGACAGTCGTTTATTCTCTCTCGATCGAACAAGGATTGCGCATCGACTATACGGCGACGTGCGACCAACCCACGCCGATCAACCTGACCAATCACAGTTACTTCAATTTGGCCGGGGAAGGCAACGGCGACATCCTTGGTCATCGGTTGACCCTCATGGCTGCGCACTACACTCCCTCGACCACCGGCCAGATCCCGACCGGTGAAATTGCCGAAGTGGCGGGCACGCCTTTCGATTTTCGTTCACCGGAAACGATCGGTAATCGCATCACTCAGCCCCATCCACAAATCACGAACGGCGCCGGTTTCGATCACAACTTCGTGCTCGATGCCGGCCAACCGGCCCATCCGGCGCTCGCTGCCATAGTGTACGAGCAAAATTCCGGACGACGCATGGAAATCCTCACCACCGAGCCCGGCGTGCAATTTTACAGCGGAAACTATCTCGATAGCAGCCTCGTCGGCAAATCCGGCCGCCCCTATCCCAAGCGCAGTGGATTATGTTTGGAGACCCAGCACTACCCCGACTCCCCGAATCAGCCCGGTTTCCCGAGCACCATCCTCCGCCCCGGCCAGACCTACCGCAGTACGACGGTGCACCGGTTCAGCGCGAAATGAGCTCGCCTCAAGGCGGAACCCAACCTCCGGGCGGGTTTGATCCGAATGTTAAATAAAAAATAACGCATCCGGAGACTGCGTTCCACCCCGGTCAATGGCCGACACCACGGCGGATTTTTTGCACGGGATTGCAATCCGATACCGAAACATCACTTCTCACTCGTGGGAGCGGCTTCATACAGTGATTCTTTCTGCGTGAAATTGAATCGCGGCTAAAGGGCAAAGCACCGTGCAAAAATCCGCCGTGGGCCGACACGATCCTTTCCGTTCCATGCTTTGCAAAAAGTCCACCGGACGCTACACTCTCATGCGATGGCTCACCTTATTCTCACCACAGAAGAATTGGCCGAATACCTGCACGTCAGTGTGCGCATGATCGAACGGCTGGTGCGTGAGAGCGATATCCCCAAGATCGAGCGCGGAGGCAAACTCACTTTCCAGCGCAGTGAAATCGACGCGTGGGCCTCGCAGCGCATCATCGGACTGCCGGAAGAACCGCTCGAATCCTATCACCAGAAATCAATGCGCGGCACACAGAAAATTTTCGTCAACCACGCTTTGATTCCCGCCCTGCTCAGCCCGACCAGCATTAACCTTGAGCTAAAATCCAAAACCCGGGCATCGGTCATCCGCGATATGGTCGCACTCGCCGATGGCACCGGGCGCGTGATCGAGCCGCGCGAATTACTTACCAGCGTTGAAGCCCGCGAGGCGCTTTGCTCCACGGCGATGCCCGGTGGGGTGGCTCTGCTCCACGCGCGCAACTACGATCAATACCGCTTCGATAGTTCGTTCATCGTCTTTGGTCGTACTATCCAAACAGTACTTTTCGGTGCGCCCGATGGGGGTGCGACGCGACTATTTTTTCTGATCTGCTGCCAAGACGACCGCATCCACCTGCACACGCTCGCCCGACTTTGCCTGATGGTGATGAAAACGGATATCCTCACCCAGCTCTTCACCGCACCCGACGCCACCACAGCCTACGACGCCATGGTCGCCGCCGAACAAGCCGTGCTGCCCGAATCCGGCAGAGTGACGTAGCCTCAGCCCTCCGGGCCTGTGCGCTTGGCGTGATTTCGTAGGTTGCGAACTTGCCTCGTTCTGTTGGCCAGCAGAATGGTCGTGGTGCGGCAAGCGCACCACCTACGACGGATTCCCAATCCTCACCCCGCTCGCATGAACGATCCCGACAGAATGGATCATAGGTCGGGAGACCCATGCCACTACGCCCGCGGATGTGCCTTGGCGTAGATTTCCTTCAGCCGCGCGACGCTCGTGTGGGTGTAGATCTGCGTCGTCGTGAGACTGGCGTGACCCAGCAATTCCTGCACCGCCCGCAAATCGGCACCGGAATTCAGCAGATGCGTGGCGTACGAATGCCGGAGCTTGTGCGGCGTGATATCCATCGGCAGATCGGCGAGCGCCAGATATTTCTTCACGAGCAATTGCACCGCCCTCACGGGCAATCGCTCCTGCTTGGCGGTGATGACGACCGGTGCATGCGGTCCGGTGGCGTGGGCGTGGTCGTCTCGAAACTTTTTCACCACGGCCATCGCCACCGCGCCGAGCGGGCAGATCCGCTCCTTCTTGCCCTTGCCCAGCACCCGCGCACTGCCGTTGCCAAAATCAATGGCGCTGTAATTCAGTCCCGCCAATTCACTCACGCGCAATCCGCCGCCGTAAAGAAGTTCCATCACCAACCGGTCCCGCCAGGCGGTGAAGGCGTCGAGCGTTTCGTTTTGCAGCAAGCGCAACGGCCCACCCAGCAACGCCAGCATTTGCGTCTCCGTGAGAAACTTCGGCAACGGTTTGTTCAGTTTGGGCAAGGGGACTCCGGTGAAAGGATTCCGGGTGAGCTTGCCGCGCTGCATCCAGAAACGGAAAAAACTGCGCAAGCCTGAAACGTGATTGTGCAAGGTGCGCCGTGCGAAACGGCGCTGTCCTTCCACCACGAAGTCACGCATATCCCGCGAGGTCAGCTCCGTGAATCCGGTCGCGCCCCGTCCACCCGATTGCAACCACGTATAAAAATCCTCAAAAGCCTGACGATAGTTGCGAACCGTGTAGTCGGAGTAGCGCCGTTCCTTGGCCAGATAATCGAGAAACGGCTGGAGCCATTCGGCAGCAATGGCGGGAGGAATCAGCATGGGATCAGTGGCCATCAGGCATTAAACTGTCGGCTACAGTTTGCCTTTTTTGTAGGGCTGCCGCTTGTCGGCATGCCGTCTTCACATATTTCGGCACGGCCACAAGGGCCGGCCCGACCATCGGAAAACTGTCGCGGCATAAAGCCGCTCCCACAGTAAACCAAGCCTTCCTCCATTCGCGTCCATTCGTGTTCATTCGCGGTTCTGCGCTTCCTTTCATGTGCTCGCCATTTTCGCCCGCGTTTCCACTTCCTTCATCACCTTCGTCGTATGCAGGCGGAGCGCCCCTTCGGGATCGAGATTTTTCGCCCGGGCGGCGGCGGTCAGTTCGAAAAGCATCCGGCCAAGCAGGGTTTCGTCGAGCTGGGCGCCGAGCGCTTTAACTTGGGCGGTATCGACCGATGGTTCGGCGGGGAGCTGTTTCTTCTCAATCTGTTTCCAGACTGCCTCGGCCAACATCAACGCGGGGAGTCGCGGCGGCAGATCCTTGAAAAGCCCGGAAGGCGGCGGACCGTTTTTCTTTTCCAGCGCCTTGATCTGCTCCCACTTGTTGATGACCTCCCCGGAAGTATCCAGTTTGTTGTCCGTACCGAAGACATGCGGATGCCGGCGGATGAGCTTTTCGTTGATCTCGCGGGCGACGTCTTCGAGATTAAAATGGCCTTTTTCCTCGGCGAGTTGGGCGTGAAAAACCACCTGAATCAACACGTCACCGAGTTCCTCGCGCATGTGCGGCATGTCGAGTCGGTCGATGGTATCGAGCAGCTCGCTGCACTCATCGATCAGGCAGCGCGTGAGCGATTGATGGGTTTGCTCGATGTCCCAGGGGCAGCCACCGGGGCTGCGGAGTCGGGCAATCGTCTGGCGGAGTTCTTCCATGGCAGTCATTCCCGGCAGGTTGCCCACGGAACACCCGGAATACACGGAAAAAACAGCGGGGATCTGGTTTTAAAAAACCCAAACGCACAGGACTCACCGCCGTCATTTTCTGCTTTGTCTTCTGGGTAATCCGTGTGTTCCGTGGACCCTTCACATGGACAAATTGACTGAAATCATGGCCCACAAACGCGCGGAGATCGCGCCGCTTGTTCGCCCGGTGCCGCTGGAGGAACTGGCCCGGCTGAACGCGGCGTTGCCCAAGCCTCCGTCGTTCGCGTCCGCGCTGAAACACCCGGATGGCCGCTTGGCGGTGATCGCCGAGATCAAGCGACGTTCCCCTTCTGCTGGGGTGATCAAAGAAGGCATCTCAGCCTTGGCCCAAGCCCAACGGTATCAAACTGCGGGCGCAGACGCTCTCTCCATTCTGACTGACCAGAAGTTCTTCGGCGGCCAACTCTCGGATCTGCGGGAAGTCACGTCCTATTTCTCCACCACGCCTCCGGCCAAACCATGCATCCGCAAAGATTTCATGGTGCATCCGATCCAAGTCCTCCAAGCCCGGGAGCACGGCGCGAGTGCTATTCTCCTCATCGTGCGGGCGCTGAATGATACCGAAATCGCGACGCTCGCCGCCGCTGCGGGAGCTGCCGGACTCGATGCGTTGTTCGAGATCCATACAGCCCCCGAGTTGGACCGCGCCCTGCACCACGGCGCCCGCATCATCGGAGTGAACAACCGCGATCTGGCCATTTTCAAAACCGACATCGGACTTTCAGAACGATTGATTCCGCTTTTTCCCCAAGACGTCATCGCGGTCAGCGAGAGCGGATTCTCCACGGGGGCCGATGCCGCGCGCGCCCGGGCCTGTGGTGCCCACGCCTTGCTGGTCGGCGAGTCGTTGATGCGTTCTGAAAATCCCACCGCACTCCTTCAGGATTTTCGCTCCCATGTTTGAACATCATAAGCAGGCGCTATTGCCCAAACGGGAATTTTTTCAACGTCTCAGCCGAAGTATCGCCGCAGGCTTGGCGCTGCTGGGGTTCTCGCTAGCCATCGGCATGATCGGTTATCACTTTCTGGGCGGCTTGGCGTGGATCGATGCTTTTCTCGACGCCTCCATGATTCTCTCCGGCATGGGTCCGACTGCCCCGCTGCACGCCGACGCCGCCAAGATATTCGCCGGCTGTTATGCGCTTTACTGTGGGATCGCCCTCATCGCCACCACGGGGGTCATGCTCGCCCCAGTGATTCATCGCGGTCTCCATAAGTTCCATTTGGAATGGGACCAAAATAGTTAACCATGCCTCTTTCCCCTTCCGCCACGCGCGATCTGCTCGCCACCCTCGGCCACCAACCGAAACGTTTTCTTGGTCAGAATTTTCTCGTGGATGGCAATATTGTCCGCAAATCCCTTGAGCTTGCCGGTATCAAGCCCGGCGACGCGGTCGTCGAGATCGGGCCCGGTCTCGGCACCCTGACCTCCGCCCTGCTGGAAGCCGGAGCCGAAGTCTGGGCGGTAGAAAAAGACCGCCAACTCCACGCGCATCTTGAGGAAACATTGGTGAAGCAATATCCCACGCTCCACCTGTTGGAAGGCGATGCCATCGACCGGCCGCGCGCGGGCTTCCACTCGCCGGACTCCTCCCCGTGCTCCTTCAAAGTCGTCGCGAATCTTCCCTACGCCATCTCCACCCCGTGGATGGATGAAATTCTCAGTGGCCTCTTGCCTGAACGCATGGTGCTCATGCTCCAATGGGAAGCCGCGCAACGCTACATCGCTCAACCAGGAACCAAACTCTTTGGCTCCATTTCCATATTCGTTCAGTCGGCGTTCTCCATTGATAAGGGGCACAAGGTTGCGGCCGGCTGCTTTTATCCCCAGCCTGACATCGAATCCTATCTGCTCAATCTGGCCCGCCGCCCAGAACCCTTTCTGTTCGACCCGGTCACCAAGCGATTGATCCGCGCCTGTTTTCAGCAACGACGAAAACAGATCGGTTCACTGCTCCGCGGCAAGTTGCCCGATGGCGGGGCCGCATGGCTGGCCGGTCTGCCTGCACTCGGACTGGATGCTCGCGCCCGTCCGGAAGATATCCCGGTGCAACATTGGCAATCACTCAGAGTCCCACCACGCGAGCAGTCCTGAAAATTTCCCTGCTCTGCGCATCTTTTCCGCCCATGTTTAAGTTTCGTCTCCTGATCATCGCCTTTCTTGGCGGCACATTTTCAGTGGTTAGCCCGGGTGCCGTCGATCTGCCCACGCAGGGTTTGTATGGCACGCTTAAGCGCGACAGCTACATCGCCCCGGGCGGCCTTTACACCGTAAAGATTCCCGTGTTGCCCGAATTAGGGGGAGAAATCACGGACACGGAAAGTGTGGTGACTTTTGACGACAGCGTCAGCACTCACATCAGCTTGGCCTGTTTCCCGCTGGATATGTCGCAGCGCTGGGACTTGAGCGAAAAAGGACTGCGCGATTACCTCGCCTATTTTTATGTCACCTACGTGCTGTCGGATTTTCAGACCCGCTACCCCGGCTCCAAGGCCGAAGCCACGTTGTTCGTCCCGGAGCTGATGGGCGGAGCCCTGATGGGCTTTTCCTTGCTCCCCGGCGGTTCCGCTTTTGCCAACCAACTCGCCACCAGCGTCGTGCCGGATGAAATCCCTCCCGTCGCCAAACGGGGCAATTTGCTTTTTGTGCGCGCTGATCGAATCTACATCATCAGCATCGAACTGGCGGAACGGGTGACACAGAAGAAGTTTTTCCAGAAAACCCCGGAAGAGGAAAACATCATCTTGCGTGAACGCCTCATTCAATTCGTCGGGCGCATCCAGTTTCCTGCGCCGAAACCTGTGCGAAAGAACTGAGCCGAACAGACGTTCGTTATTCGAAGCTTTCTCACCGGAGAATCCTCCCACGCTTCCCCGCCTCTCCCCTCTTCTGGCCATCCTCCCTGTCCACATGAAAATGCTCCTCCGTTTTCTCTTTGCCTCCTCTATGTGTGCTACCACTGCTCCCTGTTTCGCCTTCGATCTGACCGCCCCTAAAACGCCAAGCGCTACGGTCGAACCCAAGGATGTCTCCATCCACGCCGACCCGCGGATCGACGACTATTTTTGGTTGCGCGAAAAAGAAAACCCCGCCGTCCGTTCCTATCTTGAACAGGAAAACGCGTACACTGAAGCCGTGCTCGCTCCGGAAAAAGCCGTGCGCGAGACGCTCTTTGCGGAGATGCGAGGCCGCATCAAGGAGGACGACACCAGTGCCAAGACGCCTTATCTCGGCTGGCTCTATTACACCCGAATGGAAAAAGACCGCCAATATCCCCTCTATTGCCGGGCCAAGGACGAACCCGGAGCCCAAGAGGAAATCCTCCTCGATCTCAACCAGCTCGGTGCCGGCAAGGAATACATCGCCATCGGCCACTATCGCGTGAGCAATGACGGGGCCCGTCTCGCCTACTCCATCGATTGGACCGGCTACCGCCAATATGAAGTCTTTGTCATGGAGCTCGCGACCAAGCAATCCGTGGCCCAACAAATCGGCAAAGTGTCCCACCTCGACTGGGGCAACGGGCACGACGTCCTTTATTATGTGACGGAAAATGCAGCGAAACGCTCCGACCAGTTGCACCGTTGGACTCTCAGCACCGCCACGCACAAGCTCCTCTACACCGAAGCCGATGAACTCTATAATATCGGGGTGTTTCGTACGCGTGACAGTCGCTACCTGATCTGCGAAGCACTCAGCAAAGTCACCTCCGAGGTCCGCGCCCTGCGAGCAGATGACGCCACCGGCCAGTTCAAGATTCTACGCCCCCGGGAAGAAAACCACGAGTACCATGCCGATTTCCGCGAGGGACATTTTTATTTCGTCACCAACAAAGATGCGAAAAATTCCCGTATCGTCACCGCGCCCGAAGCCACGCCCGACAAATGGACGGAACTCATGCCTCATCGTCCCGCCATCAAAGTGGACACGCTCGACCTGTTCGCCACCCACATGGTCATTCATGAACGCGCGAACGGTCTGCCCCAAATCGAAATTTATGATTTCGCCACCAAACAGGCCAAACTTCTCGAATTACCCGACGAGGTCTATGAAGTTGGCCCCGATCAGAATTTGAATTACACGGCCACCGAGTATCGCTACCGTTATGAATCGCTGGCCCGGCCAGTCTCGGTTTTTGCGAATAATTTCGCCACAGGTGCACGCCGCTTGATCAGGGAAACCGAAGTATTAGGCGGATTCAAATCGGACAACTATAAATCCGAACGCGTCTGGGCGACCGCGCGCGATGGCACCAAAATCCCCCTTTCCATCGTCTACCGCCGCGACCTCGACCGCACCAAAACCCAGCCCCTGCATCTCTACGGTTACGGCTCCTACGGGCTGAGCATGCCCGTCACCTTCAGTTCGAATCGCGTCAGTCTGCTCGATCGCGGATGCCTTTATGTCATCGCCCACATTCGCGGCGGCGGCGAACTCGGTGAAGAATGGCGCGATGCCGGCCGGATGGAAAAGAAGATGACCACCTTCACGGACTTCGTGGATTGCGCGCAGTGGCTCGTCGATCACCACTGGACGACGCCCCAACAAATGGTCACCTCCGGTGGCAGTGCCGGCGGATTACTCATGGGGGCGGTGGTGAATTTGCGACCTGATCTTTTTGCCGCCGCCAAACTGGACGTCCCCTTCGTCGATGTGCTCAACACGATGCTTGATGCCACGTTGCCGCTCACGACCGAAGAGTACGTTGAATGGGGCAACCCGAACCTCCCGGCAGAATATAAGTGGATGCGAACTTACAGCCCCTACGACAATTTAAAGCAAGCCGCCTATCCTCATCTCTTGGTCAATGTCTCATTCTTCGACAGCCAAGTCCCCTACTGGGAAGGAGCCAAGCTGCTCGCCAAAGCCCGCACGCTCAACACCCGCCCGAGCAGCGCGCTGCTGCTCCACACTAATTTCGGAGCCGGTCACGGCGGAGCCGCCGGCCGCTACGACGCCCTGCACGACATCGCGCGCGACTACGCCTTTTTTCTATCAGCCCTTGGTCTTAAACCATAGAAGCCACTAACGGAGTTATTCCACTACGCAGGTTCTTCTTGATCGTGGATTACCCAAGCACCAATGAAAGCTGCCGTGCCATTTGATCCGCTTAAAGCCGTGGATCATCTTTGTGTACAGGACGCGGAGCTCGCCGCCCTGATCAATCGGATTGGACCTTACCGTCTTAAACCGCACCCGACAAAAAATCTCTTCGCCGCACTGCTGCGTTCCATCGTTTACCAGCAACTGAACGGAAAGGCCGCCACGATTATTCTGGCGCGCGTCCACACCGTCTTGGCCCCGTTCGGTGCCCCGACCCCCGCAGCCATCGGGGCGGTTTCTGACGAGCAACTCCGCACCGCCGGGCTCTCGCGTGCCAAAATCGCTGCGGCCCGCGACCTCGCGGCCAAATGCCTCGATGGCACCGTCCCCACCTGGCGCGAAGCCAAGAAGATGGAAGAGGAGGCCCTGCTCACCCGTTTGACCACAGTGCGAGGCATCGGGCCGTGGACCGTGCACATGCTCATGATGTTTCATCTCGGCCGACCTGACGTGATGCCGACCGGCGATTTCGCCATCCGGCTCGCGTTTAAAAAGCTCTATCGCAAACGCCACGATCCTACGCCGGAAACAATCCTGAAACACGCCCGCAGCTGGCAACCCTATCGCAGCGTGGCCTGCTGGTATTTGTGGCGCTCACTCGATCCAATCTGAAACCTGAAGTCCATCCCACCCCACCCCGCCATGTCATCTATTTCTCCTACCCCGGCCCAGCTCAAGAAACTCGAAAACCTTGCCCGCCAATCAGCCGGACGCGCCTATGCACCCTACTCGCAGTTCTGCGTCGGCGCGGCCATATTGACGGTCGCAGGTGAAATTTTCTGCGGCTGCAACGTGGAGAATGCGTCCTTTGGCCTGAGCAATTGCGCTGAGCGCACCGCGATTTTCAATGCCGTCGCTACGGGGAAAAAGTCACCGGTCCAACTAAAATGCATCGTGGTTTATACGCCGACCAAAAACGCCACCACCCCATGCGGAGCGTGTCGGCAAGTGATTCACGAGTTCGGCCCCGACGCTCAAGTAATCTCGATCTGCGACAGTCAGGAACGGATCACGGTTTCCATTGGCACCTTGCTCCCCGGCGCGTTTGGCCCCGGTGATTTGGCGTAGCTCCGTCGTTGCAATCATCACTCGCGACCAGAGGAGTCATCCCCAGTTTTTTCTGGCTCGTGGACTAGTTTGATCGGATTGCTCCGTAGTAGGTATGATCATATTGCTCCGTAGTAGGTAGCGCGCTCGCCGCGCTATTCTGCTGGCCAGCAGAACGTGACAAGCACGTAACCTACCATGCTTCCGAACGACAAAAGTAGATCAGGCCAATCGCGTTATTCAGAGGGAGTCGGTGAATTTTTTGAGCTCAGCCCAATACAGCGGCCCGGCCAAATCAGCCAGCCCACCGTGCTGTCCACCTGCGACAAAAAACTTGGCCTTGCGCGCAGTCGTTGCCTCTAAAAGCGCCTCCACGTGCCAAAATCGCACGATGGTGTCGTCGGTGCCGTGAATGAAAAATACCGGCAAACGCAGCTCAGCCATCTTACTGAGATTATTAAATTTGTCCCCAAGAAACAGTGGGATTTCGATCATCGTGCGATAGGTGCTGGCGAAAGCGCCCTGCAGCACCAAGCCCGCCGCCGGCTGATGCAAGGCGAGTTCGACCGGCCGGTCCGCTACCCAACGAGTAGCCGAAAATGATGATGTGATCAGCCGACAGGCCTAATTTATTGCGCAGGTATTCGTAGGCCAGTTGCACATCGGCATACGTGTTCTGCTCTGTCGGCTTGCCCTCGCTGTGTCCGTAATTTCGATAGTCAATCGCAAAGACCGAGTAGCCTTGCGCCAGAAACTGCGGGACGTATTCACCCACCCGGCCGAGGTCCTCGAAATTTCCGTGAAGGTAGAGCAGGGTGTACTTTGCTCCCGGACAGAGCCAATGCCGCTCGACTATTTTCACTCCGTCAGGTGTTTCCATCTGCACGTAATCTGCAGACAGTTCATATCGGAGCGGCGGTCGTTGAAAAATCATGCTAAGCGACCAATAATGCGCACCCACCGCCAATAAGACGTAGACCAAGTCCAGGAAAATTATGATTCGTTTTCCTACGGCGATCACCACACCCCACTTGAATGCATCCGGATCATTCTCCCAATAAGGCTTCACGCACGATCAGCGTCCCGTAAGAATATCCCGCACGACAGCGAGCACCTGATCACGCGGCACCTCTCGCTCGGAACGATCCGTCATATTGCGAACCTTAACGACGCCCTTGGCGAGTTCGTCACCGCCGTAGATGAGTGCGAGCTTCGCCCCGGATTCAGCGGCAGTCTTGAATTGTTTACCGAAGGCCGAATCCTTGAACGGGTAATCGACCCGCCAGCCGGCCGAGCGCAAGGCATGGATATCGGCAAACGCCGCCTGACGTTCCGCCTCGCCGCCTAAAACCATATAGATATCGGGAGCATTCGCGAAGGTGGGCGTCAGGCCACGTTGCTCGAGCAACAAACCGGTGGTGACATCGCCAATCGCGAAACCTACCGCCGGCAAATCGGCGTAACCCAGTTTCTTAATGAGCTCGTTGTAACGACCGCCCCCCGCGAGTGCGCGCAAGTCGCCTTTGCGATCAAAAGCCTCAAAAACAAAACCCGTGTAGTAGGCCAATCCGCGCACCACCCCGAGATCGACGCTGATAAAATCGCTCAAGCCCATGGCCGCAAGACCATCGATCACTTTGCGCCACTCCGCCAGCCTCAGGGAGATTTTATCGGTCAAGTAAGGCGCGAGCGCGGCCTCCAACTCTGTGAGATTCTTAATCCGCAAAAACGCCAGTACCTTGTCTTTCAACTCTGGCGCAAGGGGACCGTGGGTTTCGGCGTAACCTTTAAATGCATCGTTCCCCATTTTCTCAAAGCGATCAACGGCGGAAAGAATATCGCGCACCTGAACTTCGTTGAAACCAAGCGCGGCGAGATAGAAAAACCACAGATCGCGATCACTCAGGCGTACGTAGAAATCATCCTTGGTCAGACCAAAACCAGCGAGACACTGAATGAGTAAAGCGATCAGCTCGATCTCGGCCTCGGGACCCGGCTCGCCAAAGATATCGGCGTTGAACTGGTGGAAAGCGCGCAACCGGCCTTTTTGCGCCCGTTCGTAGCGGTAGAATTCTCCGATACTGAACCACTTGATCGGCCGTTTAAGTGAGCCCGCTTTTGCGCCCACCAAACGGCAAACCGAAGGAGTCATTTCCGGCCGCAGGGCGACATCGCGCGCCCCTTTATCCGTGAAATTAAAAAGCTGGGCTTCGATCTCATCACCCGACTTGGCCTTATATAATTCCAGCGGCTCCAGCACCGGAGCATCGTATTCCTGAAATCCAAAGACCGTGGCATTTTTTCGCCAATGACGGAAAATATGCTGCCGACGGGAGAAGTCTTCCGGATAAAATTCGCGGAAGCCAGGAAGAGACTGAAAGCCGGCCATGAGTATTTATACGAGAAACGAAAACCCGACTTACTCAGGACTCTCGGAAGACGCCGATGGTGGCGGGCTCGCTTTCAACTTCTCAATGCTCAACAGCTTGATCTTCTGCTTGAGAATTTTACCTGACTTGAATTTCACGACCGCACGCTCCGGAATCACGACTTCAGTCTCGGGCTTGTTTGGATTACGCCCGACACGCGCTTTGCGGACTTGAACTTCGAGCACGCCGAAATTGCGAAGCTCGACATTACGGCCGGCGGCAAGCGCCTCCATGATAATATCTAGAGTCATCTGCACAGTATCCTGAATCTGCTTTTGGGGGAAACCGGTCTTCTCGTAGATCTCAAGCACGATCTCACGTTTGGTAAGGTTGGTCGACATAGTCTTTCAGGGGGTTGATAGTTACACAATCGGATGACAGCACAAACAATTCACTAGCGCGTGCTTGCGTCAATCGCAAACATACGTAAATGGTTCGCACGCCCATGCCAGATTCTCTCTTAGTTCGTGCTATGTTTGCCCGCATCGCAGGTCGTTACGATTTGGCCAATAAGCTCTTAAGCGGAGGAACCGATATTTATTGGCGACAAATTTTAGTTCGAGTTGTCCACGATACGCACCCTTTGGCAATTTTAGATTTAGCCACTGGGAGCGGTGATGTGGCTTTCGCGCTAGCTGATGGCTTGCCCAAGAACACGCAGATTCTCGGCATGGATTTTTGTCAGCCCATGCTCGACGAAGCCGTGAAAAAACGCCGCGAGAACGAACGCTGGGCCTTCATCGAATTTCGCCAAGGCGATGGACTCGCCCTTCCCTTACCTGACCAAGGTGTCGATGCGGTGACGATCTCATTCGGACTCCGTAACATGGCTGACCGAAACCGTTGTCTGGTGGAGATACGCCGGGTCTTGCGCCCACAAGGACGGTTGTTCGTCCTGGAATTTTCTCAACCGCACTGGTGGTTCAGCCCGTTTTATTACACGTACCTGAAGTTCATTCTACCCACCATCGCCTGGGCGGTAACCGGCGATAAATCGGCCTACGAATATCTCTGTGGCTCAATTGAACAGTTTCCAGACCGGGAGGCGTTGAGCACGGAGATTCGCCAAGCAGGTTTTACTTCGGTTGAGGCGCGACCGCTGACTTTCGGCGTCGTCGCTCTCCATCAGGCCACGCGTTAAAATCGATAACGATTAATCCAGCCGTCGGCACCAGTCTGAAGCGCGCACGCAGTGGTGGCCCGGCCACGCTCAATTAAAAGATTTGCCGCAACCGCAGGTGCTCTCGGCGTTGGGATTTTTGATTTCAAACCCCTTGCCATGAAGTCCATCATCGAAATCCACACTCGATCCCTGCAAATAAGCCGCACTTGTTGGATCGAGCAGCACCGCGAGACCTTCACTCACGATCTCCTGATCATCTGGCTTAGGCACGTCCAGTGACATGCCGTACTGAAAGCCCGAGCAACCACCGGTCTCAACAAAGACGCGGAGTTTTTTTTGCACCTCGCCCGAGGCAGACAGCATGGTGCGCACTTGATTCGCGGCGCGTGGCGTGAGGGTGATCATCAGGCCAACGTAGAAGGCTCGGCTAACTTGTCAACCGATGCTCCGATACCCCGAGTCAAGCCTGTAGCAGGAACCGTGCAAATTCAGCCGCTGCGTTCTTGCGTCGCACGGAATCTGGAGTTCTCCTCTTCTCGTGTCCTCGCTTAAGCACATCATCAATGAACTGCACTACGAACTGACCCGCAAAATTTCCGAGGGCGGCATGGGAGTCGTCTACGAAGCCGTTCAAGCCGGCATGGGGCAATTCCGTAAGGTAGTCGCGATCAAATTGATTCGCGAAGAATACTCCAGTATCCACGAGTTCCAGAAAAACTTCATCGGCGAAGCCCGATTGGTGGCCGACTTGATCCACACCAACATCGTCCAGACCTACCATCTTGGACAAGTCGGCGGTCAGTATTTCATGACCATGGAATTTGTTTCCGGCATGAATTTGGAGCAATTTCTTGATCGCCACGCTGAGCTCAACCGCACGATCCCGGTCGAACTGGCTGCGTTTATCGTTTCGCGTGTCTGCCGTGGCCTGAACTACGCGCACGCCAAGCGTGATCGCGAAGGCCGGCTGATCGGCATCGTCCACCGCGACGTCAACCCCAAGAACATCATGCTCGCCTACGAAGGGGACGTGAAGCTCACCGACTTCGGCATCGCGAAGGCCCTCGATCTGATGTACAACGAAGAAGGCAAAGTGATCCCAGGCAAGGACGAGTACATCTCCCCCGAAGGCGCCAGTTACGCCGTCACCGATGCCCGGTCGGATATTTTCTCCCTCGGCATCGTTCTTTCCGAACTTCTCCTCGGCAAAAATCTCTTCCGCGCCGCCCAGCGCCTCGATTCCCGGCGCAATATCCTGACGATGCCGATCCCCAATTTCTCGGCGATGCGCCCCGAAATTGATCCCAAGCTTGAAGCCATTCTCCAACGCGCCCTCCAACGCGATCGCGCCAAGCGCTACCAAACCGCTTACGAGATGATGACTGATCTGGAACTCTATCTTTACAGCGACCGTTACGGCCCGACCAATGAAAAACTCGCGGTCTATATCCGAGAGGTTTACTCAACAGATAGCAGCAGCCACCCACCCGTACCCTTACCACCCCCACGCCCTCCGGCCGCCACCACGCTCGAGAGCCAGTGGTAATATTCTCTCACTATGAGCGGACCGGGTTTCCATCAAGGATTACATCAGCGGCAATCGCAGCAGCTCGTGCTCGCGCCGCAAATGCGGCAATCGCTTAAAATCCTCCAAGTCGCCGCCCTCGACCTTCGCGCCACCATCCAGGAAGAACTGCAATCCAATCCCACACTCGAAGAGATGCCGATGGACGACATCAGCATCGATAAAACCGCCGCCGCTGCCAATAAAGACGACGCCGGCCCGGATACCGATCAACGCGAAGAAATGGAGTTCAAAGATGACTTCAAGATGCTGGAGAAGATCGGTCAGGACTGGCGCGACTCCATGAGCGACAACGGCGGCGTCCGCGCCAATGGCACCGAAGACGAGGAGCGCCGCCAACATTTTTTTGATTCACTCACCACCGAGACCTCGCTCGCCGAACACCTGATGCAGCAAACCGAGTTGGCCGAATGCACCCCGGAAATTCGCGAAGCCCTGCGCTTCCTCATCGGCAGTCTCGACGACCGCGGCTTCCTCACCTCCTCCTTGGCCGACATTGCCCTGATTTCCGGCCTGCCGCTGGATCAAGTTCAGGCGGGGGCAAAATTGATCCGCTCCTTCGAACCAGCCGGCATCGGCGCCGAAGATCTGAGCGATTGTCTCCTCATTCAGCTCGCCCAAAAAGGCCGTGACCGATCCGTGCCCGCCCGCATCATCCGCGATCATTACGAGTTGCTCGTTCGGCGTCGCATCCCGGATATCGGCCGGAAAATGGGCCTTTCCTCTGAAATCATTCAAGATGCGATCATCGAAATCGGCACCCTCGACCCCGCGCCCGGCCGACGCTTCGCGGAAGATTCCAACCGCGTCGTCGTGGCCGATGTCACCGTCGAGAAGGATGGCGAAGAGTGGAAGATCATCCTCAATGGCGACTACATCCCGCGCCTGCGTCTGAGCAATGCCTACAAGGAAATCATCGCCAAAGGCACCCTCGCCAAGGCCGAGCGCGATTACCTCCGCGAAAAACTTCGCTCCGGCAAATTCATTATCAACGCCATCGAGCAACGCCAGCGCACCATCGAGCGTATCACCCGGGAAATCATCAAGCATCAGCATGAATTCTTCGAGGTCGGCGTCGCCAAACTCAAGCCACTCACGATGACGCAAATCGCCGACATCATCGGCGTTCACGAGACTACCATCAGCCGCGCGCTCGCCAATAAATTCATCCGCACGCCGCACGGCATTTTCGACATGAAGTATTTCTTCACATCCGGTTATCAATCCGAGGCCGGGCAAGCCGTTGCCAACACCAGCGTGAAGGAAATGATCGCCGACATCATCGCCGGCGAAGATCCCGGTGCCCCGCTGAGTGATCAGGATATCGTCGCCCTGCTTCAAGCCAAAGGCTTAAAAATCGCTCGTCGTACCGTCGCGAAATACCGCGAAGAACTCGGCCTGTTACCTAGCAATCTCCGTCGGCGGTACGATTAAGATCAGCAGAGAAGCAGAAGCGACGTTCCCCGCGTTTTTCTCCGCGCCCTCGCCTTGATCCCCTAGCCGCGCTAGAGCGGAGCGACAACGCGGTCCCACGCCACGTCCTTCCAGTGACTTTTTCTGCTCTCGGAACTGGTCGTCTTCACCGCTCTCATCTGCCCGCCCGCGGACTGCCATCCAGTAGCGGGCAGGCATCCCGGCCTGACCAAAACAATTACCGCCACCCACTCCGAAGTAGGGCGCGTTGTCCCCAACGCGCCACCAGTGTTCGCCCCGCAAACCCGCAAACCGCTTCGGCAACATCAGCCTTAAGCTTCTCCCAACTTAAAGTTCACCGGGATCACCATCCGAAAGGGAACCGCCCGTCCATCCTTTCGGCCTGGCTCGAAACGCCAGTTCAACACCGCTCGCAACGTCGGCTCATCGAAGGCGCGATCTGAACTCTGGCGCACGCGGGCGCTCACGACCCGCCCTTTCGTATCAACATCGAACTCGATCATCACCACCCCTTCGATCCCCTCATTTTTCAGCGCGGAGGGATAGGTTGGTGAGGTCCGGACCGTAGCTTGCGGAATTTTGTCGAGCTGCGTCAGATTGAAAATCGAGCCTTTTATTGTCGTCACTCCGGGGATCCCTGCCGGATCTCCGATCGGCCCGATGGTGGTGGTCGGAGGAAGGTCGATTTTGCGCGGATTGCGGCGGTCGACCGGCATTTGGAAATCAGACGATCTGTCGGTGAAAATCTCTTCGAGCGAGGGGAGTTCCCTTCCTTGAGCCAAAGCTGTCGGCATTTCCTGAGTAGCATCCAACGGATCGTTGACCAACGGCACCTCAATCACCCTCTCCTCCGGGGGTTGTTTCCGTTCCGGTGGTGCCTTTGCCACAACGACCGGCGGGAAATGAACCGGTGGCTTACCATGCAAAAACAAAGCGGCATGAAATGCCGCCGCAACCGTCGCTGGAATTATGAAACGTTGGATATTCATACCTCATACCACGCACGAGATGCCGCTTTCTTAGAATGATTGGTGAAATCGGCTTGGTTCTCACTCTCGTGAAACAACCTGTCGGTGGCTATAGCTATGTCGCGGAATTTCAGGCCGGTCAGGAAGTCAAAGTGATCAAATGAAACTCCTCGTCCTCACCAGAAAGTTTGTTTCATTTCCATAATTTTCACTCGTGTTTGGCCATAAGCGCCTCACTTTACTTGTTCATAACATTGTGCAATCTGTGCAAGAATGACTCAGGCCCTTGAACGCTCGATTGCCCACACGCACCACCATGACGCCGTTCGTCTCGTGGCGAATCTCGTGAAGTCACTCGGTTTCAACAAACCGGACGCGATGACCAACCTGTTCCTCGAAATCGTGCAGGATACCCAAGTCGATCCCGCCGAAATCGCCTTCCAACGGGTACGGATGCGCTCAGCCAAAGCCGAAGAACGATTGCTGGGCGAGGAAGGGGGCCTATTCTCCGATGCCGACTTCACCAAAAAACTCGGAGTGAGTTCGCGTTCGACGATCAAGAACTATCGGGAACAGCTCAAAATCTTCGCGGTCCCGCAAGGTCCCCGCAACTTCCGCTATCCAGCCTGGCAAATCCACAAGCGGGAATTGTTGCCCGGCCTGCAAGAGGTCCTCCAAGTCCTGATCGGAAAATATAAAATGAATCCACTGGGCGTAGTTCTCTTGTTTCTGACCAAGGCCGAAGCACTTGAGGACCAAAGCCCGCTGGAGCTATTGCGCGGTGCTGCGGCTGACGAGGATCTAATAAACCAAGTGGTGGAATTTGCGGACCACTATGGCGACGCCCGCTAAGTTGGTTGCGCCCCGGCCCCGCGATGAACTGGTGGATTTAGATATCCCCCTGCATCCGTTACGCGCACTCACCTATTTCCGACTGTGTATCAAAAAGCAGCTGAATCCTCTTTTCTGGTCCAAGCTGGGGAAATATCGCTTCGACTCACCCACCGCGAGTTGGGGCGTATGTTACGCTGGCGAAACGATCGCCTCGGCCTTCCAAGAGGTCTACGCCGACCAAATCCGCAAGGGGCTCCTGAATTACCCTGAAGTCGCAGCCTACGAGGTCTGGCGGATCAACGTTCCGCAAACGATGCGGACGATCAAACTCGCCGGGCCCACCCTCACCCGCATGAAGGCGACCCTCCAGAGCTTCGTTTCGGGCTACAAAACTTCCCAGGCTTCGGGACGAGCCCTGATGCTCAACAAAGCCGACCTCGATGGACTGGTCTACATCGGTCGGCGCTGCGGCAAACCCTGCTTGGCTCTCTTCGGCGACAAGACGAAGCCCCGGCCCTACCAAGCGCAGCTCACCATTTCAAAATGCAGGCCTATCAACGAATGGCAACAATTCTGGCCACTGATGGATCAACTCGGCGTACAGTTTGTGAACTTACCGCCCACTCGCGCAAACTCGACTTGGGAAGCCTGACCACGAGACGGTCATCGGAATCTTAGGTTCATCTTCAGGATTTCCACAGGGATGTTAGTGATAAATACCTCACGTGCTCCTCGCGACAGGGAGATAATTGATAAGCTGGAACGATAGCACCTTCGCAACTCACAAATCGGACAAGAGTCTGATCCGACAACATGATTTATTTCCCAGCCTTTTAGGCTAACAAAACTTCCTACAATACTTCCAGATCGGCGCGGGTGGCGGCTTTGAGGCGGTTCAGGCAACGGAGGACGATTTCATCCGTGGGGCCTTCGACGAGTAGACGGAGCTTGGGCTCGGTGCCGGAATAGCGCACGAGGACACGGCCTTTCGCGCCGAGTTCGGTTTCGATCGCGGTGATCTCGGCGGGCAAGCTCTTGAGCGTGGCGAAGGGTTTTTTCTCCCGTACGGTGAGCGCAGCGGAGAGTTGCGGAAATTTATTCAGGCCGTGACGCAATTCCGACAAGGGCCGGCCAGTGGCGAGCATGACTTCAATCACCTTCAACGCGGCGACGAGTCCATCGCCGGTCGGCGAGACGTCGGCGCAAATCACATGACCGGAGGATTCGCCGCCAAGGGTCGCGCCGTCCGCGAGCATTTGTTCGATAACGTAGCGGTCGCCCACCTGTGTGCGGAGCACGCGACCGCCAGCGGCGGACACAGCGGCATCAACGCCAAGATTGCTTTGCACGGTCACCACGAGGGTGCGCTTGGTGAGACGATCTTCGCGCAAAGCTTGCAGGGCGAGCATGGTCAAAATT
Organism: Opitutales bacterium; assembly: GCA_038206205.1. Taxonomy (GTDB): domain Bacteria; phylum Verrucomicrobiota; class Verrucomicrobiia; order Opitutales; family Opitutaceae; genus Didemnitutus. The sequence continues at coordinate 77,316 of JBBRBC010000002.1, forward strand.
TCATCGCCATCGAGTACGTCGCCTCGCTCATCGCAGAGGATGCAGCGATCGGCGTCCCCATCGTGCGCCACGCCTAAACGCGCGCCGCTGGCCTTGACGGCGGCGGCCATTTTTTCCGGGTACTGACTGCCGACGCCGGCGTTGATATTACTGCCATCGGGTTGATTGCCGATGAGCACGAGCTCGGCACCGAGTTGAGTGAGGACATCGCGGCTGGTCGCGCACGCGGCGCCGTTGGCGGTATCGAGTACGATTTTCCAGCCTTGCAGCGTGATCATGGGCATCAACGACGTGACGGTCTTCTTGTAGAGGGAAGATGCGTCGAGATACGACAGATGGCGCGTAGAATAATTTCCATCGGCCGGGGCGGTGGCCGGCAGAAGTTGCTCGATGAGCAATTCCTCATCGTCGGTGAGTTTGATGCCGGAGGAGCCGAAAAATTTAATCCCATTGTCGGCGGCAGGATTGTGCGAAGCCGTGATCACGACGCCGAGCACCGCCTGTTCCAAACGGACTGCGAGGCTGACAGCAGGAGTCGGCACAACGCCGGTGCTGATGGGTTGAAGGCCAACTGACGCGAGACCCGCAGCGAGGGCGCGTTCGAGGCTTTCACCGGAAGCACGCGTGTCGCGACCGAGGATTACTGCAGAGCCGGCTTTGGCTCCCTGCGTGAGGGCAAACTGCGCGGCGGCGACCCCGAGCCGCCACGCGAATGCTTCGTTCATGGTCGCACTGCCATAAGGGCCGCGGACGCCGTCAGTGCCAAAATATTTTCTGCTCATAGACAAAATGGGGTTCGTTGCTCTGACAGGCGATTCCGCCAAAAGATCAATGGGGTCGATAAAACTCCTTGGTCGCCGTGATCTTTTTTGTCACGGCTCCCCCCAACAACAACTCACGGGCAGGCACCAGACCGGCTTTGAGGCTGTCGGTCCGGCCGGTAATCCAAAGTCCGGCCGCGACGTTCAGTACGATTGTATCGACCAGTCCGCTGGGCCCACGACCGGTGAGGATCGTATCCGTGATGGCGAGATTGGTCCCAAGATCGCCACCGATTAGGTCCTCAAAACGGGCGACGGGCAGACCATGATCTACCGCGCTCCAACGGCCCGTGCTCGACCGTAAGCGACCGAAACCTTGGACCAGATTTTCTGTGGCGGTCGTCATTTCATCGATGCCGCGATCAGTGGCAATCACGCCGTGGGCGACCAGCCCAGCCGTACAACCCAAAGATTCGAGGGCACCAGCGAGCTTGGGCACGATGGTTGGAGAAAAAACGCCGACGAGTGCATGAGCAGGACGCCCGGGATTGATCAAGGGGCCGAGCAAATTAAACACGGTGCGCTGCCCGCGCGCCGCCAGAGCCTTGCGGGCGGGCGCGACGTTTTTGAAAGCGGGATGGTAGGCCGGGGCGAAAAAGAAACAGAAGCCGAGTTCGACCAACGCGCGGCGATTTTTTTCCGGAGTTGCCTCCAGATCGACGCCGAGACCGGCGAGCAAATCGGCGCTGCCGCATTTCGAGGTGATGCCGCGATTACCGTGTTTCATCACGGGTACGCCGGCACTGGCGAGTGTCAGGGTGACGAGACTGGAGATATTGAATCCACCGGCGTGATCCCCACCGGTGCCCACCACGTCGAGGGCGTGTGGCGACCACTCCTCCATTCCGGGATTGCGCGCGATCCCACGGTAGGCGGTGGCGAAGGCGGCGATTTCCAATGCGGTTTCTCCTTTGGCTGCGAAGGCGGCGAGAAACCCGATCTTCGCTTCCTCCGCGACACCCTCAGCCGCAGCCAAGGCCAGGGCGGCAGCGGTGGCCTCCTCGGCGGTGAGGTCTTGTTGCGCGGAAAGTTTTTTCGTCAGTGACTCAAGCATGGGCACGAGGAGAGAAGAGCGAATCGGTCGGCGCGCAAAGCCAAAAAACTCGACAGGCCGCTTCTGATCTGGGAACACGCTGCGGTGAATCCAAGCCTGCTATCCCGCCTGATCTTCGCCTCTCTCCTCCTCACACTGGTCACTCCGACCAGTCGCGGGGCGGCTTCCGCGCCGGAACCAGTGGCTGAACTGAGTTTGAGCGACGCGATGATTTTAGGCGTGGTGGAGGGCGTAACGGAATTTTTGCCCATCTCATCGACGGGGCATCTCATCATCGCTAATAAACTACTGGGACTCGAAGCCGAGAAGCAGTTAACCAACGCGAAGGGAGAGCCGCTCTGGTATAAAAAAGCGTCACCGAAACATCCGGAAGGCGTACCACTCACGCTCAAACTCGCCGCCGATACTTACACCGTGGTCATTCAGGCAGGTGCCATAGCCGCAGTCGTCATCCTCTACTGGCAACAATTATGGAGCATGTTCGTCGGACTGCTGGGGCGGAGCAGTTCGGGAGTGCGGTTGCTCAGAAATATCATTCTGGCCTTCCTGCCCGTCGCGGTGGTCGGCCTGCTGATTCACGACTGGATTGATGTGCATCTTTTTTCCGTGGGCGCGGTAATTTGGGCGCTGATCGTCGGAGCCTTGTTGATGCTGTGGGCGGAGCGCTGGCGCAAAGCCAACTCCGGCATCGGCTATTCGCACAACAGTCCGGCCGATCTGACGGTGGGCAACTCGGCTGGGATTGGCTTATTCCAATGCCTCGCGCTCTGGCCGGGCACGAGCCGCTCGATGGTGACGATCGTGGGCGGGTATTTGGCCGGATTACAGCCAGCCAAAGCAGCCGAATTTAGTTTTTTGGTCGGTTTGCCGACCTTGGGCGGGGCGGCAGTGCTCAAGGGCTGGAAAAGTGGTCCAGCGATGATTGAGGTCTTTGGCTGGGGGAATGTGCTGCTCGGCACGTTGGTCGCAGCCATTACGGCGGCTCTAGCGGTCAAGTTTCTGGTCAAATTTCTCACCAACCACGGTTTGGCGCTTTTTGCGTATTACAGACTCGCCCTTGCGGCGGTATTGTTGATCGTTTTCTACCTGATTTAAGCTTCGTTTTCAGGGTCGCGGTTAAACGGCTTGACGGCCTTATGCGCCAACCTTAGCAACCTCGCTTTTATATCACTCAACGTCGTCCGCTTTATCCGCGGGCTACACTAAACAAATCATTTTATGGCAAATCCGAAACGTAAACAATCCAAGCGCCGCAGCGCCAATCGTCGCGCCGCCAATGCTTTCATCGCTCCTGAATTCGCTAAGGATCCTTCTGATGGCGGCGCTGTCCGCCCACATCGCGTCAATCCTAAGACCGGCATGTATCGCGGACGTCAGGTCCTCGACGTGACAGTCTAATTCACGCCGGCTGGTTTCCCGCCATACACCCAGAAACCGCCAGTCCCGTGTCGATGCCTGCCCGAATAGCCATCGACGCCATGGGGGGCGACCTTGGCCCCTGCGAAGCGGTTGAGGCCGTTAAAATCGTGCTGAATTCGGGCGACGCCATGGTGCCGATATTACTCATCGGACAGCAAGAGGTGTTGGCTCCCCTCGTGGCCGAAGCTAGTCTCCAAGGGCATCCCAAACTGACGATCGTCCACGCCTCCGAGGTGATCACGATGGAGGACAAGCCGCTGAAAGCGCTCAAGTCCAAGAAGGATTCCTCGATGCTACGGGCGATCGAGCTGGTAAAGACAGGTGAAGCACGCGTCGCCGTCAGTTGCGGTAATACCGGCGCACTCATGGCTGGCGCCACCTTGCGCTTGCGCACCATGAATGGCGTCAGTCGACCCGCACTCGGGGCGGTGATTCCCCGCGAAGGTGGACATTTTATTTTGATCGATGTCGGGGCTAATCCTGACGCCCGGCCCGAGCATGTCGTCCATAATGCGATTATGGGGGCCAACTACGCCCGCGTGATTCTCGGCATCCCCTCACCCCGAGTGGGATTGCTGACGATCGGGACCGAAGAGGGCAAAGGCAACGCCCTCATCGCCGAGACCCACGTCCAACTGCTAAAGCTCGGCTCCGTGATCAACTATCAAGGTCCTTTAGAAGGCTTCCAGGTGTTCCGGGACGAAGTGGATGTCGTGGTTTGCGACGGATTCGTCGGCAACACGCTCCTGAAGACTTGGGAATCCCTCGCGAAATTTTTCACCAACACGCTGAAGACTGAGTTGAAAAAGAATCCGATCCGAATGGTGGGCGCCACGCTGGCCAAGGGCGCCTTTGATGCGCTGAAAGATCGCATGAATCCCGACCGTTACGCCGGCGCCCCATTGCTGGGAGTAAAGGGTAATATTTTGAAAACCCATGGCTCCAGTACGCGTCACGCTTGGAGCAATGCAATCTTCGCCGCCAATAAGATTATTCAGCAAGACTTGTATCAGCGGATGGAGCAGGATATCGCCAAGGCCAACGAACTGATGGAAAATCCCTCGCACACCTCAGTGACACCCTTCGTGACCCATCCGGCATCTTCATAATTTATGGCATCTGTCATCATCGCGGGAGTCGGCTCCTACGCTCCCGAACGAATCCTCACCAACGAAGAGCTGGCCAAGACCGTTGATACTTCTGACGAGTGGATTCGCACCCGTTCTGGCATTGGTGAACGCCGAATCGCAGGCGAAAATGAGGCCTGCTCCGACATGGCAGTCCACGCCGCCCGAGCGGCCTTGGCCGATGCGAAAATGAGCGCGAGTGACATCGATCTCCTGATTGTCGCCACCTGTACACCGGACCGGCCGTTGCCCTCCACGGCATGCATCGTGCAGCACAAGCTGGGGGTTCCGGCGCACACGACCTGCTTCGATATTTCGGCCGCCTGCTCCGGTTTTCTCTACGCGATGGAAATCGCCTATGGCATGTTGATCACCAACCGCTACAAGCGCGCCCTGATCATCGGAGCGGAAAAACTTTCCACCATCGTCGACTGGTCGGACCGGACCACCTGCGTGCTCTTTGGTGATGCCGCTGGCGCAGCCGTTCTCACCAAAGTCGCCCAACCTGGCATCGGTATCATTGGGTCCGATCTCGGCGCTGATGGCGAATTCGCGGACAAACTCATGATCCACGCCGGAGGTAGCAGTTGCCCCGCCAGCGCCCAGAGCGTCGAGGCGCGCCAGCATTTCATCCGGATGAATGGCAAAGAAGTATTCAAGAGCGCCGTCCGGGTCATGGAAACAGTTTGCCGGGAGATGATGGAACAACATCAGCTCACTCCTGACCAAATCAGCCTCGTGATCCCTCATCAGGCCAACATCCGCATTATCGAGGCCTTGGCGGGAAACCTGAAGCTCCCGATGGACAAATTTTTCGTCAACCTTGATCGTTACGGCAACACCTCCTCCGCCACCATTCCGCTGGCGCTGGATGAAGCCCGACGCTCTGGCCGGGTGAAACCCGGCGATCTTACCTTGCTCGTCGCCTTCGGAGCCGGCTTGACCTATGGCGCAGCTCTCGTTCGATGGTAACACCCTTTCCCATGCGTCGCTTCATCTCTGTAATCCTTCTCGCGGTCCTTGCCGCTTCTCTTCTCCCTCCCACCAGGCTAGCCGCCGATTTAGTGTGGGAACCCAGCACCGGCTGGCGCGTCGAGGGCGGCGTCCTCAGCCTGCTCTCCAGTCAAGACGGCCGGAATGCGCTTGATCTCATGAATAAGGCCCGGGCCTCGGAGGAGTCCGGCCATAGGTACAGTGCTCTGAAAAGTTATCAACGCGTCGTGAAGCGTTATGGCAGTTCCGTCTATGCCGCCGAAGCCCTTTTCCGAATCGGCAATATTCTCCAACGGCGCCATCAGTACTATAAATCTTTCGATTCCTACCAGACCTTGCTGACCCATTATCCGAACAGCGACAAATTCAACCAAGTCGTCGCCGAACAATACCGGATTGCCTCGTCACTGATGGAGGGAAAACGTGCCTATATTTGGGGCGTATTTCCGGGATTAAAAAACCGTGAACGGGCGATGCAATACATGGAGCAAATCGTGGCCAATGCCCCCTACAGCGATTACGCCCCGCTCGCGCTCATGAATGCCGCCCGCGGCTATACCACCATACGTGAGCATGAGGCCGCGATCGACGCCCTTGATCGCATGATCAATAATTACCCCAAAAGCGTTCTGACTCCTGATGCTTACCTCAAAATCGCCGAAACCCATGCTTCGCTTGTGGAGGGTCCTTACTACGACCAAGCTTCGACCAAAGAAGCCATCACTTACTTTCAGGATTACTTGATTTTGTTCCCCGGTGATAGTGGGGCCGCCGTCGCGGAGAAAGGGCTCGCGAAAATGAAAACGGTTCTGGCCCAAAGCAAAATGATCTTGGCCGATTACAACTTCAAGTATCGCAAAAATTATCAGGCGGCAAAAATCTTTTATAACGAGGCCATCACTACTTATCCCGACTCCGCAGTAGCCACTACCGCTCGCGTCAAGCTGGCTAAGGTCGAGGCCCTGCTCGCCGCCCAGCCCAAGCCGGTCATACCAGTACCAGGCACAACTCCACCAACACCTGTCCCTGAAACGAAAAAGAAACGTTTCTGGCTATTCTAAGCCACGTCGTTCGCGAGCAACCGATGGCTTTACCCCATCTTGTTTCAGCAAGGGCTCGACGAGCAGAAACCAACCAGGCGATTTCAAATTTTCCCTCCACGTACTCCGGATGACACGTCTCACCCAAATCATTTGCCTGGTAATCGCCGCCTGTGGCTTGGCCAGTTGCGCCCATTACCACCTCGGCACCGGGGCTGCGCCCAAATTTTCCCGCCTGTATATCACCCCGGTCACCAGCGAAGCACTCATCCCACAGGCCCAAGCTTTGATCACCACCCAACTGCGCGAAGCGTTCATCAAGGATGGCCGGGTGGCACTGGCTGCATCAGCCACCGAGGCCGATGCCGTGCTCAGCCTCACTTTGACCAAGTACCAACGCGATGTCGCCGTATCCCGCCCCGCAGACACCAAACTCGCCCGGCGTTTTGATATTTCACTCCACGCCCGGGCCACGCTCACGATTGGCGCGGATCATAAAGCGGCATTCACCGATCGTCCTCTGGTCGCCAATCGGGGCGTCTTCAATGATGACGGCCAGCAACAATCTGAATTTCAAGCCCTGCCCCTGCTCGCAGAAATTCTGGCCCAACAAGCCCTCCACGCGACGTTGGATACGTGGTAAGAGCGAAGCGTTGCCTGCAGGCGGCTGGCAGGAATTCGGATGACGCGCTGGACAATTTAATGTTAGTTGGCAGAAATGAGGAACACCGCGATGCACGCTTCTCTCCTCGCCCCATCTCTGCTAGCTGGCGATCATGCCAATCTCGCCGCCAGCGTCCAGATCGTCTCTGACACTGGACTGCACTGGCTCCATCTGGATATCATGGATGGACACTTCGTGCCCAATTTTTCCTTCGGGCCTGAAACCTTGAGCGCGTTACGGCGCGCCGGCACGAAACTTTTTTTCGACACTCATCTCATGCTCGATGAGCCACCGAAATATATCGAAGCCTTCGCCAAGGCGGGAGCCAACCTTATCAGCATCCATATCGAGCCAAGTTACGATCACGCCGCTACGCTCGCGCGCATCCGCCAGCTCGGCTGCCAATGCGGCATCGTACTCAACCCCGGTACTCCCGCCAGCGCGGTCGGACATCTCCTCGACCAAATTGACCTCGTGCTGGTCATGACCGTACAGCCCGGCTTTGGTGGCCAGCCCTTTCGCCGCGATATGCTCGGCAAGCTCGGAGAACTCCATGATACACGTCAAAAACGCGGCCTGAAATTCCGCTTGGAAGTCGATGGCGGCATCGATCTCACCAACGCAGCCGAGTGCCGCACCGTCGGCGCGGACACTTTTGTGGCCGGCACCTCGTTTTTCCGCGCCACCGACAAAGCCGCGTACGCGACTACGATCGCGAACCTGTAATATTTTTTGACCTCTAAAATCATGCCTCCTTCATTCATTGAACACCGCCACGGCAAATATTTGATTTCAGACAATCCAAACCATCTCGATGTCACGGCCATTCATGCCTTCTTAGGACGCTCCTATTGGGCCGAGAACATGCCGCTCGAAACCTTACAACGCGCCATCCATGGTTCCCTCTGCATTGGGGCTTATGACGCCGAGCGCGCCCAAGTCGGTTTTGCTCGTTTCATTTCCGACTTCGCCACATTTTGCTATGTTTGTGATGTCTATGTCCTCGAGGAACACCACCAGAACGGACTAGCCCAAGGTATGATGGCCATGGCCATGCATCACCCCAAGCTCCAAGGTTTACGGCGCTGGAATCTCGTGACCAGAGATGCCCATGGACTCTACGAAAAATTCAATTTCACCAAGATCAAGCATCCCGAACGCTATATGGAGTTACTCGATTCGGAAGTGTATCAGCGCTTGGCGGAATCAGCCGACGAATAATTTGCGACGGCGCACGCAATCAGGATAGCCCAGTGAAGCACTGAGGTTAGACGAGTCAGTTTACGCCGGCCGTGGAGCGCAAGCCGTGGTGGCTGGAAATGGTGCATTTTAAGCCTAATTGTCACCGAGACACTAGCCGATCGGCTAGTGCGCCTAGGGCATTTCCCCGAGTCCTCCTGATTTTCAAAGACATACCGAATTAGTCTACCGGCCAATACCCCAAACAGCTAGCCTGTGATATCTTATTGGCTGAATTAGATCACCCACATGACACCCCAAGCCACACCATCTCCTGCGACGAGCCACGCTGATCAGACCAACTCACATTTGCCCACTTGGAAGCGTATTATCGATCTTACCTGCTGCCTACTCGCACTCCCGTTTTTCGCTGTTCTCGCCTTGATTATGACGATCATCACCAAGTTGGTCGCTCCGGGTCCGGTCTTGTTTCGTCAGGAGCGTGTTGGCTACATGGGCCGGAAATTTTGGATCTACAAATTCCGCACCATGTATGTTAACGCCGATACGAACGGACACCAAAATTATGTTAAAGACCTCATCCACACCAATGTGCCTATGGCCAAGCTCGACGCGAAAAATGACGTACGCCTGATCCCGGGCAGTTGGCTTTTTCGCGCTTCCGGCTTGGATGAGTTGCCCCAGATTATCAATGTTCTCCGTGGTGATATGAGTGCCGTCGGCCCACGTCCCTGCATCGTGACAGAATACGAAGCCTATCTTCCTTGGCAGCGCCAGCGCTGCATGGCCATGCCAGGTTTGACCGGTCTCTGGCAGGTTTCGGGCAAGAATCGCACCACCTTTGAAGAAATGGTTCGTCTCGATATCCGCTACGGTCAGACGAAGTCCTTCTGGATGGATATCAAAATCATTTTCATGACCGTGCCCGCCCTGTTGATCCAGATTGCCGACACTCGCTTAGGCCGCAGCAAATCCGCCTCCGCGATGAAAACCCCGGCAGGCATCCCCTCCTACTCCAGCAATCGTGCAGCGTAAGCGCCCCTCGCTCTACGAAGCTGATTTTCAGGCCGGCTTTTAGCCGGCCTTTTTTGTTTTCAAATGGCCCCCGTCCGATGAACAAGCTGCGTTTATCCGCGATGGTATCATAATTGACGGAGCCGCAATGACTCCACAGGTATTTAGCCGAGAAAGCTCGCCTAACCACTCTTCCATTATGGCCGTTCACCAATCCCCACCTCTGATTTACGCCGATACGCACGCCAGCTCTGACATGCTCTACTTTGGCGGGGTGGATGTGCATGATCCCTTTATCGCTTTCGGTTCTGGCCGGAAAAAAATCACGGTGCAAAGTGCCCTCGAACTGGGCCGGGTAAAGCGCACGAGCTCCTTTAACCAAGTCCTTTCGCTTGAAACCTGGCGTGATCAGGCGCGCGAGACTTATGGTCCCACAGCCGGTGTCGCGGAAATCATCGTCTGCCTCTCCCGTCAGTACGGCATAAAAACTTTTCGCATCCCTGACGATTTTCCCGCTGGACTCTATCAAAAGTTGGGCAAGCTCGGGCTCCGACTCGAATTAGCGGGCGGGATGCTTTTCCCTGAACGTGAAATTAAATCCGCTCCTGAAGCAGCGGCCATCAAGGAAGGTAACCGGCTGGCGGCAATGGGCTACGTTGCGACCGAAAACATTCTACGAAAGACGCGAATCAAAGGCCACCACCTCATCTATCAAGGCGCCCCGCTCACTTCTGAGCGCCTGCGCTTCGCCATCGAAGTGGCCATAAAAGAGCAGGGCGGAGAGGCCCGCGATACGATCGTGGCCGGTGGCAACCAAGCCTGCGATCCACACGAACGCGGCCGTGGTCCGCTGCGGCCGCACGAGCTGATCATCGTGGATATTTTTCCACGGGTACTGAAAACCGGTTATTACGGCGACATGACGCGCACCTACCTCAAAGGCCGTCCCACTGAAGCCCAACGCAAACTCGTCACCACCGTCCGCGATGCCCAACGTGCCGCATTACGCATGATCCGCGCCGGCGTGGATGGCAGTGACGTGCATGATCTGGTGAATTTCATTTTCACCCGTGCGGGTTACGAAACCCGCCATGACAAGTCTGGCTCTGTCGGCTTTTTTCATGGCACCGGTCATGGCCTCGGTCTCGCCGTACACGAGCCGCCGCGCGTCTCCACCGTGGCCTATAAACTCAAAGCCGGCTCCGTCGTCACGGTTGAGCCAGGCCTGTATTATCCGGGACTCGGCGGCTGCCGCTGGGAAGATGTGGTGCAAGTGACCAATGGGCCCGCGAAGCTTCTCTCGAAGCATCCCTACAACTGGGAAATCAAGTAAGCGGCCATGCCTGAGCTGGCTGAAGTTGAGTTCTTCCGTAAACGATGGAGCGCGGGACACGGCAACGCAGTTCTATCGGTGCGGCTACATGCGGGCAAAAAAATCTTTCGGCATTGCGACCCCGCTCTCCTCGTAAATCAACTCACGCGCGCCCGATTGCTCGACTCACAAACGGCAGCCAAGCAAATGATCTTCCGTTTCAACGGCGGACGCTGGCTCGGCATCCACCTCGGGATGAGCGGCGAACTTCGGGTCGAGTCGCCCGCATATCTTCCCACGAAACACGACCACTTCATCCTCGTACAAAAAAAACGCCAACTCGTCTTTAATGATCCACGCATGTTCGGCGGGGTTCTTTTTCATCACGGTAAGGAAAAACCCACGTGGTGGACCAAGATCGCGCCGGCGATTTCATCTTCGGCTTTTAGTATCGACGCGGTTGCGAAATTTCTCCGACGCCACGCCCGCGCCCCGATCAAGGCCGTACTCCTGAGGCAGGAACGTTTTCCCGGCATCGGCAACTGGATGGCCGACGAAATTCTCTGGCGCGCGGCGATTCATCCCCAGCGATTGGCCGGCTCGCTCACCCCAGCGGAGATCCGTTCACTCCATCGCGCTTGCCGCCGAGTTTGCCACCTCGCTCTCGACACCATCGCGGGGAAAGGCGCGTATCTTCCACCCGATCTCAACGCACACATTCCCAAGTCGTGGCTCTTCTGGCACCGCTGGGCAGACGGCGGCCGTTGCCCTCGCACCAAACAGCCCCTCCTCCGCGATGAAATTGGTGGCCGCACAACGTGCTGGTCACCCAAACGCCAGAAGCTACGATAAACCAATGCCCGCCAAACTACGTCTCGACGAACTGCTGGTCGCCCGCGGGCTCTGTGAATCCCGTTCGCAGGCCAAGGGGCTCATCATGACCGGTCGCGTGCGTCACGGGACGGAGCGACTCGAAAAACCCGGTAAGACCTACCCGGACGATTTCGAACTGAGCATCGATCAGTTACCGCGTTTTGTCAGCCGCGGCGGGGAAAAACTCTCCGCCTACCTCGAGCAATTCCCGCTCGATCTCACCGGCGTCCATTTGCTCGATGTCGGCGCCTCGACCGGTGGTTTCACCGACTGCGCTTTGCAGGCTGGCGCAATTTCCGCCACGTGCGTCGATGTGGGTACAGCCCAACTGCACGACAAACTCCGGCGTGATCCGCGCGTGACCAATCTGGAAAAAACCAACGCGCGACACCTGCAACCCGGTGCCCTGCCCCGCTCCGACTACGATGTGATTGTGATGGACCTGTCTTTTATCTCCCTGAAAAACGTCCTGCCAGCGGTGTGGCATTTTCTCCGCCTCGAAGGAACGCTCATCGCACTCGTGAAACCCCAGTTTGAAGCCGGCAAAGCGGAGGTGGATCGCGGCCAAGGGATTATTCGAGATGATTTAGTCCGCGAGCGCGTGCTTGCCGAGGTGCGTGAATTCGCACTCCGCGAATTACCCGGAGCCACCCTGCACGGCGAACGCGAGTGCCCGGTGCACGGTGCCGACGGGAACCGCGAATATTTGCTGGGTTTGCGCAAGGCATCTCCCCGCCCCCTAAAATGATGTTTCATTTTCCGCGTTTATCAGCGTAATCACCAGCGAATCAGCCATGCAGCCATTTCGCAAAATCGCCTTCGTCGTCAATCAGCAGAAAATTGGAGCGACTAAACTCGCCCGCGAATTGATGGAGCTTGCCCGTACAGCGGGAGCGACGAGGATTAAATCCGCCCATGCACGAAATCTCCTGCCTGGCTATTTCAAAGGCTACGATGCGGGCTGCGTCATCGGCGGCGATGGCACACTGCTCGGGGCGGTCCGAGAAGCGACCCGGGCCAATATTCCCCTCATCGGGGTCAATCAGGGCAGCTTGGGCTATCTGACTACTTTTTCGCCGGAAGAAGCGCGCGCCAATTTCGGCGATCTTATTCAAGGCAACTACGGCCTCGCCTCCCGCACTTTGCTCGATTGCCAGACCGGGGCCCGTCGCCGCGATCTCGCCTTAAACGACGTTCTCATCAAAGCGGAGATGAATTCACGTCTGGTGCGTCTCGAAGTGCAGGCAGATGGGGAACTCGTGACCGATTATCTGTGCGACGGACTCGTCTTCTCCACGCCCACCGGCTCCACCGCCTACAACCTTTCCGCCGGTGGACCGATCATTCATCCAGCCGGACGCGTCATCGCCATGACGCCTATTTGTCCGCACACCCTGAGCAATCGCACCATTGTGTTTCCTGACAGTGTCCGCCTTAAAATTTTTAATCGCTCCAACGAATCAAGACTCCTCGTCGCCATGGACGGTCAACAGAACCGCGTGGTGACCGAGGGTTCCATTGCGGTCATGACCGCCCAGCGCCAGCTCTCCTTGGTGCAAAGGCCCGATTATTCCCATTTCGGAGTCATGCGCGCCAAACTCAAGTGGAGCGGCGGCCTGACGGATAAAAAATAAGCCCAGGCCTACTGGCCCGGGCTTATTTTGAGCTTACTGAAAATTCGTCTATTTTGCGGGAGCGACTGCGGGGGAATCAGCACCTGTTTTTTGGGCTGCATGTTCAGTCTTTTTCTCCTCGCGCTCGGCTTTACGTTTTTCCTTTTCCCCGAGGAGTTCGGCTTTCTTCGCTTCACGGTCGGCATGCGACTTTTCCTTCTCATCAGGATCAAGTTTGCCGTTATGATTGCTGTCATATTTTTCCAGGACCTCTTTTTTCAACTCCTCGCGCTTTTCTTTGATCTCTTCCTTTTTCTGCGCTTTCTCCGCCTCGCTGAGTTTACCATCCTGGTCAGTGTCGTACTTCGACTTTACTTTTTCGCGCACCTTTTCTTTCACCGGAGCCGAATCATCCGCACGAACCAGAGCAGGAACAGCAACCAACAGTGCCAGCACAAGGGCGGGCACGAAGCAGTAACGGGGTAGCATGATTTTCATTGGACATCTCTTCTGCCAGTTGGCGGCTCTCCCCGCAACGTCGGGTAAGACCGGAGAACAGGCCAAATCAAGGCTTGACTACCATTTGTGTACGCCAAGCCGCCTGGAAATATTTCTGCGCAAATACCTGCAAAATCGCGGGAGAAACCGCTTCAATCCGAGCATCGTAATTGCGCCAATCGTTTACCGGTAAGCCGCAGACCACGCTGTGGGCCGCTTGCATGGCCCGGGCTGAATTAGTCTGCATCGCCATGCGTTTTCCGGCCTGCAAACGGATTTGGCAGCGCTGCAATTCATCCGAGGTCACTCCGCCTGATTGTACGCGTGAGATTTCGAGAGCAAATTCCTCCAACACCTCACCATAGCGCAGGGGATCGGTCCCGGCATAGAAATAAAACATGGCCGTCTGCATCCCGCTCACGCGGCTCGCCCGGACAAAATAAGCCAGGCTCTTCAACTCACGTACCCGGGCAAAAAGATTTGATGACATGCCGCTGAACAATTCCTCCGCCACTTCCCCGACATAATAATCAGGAGCGAGCAGCGCCGGTCCGGGATAGGCCTGAAATACCACCGCTTGCTGGCGCGGTTGGGCTTCAACGAACTCTCCGGCCTTAACCGTCGTAGCGAAGGCCGGTATGGTCAACTTGCCGGAGGGCAGTTGGGCGAGAAAGGCCTTAAGTTTTGGGACCAATTCCTTGCGCTTAAAATCACCCGCCACCGCCATCGTCACGTTGCCGGCGACGATCAATTGTTTTTGCAACGCGCGAAGATCGGCAGGCTGGACTGCGGTGATGCCTGCGGTATCACCGCAACTCTCGATGGCGAAGGGATGCGGACCAAAGAACTTTTCGCGGAGCCGCTTGCGGCCCACCGTCACGACATCATCGAGCGATTCACGCAAACCAGCGAGGGCGGACTCGCGTTCGACAGCCAATCGGGCCGACTTGAACGCGGGCCGCAATACGGCATCGGCCAGCAATTCGAGAGCGAGCGCGGCGTCGGTTGGCAATACTTCCGCGACCAGTCCGAAACTATTATTGCCCGAATAATCCGAGAACGATCCGCCCACGGCTTCAATCGCCCGGGCCACTTCCTCAGCTGAGCGGCGGGCGGTATCCTTGGTGAGCAACGTAGAGAGCAGAGAATTGACCCCACGCAGACCAGCGGGTTCGACCAAGGCCCCACCGGCAAAAGCCAGCCGCAGGTGCAGATTGGGCAATTGGTGATTTTCCTGCAGGAGTAAATGCGCACCGTTGGGCAATTTGATTTCTTCGAAATCAAGGGTCGTCGTGAGGGCGCTGGTGACTGGTGCCGCCTTCGCGGCCTCAGCTTTCGGATTGCTCGAAATTACCGTCATCCGCTCGTCGACCAGATAAGTGCGCAGGACGCGTTTTAAATCGGCGGGGGTGAGCGCAAACAATTGCTCGAAGTAGCGGCGGGAATAATTCACATCCCCCACCACGACTTCGGCCGAACCCAGGCGCGAAGCCTGACCCGAAATGGTTTTGCGCATGTTGATCTCCGCGGTGACGGCTTGCCGGATCGCTTTGGCCAGTGCCGCCGGGCTGACGCCTTTTTTCGCAATACGGGAAATCTCGCGCAATACGGCGACTTCGGCCGCAGCCCGTTTCTCCGGGTCAGTCAGAAATGAAATATAGAAAAGGCCACTGGTGCCGGGACTCCAAGTCATGGCATCGATGGTGTGAACCAGTCGTGCTTTCTCGCGGATCGTATCCCACAGCAGCGAGCTGTCGCCGTAACCAAGCACCATCGCCAAAACATCCAGCGCAGGTGTATCGGGATGCGTGAGGCCGGGGATCTGCCAGCCCAGCCCACAACGGGAAACCTGCACGTCCTCGAAAAGGTGGCGGTCGCGCCGCGAGAGTTGCGGCGTTTCGTCAGAAACCAACACCGGGGCCAGCCGGCGACGGGGCGTCTTGCCAAAATGTTCCTCGATGGCGGCGCGGGTGGTGGCCGGATTGAAGTCCCCCGCGATCACGAGCACCATATTGTTGGGACAGTAGCGTTCGCGATAATAGTCAACTAGATCTTCGCGGGTGGTGACGGAAAAAACATCACGATGGCCGATAATTGGCTGACGGTAAGGATGCGTGCGAAAGGCCGTGTCAAACAACGCCTGGGCGAGCCGTTGATCAGGATCGTCGAGCCCCATGTCGATTTCTCGCAAGATGACATCCTTTTCCTTGATCACCTCGTCGGCCGGCAGGGTCGAACGCAGCGTCGCGTCAGCGAGCAAGTCGATCGCCACCGCCGTGTGCTCCGCAGGAATATCGATGTAATAAACCGTGCGATCAAACGTGGTGTAGGCGTTGATGTAGCCGCCGTGCGCTTGGACGGTGGCGGAAATATCGCGGCCAACCCGTCGTTCCGTGCCTTTGAAAAGCATGTGTTCAAGGTAATGTGCGAGGCCGGCACCAAGATGGGCTCCTTCGTGAATACTACCGGTCTTGACCCAGACCTGCACTGAGGCCACGGGGGCCGATGCATCGCGTTTGAGCAGGACGCTCAGCCCATTGCCGAGGGCGTAGCGTTCGATCGGCTCGCGCCAGAGATTTTCGAGAAGTGCGCGATCGCGTGAACGGACGGAAGTTGGCTTAGCCATGAAAAGTGAAGGAATGAAGCGCGGCAGATAAACTCAAGCAGTGCCCAGAGAGCGGCGACGTTTCCGGGCGGGCGCAAATGGTTTCACGAAGGCTTCCTCAAAATCATAAACATCCGCGAAGTCTTCACGGCGGTCGTTCTCCGTTTTGCTAAAAACATTATATTCGATGAGATTAAAAACGATGTCGCCGAAATCACTGCATCGGTTGATCCCCCAGCCATTCAGCACGGTTTTGGCCAAGGGACCAAATTGATCCAAGGCGTAAGTACGCACTCCGTGCAATAACTCGGCGCCAGAAACATGCTGCGACTTTTCCGTGCGCTCGGGTTGCTTCTTCTTGAGCTCCTTGACCGTACTATCCAATGCCTGCCGGATGAACGTATAGGCTTTCCGGTCGAAACGACCATCTTCCTTACAGATCAGCTCCACAATCTCAGTGAATTCCAAGTCTTGCATGTTTGTAAGCCACGATGGCTAGCACAGCGCACATGTCAGCGCAACCGCGCGATGCAGAATATGATAGTTCAATTTACTGAAATCCCCAGTTCACGAATTCAATAGGCTCAATTATCCTGCCCAATCATTCGCAGATCCATGGCTGCGTGATACTTTATGGAAATTTAACTCGCTTTTAAAAACGACACTTGCAATAAATCTGTAAAAGATGATCGCTGCCACTCAATCAAACCATCCCCTCGCCAGCGTCGCGACCAAACCTGAAATCTCCAATTTGGAAGCGGCTTGCGTTCGTTTGCGCCAAGCTCAGATGCGTGTCACTAAACCCCGCATCTCGATTTTAGAAGCCCTCATCCGCCGGGAAAACCCCATTTCAATCGAACAACTCCATCAGGATCTTAACGAGAGTTCGTGTGATCTGGTCACTGTTTACCGTTGTCTGGCCGCATTCGAAGAGCTCGGGCTCGTCCGCCGCAGTTTTCAACATAATGGCACGGGGCTCTACGAATTCGCCCACGCCAGTCGTTCCCGGCATTATCATGTGCTTTGCAAAGTGTGCGGCAAATCAGAGCCCGTGGAATATTTCTCCGTTGAAGGCATGGAGCGCATGCTCACTGAGCGTGGCTTCACCCAACTCTCCCACATCGTAGAATTTTTTGGCATTTGCCCGGCTTGTCAGATCAAGTCACCTGCTCGCCAGACTTCGGTCACGCTACCGACGGAGACACTCTGATCTCCCGAGTGAAGCAGACGCTTCGCTCTGTCCGTTTCTCATCGGTTTTGCGCAAGAGTCGTTAGCTTTTCTGTATGCCAACCTGACGTAACCCCTCGTAACAAGCAATGCCCGCAGCCGTGGACAAATTGAGTGAACGCAGAGCGCCGTTAGCATGAGGAATACACAATCGTCCCTGCGCCCCTATTTCATCGTGCAGCCATGCAGGTGCGCCCGCCCCCTCATTGCCGAAAACCAAACCATCCCCATCCGCGAATGCCACATTCCAAAATGTCCGATCGGCATGCGTGGTGAATAGCCATAAACGTTTAGGGGCTACCGGACTGCCTTTAAAAACCTCCCAATTCGCATGTTGATGAACATCCAGCGAATGCCAGTAATCCATGCCGGCGCGTTTCAAGTTTTTGTCGGTAATCTCGAAACCCAAAGGATGAATCAGATGCAGGCGCGAGCGGGTGACGGCACACATCCGCCCGATATTACCTGTGTTCGGGGCGATCTGCGGCTGAAATAACACAAGATGAAGCATTCAAGCGATAGAGTAAGCCTTTGATGAAAAGCGCAATCCTAAGGCTAGATTTCGCTCGCCCATCACAACAGGTTCGTGAATCTTCCTCTCCGCACTGGCCGCCCAACTAGATAACACTTTTCTAGAAAAAATTTCTATGGCGATAACTGGAACCACTGCCCCTCACCCTCACGAGCAAGCCCTGAGTAAATCCGCCAAGTGCGTCGTTTTGGTTGATGATGAAAAAGCTTATATCGATCTGCTGGAGCAATTGCTCGCCTCGCACCTTTCCTGCCCGGTTTACAGTTTCAGCCACCCTTCAGATGCACTCCGAGCCCTGCCCGAGCTCGATGTCGGTCTGATTGTGACTGACTACAACATGCCGGACATCGATGGCCTCCAGCTTCTCGCTGAAATCAAACTGCGACTACCCGAGGTTCCTGCTGTGATGATCACAGCGTATCAGGAAAATTTCACGGATCAACAACTGGCCAAGGTGCCCAATCTCAAGATCGTCGTCAGAAAACCGTTTAAGTGGATAACTCTAGCTGAGCACATTTCTCAATTCTGGAACGGATCCACGCCCCCTTTCCCGATGACCCATAACGGTCACTGAACCCCGACCGGTTGATGACGATACTGGCGCTCATTTCCAACCAGCACTGCTCCGGCCAACAATCCCTCAGCGCTTGCGTGCGGTGATTTTCAAACCGGCGTTGTCCGCATGCAGCACGAAGATTTTGCTTTTGATTTTATGCGCGGCGAAGGCCGTCGCCATCCCCTTGCCGACTTTGGCTGAATTACGATCATCCGTCACGCAGAGCACACTGGAACCACTGCCACTCAACCAACCAGTGAGCGCACCCGCCGTGACCCCGGCCTGAATGGCCGCACTCGCTCCAGGAATGAGCGGCAAACGATAGGGCTCATGCAAATAGTCGCACACCGCATGACGCAATCGCTCGTATTCCCCGGAAAGGATCACCGCCACCACGTACGCCGCGCTGTTCACACTCTTGATCGCATCAAAATAAGGCAGCTCCTTGGGCAAAATCCCGCGCGCCTTCTTCGTCTCCAGTTCCTGCTCGGGTGAAACGACCACAAAGCACAGCTCTTTGCCGATGGCTTTGCGGACCACCCCCGCCAATTCGCCCGTGTGTGGATCGCACCGCGCCACCACGAAACCACCGATGACCGCCGGAGTCGCATTATCGGGATGCCCTTCCAGCTGCGTCACGAGCGAACACAAATCATCCTTGGTCAATTTCGCATCCGTCAGTTCATTGAGCGCCGCCACGACTCCCGCGCGCAAGGTGACACTCGAACCCAAACCGCGCGACATCGGCACCTCCCCTTCGATGTGAAACGAGAAACCCAATTCCTCAACGCCCGCCCGCACGAAAAAAAGCTGCGCCGCCTCGTTCGCCATATCGATTCCCGCCGCATCACTCAAGCGGAGGGGCCTTGCACCCCGCCAGTCACCACGGGTCAGGGTCACGAAATTATACACGGTCAGCGCCAGACCGAGTGTATCAAAACCCGCACCACAATTCGAAGTACTGCCCGGCACGCGGACCGTGACTTGATTAATTTGACGGGACGGAGGGAGGTTTTTTTTCTTCATCAGCGGGGGCGCAGGGCGCGGCGGGCTTCGAGATTTAATTCACGTTTCTTAAGATCATCGCGTTTGTCGAACTGCTTCTTTCCCGAGGCCGTGGCAATTTCGACTTTCACGAGCGCTTCCTTAAAATACATCCGGAGCGCCACGATCGAACGCCCCCCGGTTTCCACCTGTTGGGTCAGTTTGCGAATTTCAGTCGCATTCAGCAGCAGTTTGCGCGGACGCCGCGGCGCATGCTGCGAAAGCCCGCCGTGCGAATACTCCTCAATGTAGGCGCCATGCAGCCACACATCGCCTTTCTCCAGCCGCGCGAAGGCATCGGAAATCTGGGCCTTGCCCGCCCGGATTGATTTCACTTCGGTGCCGACCAGTTTGATGCCCGCCTCAAACTTATCGTGCACGAAAAAGTCCCGCAGCGCCTTCGGATTGCGCAGCTCGGTATAGCGGGAGGAATCATGAACCTTGGCAGACATGGGAACTAAGTGATGATTGATGCCGGACGTTTTAGCCGTCGGCAAACAAAAGAAGCGCGGCCGTGATGCCGCGCTTCTTTTGAAAAATGAAAGTGAGCTTGAATTAAGGGGCCACCATCAGCTCGTAGCTGATTTTGCCTTCGATGACTTCGCGCAGTGCGATATCTTCCGGGCTCAACTTTTCGAGCGACTCCACGAGCGGACGGCTGCCCCGGCGGAGCTGCTTCACGCGACGCGAGATCACGTTGATCAGGATATTCGGATCCTGGATGACTTTCTGGGCGTCCTTGATGTATTCGTCTCTCATGGTTTGGAAAAATTGAAGGGATAGCCCTACTTTTGGCCAGAAGTGCGTCAAGTGAGAAAATTCAGCCCCAGCCCACCCTGATTTCGGCTCCGCCAACCAGCACCGCCCCACCGAGCCAAGATTTCGCTTTGCGCTCCGCGCCCACCCCGTCAACTTGGCTCCATGCACGTCGCCTGGACCACCACCGCCACCCGCGCCGACGCCGACCTACTGGCGCGCGGCGCGGTCGAATTACACCTCGCGGTCTGCGCCCAAATCGACGGCCCAATCACTTCCCATTACCACGAGGAAGGCAGACTCCAGCAGGCCGAGGAATTTCGCGTTTGGTTTAAATACCTGCCGGGCAACGCCTCCTCGCTGAGCAACTGGATTCACGCCCATCACCCCTACTCAATTCCGCAGTGGATTGAGATCAGTGCTGAAACTGTGGGAGAAAAGTACTTGTCATGGGCAATTGCGAACTCTACATCCCCACCCTTTCACAGCCAGAAACAACCTTAAACGTCACACCCTTTATGTCCCAACATCCCAGCCTTAAGCCCTCCGGCGGCGGTCTCATCTCCAAACGCAATGTGCTCAAACGCTTCGAACGCGTAGCCATTCTCAAGAAACGCGGCCAATGGAAAGAAGGCGAACGCGTCATGGGTCTGCGCAAGACCAAAGCTGACGTCTAAGCTTATTCTTCAATCATCACTTGGGCAGGATCGCATGCGACCTGCCCTTTTTGTTTACCCCTTTTCCCATGCTCACTCTGATCAAGCAGCTCATCGACTTCGTCCTGCACATCGACCGGCATCTCACCGAGATCGTGACCCACTACGGGGCGTGGACCTACGGCATTCTTTTTCTCATCATCTTTGCCGAAACCGGCTTGGTCGTGATGCCGCTGCTTCCCGGTGATTCCTTGCTCTTTGCCGCTGGCGCGCTCTGCGCCCTCCCTGAGTCCGGGCTGAGTATCCACCTGCTGGCCTTTCTGCTTTTTATCGCCGCCGTGCTCGGAGACACCGTGAACTACTGGATCGGCCACAAGATCGGACCCGCCGTCTTCAAGCGGGAGGATTCGATCTGGCTCCGCAAGAAGCACCTCCTCCGCGCCCATGAATTCTTTGAAAAATATGGCGGTCGCGCGATCATTCTCGCGCGCTTCGTCCCCATTGTCCGGACCTTCGTTCCTTTCGTCGCCGGCGTCGGCTCCATGACTTACCGCCACTTCATCGCCTACAATATCATCGGTGGCTTCATTTGGATCTACGCCTTCACCTACCTCGGCTACTTCTTTGGTAATCTCCCCGTGGTGAAAAATAATTTCGGCTTGGTCATCATTGGCATTATCATTCTCTCCGTGCTCCCGATCGCTGTGGAATTTTATCGCGGGTGGCGGAATTCCCGTAAGCAGCCCCAGTGATCCTCCATAATCGGGCTTGAACTCCCGCGTCATCAGCGAAAGCTGCGGTAAAGTTTTTTGGCGAGCGTAGCACAATGGATAGTGTAATGGTCTCCGAAGCCATTGATCCCGGTTCGACTCCGGGCGCTCGCACCACTCTTCAATCCACTGCGGATTGAAAAATGCCGGAGTCCTGTCCTCCAAAGCTCAATGAGCGACGGAGGAAGTCTTGACGAAGGAGGACTTTTGATCGGCGCATTCCGGTCGCGGCAGAGCGTCGTTTTGCAAACCGACGCCCACCCACTGAATGATCCGTACTCGACTTCCCTCGCCCCAGGACGGTCCGAATTAGATTCATCAGCGGACATTTGACGCGTGGTCCCACCCGATTAATTTCGCGTTACACCATGTCAAACTCCCCCCGCCGCCAATTTTTGAAAACCCTCGCCGCTGGGGCTGCATCGGCCGCCGTCGCCGCCTCCAGCACTTCCGCTCAAATTCCTCCGCCCATGACGCAGAAATCCGACGGCCAGAATTACGCGCCCAAAGGCAAACCCAGTCCCGTCGTAAAGCCCGGTGAATTCATCGTCGCCGCCGCCTACCTCGATCACGGCCACATCTACGGCCAGTGCAATGGACTCACCGAAGCCGGCGCCCAGCTCAAATGGGTTTACGATTCCGATCCGAAAAAAGTCGCCGCGTTTGTAGAGAAATTTCCCTCGGTCAAAGTCGCCCGCTCCTTCGACGAAATCCTCGCCGACCCCGAGGTAAAACTCGTGGCCGCCGCCGCTGTGCCCAACCTACGCGGGGCACTCGGCTGCCGCGTCATGCAGGCGGGCAAGGATTATTTCACCGACAAAACTCCCTTCACCACCCTCGACCAGCTCGCGGAAGCCAAAAACGTCGTCGCCGAGACGAAACGCAAATACATGGTTTACTACAGCGAGCGCCTGCACGTGGAGTCCGCCATGTACGCCACCGATCTCGTGCAACAAGGTGCCATTGGCCGCGTCCTTCAGGTGCTCGGCCTCGGCCCGCACCGGCTCGGCCCCGATCGCCCCGCGTGGTTTTTCGAACGGGAAAAATACGGCGGCATCCTCTGCGACATCGGCAGCCACCAATTCGAGCAGTTCCTCACTTTCTCCGGCGCCACCGATGCCACCGTGCAACACGCCGCCGTCGCCAACTACGCGCATCCCACCACCCCCGAGTTCGAAGATTTCGGCGAAGCCAATCTCCTCGGCAATAACGGCGCGACAAATTACATCCGCGTCGACTGGTTCACCCCGCCCGGTCTCGGCACCTGGGGAGACGGCCGCATGGTCATCCTCGGCGAGAAAGGCTACATCGAGCTGCGCAAATACATCGAGGTCGGCCGCGAAAAAACCGGCGACCACCTCTACCTCGTCGACGAAAAAGGTGAGCAACACCTCGAGCTCGCCGGCAAAGTCGGCTTCCGTTTCTTCGGCGAGCTCATCCTCGATTGCCTGAACCGCACCGAGAAAGCGATGACGCAAACCCACGCCTTCAAAGCCGCCGAACTCTGCCTCAAAGCCCAAGCCGCCGCGAAGCGAATCGCGTGATCGCCGAGAATTCATTAAGCGCGACCAATCCCAAGACCCGACTTGCGTGGACTGGATCGAAAAACTCCACGCCCAACCCGGCCTGACGCTCCCCGGCTGGCGCATAGCCAAGGACTGGCGCCGCCAGCTAAAATCCCTGCAACGCAGCACGAGCCAAATCGTCCACCGCAGCGGCGTCCCCGCCGCCGCCAAGGCCGCCCGCGTCCGCGTAGCCGTGCGCGACTATCTCGCCGCTGGCCACGAGCTCGCCGCCAAAATCAGCGCGAGCCTGCTAGGCCTTTGTGACCAGCCCGTGATCCTGCCCCAGTGGGAAGCGCTCCAGTATTTTCACGCCATGCTCCGCAAGTATCTCGATCTGATCGACCGCCGACTCCTCCAACACGAGACGATTCCCGCCGCCGAAAAAGTTTACTCCCTCTTCGAGCCCCATACTGAATGGATTCAAAAAGACAAAGCGCGCCCGAACGTGGAACTCGGCCACCGCTTCCTCGTCGCCACCGACCAACACGAACTCGTGCAAGATTACACCGTGTTGCTCGGCCAGGCCGAAGTTGATCAGAGCATTCCCGTCGCCGACCGGTTGCTCCACCGTTACGGCGCAGATAGTCTCGCCAGTCTCAGCTTCGACAAAGGCTTCACTCGCGCCGCCGACCGCGAACTCCTCCACCTCTACGTGCCCACCGTCGTGATGCCCAAGCGCGGCAAAAAAAACGCCACCGAGACCGCGCAGGAAAAAGAAAAAACTTTTGTCGCCCTCCGCCACCAACACAGCGCGGTGGAAAGCGACATCAACAGCCTCGAACACCACGGCTTGAGCCGCTGTCTCGATGTCGGACTCGCCGGTTATCAACGCTACGCCGGATACGGCATCCTCGCCTACAACCTCCATGTGATCGGCCGCGAACTCCAGGATCGCGCCCGGCGCCGAGCCGCGACCGAACCCGCGGCCGCCTAAAAAACGAAAGGACAGGATCAGGACAGCGAAACCCAAGGGAGCGGTGTGTTTGAGCGTCGAGGATTTTCAGGAAATCCGGCTCAGCGTGCCGCGAAAACCCGCCGACTTGACAAAAGCGCCTGCGAGAAAATGCCAAAATCACCCGCGACTTTCAAAACAGGCAGTTTCCGGGCAGACACTACTTACCGCCGAAGCAGGAGGCGTACATTTGGTTGGAGCGATCGATGGCCAGATCCGGCCTCATCCAATCTCCGCCGCTGACCACTTTGCCTTCCGCGATGAAGGCCGGCGTTTCCGAGGTGCTGTCGGGGCGGAAGAACAAGCCCTCGCCGTCGACGACGTAGGGGGCGTTGTTGGAGTCCGTTTCCACATCCGGCCCGATGGCGTCGCCGTCGGAAATTCCGGCGGACGTCCAAGTAACGCCTCCGTCGGTGGAGCGCCGGTAGGCAATGGGGCGGGGCTTTCCGGTGCGATAAACGACATGCAGGGTGTCGTCGCGGCCAATGGCGATGTCGCCGAAAACATGATCGCCCCAGCTCAGCAGGGGCCGGTCAGGATCGGTGAGTGGCACCCAGGCGGAGGCTCCGGGAGTGAGCTTCAGCAGGCCGCAAAAGCCGCCGTTGTGGCCGCCGCGGCGCAGGAGATACACGTTGTTCTTCGAGTCGATTCCGAGCTTGGTGTCTCGAATCAGTTCGGAGGCCGGGGTGACTTTCACCCATTGGTTGTTTTTATCTAGATAGGCGTAATCCGAACCGCCCATCACATGGGGGCGATTGTGGCTGTCGATGACGATGTCCGGCTCGGATCGCTCCACGCCGAAGCCGCCGGCCGATTCCAGCAGCACGCCGGTAAACTCCTCAGGACCCCATTGGTCAGCGGTGGCGTCATATTTTTTGTAATACAGCAATCCCGTCCGGCTGTAGACGAGGTGGACGTTGCCCTGCGAATCGAGCGCGATATCGGGAAAACTGCCGTGGGCGACCGCATCGCCTTTTGCGCCGCGGGCGGTGGAAGCCGGCTCGTCTGCTCTGGCGAGGGAAAGGAAGAGCAGGAAACAGATGAGCTTGGTTAAGGGGTGTGGGGGAAAAATTATAATTGAGAGGAAGCGGGATTACTGGCGGAGAGGAAACTGGATTATCGAATTACGGGAGGCTCCGGGGATGGGGTTTACGGGGGAAGGGGTGCCGGGTGCATGACATCCATGATTTCGAGCCTACTCGTCGGAAATAACTACAGTCGGACATGCGAAAAACAAGCGAAAAACAAGTCATTACTGTCCGAAGTGTTCTGGTGCGTCGGGTGGGACGCGGAGAACGCGGAGCCTGACGTGATTTCACGCCGCGTTATCCCCGTCGGCTGGGCTTGTTTCCCTTCGTGAAAATTCGGGCTGGCCGAGCCAAAGCGCTTGGGGGACGCCGATTGGTCGGGAAAGAATTTTGCTCGCTGATTAAACGGACAAAAAAAAGGCGCAATCCCCGAGGGGATTGCGCCTTGAAAGTCGAGCGACGGTGATCGCTTACAAGGAAATCTTGTAGGTGATCATCAGCCGGCGCGGTTGATAGCGATTGAAGAATGACGGGTTGTAGTAGCTATCGAAGAAGTTCTTGATCTGGAAATTGATCGAGCTCTGCAGGTGGCCGCGATGTTTCCAGGAATAGCCGCCAAACACGTCAGCCAGAGTGTAGCTTCCGGTACTGAAAGGAACCACCGAGCTGCCCATCTCTTCACTGTAGTATTGCTTGGAGATGGATTGGACGCCGGTGCCGATATGGAAGCCCTTCATGGCCCCATCGGTGAAGGTATACTTGGCCATCAGATTCGCGGAATGCTTCGGGGCGAATGAGATCGGGGTCCCGACCGGAAAGTTGGCAAGGATACTCTCCTTCACGAAAGCATCCATGTAGCTGTAGCTCGTGTAGATTTGGAAGTTCTTGATCGGCGAGTAGGTGGCCTCAAATTCGAAGCCTTCCGAGCGCATGGTGCGACCGGTGACCGTCGTCTGGTAGGTCAACGACGTCAAAGGATCGAGTTCGAAGATATTCGTCGCGAAGTTGGTGTTCGTCGCCTGATAAACCCCGAGATTGAAGGACAGCCGTCCGTCCATGAGGTCGAACTTGAAGCCTGCATCGTAGCCTTTGCCCTCGACGGGCGGGATCGGGCCCGAGGGAACGTTGCGGATCAGCTTCGTGCCGGGCTGGCCGGCGAATGACGTGCTGTAGCTGGTATAAAAGCCAATGTTGTCGGTCAGCTTGACCAGCGCACCGATCTGCGGGGAGTTTTTGCGCACCGCCGGATTCACGATCTTAACATTGGTGATGCGGTTGAGCGATTCGCTGTTCAGCTTGTTGGTGCGGAAACCGCCCAGCAGCGTCAGGCGCTTATTGAACAGGGTGGCAACGGCGGTGGCATAATACGCTTGGGTCTTGGAATAACTCCAACTGGAGCTCGCGAGCACCAGATCTTGAGGATTCACGTAGACGTTGTTATCCCAAGTCGAAGGATTACGCAGGTCCCACTTCGGGGGATTCAGAGCGCCCGGACGGTTGGATTGATAGCTACCACCGGAACCATGGGTGTCGAGGCCGCCGAAGAGTACATTGAGGTCGTTCGAGCCAAACACGAAATTGTGGGAGGCTTCGAGTTGATAGGCGACGCCATGGGCATCGTTCCCCTCAACCCGGCCGCGCCGGCCGAGGAAGTTGAAGGAAGGATCGGCAGGCAGGTTGTTCGTCACATCGGACGTACCGGTGGAACCGAAAAAGACACCCCGCTGGTTGAAATTGTAGTAGGCACGAATATTCCAATCGGCGATTTTGCCAAGAATTTCGGCCGAGGTCACCGTGTTGTCCTGATCCCGGCGATCGGTCGCGGAGGAATAGCTGAAATTGCGGGGCAGGCCGGGATAAAATGACCAGCCGGCGTTGACCGACGGGGTGAAATTACGTGGGCGGATCTGCGGACGCAGGAGTGGCGTGGCGTTTTCGACGGTATTGGATTTTTCGTAATCCCAAGTGATGCTCCAGTTCTTGTTGGGCACCCATTGGATGGCGGGGAATATCAGCGTCCGTTCCTTGCGATAGTTGGGATAGATATCCTTGTTTGTCTCACCAAGAGCGACGATGCGGTAACGCAGAGTCTGGGCCTGATCGATCGAACCCCAGACGTCGAGCGTGGCACCAAGGCGATCAAAGGAACCAGCGGAAACGCTGAGTTCGCCGCCGCGTTTGGCCATCGGGCGCTTGGTGATGTAGTTGACGACACCGCCAGGGGCCAGCGCCCCGTAGAGAACGGAGGAAGGGCCGCGGGAAACCTCGACGCGGGCGATGACGGCCGGGTCAATGAGGCCGGCGCCGGCGAACCCATTGCGCAGCGGGGAATTTTGTTCGAAGCCGCGAATATTGATCATGTCACGGGTGCCACCGAAATTGGCATTGGTCTTCGTGACGCCGGGAGCGTAACTGACGACCTCGTTGAACAAGGTGGGGTTGATGTCGTTGATAAATTCTTCCGTGAACGCGGTGATCGAGATAGGAATATCTTTGATCGGGGTGTTCATACGGGTGGCAGACACGGCATTCGACGCGCGGTATCCGATGTCCTTGGACGTGGAAACGACGAACGGCGAGAGTTGTACGATCTCCTCATTGAGAGGGGCCGGGGTGGAGGTCTGGCCGGACGAGACAATCGCCAAACCGCAGGCTACAAGCGGTAGGGCAATACGATAGACTAAACGAGGAACTGGGGAGTTCATGTAGTATTATGGTGTTGTTAGTTTGGACTAAGCCAAAGACGCAAGTTGATGCATCTTTGGAAAGGGGGTAGATGCCATGAGGCCAATATGCCATGAGGCGAGAAGCGCGGATAGAAGGGGGTATCCGGAGATAAAGCAACTATTTTTACAGGCCGGCAATTCATCGACACCGCCTATTCATAAAGGAAAAGAGGTGGCGGTGAGGGCGGCGAGCGTGGTGAGGGCGCGGCGCTCGTGATCGGCCGCCAAGTGGAAGATAATCGGTGGTGGTGAGATGGCGGCTGTTGGAGCGGCAGTCGCGCGAGCACGCGGTTCAACATCGCCGAGCCGAGTTTGGGCATGGTGCGATCCCGGGAGGATGAGAAAACCCGAGATGCTTGGCCACCAAGGCGAGACGACGGCGGGCGTTTCTCATCAGTCCAGCCGATCCACGTGTCGCGGTGGCGCAGGTGCCAGACGGCGATGTCCATGAATGCGGCATCTGACAAACGAGGTGTGACGAATCTACGGCGACTCCTCATAGGGAAGCGGACTTCAGGAGGGTAGGTGAAATAAGTGAAGATAAAGGGAAAAGATGGCCCGAAATAGCCCGGAATAGCCCAAGATAGAACCGGACAGGCTGAGAGCCGAAATCGCACAACCTATTTACCAAAAAGCCCTCCCGAGCAATGGGAGGGCTTTCAAATTGGGTGCAGGGCTTGGATTTGAACCAAGGACCTTCAGGTTATGAGCCTGACGAGCTACCAGGCTGCTCCACCCTGCAACAAAGGAAGGAGCAACGTGCGAATCGCCTTTGGGTCTGTCAACGGCCTTTTTTAAAAATGCTTAGAATGGTCTTGCCACCATAGGATGCTCTCTTTCTTTTCGACCTTTCCTGTTCCTTCAATCCTCCCATCAATCCGCCGGTGCAGTCCTCTTACAGGAGGGATTGTGCGGGCAACTCCGTTAGCGATCGCAAGGCGGCCCAGTTGGCCGACCTGTGTATCGAATACATAGATCACCATGAACATTACTCCAAAAGACTTGCTCGATGCTGGCGTCCATCTCGGCCACCAAACTCGCCGCTGGAATCCGCGCTCCAAACCCTACGTCTACGGTCACCGTCAGGGTATCACGATCATCGATCTCGAGAAGACTCACGCCGCTTTGGAAAAAGCCTGCGCGTTCGTCGAGAATCTCGTCGCTTCCGGCACGGACATCTTGCTGGTCGGCACCAAGCGTCAAGCGCAGGAACTGGTCCGCGAGGCCGCCGCCGCGACCAACATGCCTTATGTCACCACGCGTTGGATGGGTGGCACGCTCACGAATTTCGAGACCATCAAGAAGTCTCTCGCGAAGTACAAGAAGTACCAAGTCATGGACACGAACGGCGAACTCGCCAAGTTCTCCTCCAAGGAAGAATCCGCCATTCGTCGCGAGATGGCCCGCATGACCCGTAATTTTGACGGTATCATCGGTCTGACGGGTTTGCCTGGCGCGATGTTTGTCATCGACGTCGGCTATGAAGAGATCGCCGTCCTCGAGGCCCGCCGCGTGGGCATCCCGGCCATCGGCTTGGTTGATACCAACTCGGATCCGACGCTTCTGTCGCACCCCATCCCCGGCAACGACGACGCCACCAAGTCGATCCGCATCGTGCTCGATGCCATTGTTGAATCCATCCAGAAAGGTCTCGCTCAGCGCCAGAATCGCGGCGTAGCGAACCAGATTACGGACAAGGATGCCGAGGCTGCCGCATCGGTCGCTCCTGTGAGCGCTGAAGTGCCGGTAAATCCCACTGGTCTCGCTGAAGAGATGGGCAACGGTGGGGCCGATAAGCCCGCTGCTGCTGCCGCCCGGAAGCGCGTCGTTCGCACTGGCGCCGCCGCTAAGGCCACGGTCAGCACCGAGGACGTCTAACTTTTAAAACTGATACCTACTACTACTATGGCAGCTATTACCGCCAGCATGGTCGGCCAACTCCGCGAGAAATCCGGCGCGGGTTTGCTTGATTGCAAAAAAGCGCTCGATGAAGCCCAGGGAAATATGGAGCAAGCTGAGACGATCCTTCGCAAGAAGGGTATCTCTTCCGCCGCGAAGAAAGCCGGCCGCTCTACTTCCGAGGGCTTGATCGAGGCCTACATTCACGTCGGGGGCAAAGTCGGGGTGCTCGTCGAAATCAACTGCGAGACTGATTTCGTCGCCAAGACGGATGAGTTCAAAGCGTTCTGTCGCGACATCTGCCTCCAGGTCGCCGCCGCCAGTCCGACTTGTGTGCGTCGCGAGGAAGTATCCGAGGCCGATGTGGCCAAGGAGCGCGATATCGCCACCGCCCAAGTGCAGGGGAAGCCCCCGGCAGCCATCCAGAAGATCGTCGAGGGTAAGCTCGATAAATACTACTCGACGGTCTGCTTGCTGGATCAGCCCTTCGTGAAGAATCCCGAGCAGAGCATCAAAGATCTTCTCACCGTGCTCATCGCTAAGCTCGGGGAAAATATCCAGATCCGCCGCTTCGTGCGTTTCCAGCTCGGCGCCTAAGACCGGGCTCGATTATTGATTTCCAAGGCGCTCCCGCAACGGAGCGCCTTTTGCATTTCCAGAGTGGAAAAGCATCCTCCGAAGCCTTGGCGAAGGAGGATATGCCGCGGTCGGAATTGAGAGTTTTCATTCTGATTTTATCCGTGCCCATCCGAGTAATCCGTGGTTAAGGTTGGCGCATGAAAGTCACCCAAGGCCAGATCATCACGCGCGGGCTCACTAATTGTTGTCCGAATTGTGGCGGTCGTACGCTCTTTAAGGCTGGGGCATATTTTGAGCTGAACAAAGATTGCCCGGCGTGCGGCTTGAAAATCGTGAAGGACGACGGCTTCTTCCTTGGTGCCATGTCGCTCAACTACGGGGTCACGCTGGTGGGTTTTCTCACGCCGGTCGGCATCCTCTGGTACAAAGGCGTGCTCGGCAACACCACCGCAATTGTCCTGGCGTTGGCGGGTTCGTTTTTCGTTCCGGTGTTACTCTACCGCGCGTCGCGTAGCTGGCAGTTAATGCTCTATTACTTTTTCCTCCCGCAACATTTGTTGGCGAATCGCCGGGAACTGGGGACGGAAGACGAGAATGTTTGAGGGTGGGGGAGGGCGGCTCGGTCGGGTAACTTTGGCCCGCCTTCGTCAGGGCTTCGACGCGGCAATTTCCTTTCAATTTTTAAAAGAAATTTGGCGGAGAGGGAGGGATTGGCAGCCTGCGGCTGGTGCTGCGCACTCGCGCTTCGCGCGCCCCTTCTTCGCTTCGCTCCGTCGAACTTTGTTCTCATCCCTCCTCTTGGACCACGTTGCTATGTCCGGTCTACGAAAATAGCGATGCGATCCAAAACCTTGGTGGAAATTGGCGGAGAGGGAGGGATTCGAACCCCCGGAACCCTTGCGGGCTCATCTGATTTCGAGTCAGACGCGATCGACCACTCTGCCACCTCTCCGTTGCGCGAATCGAAAAAGTAGAACGCCAAAGGCAAAACGGAAGCGAAAAGTGACCATGGCCCGCTTCCGCCTGCATTTATGTCCGAGTCGGACTGCTGATATGGTATAAAGTCTGAAACTGTCCTCGCATGCTCCAAATTATGAATAAGGTTTTTCTAAAACCTCCTTGCCCATCGGTGGCCGGCTGGTAGGTTGCCGCGAGTATTTTCCACCCACCTCCACGCCATGGTCACCGCCAACAACGAACTCGCCTATAACAGCAAGATTGAGGGCGACGTCGTAGTCACCCAAGCCGATGCGGCGATCAATTGGCTGCGAAGCAATTCCATGTGGCCGATGCCGATGGGTCTGGCCTGTTGCGCGATCGAATTGATGGCGGTCGCTTCCAGCCGTTACGACATCGCCCGGTTCGGCGCGGAGGTCATGCGTTTTTCTCCCCGTCAATCCGACTGCATGATCGTCGCCGGTACGGTCACTTACAAAATGGCGACGGCAGTCCGTCGCATCTATGATCAGATGGCCGCGCCGAAATGGGTGATCGCGATGGGCGCGTGCGCTTCGACGGGCGGCATGTATCGCAGCTACGCGACCTTGCAGGGCGTGGATCGCATTATTCCCGTCGATGTTTATGTCAGCGGCTGTCCGCCGCGGCCCGAGGCGCTCCTCGATGCCCTCATGAAACTCCAACACAAGGTCAAACGCGAGCGTTCGGCCTCCCAACTCTTCCGCGCCTGATCCCTCACTGCTGCCCATGAGTATCAACGCCGCTCTCATCGCTTCTGCCCAGGGAAGATTTCCCAACGCTACCGAGCGCGCCAGTGCCGATCATACCGCGCTGAATATTCCGGCCGATGAAGCGATGCTGTGCCTCGAGTACTTCCGCGACGCGCAGGATTTTAATTTTCTCGTCGACGTGACCGCGATCGATTGGAGCGCGGAGCAATCACCCCGTTTCACCGTTGTCTGGCATCTTTATTCTAGCCTCACGCACAGCTACGTTCGCGTGGCGGCGAATTGCGTCAATGACGGCGAGCCCACCATGGCTTCCGCGACGGCTCTCTGGCCGGCGGCGGATTGGCACGAGCGTGAGACTTTCGACATGTTTGGCATCAAGTTCACCGGGCATCCTGATTTGCGCCGTATCTTGATGTGGGAGGGCTATCCGTATTTTCCCCTGCGCAAGGAATTCCCGCTCGCCGGTCTGCCGGCCGATTTGCCGGATTTCGAGGTCGCGGCCGAGACCGGCACACGGCTTATTTCTGCGCCGATGGCCGGCGGTCCATTCGTCGCCGGGCAGGGTGAACCGATGAGCGAGGCCGAGCCCCGCGCGAAAGACGAAGCGTGGAGTGAACAGAATCCCAAGGGCTGAAGAACTGAAAAATTGAATGACTGACAATACCGCCCAACTCCCAGTTTTGATTTTGCTGACAGGATTCAGCCTTTCAGTCCATCGGCCCTTCCGTCTTTTCCTTTAATGGCCACCGAACACGCCTTTCCCGACGCCACCGCGAAGACCGCCGCAAACTTCCCCAAGGAGTTTGATACCGAGAAAATGTCCATCTCGATGGGGCCGTCTCATCCCTCCACGCATGGGGTGTTGCGCATCCAGTTTGAGCTCGATGGTGAGACGGTGACGAAGGCCGACCCAGTCGTTGGCTACCTGCACCGGGGCGACGAGAAGATTGCCGAGAACATGACTTATAATCAGTTCGTGCCGTACACGGACCGGTTGGATTATCTCGCGCCACTTTCCAACAACGCCGCTTATGCGCACGCGGTCGAGCAGCTCGCGGGATTGAAAGTTCCCGCGCGCGTCGAGGCGATCCGCGTCATCACTTCCGAAATGGGCCGCGTCTCGGCACACCTGATGGGGCTCGGCGCTTACGGCATCGATGTCGGTGCGTGGACGGTGTTCATGTACTGCTTCACTGAGCGCGAGAAACTTTACACGCTCTACGAAAAACTCACGGGCGCCCGCTTCACCACGAGCTATAGCCGCATCGGTGGGGTTTCGCGCGATGTGCCGCCGGGCTGGATCGAGGAAGTCGATGGTTTCTGCGATCAGTTTCTCCCGATCCTTGACGAGATTCTCGGCCTGTTGACGCGGAATAAAATTTTCATGGATCGCACCGTCGATGTCGGCGTGATCTCAAAGGAAGACGCCATCGCCTACGGACTGAGCGGCCCGAATCTGCGTGGCTCCGGCGTGGCGATGGATCTGCGCAAGGACCGGCCTTACTGGGGCTACGAGCAATACGAGTTTGATGTGCCCGTCGGTTCGAAGGGTGATTGCTACGATCGTTATCTTTGCCGTGGTGAGGAGATGAAGCAGTCCATCCGCATTCTTAAGCAGGCGATCAAGAAATTCCCGTCGGGCGATTGGTACGCGAAGGATGCCCGCCGGATCTTCGCGCCACCAAAGGAGAAAATTCTCACGTCGATGGAAGAGCTGATCAATAATTTCATGATCGTGACCGAAGGCCCGCAGATGCCGGCCGGTGAAGTATACTTCGAGGCGGAAAATCCCAAGGGCACGCTCGGTTTCTACATTGTGAGCAAGGGCGGCGGCGTGCCTTACCGGATGAAGATTCGCAGCCCCTCGTTCTGCAATCTCTCGATTCTCCCCAAACTTTGCGTCGGCAACATGGTGTCCGATGTCGTCTCCATCCTCGGCTCGCTCGACTTCGTCATGGGCGAGTGCGACCGCTGAAAACAGTAGCGAGTAGCCCGCATGAACAATCCAAACCCAGCTCCCAATCACCACCCGCTTACCGGTGGTTGGTTGCTGGATTTTTATCTACTCACGACCCGCTCCTCGCTCCTCGCTCCTTCCTCGCGATGAAACTGCAACTGAAACTCAAGCCCGAAACCCTCAAGCAGATCGACGAGGTCATCACCCATTATCCGGTGAAACGCAGTGCGCTGCTGCCTTTGCTACACCTGATCCAGGAGGACACGGGCTACATTTCGGCTTTGGCCATCGAATGGATCGCGGCGAAACTCGAATTGCAGCCGATCAACGTGTACGAGGTCGTCACGTTCTATCCGATGTTCCGGCAAAAACCCATCGGCCGCCGCCACATCAAGGTTTGTCGTACGCTCTCCTGCGCGCTCACGGGCGGCTACAAGGTGTGCGATCAATTTCAGCAGGAATTTGGCTGCCATCTCGGCGAGGTATCCGCGAGTGGAGAAGTCACGATTGATTTCGTCGAGTGTCTGGCCAGTTGCGGTACCGGTCCGGTCGTGATGATCGACGACGAACTGCACGAGAAAGTGGATGCGGAAAAAGTGAAAGTGCTGGCCGCGCAAATCCGCGCCACCGCGCAAGCAAAGTCAGGAGCAAATTCATGACGAAGCACCGCATCACGCATCTACCGCCGCTGCGCTTCGGCATCGTGCTCGGGCTGATCACTGGCTTCATCGGATTGATCGTGGCACCGGTGTTGCTGGCCACGCTCGGTGCGGCGGCGACGGTCGCTGATCTCAACGTTGCGCCCAAGCTGCTGGGTATTCCGTGGTTGTTCGCCGGGGCGGCTTCGTTGTTCATGCCCTTCATTCATGCGTTGGGCGGATTCGTCTTCGGCGTGGTGCTCGCCATGGTTTATAATTTCGCGGCCCGCTGGACCGGCGGCATCGTGTTCCACTCGGAAGACACCAACTGATCCGCCACCCCACACGCTTTCACTCTCACTTTCCCTTTTCCCTTCAGATGTCCGCTCCCACCCAACGCCGCCTGATCTTCGCTCACATCGATGAGCCCGGCTACACCAATGACCTCGCCTGCTACCAGCAACACGGTGGCTACGAGGTCATGAAGAAATCGTTTGCCCGGAAGCCGGAGGAGTTGATCGATGAAGTGAAAAAATCCGGCCTGCGCGGTCGCGGTGGCGCGGGTTTTCCGTGCGGCGTGAAGTGGACGCTGGTCGATCGCAAGAGCGGCAAACCGATTTATCTCATCGTCAACGCCGACGAGTCCGAGCCCGGCACCTTCAAGGATCGCTACATCATGCATCAGGATCCGCACCAGTTGATCGAGGGCACGATGATCTCCTGTTTCGCGAACAACGTGAAGCAGGCGTACATTTATATTCGCGGCGAGATGCCGCATGGCGCCCGCATTTTGGAGAAGGCTATCGCCGAGGCCCGCGCGGCCAATCTCGTTGGTCCGAACATCCTCGGTTCGAACTACAGTTGCGAAATCTACGTGCATCGCGGTGCCGGCGCGTACATTTGCGGCGAGGAAACCGGCCTGATCGAGTCACTCGAAGGCAAGCGCGCCAACCCGCGCATCAAGCCCCCGTATTTCCCCGCCGTCCTCGGCCTTTATCAGTGTCCGACGATCGTCAACAACGTCGAGACGCTCTGTCATGTGAAGCTCATCGCCGACATCGGGGGCGAGGCCTACACGAAGATCGGCACGCTCAACAACACCGGCACGCGCATTTTCTGCGTCTCCGGCCACGTGCAGCGTCCGGGCTATTACGAATTCGAAGCCGGCAAGATCACGATGGGCCAGTTGCTCAACGAAGTCTGCGGCGGTCCGCTCCCCGGTCGTACGTTTAAGGCCGTGATTCCCGGCGGTTCGTCCGCGAAGATTCTCCGTTTCGGCGAACGCTTCAAGGGCAAGCGCAAGGTTGGCGCCGAGATGGTCGACTACGATTGGGGCGTCGAGGATGTGCCGATGGATTTCGATTCGCTCGGCATGATCGGCACGATGGGCGGCTCCGGCGGCGTGATCGTGATGGACGACACCGTCAACATGGTCGAGGCCCTCGCCAACATCAACGCGTTCTACTCCCACGAAAGTTGCGGCCAATGCACCCCGTGCCGCGAAGGTTCGCTGTGGATGAAAAAAATCACGACGCGCATGGTGCACGGCGAGGCGCGTGAGGCTGACGCGGCGTTGCTCAAGAATGTCGCCGATCAGATTCCCGGTCGCACCATCTGCGCGTTCGGCGAAGCCTGCTCCTGGCCGACCCAGAGCTTTCTCGCGAAGTTCGGCGACGAATTTAAAACCTATCACGAGACCAAGCAGACCGCGAAACCCGAAGACGCGATTCCGCTGATCTGAGTTTTGCACCACTAATCCACACTAATGATCACTAATAAACAGCCGACAAACTTGCCGCCATTAGTGCTTATTAGTGTCCCTTAGGGGTAAAAAATTTTCTCGTAATGATTGCTCCAGCCAAACCCGATCTAATCACCATCAACATTGATGGCCGGGAAATCGCTGTGCCTCGCGGCACGAATGTGATCGAAGCGGCCAAGCAGATCGGCACGGAGATTCCGCATTATTGCTATCATCCGAAGCTGACCATCGTGGGCAATTGCCGGATGTGTCTCATCGAAATGGGCATGCCGGCGATGGATCCCGCGACGAAGCAGCCCCTCATCGATGTGGCCACGGGCCGGCCCAAAATTAACTGG
This sequence comes from Opitutales bacterium, assembly GCA_038206205.1. GTDB lineage: Bacteria > Verrucomicrobiota > Verrucomicrobiia > Opitutales > Opitutaceae > Didemnitutus. The sequence continues at coordinate 114,223 of JBBRBC010000002.1, forward strand.
ATTCCCCGGCCTCAAATCGGATGCGGTACCAACGCCTCGCCCGGTCTGCATATCCGGACCAATACGCCGATGGTGAAAGATTGCCGCGAGGGCGTGACGGAGATGTTGCTTATCAATCACCCGTTGGATTGCCCGATCTGCGATCAGGCCGGCGAGTGCAAACTCCAGGAACATTCCACCGCGTACGGTCGCGGTTATTCGCGCTTTGTTGAGCAGAAAAACGTAAAGCCCAAGCGCACGGAGCTCGGGCCGCGCGTCACGCTCGACGACGAACGTTGCATCCTCTGCTCGCGTTGCATCCGTTTCACCAAGGAAATCGCGAAGGACGACGTGCTCGGTTTCGTTGATCGCGGCAGCCACAGCACACTCACCTGTTATCCCGGCAAGAAGCTCGAGAATAATTACTCGCTCAACACCGTCGATATCTGCCCCGTTGGCGCGCTCACCAGTACGGATTTCCGTTTCAAGATGCGCGTGTGGTTCCTTAAGCAGACGCCGAGCCTCGACATCGAATCCTCCGTCGGGGCCAACACCGAGGTCTGGAGCCGCGAGGGCGTGATCTATCGCATCACCCCGCGGCGCAACGACGAGGTGAACGATACTTGGATGGCCGACTCCGGTCGCGTGTTGTACAAGGATCTGAAGACGCCCAATCGTCTGCCGGTGCTCGCTGAACCCGAGTTGCCCCTGCCTGATTTCGAGATCGCCCTCAAAGCCGCCGCCAACCTGCTGCGCTCCGATTCAGTGGTCATCGTTACTTCCGGCCGCAGTACGGTGGAGGAGCAGTTTCTTACGAAGAAATTGGCCGAGGCGCTCAAGGCATCCGTTTATGCGCTCAGCCGCGTTGGTCAGGGTGATTCAATTCTCGTCTCGGCCGACCGTAACCCGAATATCCGCGGTACCCTCGTCAATGGTCTCCTCACGAAATTACCGCATTCCGGCGACATGAAATACGCCGATTGGAAGGCTCCCGCCAAGGGCGTCACGGTGGCGAAAACCTATGTCGGCGGACTCATCCAACTTTCGGACGACATCAATGCCGGCAAAGTGAAGGTCGTGCTTTCTGTCGGTGAAGATTTAACGGATGCCGGTTTGATCCCTGCCCAAATGAAACGGGTTTCCATTATCTATCTGGGGACGAATCAGAATCGCACGAGCGAGGCGGCCAAGGTCGTGATTCCGACGCTGCACCCGCTCGAAAAGCAGGGCACGTTCATCAATCAGCAATTCCGCATCCAAAAATTTGCCAAAGTCGTGCCCGGTCCAGTGGGCGCGACCGACGATCTCGTGGTACTCAGTCGGCTGCTCGCTGCGGTCGGTGGCGGTTCGCTGCCGTCGGACGTGACCGGTCTCTGGCCGCTGATTTCCGCCGGGGTAAAGACGCTGGCGGGCCTCAGCTACACCACCATTCCGGCCACCGGCGCGTTGCTCGATTCCACGCCGTGGGCCGATCTGCCGTTTACCGAGGGCGAGACGCTCCACTATAAACCCGCGATTGTGCCCGTCGCGCTTGAGCCGGAAAAACCCGCGACCAAACCAAGGGCGAAAGAATAACATGATGTTCGAAATCCACTGGCTTGAGGTAGGGACGGACCGCTGGGCCGTCCGCGAATGTCGTGACCACACGTCTCACCCTTTTATCTCTTGTCGGGCCGCCGCTGGCCGGCGTGCTGCGGACGAGGCAGGGCGACCAGCGCCAGCCCTACAAAATCTGATGTCATGATCGAACTCTGGTTCAATCTTCCTCCGCTCGTGCAGATGCTCATCAAGGGTCTGCTGGTGATCGGCGTGATTTTCCCCATCGGCGGCGCCTGCTCGTTAGTGGAGCGCAAAGTTTCCGCGTGGATGCAGGGTCGCCCCGGTCCCAATCGCGCGATTCCTTTCTGGTTTGCCTGGGTGCCAGTGATCGGCCCGTTCCTGCAAAAACTCGGCGTGTTCCATCTCATGGCCGACGGCGGCAAGATGTTCTTCAAGGAAGATCCGGTCCCGGGCCACGTGAATAAATTCTATTTCACCATCGCTCCGCTCGTCGCGATGATTCCCGCACTCACCACGGTCACAGCGGTGCCGTTCGGCGCATACCTCGACAGTGCCGGTCAACTCGTCCCGGTCGTCCTCGCGAATCTCGATGTCGGCATCCTCGCGGTCTTCGCGGTTTCCTCGCTCGGCGTTTACGCGCTGATCCTCGCCGGCTGGGCCTCGAATTCCAAATATCCGTTCCTCGGCGGCGTGCGTGCCTCCGCCCAACTCATCTCGTACGAGCTGTCGATGACGCTCTCCGTGCTCCCCGTTTTCCTCTGGGTGAACGCTCCGGGCGGCAGCGGCAGTCTGAGTCTCTTCAACGTCGTGCAAGCTCAGTCCGGCGTCGGCCTCGCGTGGGATAGCATCTGGTTCGGTATCTCGATGCCGCTCTCGGCGATTATCTTTCTCGTCTCGCTCTTCGCTGAAACCAACCGTCTCCCGTTCGACATGGCGGAAGGCGAAGCTGATCTCGTCGGCGGTTTTCACACCGAATACGGCTCGTTGAAATGGGGTTTGTTCTTCGTGGCCGAGTACGCACACATGCTCGTCGGCTCCGGCGTGTTTGTTATTCTCTTCCTCGGTGGCTGGAATCCACTGCCTGGTCTGCCGCTCGCGACTGTGGCCGGTTGGCTGCATCTTACCGGACAGCCGATCATACTCGGTCTGCTCTCCATCGGCATCTTCCTCGGAAAAACGCTGTTCCTTATCTTCGTGTTCATGTGGGTGCGCTGGACGGTCCCGCGTTTCCGCTATGACCAGGTGATGAAACTCGGCTGGCAGAAACTGCTGCCCCTCGCCATCGGCAACCTCATCTTCTACGCGCTCGTCATCGCGTGGATCCAGACTAGGAATTAACCCCAGATTTCACTGATGATCACGGATAGAAAACAAAACCACGATGCCTGTCATCCCTCCGGTTGGAGGCGGGGTGCCCTCACCCCGCGAGGTACGGTGGGTTTTCCTCCGTGCTCCTGCGCGTTATCCGTGGTTAAACCCTAAAATTCTCCCATGGCCTACGTCGTCGAACGCAAACCTCTCACGCTCGCAGAGCGCTTCTACCTCCCGCAGATTTTCGCGGGCATGTGGGTGACGTGGAAACGCATCTTCCGGCCAACCGTCACACTGCAATATCCCGAAGAACGTCCGGCGATCCCGCCCGGCTATCGCGGCGTGCCGACGCTCGTGATGGATCCGAATGGTCGCGAAAAATGCGTCGCCTGCCAGCTCTGCGAATTTGTCTGCCCGCCCAAAGCGATCCGCATCACGCCCGGCACCGTCCCCGCCGACCAGCCCGAGTGCACGCACGTTGAGAAAGCTCCGAAGGAATTCGAAATCGACATGCTGCGGTGCATCTATTGCGGCCTGTGCCAGGAAGTCTGCCCCGAGGAGGCGATTTTCCTTCAGAACCAGTATTCAATGGTCGGCTACACTCGCGCTGAAATGGTCAACGACAAGGCCAAGCTCTATGAACTCGGCGGCACCTTGCCCGACCAGCATTTCAAGTGGGACAAAAAGAAATCCGCCGAGGAACACGGCAACGCGCACTGATGAACAATTCAAGAAGCGAGTATCGAGTAGCGAGGAGCGAGCATCATACCGTGCTGGCGACGGACGGGCTTGTCCTCCTCACTTCTCGCTCCTCACTTCTCGCTCCTTTCAGCCTCAGCCATGTCTGACACTCTCTTCATCCTCTTTTCGGTGCTCACGCTCGCCTGTGCGGCGATGGTCGTGGTGAACAAAAACGCGGTTAACGCCGCGATGTTCCTGCTGCTGTCGCTCGTCGGCATGGCCGGACTCTTCATCACGCTCGATGCTGCGCTCCTGGCCTTCGTGCTGATCTTGGTTTACGCTGGCGCGGTTGTGGCGCTCTTCCTTTTCATCGTCATGTTGCTCGACACCAAGGGCACCACGAAGAAGTTGAACAAGCTGACCATAGCCGCTTCAGGTTTCGGCGGGCTGCTGCTGCTCCTGAGCGTCAATTTTATATTCAAACGCATGCAGTTGCCGACTCCGGTGGTCGGGGTCGCGATTCCTTCATTTAAGAACTACGCCGAGCAGCTCTTCACGGTTTATCTGCTGCCAGTGCAAGTCGTCGGATTTCTCCTCCTGATCGCGATGCTCGGTGTGATCGTACTCAGCAAAAAATTCAAAAACACGGAGGCGGCCAAATGATCCACGCCAGTCTCAACGCCTACCTGCTCGTCAGCGTTCTGCTGTTCATCCTTGGTTTTTTCGGCGTGCTGCTGCGCAAGAACACGCTCGTGATTTTCATGTGCTTGGAGCTGATGCTGCTCGCCTCGACGCTCGCGCTGGTCGCTTTCTCGAAGTACAACGGCACGCTCGATGGGAACGTCTTCGTGTTCTTCATCCTCACCGTCGCTGCCGCCGAGGTCGCCGTCGGCCTCGCCATCATCGTCGCCCTCTTCCGCCAGCGCCACACGGTGCAGGTCGAGGAGCTGAATTTCCTGAAGAACTGAACCGAATTCTTTAACCACTAATCCACACTAATTATCACTAATCATGAACGATTCATCCCCTGCTTTTCCGGGCTTAGTGTTCATTAGTGTGACTTAGTGGTTACCTCCTGTTTTTGTCGATGGCTCCTCTCCAAACCGCTCTCCTCATCCTTCTCCTGCCGCTCGCTTCGGCGGTGGTGATCGCGTTGTTTTTGCGCAAACATGGCGCGCTGGCTTCCTATGTTTCAACGGGCGCGGCCGGTGCTCTGGCCGTGTTGTCGCTTCAATTGATTTTCGGCGGTGCCCACAATATCAACGCCTCGATGGAGTGGCTGAGCTTCGGCGACTTCACCGTGAAGCTCGGGATCAAGTTCGACGATCTCGCGGCGCTGATGCTCTTCGTCGTCAGCTTCGTCGGTTTCCTGATTCACGTTTTCTCGCTGGGCTACATGCACGACGACGCAGCTCGTGCGCGGTTCTTCGGTGGCTTGTCCATCTTCATGTTCTCGATGCTCGGCATCGTGCTCGCCGACAATCTGTTCATGATTTTCATTTTCTGGGAGCTGGTCGGTTTCAGTTCCTGGCTGCTGATCAATCATTATCACGAGAAGCAATCCGCCGCCGATGCCTCGAAGAAGGCCTTCATTGTCAATCGCGTCGGCGACTTCGGTTTCCTGCTCGGCATCATCTGGGTCAACTCCCGCTTCAACACGACCAATCTCACCGAGCTCGCCGCCATGGTTGGCGACGGCGGCGTAGTCGTCGCCACCGGCATTCCGCTACTGTTGTTCTGCGGTGCGATGGGCAAGTCCGCGCAGATGCCGCTGCAAGTGTGGCTCCCCGACGCGATGGAAGGCCCGACGCCCGTCTCCGCGCTGATCCACGCCGCCACGATGGTCGCCGCCGGTATTTACATGCTTTGCCGGATCAATTTCCTGATGGTGCCGGATGCGCTCAACGTGATCATGTGGATCGGCACCGCCACCGCCCTCTACGCCGCGCTCTGCGCCGTCGTGCAGAGCGACATCAAAAAAGTCCTGGCGTACTCGACGCTCTCGCAACTCGGCTACATGATCGCGGCGTTCGGGCTGGGGTCGATGGTCTCCCATGAAGTCTCCATACAGATTGCCGATGGCAACGCTATCGGACCTGCACACCCACTATTTGCAGCCGGCGTCGGTGCAGCGATGTTTCATCTGACAACCCACGCCTTTTTCAAAGCGTTGCTTTTCCTCGGTTCTGGTTCAGTCATTATGGGCTGCCATCACGAGCAGAATATTTTCCGGATGGGCGGACTGTGGAAGAAGATGCCGATCACCTTTGTCACTTTCACGATCGGTGTCGCGGCGATCATTGGGTTTCCATTCCTTGCCGGTTTCTACTCTAAGGACGCGATTTTGTATCTCGCGATGAAGAATAATCCTGCGATATTTGCGTTCCTCGCATTCACCGCTGTGCTGACTTCGTTCTACATGATTCGCATGTGGAAACTCACTTTCTTCGGTGAAGGTCGCTCCAAGGAAGCCTCACACGCTCATGAGAGCGGGCTAACGCTGACCTTGCCGCTGATCGTGTTGGCCGTGCTTGCTGCGATTGGCGGTTACGCCGGTGTCTACAAGAAACTAGCCGGTACTGTTGCCGATCTCGTCCCCGAAGCTCACGGCTCCGCTCACACCACGATTCTCCTCGTCTCACTGGCCGTCATGTCCATCGGTGGTTTCTCCGCGTGGTTCTTCTACAAGAATGCGGCGGTCGACACGCTGGAAGAGAAATTCCGTGGCGTGTTCAACGGCCTGACGAAGCTCAAAGAGTCGTTTGATAGCGTCTACAATTATTACGTAGCAAAGATTCAGCAGCGCTTCGCCTTGTTGCTGAATTTTATCGATCACGTCATCTACCAGGGTGCGATTCAGTTGTTGGCAAGTTTTGTCGGCCTGCTCGGCTACGGCGCCCGCGCGCTCTACGTCGGCAGCATCCACGCTTACGTCTACTGGTTCCTGCTCGGCCTCGGGCTCCTCTGGGTCTTCGCCGCCGGCATTTTCTAACCACTAATCCACACTAATAATCACTAATTATGAAACGCCTGGAACTCTTTCTGTCGTCCATTTCCGTTAATCACGGATTGGCTTCATTAGTGTCCATTAGTGTCCATTAGTGGTTTCCTGATCTCTTACTGTTCATGCCTGACAACGCCCAACTCCTGCAACTCGCGATCGCAACGCCGCTCCTGGCGGCGCTCGTCATCGGTCTCGGGCTACCCAAGCGTTTCTCGATCAAGCTGGCCGCCGTGGCCTTCATCGTGCCAGCCCTGATCGCGCTCTGGCTCTGGTCGCAGTTCCAACCCGGAGCGGAGAACGGTTACGCTTTCACCAGCGATCATGCCACCGGCCTGACGCAGTTTGGGATCAGTCTGAAACTCGGCCTCAACGGCGTCGCTCTGCCGATGTTTGTACTCGCTGGTATCGTCGGTCTCGCCGCCGGACTCTACGCGCTGCAGGCCAACGCCGAGCGGCTGAAAATTTATCTCATGCTCCTGCTCATCATGCAGGGCGGTCTCTTGGGGACGTTCGCCTCGATCGATATTTTCTTCTTCTATTTCTTCCACGAGCTGGCACTCATCCCGACGTTTATCATGGTCGGCATCTGGGGCGGTCGCGACCGCAACTATGCGGCGATGAAGATGACAATCTATCTGACCGTCGGCGCGATGCTCTCGCTCGTCGGCTTGATTGCGATTTATGCCCAAAGTCCCGGGCACTCGTTCGATCTCATTTCCCTGCGCCACGAACTAGCCAGCCAGCCGATCACCGCCACCGCGCAACGTTACATCTTCGGCCTGCTGATGTTTGGTTTCGGTACGCTGGTCTCGATCTGGCCGTTGCACACGTGGGCTCCGCTCGGCTACGGCGCGGCGCCAAGTTCCGCCGCGATGCTGCACGCGGGTGTGCTCAAGAAATTCGGCCTCTACGGGCTGATCCAGATTGCGCTGCCGTTGTTGCCCATCGGGGCCGGGTGGTGGGCCTACAAACTCGCGCTGCTGGCCGCGCTCGGTAATATTCTCGTCATCGGCTTCGTGACCATCGCCCAGCGCGACCTGAAACAGATGATCGGCTACAGCTCGGTCATGCACATGGGCTACTGCTTCCTCGGCATCGCCACGATTTCGACTGTCGGCTCCGGTGGCGTCGTCCTCCTGATGGTGGCGCACGGGCTGTCGGTCGCGCTGTTGTTCTTGCTGGCCACTTCCGTTCACCACCGCACGCACACCTTCGACATGGCCGAGATGGGCGGGCTGGCCCAGAAAACTCCCGTGCTCGCCGCGTTCTTCGTTGCCGCCATGATGGCGAGCATCGGCTTGCCGGGCTTCGCGAATTTCTGGGGCGAGCTCGCGGTCTTCGTTTCACTCTGGGGTTACTCCAAATGGATCACGGCGGTCGCCATCTCGGGCGTCGTCATCTCGGCGGTTTATGGGCTGCGGGCGGTCGCGCGGGTTTTCTTTGGGCCGCCGTCAGAGCATTTCCAGAAAGTCGCCGCCGAACACCCGCCCGTCGATATGCCGTGGTCGGAGCGTCTGCCCGCGATTATCTTGATTGCGACCTTACTTTTCATCGGCTTCTGGCCCCGATCGCTCTCGGGCCCCATCAACGCCGCCCTGACCGCCAAGCCCGCCATCGCCACCGCCCCGGTCTCCTTCCAACGCTGATCATCTGCCGCCATGACGCTCGAATTCCTCCAAGCCGCTGCCGAGTCCAACCATTGGTGGGCCCTCACCCCCGAGCTGATCGTTGCTTTTACGGCGCTGGTCTTGCTGGTGCTGGAAATCTTTCTGCCCAAGAAAGAGCACCGTTTCATTCCGCTCTTCGCGGTGATGGCGCTCGTCGGTGCGCTGGCCGGCGTGATTCTTAATTTCCGCAGTCCGGAGGCGTGGAGCCTGACGCCTTTGTTTGGTGGGCTGATGAAGATGAGCGCGCAGGGGCAGATCGCCCGCATTTTTTTTCTCAGCGCATCGTTGCTGGTGACGTTCCTTGCCAGCGTGTGCCTGCCCCGCACCCGGATGCCGCGCGTCGAGTTCTACCACATCGTGCTGGTGATCACCGCCGCCACCATGCTGCTCGCGCAGAGCAATCACTTCGTGATGTTCTTCGTGGCGCTCGAGACGCTCACGATCGGCCTCTACATTCTCGTCAGTTACTTCCGCGATAATCCGCTCACGCTCGAAGCCGGACTCAAGTACCTCGTCCTCGGCTCACTCAGTTCCGGCATCATGCTGTTCGGCATCGTGCTGCTTTACGGAGCGGTCGGTCGCGTGGTGGATAGCAGTGGCGTCGTACACACCGGTTTCGAATTTCCCGTGCTAGCCAGTTTCTTGCAGGCTCACCCCGACAACTTTCTCGCGATCATCGGTGCCTTGCTGGTGTTGAGCGGCGTCGCGTTTAAGATCGGCGCATTTCCCTTCCAAGTTTGGGTGCCCGATGTGTATCAAGGCGCGCCGACGCCCGTCACCGCTTTCTTGGCCGTCTCGTCCAAGGCCGCTGGTTTCGCGGTGCTACTCACGCTGGTGAATTCAGTTTTCTTTCCGCTTAAGGGTCTGCTCGTACCGGTGCTATCCGCGATGGCGGCGGCGACGATTCTCTACGGCAATCTTTCCGCACTGAAGCAACGCGACGCCAAGCGACTCATGGGGCTCTCCGGTGTATCGCATGCCGGCTTCCTGCTCATCGGCGTGACGGCCTCGCTCACGGTCCCGTGGGCGGCGACGGCGGTCTGGTTTTATCTCTTCACCTACATGCTCGCGTCGATGGCGGTGTTCGGCGTGATGGCCCACCTCGCCGGCGAAAACGACGCGGTGCAGGATTTGGATTCCTACGATCAGCTCGCGAAAGGAAAACCCTTCCTCGCCGCCGTGCTCGTGATCGGCATCGGCTCGCTCGCCGGTATCCCGCCGTTGGCCGGCTTCATGGGCAAGCTCCTCATCTTTCTCGCCGCCTTCCAAGCCCACCTCTACGGCCTGCTCGCCTTCGCGGTCATCGGCGTAGTCATCTCGATTTATTATTACTTCGGTTGGATCAAGGTCGCGTACTTCGCCACGTGGAAGGACGGCAAGTCTGACGAGCAACCCGCCACCACTGGCACGGCCCCGAATTTCCTCGGGGTGGCCGTCTTGACGACGCTGGCCCTCGCCACCGTGGTGCTCGGTTTCTTTCAAACCCCGCTGACAAGCTGGTTGATGAAGTGATAAATCGTGAGTGAATTGGGCTACCGGTTGACCTTCGAGAGGACAAAAACTGGGCTCGTGACAGTTGTTGATTAACCCAGATTCACCTCCATGGGCACGGTCCAAGAAATCCAAGAGGCTATCTTGAACCTGCCGCCCCAGGATCGTGAATCTTTGCGGCAATGGCTGGATGGGACCGAGGAGGAAGAGACTCCTGAAATGCTGGCCGCCATTGACGTGGGCCTGCGTTCCTTGCGCGAAAAGTGTGTAATTCCATTGGAGAAAGTGCGCCAAAATATTTCGTCATGGGCTGCCGGGTCGGTCTGACACGACTCCTTCGTTCCCTTCGGAGACTTCGCGAGACAGCTTTGCTTGGGTGAGTCAGGCGGGGCCACGGAATTCAACACGGAGAGCGCGGAGGACGCGGAGGAAGAGAAGCAGGCAATCGCTTGTCTGGTTTTATCCCGATTACGGTTCGCTTTGGGACTTCAGGGGGGTAGGGCGCGACCGCTGGGCATATCGCGACCGCTGGGCGCGCGGATAATTAGTCGCGGCGGGGCCAGCGGTCCCGCCCTACCTAAAGCCGAAAGTGAATTAGCATCTGGTTTTCTCCGCGCTCTTCGAGACCTCCGCGTTTATTGAGGCTCGCCTAATGACCTGACGAAACAACGCCACCGCAGCGAGGCGCCGCGGCTCCATTCATCCGGGAGTGGGCGTTTCCGATTGGAGACGCGTCGCCATCGGCGCGTCAGTCTATTGCGCGATCCTCAATAATGTCTGGGTTTGAAGGGAGATTGAAAATAGAACATCAGGCTGCGGCCTGAACAGCCCCCACTTTCGGTGGAGATGTTTTGATCGACCTCCTCAATATTTCTCCAGTCACCGCGTTTATTTCTTCGCCCCGGTCGGGGAAAGTGTTTCGAGTTTGGCTTCATGAAGGTAACCGGACTCGCCATTGTGCCGCCGCCCAGTGCGGCGGATTTGCCCAAAGTAACGCCTGAGTTGCTCGCTTCCGTCTTGGCGCGTTACTCGCGCAGCAACGAGGGCATCCACAAGATCCTCGAGAAGGTCGATATCGCCAACCCCGACGAATCCATCGACCGCATCCTGAAGTTCGTCGACTACGGCCATGCTTCCATCGGCGGGCTGACCGGCGGACTCGCGATTGCCCTCGACGACGTCTCGATGTGGCTCGCCTATAAAGTTTTTGAACTCGCCCAGATGGCTGACGGCCAGGAATCCAGCACGCGCTATATCACGATGGCACCGACCAATCTGCCGACGGCGGAGGAACTCGGGATTCCCGCCGATCTCGCGCCCCGTTGGTCGGCGTTGATGGCGAAATCTTTTGCGGCCTATTCGGCTGAGTACGCCCGGCTCGATCAGCTCGGTCAGGACCGGCCGGAACTTATCCGGGTGCCGGCCAATGCGAAGCCCGCCGTCGTGAATCGCATCCGCAAAAACTACGCACTCGATCGCGCACGTTATTTCATCCCGCTGGCCACGCGCACCAATCTCGGGCTCGTCCAGAGTTCGCGCATGTGGGCTACCACGGTGAAGCACCTCGACTCGCTCCCGCAACCCGAGGCGCGGGCGGCGGCGAAATTGATTCGCGAAGAATTGATCAAGATTTCCCCGCGTCTCATGAAGCACAGCGTGGCGGAGAAATCCTTTCAGGCGCAGGCGGAGCAGGAGCTCACCACCAGCTTGCGACTCGGCCTGGCCCGGCTTTCGACCGCGCCCTTGGCTGATCAAGTGTGGGTGAAGGTCGAACGCGACACTCCACCGTGGTTGTGCGAAGAGCAGTCGATGGCTGAGGCGCTGAAGCACCGCGCCAATCGTTACGGTTATCAAGGCACAGGGACGCGGCGCATGCGGGTGGCTTTTGCCTGGAACAACATGGCGGTCGCCGAGCTGCGCGATCTGAACCGGCACCGCACCGGCCACCGTTACACGCCGATGATTCAGGCGGGTTTTTATCTGCCACCGGAAATCGCCCATGCTTCGCATCAAGCGTTGCTCGACGAGCAGGCCGCGCTGACGCGTGAGCTGATGTCGCGTGGTTCGGGTGCGTACGTTTACTCGCTGTTGCTCGGGGCGCAGACGCCGTTTGAACACAGCACGCACGCGGACAAATTTATCTACGAAGCCGAGTTGCGCACGGGTATGGGCGCGCATTTCCGCTACGCCGAGCATCTCAGTGCGGCGCTGCGGGAGTTTAACGCGCAGGTGCCCGAGGCGAAAGACTGGGTGGTCGAAGGTACGGCCGAGCCAGAATAGGCTTGCCGCGCCCTCGTGGCGTGAGTGCATTTCCTTCAGAACTTCGCCACGCCGCAATTGGGCGTGCTAAACTGAACGCTGAAATTGCCGATGAACTTGTGGATGAACTATAGCCAGCGGATCGCCTTTTATTGGTCTGATCGCCCATGAGTTTTAAGGTCCTCCAGTTTAATATGCAGTTTGGCCAGACTTGGCGGGAGACCGATCCGGATAGGGCACCGATAGATGTCGAGCAGACGATCGCTGAAATTGTCTCCCACAATGCGGACATCATTTTACTGCAGGAATTGGAGCGAGCCACCCCCGGCTGGACGCAGCCGCTGCTGCCGCCAAATTACCTGAGGATCAAACAGGCGCTCCATGGCTATGATGGCTTCAGTGCTTTTCCCAAGACGGATGAACGCGAACTGCCGTTTGGCATTGGGCTCGCGATTTATTCCAAGACGATTTTGCGGGAACAAGTGATCATCGATGTGCCGTCGCCCTCGGTGGAGTTTGTGTTTCGGGCAAAGAAAACCACCCCGACCGACCGGGTGCTGATCAGTGCGACCACGACCGTCAATGAACGCGAACTGCGCGTGATGAATACCCATTTGCTGGCGTTCTTCATGTTGAATTCCAGCAGCGAAACGCATTCCGCCCAGCGTCAACAAGTGGCTGAGTTGATGCGCCGGCAAGCCGGTCCGGCTTTGATTGGAGGTGATTTTAATGTCAGTGATCACGTATCACTGGTCCGGCAGTTTGCCGACATTGGCTGCACCACCGTGCAGTCAACCGAACCCACTTGGCGTCGCCGGCCCTACGTTCTCGATCATATTTTTTTCAACCAGCAACTGCATTGTCTGAGTCATCAAGTGAAACCCACCCCCTCGTCTGATCACCACTTGTTGGTCGCCGAATTCGAATTTCGGTACTGAGGCGGGAGTTGAGACGGACGGGGAAGTAGAAGCCTGTTTATATCATTACGTAGTGAAATCGGACTGTAGGGCCGGCCCTTGTGGCCGTGCCGAATTCGGTGACGACGGCACGGCGACAAGCGCCGGCCCTACAAAAGGCTCAAAGCGATTGAAGGTGGTCGCCGATTTCCATACCGGCGATACGAAGCGTCGGTGTGGCAACCGACGCCTACCTGGGCCCATCCGCCTACTTCCCGCGGCGCACGCGTTCTTTCTCTTCGTCGCGTTCCTCTTCCAGCCGGGTTTTCTCCTGGGCCATCTGCTGGCGGACTTTGTCGGCTTCGGCGAATTTCTGGGCGGCCAGCTCGGTATTGAGTTGTTGTTTCAGGAAGATTTCCCGCTCGGCTATTTTGCCCTGATAAACGCGGTCAATCTCCGCCAGACGTTTCTTCTGCTCAGCGCTCAGCGGGCGGCTGGCGTCCGGGTCGGATTTGGCGAGGCGTTCCATGGCGAGTTCGTAGGCGCTTTTCATGGGCCGGAGTTAAACCACGGAAAATACGGAAGACACGGAAAATCATGGGGGCTCTTGGTCTTAAGGTGGTCGCCGGTTTCCACCCCGGCGATAATGAGCGTCGGTGTGGCAACCGACGCCCACCCACTGCAAGATAACGACGAAGCCGCAGTTTCCTCACCCAAATTTCACGCCGAAAAACAGGATCAGCATCACCGTCAATGCCGGCCACCAGGTGGCGCCCCAGCGGCGGGGCCAGTGCAGGCTGGAGCCGGTGGCGATCACCGCCAGCAGCAGCACGAGCGCCACCGGCGCGATCCACGAGGCGGTAAATTGCGCCACGAAATAAATGCCCGGCAGTTCCGTGCCGTGGAGGACGAGCCAGTCCATCGTCAGAATGATAACGACGGCCGCGTGATTGAAAACCAGGCTGACCCCCGTGAGACCGCCCAAGCCGCCCACCAACGAAGCGAAGCCGGCGATGATCGCGAGCGAAGAGAGCGGGATGATCAGGAGATTGGCCAGCAACGCACCGGGAGAGCACAAACGAAAATAGCCGATGCTCGAAGGAATACTGGCGATCAAGGCGACCCACGTCGCGGCCCAGGCTCCGATGATTTTGCGTCCGAGTCCGGCCGCCCAATGGCGCGGCCAACCCCAGTCGGCTTCGGGCAGATCGCGCCAGGGTTGCCAGTTGGCTTGCCAGCGTTCGGCCAGCGGCGCGCTCATGACGATCAGCGCGGTCACCACGGCGTACGACATCTGGAAGCCGGCACTGAAGAGTTGTTGGGGGTCGAGCCAGAGCGTGAGGAACGCCGCGGCGGTGAGCGCGGCGAGGGAATTCGCCGGGAGGCGGAAGAGTCGCGAGCCGAATAAAAACGCGATCATCAGGAAAGCGCGTTCGGCCGGCACGCTGGCTCCGGTTATTTGCACGTAGAGCCAGAGAATGGTCAGGCCGATGATCGTGGCGATGCGGCGCGACAGCCGGAGCAGTTGCAGCAGGGCGAGAATCGCGGAGGCGATCACGCCGACATGGAGTCCGCTGATGGAAAAAATATGGAACGTGCCGCTGCGCATGAAGGCGTTTTGCTGTTCCGCACTGAGCGCGGCTTTTTCGCCGAGCAACATACCGAGGTAGAGCGAGGTCGCCGCGGGTTGGCGCTCGATGCCGTGGCGCAGGATCGTTTCCAGCCGGTTCTCGGTGCGCGCGCACCATTGCCGGAAGCGGCCCGGTGCGCGCACTTCGCGGATGACCTGCGCGCGATTGAGCGTGAGCCGGATGCCGGCGCTCTCGAGGTAACGCTGAAAGCCGGCGATGGTTTCCGTATCTGTGTTTTTGGTGCCGATGCTGGCGAGCGGTTGCAACACCCCGCGCACTTGGTAACGACCGGCGCGAGCCGGTGAAACACTGATTTTCTTGATCGCGGAGAAATACACGCGCTGCCCGATCAGGGTGGTGAGATGACGGTCAGTGGCGACGATCCGGCCCAGGCCGCTGAGTGTTTTGCGACCGGGCGCGGGCGTGAAAAATTGATCAGCTTCGAGCTCGACCACGACTTCCCGGGGAGCGGCTTCCGGCCCGGCGAGACGCGGGGAACGAACGTGCAGCGCGACGAAGCCCGCCAGTGTGCCTGCGCCGATCATCGCCCACGGCCAAAGCCAGCAGCTGGTCCTACCGGTTCGGCCAGCCAGCCATGAGCCGACTAGGCCGAGTCCGGCCGAGAGGCCGACTAAAATAATTATCGCAAACCCCGATGTCGTGGGTCGGCCATCCGCCACGGCGATGCCGGCCATGAAAGGCACGAGCAACCACAGCACAGGGGCCCGTAACGATGGACCGGGGTTAGGCATGAATTGGCACGACGGCTCCTGGCCCGGAGCTATCAGCGTGGGCGAGTGAAGTGAAATGCTCGCGGTGTTCAAACTTGTTTCGCGCTCATTCTCTCGCACAGTCATTTTTCTCCATGGCTCACGACGACGACCAACCCTCTCTCTTCAGTGAAGAACCCACTTCACCGGCTGCGGGGGCGTTGCTGCCGGAGGTCGTGCGGAAAAACCAGCCGCTCGCCGCCCGGATGCGACCGCGGTGCTTGGCGGAGATTTGCGGGCAGGAACATATTTTGAAGGCCGGCAATTTGCTGCCGCAGCTCATCACCACCAATCGCTTTGGCAGTTTGTTGTTTTACGGGCCGCCGGGTTGCGGCAAGACGAGTATCGCCGAGGTGATCGCGCGGGAAACGAAGAGCCGGTTTGTCCGCGTGAATGCGGTGATGAGCAACGTGGCCGAGCTGCGTGAGATTCTCACTGCGGCGCGACGCAAGCCCGATGCCGGCACGATTCTGTTCATCGACGAACTGCATCGTTTTAATAAGTCCCAACAGGATTTGCTCCTGCCCGACGTCGAGGAAGGGAATGTCCGGTTGATCGGCGCGACGACGCATAATCCCGGATTCTACGTCAATCCACCGCTGTTAAGCCGCAGTCATCTGTTCAGGTTGGAGCCGTTGCCGACGGCGGCGGTGGCGGGTGTGTTGCGCACGGCGCTGCTCGAGGTCGAGCGTGGACTGGGCGCACGCGGACACACGGCGGATGACAAAGTGCTCACGGATCTGGCGGTGTTGTGCGATGGCGATTTGCGCCGGGCGCTCAATGCGCTTGAAGTCATCGCGCTTTCCCTGCCGGCGAAAGCGCCGATCACGGCGGGTGAGCTGGAACTCTTCGCGCGCGAACGGCGCATCCGCTACGACGCCGACGAGGATGAGCATTACGATACGATCTCGGCGTTCATCAAAAGCTGTCGCGGCAGCGATCCGGATGCGGCGATGTATTGGTTGGCCAAGATGCTGGCGGGTGGGGAAGACCCACGTTTCATCGCGCGGCGGCTGGTGATTTTGGCGAGCGAAGATGTGGGGCTGGCTGATCCGCAGGCGTTGCCGCTCACGGTGGCGGCGCATCATGCGTGTGATTTCATCGGGATGCCTGAAGCCGAGCTGACGCTCGCGCACGCCACGCTGTATATCGCCACGGCGCCGAAGAGCAACTCGGCCACGCTGGCGTTGGCCGAGGCGCATCGGGCGCTCAAGGAGCAACCGGTGCAGCCGGTGCCCATCACGATGCGCGATAAAGGCGGCCAAGCCAGCAAGCGCATGGGCCATGGCAAAGGTTACCGCTACGCCCACGATTTTCCGGAAAACATTTCGGGTGAAGCGTATCTTGAGAAACCGTTGCCGCTCTACACGCCAAAGACGGCCGGTTGGGAAGTGAAGATCGCCGAGCGCTTGGCGCGCTGGCAGGGCTTGCGGGCGAAGCTGATGAAGGATCGCGCATAGACCGGGCGTTTGCGCTATGGTTCGTAGCGTGCTGGCCGCGCTATTCTGCTGGCCAGCAGAACGAGGCCAGCGCGCAACCTACGGTCGATCCATGTATCAATAACGGGCGAGGGCTGCCGCAAGCGACAGCCCTACAAAATCCACAAGCCAGCGACGCCAAGTAAATCCCTCGTCAAATCCACGCGAAAAAACCGGGGCTTCGGTTGGGGGCGCGAACCCGGGCTTGCCCCGCTTCGATTCTCACGTATGTTCCGGCGCATGAAATCACTCCTTGCCGTGATCTGCCTGCTGACCGGGGCGACTGTTCTCTGCGCTGAAACGAAGCCGGTGGTTACGCCCGCCAAACCGGCTGCCGCGGTGACCCCGGGCAAACCGACCACAGTTACGACTCCCGCAAAACCGGGATCGAAGGCCAAGGTCGTGGTGAAAAAAGAGGAGGAGCCGAAAATTCTAGGTATCACCCTCAACCGGGCCAATGGTACCTTTCTCGGTCTCGAGGTGGTGGGCGGGAATTTCAAACTCACTTTCTACGACGAAAAGAAAAAGCCCATGGCGATCGATGTCGACCGCGCGACGGCGCGCTGGCCCAATACGCGTGACGTGGGCGATTATCGGTCCGTCTTGAATCCCGTGGGCACCGATGCTTTGGTCGGGAACCGATTTGTTTATCCTCCCTATGTCTTTACAGTTTTTCTCTCACTCGTAAAAGGCGACGGCGATGAGACCAAAGCCGTCGAGAGCTTTGCGGTTCAGATGAAGGAGTATTAAAGACGGCCTGCTGTTTTTATCCGCTGCTGGCCAAGTGCCAGTGACCGCACAATTGACACTGGTAAGCGGTGCGCTGGCGTTCCATCCCGGCGAGCATGGCGGCATCGAGCGCATCGCCTTGGGTGCGATAACGGCGCTTGCGGGTGCAACGCTGTTTGAGCTCGTCTTTGGTGGGCTTTTTCATCGCGGTTGAGTCGGAGTGTGTTTGTTCGGGTCACGTCGGCAAATAATAATAACGACCGCTGGAGCGGGCAATTTCCGGCTTGTTGCGCCGGGGGAATCCGGGCTTTGTGCAAGGAGTCTTCCGGCACAGTTCAACCCCTCAACGTTTTACCCTATGAGCTCACAAGGATTCGGAACCAAAGCCCTGCACGCTGGCCAAACGCCAGACCCCGCCACCGGCTCACGCGCGGTGCCACTCTACCAGACATCGAGCTACGTCTTCCGCGATACGACGCACGCGGCGAATCTTTTTGCGCTGAAGGAACTCGGCTACATCTACACGCGCATCATGAATCCGACGACGGATGTCTTTGAGCAACGGATGGCCGCGCTCGAAGGCGGCAGTGGCGGGCTGGCGCATGCGTCGGGTCAGGCCGCGATTACTGATGCCATTTTAAATATTGCCGGCGCGGGCGATCATATTGTTTCCGTCGCTCAACTCTACGGTGGCACCTACAATCTTTTCCACCACACGCTGCCGAAACTCGGTCTCGAAGTATCGTTCGTCGATGCGCAGGACCCGGAGAGTTTTCGGCGGGCTCTGCGACCGAACACCAAGGCGTTTTACGGCGAGGGTCTCGGTAATCCCGCGCTTAATATTTTCCCCTTTGAGGAAGTGGGCAAAATCGCGAAGGAGGCCGGCGTCCCGCTGATCATCGACAATACTTGTCTCTCGCCGTATCTGAACCGTCCGTTCGAGTGGGGCGCCAATGTCGTCGTGCACTCGACCACGAAATATATCGGCGGGCATGGCACGTCGATTGGCGGCATGGTGGTGGACGGAGGGAATTTCGATTGGGGCAACGGCCGCTTTCCCGGTTTCACCACGCCCGACGCCAGCTATCACGGGCTCGTGCATTGGGACGCATTCAAGAGCTTCGCTCCCGCCGGCGGGGCGAACGTCGCGTACATTTTGAAAATGCGTCTCCAGTTGCTCCGCGACATGGGCGGTTGCATCTCGCCGTTCAATTCCTGGACGGGCCTGCAAGGCTTGGAAACGCTCCATCTGCGCATGGAGCGCACCTGCGCGAATGCCCTGAAGACGGCGGAATTTCTCGCGGCGCAATCCAAGGTGGCTTGGGTCAATTATCCCGGGCTCAAGACGTGTGCGAGCCATGAGGCGGCGAAAAAATATCTGAGCGGTGGCTTTGGCGGCTTGGTCGGTTTTGGCGTGAAGGGCGGCTACGAAGGCGGGCGCAAGTTCATTGAATCGCTCAAACTTTTCTCGCATCTCGCCAATATCGGTGATGCCAAGTCTCTCGCGATTCATCCGGCGAGCACGACGCACAGCCAGCTCAACGAGGCCGAACAAAAAGCGTCGGGCGTCTCGGCTGACTATGTGCGGCTCTCGATTGGTATCGAGGATTTCGCGGATCTGCAGAGCGACTTGGAGCTGGCGCTGGCGAAGGTGTGAGGGAGGGGAAAGGTGATTGAGGTGGAACGCGACCTCCGGGCGCGTTTCTTCCTCACATGCTCGCGATCAATCCGTCCGGATGCCGGGTTCCACCTTAAGGCACCGGCCAATCTACTGGCGCATGATACTCGTATGGCCGAATTATTCCGCTCGCGGCGCCGTCTTCAACAAGCCCTCGATCTGCGTCAGAATCTGGGAACGGCCGTGTTTGGTTTTGATCGAGCTGGTCAAAATTTCCGGCACGGCGATTTTGTTTTCCCCGAGGTGCTGCTTGAAGAGGGCGATGTGGTTGCTCACGCGGTTGGGCGACTCCTTGTCGATTTTTGTGAAGATCAAACTGAAGGACACGTTGCAGCTTTCCATCCATTGAACGAAGGCGAGGTCGATGATCTGCGGAGGGAGACGGGAGTCGATCAGGACAAAGACATGGCGCAGGAATTTGCGTTTCTCGATGTAATCGCTCACCGCCTTGTTGAAGTCGAAGCGCTGTTGCTGGGAAACCTTGGCGTAACCGTAGCCGGGCAAGTCCACGAGCGACCAGTTGTTGTTGATCGTGAAAAAATTGATCAGCTTGGTCTTGCCGGGTTGATCGGAAACCTTGGCGAGATCGTTGCGCTCGGTGAGAAGATTGATCAGCGAGGATTTGCCGACGTTGGAGCGGCCGATGAAGGCGATTTCCGG
Source organism: Opitutales bacterium (assembly GCA_038206205.1). Lineage (GTDB taxonomy): Bacteria > Verrucomicrobiota > Verrucomicrobiia > Opitutales > Opitutaceae > Didemnitutus. Next base: position 134,017 of record JBBRBC010000002.1, read on the forward strand.
CATTGCGAGAATGGGGCAGGATTTCAGGTCGGGGGAGCTGACGTTGAAGATGGCGGATTTAACTTTCATGGTTTCGCAGGTGTAGCGGGGTGGGTAGTGTGGGCGCGGAGTGCGGCGGGGCCGATCAGAATCTTGCGGCAGAGCGCGCCACCCCGGTCAAATTTGCGGCAAACCCACGGGCGATCCTCGTAGATGGTGCAACCGCGCGTCACCGGATCCAAGGCGACGCACGCGCCATCGCTGGTTTGGTCCATGAAGCGAGCGCCGTTATACTCCGCCACGAATTTCTCGGGGACAAAGTCCACGTCGGCTTTCAGTTCGACGAGCAGGTGGCAGCAACGGGCGCAGCCGACGCAGGCAGGTATATCAGAGTGTGGATCAGGAGGAATGGGCCCAGAGGGGCAGGACTTCGCCTCGCTGGCGAACACTATTGGCTGGAGATATTATGCGCGGGAACGAAGTGGTCCAGGGTGGAGAGCCGATCATCAGCGCTGGAATACGTGATGCGGTGACGGAGAGCTGGATTTCCGGTATGGTCCAAGCTTACGACTCTCAGTGTTTGACGGCCGCGTTCTCGTTGAGAATGCCTTCATCCCTACCTGCTGGGTTTCGTCTATGCTATGGCGGTGAAGGTGCGATCCTCCTCAGACTTGTCAGTTCGCTGGTGGATCAAGATGGAAGCCCGTCTCATCCTGGCAACCCTCAGCCGTGTGCGTGAGAGCCCAGACCAAAGCGCCGATGGCAAGGGTGCTGAAAACCAGAAAACCGACGATCAGGAGTGAGATAGAGGCGTTCATGAGGAGACGCTGAGAAGGCTATACCATAAGATCGGATCCGCCTGCTCACGGATTGTCCGGGTTCACGCATATTCTGCTTTATAGTTAAATGTTTCTGCGCCGGATAGACCTCTCCGTTAATTGGGAAATACCTTTGGGCGGCTTGGCTGAGGTTGGCACTCCAGGTTTGTTGCGGGAACGCGGTGCGGCACGCTGCGGCCATGAACTTCGCTGCTTTGATCGTGACTGCGCTGGTGGCCTTGCTGCATTTCTACTTTCTCGTACTGGAAATGTTTCTCTGGACGAAACCGTATGGACGACGCGTGTTTCAGTTATCGCTGGAAAATGCGGAGGCGACCAAGACGCTCGCAGCCAATCAAGGGTTGTATAACGGATTTCTCGCGGCGGGATTGGTTTGGGGGGCTCGTGCTCGGAGCCGAGGGGCACGCGATCAAATTATTCTTTCTCGGCTGTGTGATCATCGCCGGCGTATTTGGCGCAGCCACGGTTGGCCGCAAAATTCTCTATGTGCAGGCGGTGCTGGCGGCCGTGGCGGTGGCGTTGAATTGCTGGGCTAGCTGAGTGACTGCCCTTATTGAGAATTACCAAAAGAAGAGCCGGCTCGTGGGTAGGGCGAATTTTCCGAATGAGCCGTTTCCCATCGGCTCGTCAGGGACGACTCCCCTACCAAAGTAATCAAACCTCCACTACTAAACGTAATCATCCATAAGCAGGCTCCTGCCCCAACAGCGCGCGTTGCACGGCGGTCAGGTCGGAGACGACCTGCGTCGCGCCCGCAGCTTTCAATTCCTCGGCGGAATGGGTGCCGGTGGTGACGCCGATGAAATCGAGGCCGGCGTTGAGGGCGGTCTGCACGTCGAAAGGCGAATCGCCGACGAGCAGGGTGCTCGTGGCGTGGGCGTTGAGTTGGGTGAGGGCGTGCTGGGTGAATTGGGGATCGGGCTTGAGCCAAGGCGTATCGCCCACGCCAAAAATTCCCTTGAGCTGCGGGGTCAAGGCGAGGTGGTCACCTACTTCACGGGCGGCGTAGCCGCGCTTGTTGGTGAGGACGGCACAGGATGCGCCGACTTGATTGAGCGCAGACACGAGTTCCAGCGCTCCGGGTAGCAGGATGACATCATCGAGGTGGGTGGCTTTCCAGTGAGCGAGAAAGTGGGGCAGGATCCGTGGTACATTTTCCGCGCCAGCGAGGCGGGCGATGGCTTCATCGAGTCCGCCGCCGACGGCGGCGCGGGTTTGGAGGAGCGTGGGTTCGGTCAGGCCGATCTGGCGCATCGCATAGGCGTGGCAGCGATGGATGGCTTGAAAATGGTCGATCAAGGTGCCGTCGAGGTCGAAGAGTACGGTGGTATAGCGCATGGCGAAGCGGTGAGAATCGCCCAACGGAGTGGGGCGGGGCGAGAAAAAATCCCGGGTGGTTGGATAAGGAATGGAATCATTTTTTCTGGGCAACACTGGGTGACGCAGGGCTTCCTCCGCTTAATGCCTCTCCGCGCCGGGGGCGGCGCGGCTCCAGTCCGGTCAAAGCGAAATCCGTTAACCTGGGATTGCGCGAAGCCTGGCCTGAGCTAAGTTTGCGGGTATGGATTCTCTTTCCTCGCTCCTGCCGATTATTCAGTTGGCGATAACTCCCGTGATTTTGATTTCCGGCATGGGGGCGCTGATGATCACTTTGACCAATCGGATGGCGCGGATCGTGGATCGCACCCGGCGGGTGGCCGAAGCGATTCCAGCGGCTTCGGCCGAAGAACGAAAGCATCTGGAGGACCAGTTGGAAATCATGTGGCGGCGCGCGCTGCTCATCCGGCGGGCGGTGACGAATAATGGTCTGAGCATGCTGGTGTCGTGTTTGTTGGTGGTGACAATCTTTGCGTCGGCCATCTTTGGCTGGAAATTGCAGGTGCTGATCCTGAGTTTGTTTGGTGGCAGCATTTGTCTGCTCATCGCCTCGTTGGTTGAATTTCTGCGGGATATTTTCGTGTCACTCCACGCGTTGCATTTGCAGGTGGAGCGGGCGCGGAAAAAACCGACCACGTCGGCTCCTTGGTCGCCGCTGAAAGACTGAGCGCTGCCTGATAAAGTGTGGTGCTTGGGTTCGATTGGCTTCATCTGCCCTCGGGGCTCCATTTTCGGGCTGCGCCTTCAAATGCGGCTACAAAAACTGAAGCGAGTGTCTTCTGCAGAAATTTAACGCGGAGGGCGTGGAGGACGCGGAGCAAGGAGGCTTGGTTTCTCCTCCGCGCTCTCCGCGTCCTCCGCGTATAAAATTTGGGTTTTGTGGATTCGGGAAACTCTCCGTGTTTTCGCCTGCGACTAATGCGTGGTGATGGCCCGGCCCCATTTTCGGGCTGGCCCTCAAATGCGGCTACGGTCACGAGGCTGAAAAATTTCTCTGGTGCCCGCGCGGGAGAAGGGCGAAGGTAACCCCGATGAGCGAACCCCCGTCCTCCGCCCGTGTCCAGGCCGCCTTGCAGGGCGATGCGCTGGTGGTACGTCTCGGGGGCGAGTGGCGGATTACGGAACCACGGCCGGCGTGGAATTCTTTTGTGCAAGAACCGAAGCCCGCGCGTTTACGCTTGGTGGCCGATGGCTTGGGGGCGTGGGACAGTTCGCTCGCCTTGTTTTTGCGCGAAGCGGGGCTATGGGCGGAGTTGCACGGCGTAACCGTCGAGAGTGTCGGATTACCCGAGGGAGTGACCAAGTTGACGGCCTTGCTGGCGCAAAAACCGGCGAAACCTGCCGAACAAAAACCGGCAGTACCCGGTCTATTCAACGCGGTGGGATTGGTGACGTTTGCCTTCTGGGGAGAGATCAAGGACTTGTCCCGATTGGTGGGCGAATGCGCTTACGGTATCGGACGTTTTTTTCGCGGGCAGGCGCAGTTTCGCTGGCGGGATTGTCTGAGTGAAATGCAGCAATGCGGGGCGATGGCGTTGCCGATCGTCGGGCTGATCAGTTATTTGGTCGGCATCACGCTGGCCTACACGGGGTCGATCGTGGTCCGGCAGTATGGCGGCGATATTTGGGTGGCTGATATGGTGGGGCTGGCGGTGACGCGCGAGATGGGGCCGATGATGGCGGCTATTGTGCTGGCCGGGCGGACGGGCGCGGCTTTTGCGGCGACGCTGGGAAACATGAAAGCGAATGAAGAGATCGACGCGCTGTCCACGCTCGGAGTTTCGCCGATCGATTTTCTGGTGATGCCGCGAATTGTGGCCCTGTTTTGCATGATGCCTTTTCTCACGCTGTACTCGAATTGCATGGGGTTGCTGGGTGGGATGACGATTGCGGCGCTGCCGCCTTTGAATATACCGCCGAGCCTATATTGGGCCGAGACGCAGACGATCGTGGATCTTTCAGATATCAATACCGGTTTGATTAAGGCGGCGGTATTCGGGCTGCTCATCGGCTTGGCGGGGTGCTGGCGCGGGCTGCAGGCGGACCGGAGTGCCGTGGGCGTCGGGGTGGCGGCGACCCGGGCGGTGGTGACCAGCATTTTGCTCATCATCGTGTCTGATTCGATCTTTGCGGTGATCTTCAACATTCTCGGCTGGTGATGAACCGATGAGTGCACCCACGGCCAACGTTCCCGAAAATTGTATTCCGGCCATCGCGGTGGAAGGGTTGGAATGCCGCTATGGTGACCGGGTGGTGCTGGAGCAGGTGTCGTTCAGCGTGAAGAGCGGGGAGATTTTATTCATCATCGGCGGCAGCGGTTGCGGGAAGAGCACGCTGTTGCGACACCTGATCGGCTTGCAGGCGCCGACGGCGGGGACGGTGCGGTTTGCCGGGCGTGATTTCACCCATGCCACCGCGAAGGAGTACAAGGCGCTGCTGCGTTCCTTTGGCGTGCTTTATCAGAGCGGGGCGCTCTGGAGCTCGATGACGGTGGGTGAAAACGTGGCCTTGCCGCTGGAACTGCATACGGACATCACCCGCAAGGAGCGCGAGGCCATCGTGGCGCTGAAGCTCGCGCAGGTGGGCCTGTCCGGCTACGAGGATTATTTCCCGTCGGAGTTGAGCGGCGGGATGAAAAAGCGCGCTGGTCTCGCGCGCGCTCTGGCGCTCGATCCTTCCATTGTGTTTTTCGACGAGCCGGGCGCGGGATTGGATCCGGTTACGTCGTTGCAATTGGATGAGTTGGTACTGCAGATCCGCGAGACGCTGGGCACGACGATTGTGATCGTCTCCCACGAGCTAGCGAGCATCCACGGCATCGCTGATCGGGTGATCATGCTTGATCGCACGAAGCGCGGGGTCATCGCCGACGGCGATCCGCGTTTGCTGCGCGATCACAGCGAAGATCTGCGGGTGCGGGACTTTTTGAATAGACGTGGCGAGCCGGTTGCACAAGGTGGAGGTCGGAACGCGTGAAAACCAAAATCAGTCCTGTCGCCGTCGGCATGTTTATCCTGGGAGCCTTGGCGCTCTTCGTGGTGCTGTTTCTGTCGTTCGGCGGCACGAATTTCTTTTCCAAGCCTTCGCGATTCATAGTGTATTTCGATGAATCAGTGAGCGGCTTGGAGCCGGGTGCGCCGATTAAATTTTACGGTGTACGCATCGGGCGCGTGGCGGCGATCAACAGCGTGAGCTTCGACAGCAATACTCGCCGGGCACTCGTGCAGACCGTCTGCGAACTCAACCGCAACGTGCTGACCGATCCAGCCGGCGCGACCATCGACCTGACGAAGCCGGAGGAGCTGCGCGGGATGATCGACCGGGGCTTGCGGGCAAAATTGCAGTTTACGGGCATCACCGGTTTGCTGTTTGTGGAGCTGGTGTTTGTCGAACCGGATAAATATCCCGTGGGCCGGAGCCCCGGATTGAACAGTCTGCCGGTGATTCCCGCCATCCCCTCGCCGATCGCGGAGGTGCAGCAAAGCATCATCGAGATCGTCGCCAATATTAAGCAGGTGGACTTCGCGGCGCTCTCGAAGGATCTGCGGGTGTTGCTGGCCACCGCCAATCAGAAATTTTCCGAGCTCGATATGAAGGGATTGGCGGAACGCATGAGTCATGCGGCGGGGGCCGTGACGGCTTTCGTCGAATCGCCCGAGGCGAAGCAGGTTTTTGCGAATCTCAACCACACGATCAACGCCACGCACGCGGCCATCGCCAAATTGGATGCCCAGGTCGATCCCGTGAGCGAGGATTTGAAGCGCACCCTCGCGGATGCGCAGGTCGCACTGCAATCCCTCAACGCGGCCGCCGATACGACGCGGCGTTTCGTGGCGGCGCAGGGTAATGTGGGGGATGAACTCACCCAATCCCTGCGACAGGTCGCCGATGCCGCCGCCTCGCTCGAGCGCTTGACCGACGCGCTCCAGCGCAACCCGAACTCCTTGCTGATTGGAAAGAAAAAGGCGGAGTAACCCAAACGACGAGCGAACCGGATTTTCTCATGACCACAATTATATCACCAATGAGGCTGCCGTTGTTGTTGGTATTTTGCGCACTCCTCGGTGCCTGTAACGTGCTGCCGCAGCCTCAGGCCGAAACGGTCCGCCACTTCACGCTCGCTGGTCCCACGGTCACCCCTGCCGTGTCCGATGGTGCTCGCGTGCAACCCGTCCAGGTGGCTGGTCATTTGCGAAATCGTACCATGGCCGTGCGCGTCGCGGAGAACGAAGTGATCTATCTCGACGATGTCATCTGGGCCGAATCCCTCGCGGACGGCATCACCCAAACCTTGCGCAACCGGCTCGCGGCCATTTCCAGCGATGCGGTGGTGAGCGTGCAGGTGCAGCGATGCGAGCTCGACCGTTCGGTGGGCAACAGCGTCCAGTTGGTGGCTACTTATTTAATTATTACCGGTGGCACCGGTAGTCCGGTCGAGTTGCGAGGCTCGTTCACGGCGACCCCACGCACATGGGACGGGAAGAACCACGGCAACTTGGTTACCTTGCTCAGTGAAGCCGTCGGCGAACTAGCCGATCGGCTAGTGTTGAGGCTCTCTGAGAAAAAATGATGCAAGTCTTGTGAAATACATTGCCGAGCACTGGGTGAGTGGCATGTTTCCGGCTAGGTGATAATTCTAATTACCTAATCGCCCATGAAGACCGGATTCTCAGTTCTGCGTTTTGCTCTGCAACATTCTGCTGATGGAAAGCTCACTCAGCAGGTCAAAAGCTGCGGCGACTTCGCCGACGTCGAACAGGCCTTCGAAACCGCCAAGGCGGAAGCCTTGCGCGAGTGGCAGCAAGCCGTGAGCGATTCCACGCTCAAAGGCGGGCTCGTCCGTGAGATTCGGATCAAGGACACCGAGTGGGGCTACGAACTCAAACGCGATCACCTCGTGGTGACCCGTTATTGGGTGCATGACGGTTCGCCAGCGGCGCTGGTGTGAGTTTTGGAGTTCGTTTTTATATCCTGCGCTGCGCTGAGTTGTTCGGCCAAGTTTTTGCGCGAGTCTGAATTTTTGTACGCGAACCCGCGTGCTTGGGCATTCGGATTATAAGTCTTTCGTAACAGACTGATCGGATCGTTCCGGGCTAGGTAGCGCGCTGGTCGCGCTATTCTGCTGGCCAGCAAAACGAGGCAAGCTCGCCACCTACGGGGCAATCCCGATCAACTGCTGCGCACGTCGATCGATTGCGCGACGTTCGATATGACTTGGGCTTTTAACGCGGAGGACGCGGAGAGCGCGGAGAAAGATCATATCAATCGCCAATAGCTTATATCCCTTGTCATCGCGAGGGGCGCGAAGCGCGCCGTGGCGATCCAACTGGATTGCTTCGCGTCCCGCTCTGCGGGGCTTCACGCAATGACAGAGTGACAATTGAAGACGTCGCGAACGCGGCTGACCGGAGCGCTTGTCAATTGTCAACTCATGACCCCTTCTATCAGCTTCGTGGTGATTTTGGCATTCTCCGAAGCTGACAGAGGGTCACGACGGACAAGCCGGGCGCGCGGCTGGCCAGAGTGTAGTCGCGTTTGAGCTGCAGGCGAAAGCGCGGTGTCTCGCGGCCTACCCCAGCCCAGAGTGTTCACCACGGATAACACGGATGGGAGAAAGCAATCCCTCGGCTTGGGTTTATCCGTACCCTCCGTCGACTTCATGCAATCGGAGGAGTCCGCAAAACACGCGAATGACGCGAAATAAATGCTTGGGAGAGAGTAAATGAAAGAGGAATGAATCACCGTTCAATGAAGCCGAGTTATCCCGTGACTAAATTATTTCCTTTCGATTTCGCGCCTTTCGAGTGTTTCGCGGGCACTCACCTGAATAATCCCGGCCTATCCCAATCTTCCGAACTTTTCACCACAGAGTGTTGCCGCGTTTGAGCCGCGGGTGAAAGCGCGGTGTCTCGCGGCCCCGTTTTCGGGCTGCGCCCTCAAACGAGGCTACCCGCACGCTGCAAAACCCGCTCGGAGGTCGGGTTTTATCTCTGCAAAAACACGCATGCGCGGGAGAATTCTGAAACCCGAGCCACGAGCTGACAGAGGGAAGCTGACAGAGTTGACATGGGATGGTCAGGCTTTGCAGTTTGCCTTTTTAGGGTTGGTTTCGTTGCGGCCAAGCGCTCACTTGCCGACTGACGGAGTGCAGCCCGTCAGCTCCGTACCGAGCCAGACTTCACCGGGCTTGGGGCGCATCAAGGAGGACCAGTACTTCTTGTTCGCGACTGCGTGAGCGGAGCAAATCCAAGGCGTCTTGATCTGCCAGCTGGATTCTCTCGGTCACGCCTTTGCGTGCTTCCCTGGCCGTGGTGGGACGCCATTTCTTCAGCTTGCGGTCAAGGCGTTCAGCGATGGCGGTCATGGGCTGAAACTACGTCGGGCTGGCGGTCTGTCAAAGCGGCCTTCACCGCAGCGCCGCCGCGATGCGGGTGAGGGCGGTGGTGACGTTTTCGCGGGAGTTGAAGGCGCTGATGCGGACGTGGCCTTCGCCGCACTTGCCGAAACCGGCTCCGGGGGTGCAGACGACCTGCGCTTTGTTCAGGAGTAGATCGAAAAATTCCCAGGAGTCGCGGCCGGTGTTTACCCAAATGTACGGCGCGTTATCGCCGCCGATGCAGGTGAAACCGAGCTGCGTCATCGCATCGCGGATGAGCTTGGCGTTGGCGAGGTAGAAGTTGATGAGGTCGCGGGTCTGTTTTTTCCCGGCGTCGGTGTAGATCGCGGCGGCGGCTTTCTGGATCGGGTAGGCGACGCCGTTGAACTTGGTCGTGTGGCGGCGATTCCAAAGCGCATGGAGCGCGTGGGTGTGGCCGGCGGCATCGTAGGCGACGAGCGATTTTGGGACGACGGTGTAGGCGCAACGAGTGCCGGTGAATCCGGCGGTCTTGGAAAAACTGCGGAACTCGATCGCGACGTCGCGGGCGCCTTCGATTTCGTAGATGGAATGAGGGATCTGCGGATCGCGGATGTATGATTCGTAGGCGGAGTCGAAGAGGATGATGGCTTTGTTCTGCTTGGCGTAGGCAACCCATGCGGTGAGCTGGGCCTTGGTGGCGACGGCGCCGGTGGGATTATTCGGGAAGCAAAGATAGATCAGCTCCGTGGCGACGGACGGCACGGCGGGAATGTAGCCGTTGGCGGGCGTGCAATCGAGGTAGGTGATGCCTTCGTAGCGACCGTTGACGTTGGCTCCGGTGCGACCGGCCATGACATTGGTATCGACGTAAACGGGATAAACGGGATCAGGGATCGCGAGCTTCACGTCGGTGGCGAAAATCTCCTGAATGTTGCCGCAATCGCACTTGGAGCCGTCGGAGATGAAAATCTCGTCGGCATCGATCTTGCAGCCGCGCGCGGTGTAATCGTGTTGGGCGACAGCTTCGCGGAGGAACGCGTATCCTTGCTCGGGGCCGTAGCCTTTAAAGGTGGCGCGCTGGGCCATCTCGTCGGTGGCGGCGTGCATTGCCTCGATGCAGACGGGCGGGAGCGGCTCGGTGACATCGCCGATGCCGAGACGAATGACCGGCTGGTCGGGATGGGCGGTGACGTAGGTGCTGACGCGCTTGGCGATGTCGGCGAATAAGTAGGAGGCCTTCAGTTTCGTGTAATTTTCGTTAATGCGGATCATAGGGGAAAAAGTAGGAGTAGCGGGTAGTGAGTAGCGGGTAGGAGGCGAGCACGAATTAAAACTCTTCTTCGCATGGCGTTGAAAAGCTGCGGATCTTGGCACCGACGGAGGTTCGGTGATGCTCACTACTGGCTACTCACGGGGATCGAGCGAATGCGAGGAGACTTGATAAAGTGAACGGCATGTGGATATTCAAGCCCGTTCCCTTTATGCAGAAAATCGAGACCATCACAGCCATGCGCACCGCCGCAGCGGAATTGCGCGCCAGCGGCCGGCGAATCGCGTTGTTGCCGACCTTGGGTTCGCTCCATGCGGGGCACGCGAGTTTGATCCGGCTGGCGAAGGCCCGGGGCGATGCGGTGGTCGTTTCCGCTTTCGTGAATCCGCTGCAATTCGGCCCGAGCGAGGATTACGCCAAATATCCGCGCAACCCGGCGGCGGATGTGGTTTTCGCCGAGCGCGAAGAGGTGGATGTTATATTCACCCCGACTGTGGAGGAAATGTTTCCCAAGGGATTTTCCACCCAGCTGATGGAGGATTATGTGAGTAAGCCGCTGTGCGGCGTGGTGCGGACCGCGCTGTTTCGCGGGATGCTGACGTGTTGGTTGAAACTGATGAATATCGTCCAACCGGCGGTGCTCGTGATGGGTGATAAGGACGTGCAGCAAGTGGCGGTGGTGCGCAAGGCCGCGCTGGATCTGGCGCTGCCGGTGGAAATTTTAGTCGGACCGTTGGTGCGTGATGCGGATGGTTTTGCCGTGAGTGCGCGCAATAATTATCTTTCACCTTCGCATCGCGAGGAGTCGCTGGCGGTTTACCGCGCGTTGTGTCGGGCCAAGGAAATGGTCGACTCCGGCGTGAAGAGCGCGGACCGGATTGTGGCAGAGGCGACGCATGTTCTCGCGGAGAAACGACGCTTACGGGTGATCTATATTTCGGTGGTTAATCGAGATACGATGGAGGCGGTTCGCGAGGTGATTCTTGGCCAGCATCTGCTCGCGATCTCGTACTGGGTGGACGAGGTCCGGCTCACGGATAATATTTTGCTCTGAACAGGCGGTTGGCAGGGTGTGAATAACTTGTCGGCAAGGATAGAGTTCTCCCTCGTTAAATGAAATTGCGGTCGGAGTGTCCATGGATGCGTCGGTGCCGACACTGATGTAAAGTGGGGTATTCACTCAGAGGACGCTTGGGATAAACACCTTACTGACCGAATTGGGCAGAACGATGTTTGTTGTAAGACGCTTTGGGCCAGTGCTTAAAAACGCTGTATTAGGAGAGGTTTTTGTGCGTTACTGTTTTACGGGTGAAATTACGTGCCGGGGGAAATGCGCCGGGCGAAGTCTCCTCTGGCGTCAGAGGAGAAATTCCCTGCGTGACGATCAGGTAAACCCGGGGTGTGAAGAATTCATCGGGCTCGCCATAAAGCAGATGAGCGAAGAGTTGAATTCTTCGCGGTTTTTTGCGACGACTTACGGGCGTGAGAACATCATTCCCTGCAAACCCCCGTATCGCAATCATCGGAGCCGGCGCCCTCGGCTGTTATTACGGCGCGCGCCTCATCAAATCCGGCGAGGATGTCCATCTTCTCGCCCGCAGTGGTCGGGCCGCGATTATGGCGCGCGGGATCAAAGTAAAAACGCCGACAGAGCGCATCACTTTGCGCAAAGTTCAGGTTTATGGTTCGGTCACGGAGATCGGGCCGTGCGATCTGGTGATCGTGGCACTCAAAGCCACCTCTAACGATCAACTGGTCAAGCTGCTGCCGCCGTTGCTGCGTGAAAACACCGTGGTGCTCACTTTGCAAAATGGCCTGGGCGTCGAAGAACCGGCAGCTAATGTCGTCGGACCGGATCGGGTGAGCGGCGCGATTTGTTTTATTGGCAGCGCGCGCACCGCTCCAGGAATTGTGGACTGCGCGTTTCCCGGGCTGATGATGATCGGCAAATTCGGCAAACCTGCCGACGAACGCACGCACGCCATCGTATCGCTATTCTCAAAAGCTGGCGTGAAATGCCAAGCGCACGACAATCTGGAAGAGATGCGCTGGAAGAAGTTGGTTTGGAATGCGCCCTTCAATGGCTTGGCTATTGCTGCCGGCGGCATCACGACCGATGTGATTCTGGCCGACGAGGGACTGAAACAGCTCGCGCGCCGTTTGATGGAGGAGGTGGTGGAAGCGGCGGCCAAATTCGGCCACGTCATCCCGCCCTCATTTCTCGATCTGCAATTTGAGCGCACAGCCACGATGGGCACTTACCGGCCGTCTAGCCTGGAGGATTTTGTGGAAGGCCGGCAGATCGAGCTCGAGGAAATCTGGGGCGAACCCGTGCGCCGCGCCAAATCCGTGGGGGTACCGGTCGCTCGGCTCGAAATGCTCTACTGGCTGATCAAACGGCTGATCGCCGCGCGCAAGACGACGAAGAAGCGAAGCTGAGTCGGGGCGGCCTTGGGGTAGGTGGCGGTGGGGTAGGTGGCGGTGGGGTAGGTGGCCTTGGGGTAGGTGGCGGTGGGGTAGGTGGTGCGCTAGTCGCGCCACGTTGCGTGACAAGCACGCAACCTACCCAAGCGCTGTAGCCCGAACGGGGAAAGAAGCGGTTCTATAGCCGCGTTGGAGTGCCACGACAACGCGGTGCTTTTACTGGAGGCGGGGTGCCCTCACCCCGCAAGCCACGCGTCGCGAATACTCAAACCAGCGGGGTGAGGGCGCCCCGCCTCCAGTAAACATTTATGATTCGGCATTGCCCCGCAGCGGTGAGTTCGCACGCTCACCGTAACCTCATCCCCCTTGGTCTATGGCCCAACCGACCCCGCCTAAATTCGAACCGTACATCGCGGCTGAAACAATAATCCCTGAGTTCACGCTGCGCGCTGTGCTGGTCGGCGCCGTGCTCGGCATGGTTTTCGGTGCCTCGTCGCTCTATCTCGTCCTTAAGGTGGGCCTGACCGTCAGTGCTTCGATCCCGGTGGCGGTAATCTCGCTGGCGTTGTTCCGGGCGTGGTCGAAGGTCGGCGGACGCGATGCGACCATCCTCGAACACAATATCACGCAGACGGCCGGCTCGGCCGGAGAGTCCATCGCTTTTGGCATCGGGGTAACGATGCCGGCGATTTTGATTCTCGGTTTCGATTTGGAACTGACGCGCGTCATGATGGTGGCCGTCATGGGCGGGTTGCTCGGCATATTGATGATGATCCCGCTGCGGCGCGCGCTGATTGTGAAGGAACATGGCATCTTGAAATATCCTGAAGGTACGGCGTGCGCGGCGGTATTAAAAGCAGGAGCCAACGCTGAAGATCGAGCAGCTGCATCCCCTTCGGCTCAGGCGGAGATGCGTGCGGCGGAGGCGGCGGGACTCGGCAAGTCGCCGGGGGCCCGGGTGATTTTCACGGGCTTCGCCATCGGCCTGATCTACAAAACGATCAACGTCGCCTTCAAGGGTTGGAAGGAAGTGACGGGAAAAGTTTTTGGCGCACCACTCAAGGCCGGCTCGGTCAGCGCAGAAGTTTCGCCGGAACTGATCGGCGTGGGCTATATCATTGGTCCGTGGATCGGTGGCATCATGTGTGCCGGCGGCGTGCTGTCGTATCTGCTGCTGATTCCGCTGATCAAGTTTTTCGGGGAAGGGCTGCCCGGTCCGCTGGCACCCGGACTCATTCCGATATCCGAGATGGGGCCCGGTCAGATTCGTGGAGCTTACATTCTCTATATCGGTGCGGGCGCGGTAGCGGCGGGCGGAATTATCAGTCTGATCCAGGCGATGCCGACCATCTGGCACGGCTTGAAAGGCGGGCTGCGTGATCTGGGAGTTTCGCAGGATGGGACCGATCAAAACGTCGCCGTGCCGCGCACTGACCGCGATTTGTCCATGAAGTTTGTGGGCGTGGGCATCATCGTACTGATCGGTGGCATCATGCTCGCCCCTTCCCTCCACATGAATTTCCTCGGCGCGCTGCTGATCGTGGCGCTGGGTTTTCTTTTCGTAACGGTGTCCTCGCGGCTCACCGGGGAAATCGGGTCCACTTCCAATCCGATCTCGGGCATGACGGTGGCTACACTGCTGTTTACCTGCTTGGTCTTTTTGCTCGTGGGCTGGACGGGAGGGACGCACTACGTCACCGCGCTTTCAGTGGGAGCGATCGTGTGCATCGCCTCGTCGAACGGCGGGACAACCTCGCAGGATCTCAAGACCGGCTTCCTCCTCGGCTCGACGCCGAAACTCCAGCAGTACGCCATTCTCATTGGGGCGTTTGGCTCGGCGGTTTTGCTCGGGCCGATTTTGCTCAAGCTGAATGATACCGCCACCGTCTATGTTCCGATTGCGCAAATCGCACCAGCGGGACTGAGCACTGATACGACCAAGCTCGATTCCACGCACAAGGAAAGTCTGCGCGGCCCGCAGGCACGTGATGACGCCGCGAGCTATCGCACCTGGCACAAGACGGATGCGATCGGCGGCCCGGCTGGAAAATATCTCGTGAACGATCAAGGCGCAGCCGTCTGGCTCGTCGATCCCGGCATCAACGGCACCCACAGCGAAAGACCGGATGGCAGTGTCGTGCGCAAGTTCGATGCACCGAAAGCCACGCTGATGTCCTATATCATCAAGGGGATTTTGGATCGGAAACTTCCGTGGGAACTCGTGCTGCTCGGGGTGATGATCGCGGTCTGTCTGCAGCTGTCATTCATCCCAGCTCTCGCTTTTGCGGTCGGTGTTTATCTCCCACTGTCATCATCCATGCCGATTTTTATTGGTGGCATGATTCGCTGGCTGGTGGATCGCAAACTGCGGCAAAAACCGGCGCACGCCAAACTCAGCCAGGAGGAATTCACGGCGGAGAGCGACAAGAGTCCCGGTGTATTGCTCGCTTCGGGTTACATCGCGGGCGGCGCGATTGCGGGCATCATCATCGCGTTTCTCGCGGGAGTGCTGGGCGATTTCGATACGGCGGTGACGAAGTGGTCCACCGCCAACAATCCCCTGTTTGAAGGACCGAACGCCGATCTGCTGACGCTCATTCCGTTTACGGCGCTGTGCGTTTTCCTGTATTTCGTCGCCCGGGAGAAATTGCTCACGCCGAAAAAGGGGTAGGGGGTTCTCCGTGGTAGGTGGCGCGCCGGTCGCGCCATTCTGCTGGCCAGCAGAACGAGACGAGCTCGCAACCGGCGAAATAACCTCACGTTGCGAGACGAGCTCGCAAGCTACGAAATAACCATACGTTGCGAGACGAGCTAGCAACCTACGAAATAACCTCACGTTGCGAGACGAGCTCGCAACCTACGAAATAACCATACGTTGCGAGACGAGCTAGCCACCGACGAAATAGCCACGTGGCTTGCTGTTTCTCTTCGGACGGGGTGGATGGCGATTTTATTCATGGACGACGGGTCAGTGCGGCAGCGCGTCGTAGTAGTATTGAAAAGCGGGACGGCTGAAGGTGAGAGCGGTGTTGGGAGTGGAGGCGGTTTGCCGGGCGAGAGTGGTCAAGAGTGACCGGGCGCGGAGGACGCGCCGAGTGGCGAGATCGAAGGGTTTCACGTCCTTGAAATTGGCGGAGGTCAGCAGCGAGAGTTCGGCAGTGGAGAATGTTTCCGCCCAGGGGTTGATGGCCTCCTGGAGCATCGCGCGGGAAGCCGTGGCTTCAGCGGTGGCGAGGCCGAGCTTGAGCCCGATCCAAGCGCGCATTTCGAGCAGGTAGTCGCGGAGATCGGGTGGGAGGGGGACGTCTTTGATTTTGGTTTGGGCCAACAGCGCGCTCATCGCCGTTTCGGCTTTGGTTTTCTCACTCGCGAAAAATCCGGCCGGGCTCATGGCGGCGGTTTCATTCCATCACCGCAGTTGGGCGTGCACGGCGAAGAGCGTCTTGTCGCGGGCGCTGTGCAGGTCGGTGGCTTTGATTTCGGCAAAGGCATTTTCCGCGAGCGAAAACTGACCGTGATTCAAATACAGGAGGCCCTGTCGCAAGCGTAGCGCGCTGACCATCGCCGGATCGTCCTGATGTTGGGCGAGAAAATTTTCGATGCGGGCGGCGGCTTCGTCGACCTTGGGGTTAAGGCCAGCTGCGGGGTCGGTTTGCAGGCCGGCGACGCTGAGGGCGGGATCGGCGGCGAGGAGCATCTCGTAGTTGGATGCATTCACGATACTCTTCACTTCCGTGTTGCTCATGCAGCCGCTGAGAAGCAGTGCGCACGAGGCGAGCAGCCAGAGCCAACGGGAAGAAGAGCGGGAACTTTGTGCGTGGTGTGGTTTCATGGGGCAATGGGACGGGGGATTTCGGGTGCGGAGTAAAATCAGCCTGAATGAATCACATCCAGTGAGGGATTTTTTTCAGAGTGTTTTGGTCAGTGGGTGCTCAATTGTCTTTCGTAGGGCCGCCCCTTGTGGGCGTGCCGGGCAACGGTCCGGCCACAAGGGCCGACCCTCGGGATTTTATCATGATCGGGGAGACGTGTGATCCGTCCGAGCGTGGGCGAGGCTCGTGAAGACCGTGGCGAAATCGGCGGAGTTGGGCGCGAAGTTTTTGAGATCACCACGGAGGGCGTGAACGATAAGTCCACCGAGTACCGGGGGGATACCGTCGAGATCGACGCTGCGACCGAGTTCAGTGGCGGCGAGTTTGAGCCCACCGCTGAGCACATCGGCGAGTAACGCTTTGAATTTCGCGACCGGTTGGTTGGCTGCTGCGGGACCACCGGAGCGGGCCACGGCGAGGAGGGCTTCGCGGATGAGCGGCACGAGCAAACGTCCAGCCCACGGAGTCGTGGGAGTATCGGGCACGTTTTCCTGCACGGTGGTGACGATCATACTCGCGAGGTCTTTTTGCAGAGCGGCGAAGAGCTGGGGATTGCGCGCGGTGGCTTCGATGGCGGCGGTGGCGATCTCCGCGGCTTGGGTGGCGGTGAATTTTCCTTGGCCGACCAGCTCGGCAAGCTTGCCGGTCACGGCGACGATGGCTGGGCCGAATTTTCCGGAGGCGAGCGAGGCGTCGGAACCGATGGCTCCGAGGGCGGCGCGGATCGTCGCTTCGCCAATCAAGCGGGCGTCGAGGCGTTTGAGCTGCGCGACGGCAGTCAGCACATCTGTCGCGAGTGTGAGCGGGAGGCCCTGTTGCTTGATGATGAGGTCGGGGTGTTTCGCGAGCACGCTGATCGCGTCGAGCACGAGTGCTTCGGCCGCATTCGGGGTGAAAAGTTTTTTTGCGTTGAGCTGCTTGGCGGTCTGCGCGGCGGAGGCAAGGAATTCGCGCAACCACGGTTTGGTTTCGAGGCCGGGGATTTCGCCGGGATTTTCGGCGACGATGCCGATGGCGGTGTCGGCGAGGAGATAAAGCGTGTCGCTCGTGAGAAAGCCGGCGTCGGGGGTGGCGGCGAGTTGGCGCACCATCGCTTTGAGCGCGTCGCGCAGCAGCGGATTGGCACCTTGGAGCAGATCGTCGCCATGCTGATCGACGGAGGAGAGGCCAGCGCGGAGGAGGTCGCCCCAGTGATCGTTGAAGAATTGACGGAAGTTCGGATTCGCCGGATCTTGGATGAGCGGGGCGGCGGCCTTGAGCATATCGGCGGCGATGAGACGGAAATTGTCAGCTTGGGCGTCGTCGAGCCGAGCGCTGGCTACGAGCAGGCCGTGGGAGAGGAGCGAGCGAAAGCCGTCACCGTGGACGAGGCCCAGCAGGAAATCGTCGGGCTGGGTCGCGGCGGTGCGTGAATCGATGAGGGCGTCGAGCACGCCGGCGAGCCAGGGATTTTCGGGCGGAAGTTTTTCGCTGACATCGAGCGCAGCGTTGAGCGCGGATTTCAGCGCGGTTTGGAGCAACGGATTCCAGTTGGTGAATTTATCCCACTCGGGGGCGGCGAAACGTTGCAGGACGATCTGGGCGATACCGCGAAGTTTATCGTCGCGTACGAACAGCGCGGTGTGCTCGGCACCAAACTCGAACAAGGTGTCGGTGACGGCGAGGGCGACGCGGGCGTTATAGCTGACTTGCTGATCATCCGTGCCCGAGGCGAGGGCGAAGGCGGCGAGGCGGACGCCGGGATCTTTCCAGTTCAGCCCTGGAAAGTTTTCTTGGAGCTGGGCGAGATAGGCGGCGTCGGGATTGACGAGGAGACCGTTGCTGGCGTCAGGAAAATATTTTGCGAAGAGCGCGTCGAAGCTGGCGTCGGGTTGGGCTTGGTTGACTTGCTGCTGGAGGAGGGGGCGGTCTGAGCCGAAGGGATCGGGTTGCTGGCCGGCGGTGGCTTGCAGGGTTTTCCGGGCGAGGGCGACTTGGCTGGCGAGGTTGGCGAGTTTGAGTTTTGGCAGGCCGAGCACGAGGTCGGCTTGCACGGCGGTCTTCGCGGCGAGGAGCGCGTCGATGCGGCCGCCGAGCTTGATGAGTTGCTGGACCGCCGAGAGGATGAGCGAGGCGTTGGCGGGGAGAATCATGGTGGGGTGGATTGAACCAGTTATCGTGTGCTCGGGGTTTTTGTAGGGCTGTTGCTTGCGACAGCCTCGGCACGGGGACAAGTGCCGGACCTACTGATCCGATGTATTCGGTGATCGAGATCAGACGACGCGGTCGGGGTTTTTCGCGGCGCGTTCGAGATGGCCGCAATAGAGTGTCATGCTGTGATCCTTCACGGTGGTTTGGAGCGCCTTCTTGAGATCTTCGAGAGCGTTGGTGACGAAGTTCAGGAAGCGATACCAGTAGCCGATGTCGCGTTGGATGCGGCCGGATTCATCGATATAGATGATCTCGCCGACGTGATCGTAGGCGGATTCGCGCGGGGGAATGCGGGTGACGAGATCTTCGTTGTGCATGACGCTGATCGGGACGTCGATAATCGTGGGCAGGGTCATGGGAGGAATTCTTGGACGGAAGTTTGCGCTGCGGCACTCGAGGCCAAGCAGGAAGGTGGGGTTGGACGACTCGTGGATTACTCAGACAAGGTAACGAACGGCCCGTTACGCGGGTATGCTCCCGAACTTAAACGTACACTCAATAAAATTTACCGTGGGTGAGGCGATTTCATGGATCGATCCGTCGATCTTGCCTTGGCGCAAAGTGTCGGCGGAATATTTCCGCGAGTCCGGCCTTGTCGAGCCGCTTCTCGGCGATGGCGATCATGGCGTCGTAGAGTTTTTCTCCGTCGAAACCGGAGATATTGATCGCGTTCAGTTCGAGAAAGACGAGGGCCGAACCCATCGCGGTGCGTTTGTTGTCGTCGATGAACGGCTGATTTTGCGCGGGATGAAAAGCATAGGCCGTCGCGCTGGCCGCAAGATCTCCCTGCCCATAATAAAACGCCGCCTCTGGCTGCATCAGCGCCGAGTCCAACATGCCGGGATCACGCAAGCCATCGAATCCGCCGTGTTTCTCCCGTGAAAGGCGATGTATTTCCACCACCTCGTCACGGGAAACGAAAATTGGTTCACTCACTGGGCCAGCTTGCGGAAAAGTTCCTCGTGGACCTTGACCACCTTGGCTGCAGCACTTCGAGCATCCTCTGGTTTGGCGTAGCGGCTGGTCGAGGTGTTGGCCGTTGCGTCTAAGGTTGCTGCTGGAACCTTTGCTGTTGGCTTGGCGGTGTAGGGCGCGGCGGCTTCTCCGACTTGGTGGGATTTCTTGCTCACGCGGGCAATTGCCTCGGGCCACGGGCGGTGTCAACCGGACGCGAGGCGGGAACCACTACAGTTTCCGCTAAATTCAACCCCTGCCATGACGGGGATTTTGGCCGGGCCGTCGCTTGTCGTAGACCGTGAACCAGTCGAAGCGGCGGCAGCTTTCTGCTCCGCCCTTCCTGCTCTGAAGATCGGCCTCTCAACTCTCAGCTCTCGACGCCTGCCCTGAGCTTGCCTGCGGTGAGCCAGTCGAACTGTCGAATGGGCGCTTGCCTGCGGTTAGTTGTCGAACCGACGAAGGGCTCAACCTTCTCGCTCAGCCGTGTCCATGCAGTCGAGAGCGGAGCGTCGAGTGTACCTGAGCCAGACCAGTGAGTGAACAGGTTTCCGTGTTATTCTATGAATGCTCTCGCTCCGAATATCAGGCTCTCAACTCCGGACTCTCAACAGCATCGATCCGGCTCGGACTTCTGCCCATTCCGACCACGATCACGGTCTGAGCACATTCTGCCCGTGAAAATATTTACGGAAGAAGCCCTTGTCGTCCGAAGCGATCGGCACACCCAGCGTCAACGCGTGCGCCCCGATCATAAAATCCGGGAGAATCCGCAGCCTCAGACATCCTGATCCCAGCCCGTGGAGTGAGGGGTAACGAGGAAACGAGCTGAGCCTGAAACGGCACCAACCGGATGAACGGTATCGAGGTGGAGCGCGACCTTCCGACTTCGCCAAGGCTACGACGGACAAGCCGGGCGCGCTGGGTGCTGGCTCACGTTGCAAAACCCGCCCGGAGGTCGGGTTCCACCACGGCAGAGGCACGCGCGGTGAATCTTGTG
>JBBRBC010000003.1:0-122172 GCA_038206205.1 Opitutales bacterium
CACAGACTCACGCGCGGCGCGCCTCGCACGAGTGGCGCTTGAGGGCAACCGCCCCTACCTAAAGTCAAAATCTTTCGGGACGCTGATGTAGTGCGTGGGCCAATCCTCCGCGAGAAAACCCAAGTTGCCCACTAAACACCAGCCGTCGCCCCAGCGCTTTCGCTCGGCCAGCACGAATTTCCACGAAGGGAAAACCAGCCCCGCCCACAGGACAACGCGGGGTGAAATCACGTCGGGCTCCGCGCTTTCCGGCCATTCGACAGGCACAAGCCGTCCTGTGCGAAGTCGAACGGACGCGTCCTGAGCGTTAATTGTATTTTATCCCGAGTCGCGACGGAGTTGGGTTCACTCCGTAATTCCTCGGGATCAGGATGCCTGATCCTGCCTCGACCACCTGCAAGGCAGCCAGCGCCTGGGACACCTGCGCCCATGATGGCCACAGCACACGTGACATTTTTTTCCAGCGGAGAGTAATCACATGGCACGCTGTGGCGGAGCGGACTGAACGGATTGGGCGACAGTAAATTCATCGGTCGGTGACCCGCTCACAGCGGAAGTTTCATCTTGGGGTGACCGCCCTCCGGCCTGCCGGAACGGCCGTCGAGGGCCACTTGAGCCACTTGATAGAGGACGCTCATACGATGGGACCTTCCATCCCAATACTCCGCCCGGTGTGGCGTGACCTGCACAAGGCGCACCATGGGATCGGTGGGGCCGCCGGGGAACCACACCTCCACCCATGGATTCCACAATTCTTGAGCTTTGGCCACGTCGTGGAGGATCTGAGCGGTGCCGGAAATTGCCACATAGCGTTCATACTTGGGATCGAAGAACCCCAGAGAAACCTCATGGGTCGAGCCAATCTCTTCAGCCTTGGCCGAATCGGCGGCGGTGAAGAACCAGAGCTGATCGAGGGTGGGATGGCGCTGCACGGCCAGAGGCCGCGTGTGCAGCATGCCGTCTTCGGCGACGGTGGTAATTATCGCGATGCGGAGCTCGCGAATGAGCGCTTCGATATTTTGGACGGAGCCGCTCAGTTCAGTGGCAGCGGATGAGTTCATGATTGAATCAGGGGAGACTACCGGGCGTCGTGGCCGCGAAGACGGCGACGACAATCGCGAGGAAAAACAGGTCGCGCTTCACCAATAGATTTTCGGCCGAGTGAAGCCAAAGGGGCATATTCATGGAAGTGGGAGATTCAATCTGCCGCCTGTGACGGGCGGAGCGGGGATGTTAGTTTACCCGTTCTCGACGGAACGGCGATGGGGTCTATGCCTGCTTTGGTGACTCGTTGTTATCGGACTGGCGCATGCCCAGACATCCTGAGCCCAGCCCGTGCAACGAGGGCGACAGGGAAAACGAGCTGCGCTTGAAACCGAATTTGTCTCGCAAAGGATGGGAAGGTTACGAAGGCCATTTTGTTCGGATTCCTTTGCCCCCTTCCCATCCTTCGCGAGACAGCTTCAAACCTGCCAGAGCCCGGTTTGCTTTTGGGTCTGGCGAAAAACAGTCCTGACCCACCACCCGAAATCTAAGCCGACAGCTAAATAACTTACTTTACCATCCCGGGCCCATTGGGTGCAGGAATTAGCCCGTCCCAAACAGACATGTTAACGCGAAGCTCGGGGATGACTCGGGGTGCAATCACGTCAGGCTCCACGCTCTCCGCGCCCTCCGCGTTATACCGGCGTCCCTAGATAATTGGCCAATTGAAACAGGATTCCGCTGGTGGGGCGTTACCGAGCGTAAGCGATACTCGGCAGCGTCCTGCGGAGCCGCGGCCACTCAGAGGGTTCGCCATAGCCATGGCTAAGGCTGGTCCCGCTGCGCTTGCCGGATGAACTTGAGGCAGGGCGAAGCGCTTGTCGGGCCGTAGCCTTCGCGAAGGCTGATGCAGACGCCGCGAATGTGCGCAATCACGGCCGGTACCCGTTCGACTTCGCTCGGGCCTGATACGGCAAGACACCGGCCCTGCGTCGAATTCAGTCTGGATCTGGTCTTAACTCAACGGCCGCGCCGTTCGCCCTGGGGACAACACCCCATAGTGCCTCGCCCAAGAAGAGGCCATGTTGCTGGTGTAAAGAATGCCCTGTTTTCGCCTGAGCGAATAAGCGCGTTCGCCGACTCACCCACCAGCAGACCAACCCTCGTATGAAACAAAAATACTGTACACGCTCCCTTGGCCTGGCGCTCGCTTTGGCCGTTTTTTCGGCATCGGGCTACGCAGCGGATGCCCCGGTTATTTTAGCGCCCACCAATGCGGCTATTTCCATCGTGATCTCGGAAGCTCCACCCGCCCCGGTCGCGGCCATTGAGCTTTCCGGCATGGTGATTCCAGAAACCGCATCCGCCGAATGGGCCGAAATCAAAAATCACACCTACGCCGCGCGCTCGGAATTTCTCGCCGGCCTCACGCGGCTGGCCGCGCGGGTCGATGGCCAAATCAACGCGCTGTCGGCCAACCGCACTGCGCAAAATGCTTCTAATCGCGATTTCGCCATCCTGCAAATGAACAGCGCCCGCGTGCAGTTTAAAAACATGGGGGAAGCCATGAACCGCGCCACGCCGGAGAACTGGGACCGACTGAAGGAGCAGGTGGCGCAGGCCTGGGCGAGAACCCAAAAATTCTACCTCTTGGGCAATACGAGCACGACCAGTTGAGCGTCGCGACCGACCGCGCGTGCGGTGGTGACTATCAACTGTGTGGGTAATGCCCCATGGCAGGAAATCGGCTCGAAGCGTAGTCTGCGTGCCCGCTCCAACTAAAAACTTTCCGTCAAACCGACGGAGAAACAAAACAACAACCAATACTCAATCATCATGACCACCCTCGAAATCAAAGGCGACTGGAACATCACTAAAGGCAAATTGAAGCAAAAGTGGGCCAAGCTCACTGACAGCGATCTTCAATACTCCGAAGGAAAATACGACGAGCTGCTGGGCCGCATCCAGAAGCGCACCGGCGAAACCCGGGAAGCGGTCGAGAAAGCGATCAAGGAATATAACAAAGACTGCGGCTGCAATTAATCGTCCTGGGCGCGCCTCCACCGGCGCGCCCACCAATGAAACTGAATATGAAAGACCAAGTCTACAAACTCATCGAACTCACCGGCACCTCAACCAAATCCATTGAGGATGCGGTAGAGCAAGCCCTCAAACGCGCGCACAAAACTCTGAAAAATCTTTGCTGGTTCCAAGTGATCGAAACTCGGGGCAATCTGGCCAAGGGTAAGATTCACCACTGGCAGGTGACCATCAAAGTTGGCTTCGGCTTGGAAGGTTGAGCCGTTACGCGGCAAAGCAGGCGTCGGTTTCCATACCGGCGCCTCTGAATATGACCGAATCAAAAACCAAACAAATTCCTGCTCCCATCGGGAATGATTGGGTGACCAGCGGCCATGTTCGCATTGTAGTGCTCCTGGGCGCGACCCTGCTCGGACTGTTTCTCTGCTACCGCCTGACCGCGCCATTCCTGCCCGCCATTGCTTGGGCCGTGGCACTCACAGTCTTGTTCACTCCGTTGCAACAGTGGCTCGAATCAAAATTCCGGAACCGCACTCTGGCGGCGGCAATCTCCGTCCTCGTCATCGGCGTCATCGTCGTCGTCCCCATGATATTTGTGGGACAGCAACTCGTCCAGCAGGCCACCAAAGGCACGGAGCTGCTTGAGACCACCTTCCAATCGGACGAATGGAAACAAACCCTCGGCACGCATCCGCGTCTGGCAAAATTCGCCAGCCTGATCGAGCACCAGATCAATTTGCCTGAAACCGTGAAGACTTTCACAACTTGGCTGAGCGCCACCGCCGGAGCCCTTGTCAAAGGCTCGGTGGTCCAGCTCATCAGTCTGGGTCTCACTTTCTATCTGCTCTTCTTCTTTTTGCGTGATCGTTTGGCGGTACTCCAGTTCCTCCGATCCCTGTCGTTCCTTTCGGCCCCGGAGATGGACCGGATGCTTCGCCGGATTGACGATACGATTTATGCCACGATCTATGGCACGCTGGCCGTCTCCGCCGTGCAAGGTCTGCTGGGCGGACTGATGTTCTGGTGGCTGGGTCTGCCCTCGCCATTGCTCTGGGGCGTGGTGA
This sequence comes from Opitutales bacterium, assembly GCA_038206205.1. GTDB lineage: Bacteria > Verrucomicrobiota > Verrucomicrobiia > Opitutales > Opitutaceae > Didemnitutus. Next base: position 4,089 of record JBBRBC010000003.1, read on the forward strand.
TGGCGTTGCTCGCCGTGGTGCCAGTGTTGGGCGCGTTTGTCGTCTGGCTGCCCGCCGCCCTCTATCTGCTTTCAATGGGAAGCTGGGAGAAAGCCCTGGTACTTATTTTGTGGGGCATGCTGGTCGTCGGCACCATCGACAATCTGCTTCGGCCCCTATTGGTAGGTCAGCGGCTCAAACTTCACACCGTGCTCGCCTTCATCTCGGTGGTCGGCGGCCTGCTGTTATTTGGTGCCGCCGGTCTTATTCTTGGTCCGGTGGTCCTCACGATCACCATGGTGCTGCTGGATATTTGGCCCGCGCACCCGACCACGGCTACGGCAGTCAAGGCCGAGAGCGAAGACTTGGCTCGATTTGAAAATGAAGGCGGCGCGATCACACCGGCGCAGCCGTTGCTCGCGGTACGCCCTCTTTCGTAGGGGGCGACTGGTTCGCCAACGCGAGAACCGCGCATGAATTACGGGAACCTCCCCCGTCACCAGCGTACATGTAGGGGGAGAACTCCGGGATTTATTTTCTATCATCAACCCACCCGCTGCCTCTCATTTCCCATGGAAGACACAAAATTATCCCACCCCGCTTCAGCTAAAACCCCATCATCAGGACTCAGCCTCGTGCTGGTCGCCCTTGTCCTCGGTTTGAGTGTAGCCACCCTCATGTCGTGGAACAAAATTCGCGCGCGGGACAACGCCGCGACCCAAAGCCAGGCTCAACTGACGGAAAACAAAACTGAAATCACCCGATTGCAGGGCCAGTTGAGCGAGGATAAAACCGCGCTGGCAGCCTTGCAAAAACAGATCGAGACAGCCACGCAGTCCACGACCCAGTTGCAAACCGAGCTGACGGAAGCCAAGCAGGCGCAGACCGAACTCGAAAAGCAATTGACCGAAGCCAAGGCGGCGACGGCCACAATCCAAACGCAATTCGACACCACCGCCGCCGGGGCCACCGAAGCGCAACTCCGGGGCGATTCCGCCAAACAGCAACTTCAGGCGAAGTTGGATGCAGCCACAGCCGAAACTACCGCCCTGCAAACGCAACTCACCGAGAGCAAAGCTGCGACCCGCGACTCGCAGGTGTTGCTGGACAAAGCCCAGAGCGATCTGTCTACCCTGCAACAAAAACAATCTAAGAAGAAATAGCACTGAAATGAGCCGCGCAAAATAGAATTACAGGCAGGGACGGACCGCTGGGCCGTCCGGGTTTGTCGAGACATTGCGGCGGGCCCAGCGGTCCCGCCCTACCCTGCAACAAAAACAATCCAAGAAGGCGATAGAGCTAAAATGAGCCTCGTAACGTAGCGCGACAAGCGCGCTACCTACCCAGAGCTGATACTGTCGGTCTACTACGCAAACCCCTCCATAGGTTCCAACCCCACGGGTGGTTCGTTTATACCAACGTCCCTTGATAATCTAAGTATTGAAACAGAATTCCGGTGGTAGGGCGAAGCGTCCCGCCGAGCTGCGATTGTGGTAGGGCGAGGCGTACCGCTGAACCGCGGCCGATGAACGGCTCCCCGGCCGAGCGCGTGCGTGTACTACGGGCGCGGCTTGGCGTCCCGCCGAGCCGCGCCCGATGAACGGCTCCCCCGTCTTGTCCGCCATAACCTTGGCGACAGCGGAAGGGTACGCGCTACCTACGCTCTACCTACGCGCTACCTAAAGTCCAAATCTTGAGGGACGCTGGCTATTCAATAGCAAAGCCCGGTGCGTGAGCACCAGGCTGCAAACCTTATGGTTTATCCGATCTAAAAAGAAACCGGCAGCAACGAGTCCGCTTGGGGCGTTCTCTGCCCGGTCATCAACTCTTGTTCAGCCATCAACCAGATGGTATCGGCTTGATTCTCAGGTTTGCCGTCGCGCTCCCAAAGATCGTAAGCCCGGGCCGCGATGGTTTCGTGGATCACGCTTTTGCTATTGGGCGAGGTGGAGTGGATCGGGCCGTTATGATGATGGTTTTTCATAATAAAATGGTGCGCTGTCGTGCCGACACCGCCGCAGCGGCAAGTGACTGGTCATTGCCGTATGCGGAAGCTTTCCCGCCAGACGCGCCGTCGGTTAGTTTCTCGTACCGCGCAATCCGCCCATCAAATACATGATGAGGACGATTAAAAGGATCAGACCGAGCCCACCGCCGCCGATCAAGGGTCCGCCGAAATAAAAACCGCCGCCACCAAAAATGAGAAGAAGTAACAGGATGAGGAGTATTGGATTCATACGAGCAACTTAACACACCACTGCCATCACTGATATGGGGCCTTCACCTCCGTGCAGAAAAAACCAAATTGCGCGGGATGAACTAGTCTCCCGATCAGACTCACGCTCACTTGATCCGGATTTTCGACAAATCCTCAGTCGGCTTGGGCCATTTCAATCTCAATCCTTGCAGGGCGCGGGCCACGGTATCGGCGATGACAAAATCACGATGCCAGTTCCGATCCGCCGGGACAAGATGCCAGCGGGCAACAGCATGACTCGTGGCATTGAGCATATCTTCATAGGCGTCGATGTAATCGTCCCAATGCTGCCGCGTCGTCAGGTCGGCGTGGGAAAACTTCCAATTCTTTTTCGGATTCGCGAGGCGCTCCTTAAAGCGCGCAGCCTGTTCCTCCCGGCTGATGTGCAAAAAGAATTTGAGCACGAGCACCCGGTTTTCCACCAGCATGTGTTCAAAATCCACGATCTGGCGGTAGCGGCGCGACCAGACTTTTCGCGGCACGAGGCCCAGCACTCGCTCGGCGAGCACCGCCTCGTAGTGGGAGCGGTTGAAGACGCCGATGTTGCCCCGTCGCGGCACCGCGCGGTGAATCCGCCAGAGAAAATCGTGCGCCCTCTCCTCGGCGGAAGGCACTTTGAAATTCGCGGTTTCGACTCCGGCCGGATTGACGTATTGCAGCACGGTGCGCACCGCCCCATCCTTGCCGCTGGCATCCATCCCTTGGAAAATCAGGAGCGCGGCGTGCTGCGAGTTCGCATAGAGCAATTGCTGAAAGTCCCCGATCTGCCGCCCCAGTGTCTCGGTCTCGACCTTGGTCCCGGCTTTTTCCCGCCGCCCGCAATAACCGGGGTCGAAGTGTTTGAGTTTAATTTCTCCGGTGATGACAACTGGTTGAGATTTCATGCACTCACCCTACCCACAAACCACGCCAGCGCGATGGGGTGTATTCCAGCCGGGTTTCTGGGCATGCAGCTAAAAGCGGAGAGCCCATCCGCTCCCACCCGCTTGCGCTCGTTGCGTGGAGCACGAGAACGAATCCACCCGGTCCCCAGTCACAAGTAACCCAATAGGTTACTTTGCGACCGCTCGCAGGGTGCCTGTCTGGCAGACGCCGCGAATGAGCATTCACGATCGGTGCCCGTTCGACTTCGCTCAGGGCCTGAGGCGGCAAGCCACCGGCCCAGCCCCAGTGCGAAAGCGAATTTTCCCGGGTATTACTCCACCGTCTGCGATCAGCCGGCACCCCGGAACCACCAGAGGGAGACGATCACTCGCAGTCACCCGGCCAAGGATTCATCCCTTGATGAATTCCCTTCGTGATTACTCCACTCTGGTTGGTTTCGGTTTTATCGGATGCTCGCTAACGGTTTCTACCCACCGGAAACAGCGAGGGACCTTCTCGATCACCTTGGTCTCTTGGTAGCATTAGACCCCATTAACACCAAGCCATTGCTGGCGTACGCTGTCAGCGCTTGGGGTTTTCGAAAATATTTATCCCGTCATGCCAACCACCACTTCTGCCTTCATCGACACCCCGGTTGGCCACGCCGCCAAAAAACGTCGGGTCAGGCTCATGCTCGTGCTCCTCACTCTGGGTTGCAGCCTGACGGTCGGCCGGGCCCAACCCACGGACAACGATTCACCCGGCGCACATGTGCTCACGCGGGGACCGGTGCACGAGGCCTTTGCCGGCATCGTCACTTTCGATCCCGCACCGGGACTTGAGATAACCCAAGCCCCGCCCGACAACATCGAAGAAATTCCGCCGGAAGAACGACCGGAGGGCGACACCGTCACGTGGATTCCCGGCTACTGGGCGTGGGATGACGAGCGGAGCGATTTTCTTTGGATCAGCGGTACGTGGCGAGCGCTCCCACCCGGTCGCGCATGGATGGCTGGCTATTGGGGAAAAACTTCGCACGGCTATCAGTGGATTTCCGGGTATTGGGCTGAGGCCAAAATAAACGAAACGACTTATTTGCCTGCACCGCCCGCGACCGTGGAAGCAGGTCCCAATATCGCCGCGCCCTCGGAAGACTACACTTGGACCCCGGGCTGCTGGCTCTGGTATCGCGGTCGCTACGCGTGGCGTCCGGGTTATTGGACGGAAGGTCGCGCGGACTGGGATTGGATTCCCGCCAATTATGTTTGGACTCCACGGGGCTATCTCTTCGTCGACGGTTACTGGGATTACCCGGTGGAACGCCGCGGCCTGCTCTATGCCCCGGTTTATTTTGAAGCAGAAATATATTCCCGGCGAAGCTACCGCTACTCGCCCACCATCGTGATCAATCTGGCCGTGTTCACCGACCACCTCTTTTTGCGGCCGCGCTACCACCACTACTACTTCGGCGATTACTATGCCGCCAGCTATGTCACCAGCGGGATCTACGCTTCGTATACATTTCAATCCCGCAGCTATGGCTATGATTCTTTTTATTCCCGCCAACGCTGGGAACATCGGCGGGACCGGGACTGGGAGCAGCGCGTTGCGGCGAACTATGAAAATCGCCGAGACCATGAAAACTCCCGTCCGCCGCGTACTTGGAGCGATCAACGCCGTAACCCATCCTCCCTCGCGGAATCCGCCCCGAACCGGTTGGAGGTGGCCATTTCCATCGATCAACTGGCGAAGCGGAAGGGGAACAACGTGCGGCTGCAGACCGTCGCCCAAGAAGAACGACAGACGCTGACCCATCGCGGTCAGGATGTGCAAAAATCCCGCGAGCAACGTCGCCTCCTCGAAGCGCAGCCGGCCCAACTCACCCCATCATCCGGCCAAGCCATCGAGCCGGCCAAAGGGCAACTCCCCCACTCGCCCATCGTGGCCAAGCCAGTCGATCAGTTGAGCAGTAACCAGCTTCCCCCCAAGGCACCGAAAGCGCCCAAACCGGATCCGAAGTTCCCGCCCCATCTCGAAACACCGAATCGTCAGCCCAAACCCGCGCGGAGAAATCAAGCAACGGAACGACACCAGTCAGCGGCGGAAAATCCGCCGGCCCCAAGCCCGGTCGAAACAACGCCCCATTCCCGACAGAATCAGCCTGAGTCGCGACCGCCGAAAACTGAAGCGGAGGTAAAGGTGGATAAAAAATCCCAACAGCACCCGCGCGATACTGAAAAGAAAGCGCCGCAGGCAACCCCGCAACGAACGAAAGACGAGAGGTCCAAAGCCGACCAGGAATCCCCACGAAAAGCGCCCGAGGTAAAACCGCCAACACCACCGGAAACCGAGCGACCGGCCAAAAAGGCAAATGCGATAGCCGCCGATGAGGCGCAGCGGCACATGCGCGAAAACGAAAAAATCAATCAGGCGAAGGAACGGCAGGTGCATGGTGCGAGATTAAAGGCCGATCAAGATTCCTCGCGAAATGCCCAAGCCGCCAAACATCAGGCCCAGCAGGAATCCGAACAGCGCGCCCGGGAGGCCGCCGCGCAAGACGCCGCTGAAGCCCACCGAAAAGCCCGGGTGGTTGAAATGCAGGCCCAGCAGGATTCCGAACAAAAAACCAAAGCTATCCGAGCCCAGGAAGAATCGCTCCGGAACCAACAACAATCGGAGGAAAATAAACGCAAGCAGCCCAATAAACCCGACCGAAAACAACCCGACGTGGACGAGAAAGACGCCACGAATCCACCGAATGATAACTATCGCAAAAACGCTAGAAAGCGCCACGATGATTCTTCGTCTCCCTGATTTGCAACCCGCCACGACATCACTCGAAACATGGATATAATTCCGCCCGACGCAGACGCTGGAGTCATCCGTGAGCCCGTTGAGAAAACCAGCGATCATCCGACTGCTCCGGACTTCTCCCTTCTGCAGCGAACGACTCCCGGGCAAATCGTCCTGGTGGCGTTGGGCATGATCGCCTTTCTCTATTTCGCCCGGCCCGTTCTCCTGCCCATCGCGCTCGCCTGTATCGCCGGCATGACCTTGAAGCCGTTGATTTGTTGGGCATCCCGTTGCTATCTGCCCAAAGCGCTCTCGTCCGCGTTGGTTCTCTGTCTTTTAATTTCTGTTATCGTGATCGGATTCATCCAGCTGGGCCGGCCCGCGCTGGATTGGATGAGCAATGCTCCGGAACACATGACCGAATTGCGGCAACGAGTGCAGAAACTGATGCCCCGGATCGGCAGCTTCAATCAGGCGGCGGCGGCGGTGAGCAACTTGGGCGCGACCGTCGAGGAAAAAAAGCCGAGCAAAAGATCAGCCCCACGGTCGAGGTCAAAGTCAGCCGCGGCACCAGCTCCATTCTGAACTGGACCGGCACCCTGCTCATCGGCATCGGGGAAACGCTGGTGTTGCTCTACCTGCTGCTGGCTTCCGGCGACATGTTCATCCATAAACTCGTGCATGTGATGCCAACTTGGCGCGACAAGAAGCGCGCGGTGGAAATCAATCGGGAGATCCAGCACAACATTTCCCATTATCTGTTTTCGGTCTCGCTGATCAATCTGGGGTTGGGCCTCATCGCCACCGTGGGATTCTACTTTATGGGCGTGCCCAACGCCGCGATGTGGGGCATGGTGGTGGCGATCCTGAATTATGTCCCCTACTTTGGCCCGATCGTCGGCGTCACTTTCCTCGCCACGGTCGGCCTGCTTTTTTTTGACTCACTCTGGCAGGGGCTGCTTCCACCCTGCTGGTATTTGTTGCTGCACCTGTTGGAGGCCAACCTGGTCACGCCCATTTTATTGGGCCGACGTTTCACGCTCAATCCCGTGATGATTTTCATTTCGCTGATTTTCTGGACCTGGCTCTGGGGTGTACCCGGCGCCTTGTTGTCGGTGCCGATTCTCGTCTCCATCAAAGTGGTGTGCGACCGCGTCCCCACGCTGTCACCGGTCAGTGAACTGCTCGCCAGTTGAGGCGGTGCGAGAATGCCGCGTTATCACAATTACGGATTGAATTCTGTCTGATCGGCCCGGCCCTCTTGTCGGGTCGTAGCCTTGGCGAAGGCCCTTGTGGCCGTGCCGAAATACGCTGAGCGGCACGCGGCAAGCGGCGGCCCTGCAAAACCCCAAGCGAATCGTAACTGGTATAACCCGTAGGTGGCGAGCTCGCCGCGCAACGTGGCACGGAGTCGGGATGTCGTAGGTGGCGAGCTCGCCGCGCAACGTCAGGCATCCTGATCCAGCCCGTGGAGAAATGGGGAATGAGGAAACGAACCTGAGCCGGTAACTACGCAAGCCGGACGGTATCGAAGGTGGAGCGCAACCTTCCGAGTTCGCCAAGGCGACGATGGACAAGCCGGGCGCGCTTCGTGCCGGCACTCGCGGCAAAACCCGCCCGGCGGTCGGGTTCCACCACCGCAGAGGCAAGCGCGGTGTATCCTAATGAGTCTCGTTATAGGGTGACGATCATGGGTAGGGCGGGACCGCGACGAGTGCAGGATGTCGTAGGTGGGGCGCTTGTCTCGTTCTGCAGGCCAGCAGAATGGCGCGGCCAGCGCGCCACCCAGCACGGAGCGAGCCCACCAACCGCATTCGATCCGCAATTGAGTTTACGGCGACGGCACGGACGGACGGCGGTGAAACGGAGTCTTAAGATCGCGGCTGTAACGCAGTCGCAACGAGACGCCCACACTGTTACCGCCGGGACCAAACGTATTTTTTATCGCGATGCCGACCACCCAATGACCCTTGACCCGCAGGCTGCGACGCGAGGGTATTTCCCAGATCACCCCGGGGCGGATCGTCAAAACATCCGCCGCCGATTGGCCCAGCAATCGCGTGGTATCAACGGACGCCTCGAAAGTGTAGTGCCAATTTTTGCGATCAATCACCCATCCGCCGGTGATCCCCGTCGAACTCTCACCGAACGCGTTTTTCCCCAATTCAGCCGGCAGTGAAGTGTGCGTCACTTCATCGAGTCGCAGTCCCCAGAAAATTCTCCAATTGGGCCGAGTCTCGCAGCGATGGGAGAAGGTAATGTAGGGCATGAAATGCCGCAAGCCGTCGGTCAATTCCGCCGGCGGGCGACCGAGGGGCGTGCTATAATCGAAGCCGGTGCCGACATCCCAGCCAGCGAACAGGGGCTGCCCAAGATTGACCTTCGTGCCGAGTTGGAGATTCGCCGCGCCATATTCTTCGAAGGCGCGCACGTCGCCACGCCCATGACTGAAATACAAATCGCTGTTCATGCTCATTTCCCAGTTTTCCGAAAAGCCATAGCGGATGCCCGTGGTCAGGCGCAGGTGATCCTTGTTGAGATAGTCACCCACGTGAGGATTCAGCCAGACGCGCAGCGCGTATTTTTCCAGCGTGGTGGGCAGGTGACTCTGAAATACCTCGGGAATCAGGAACTCATCATCGCCATAGACTGATGAAAGGCTGGCGGGTCTGATCAGCGCACGGGTTTCCGCGGCGGCGGGTGGTTCCACCGGGGCCGCCAGCCCGTTGCTTATCGCCAACAAAGCGATGCCCAAAACGAAAGAGCTTCCTTGAAGCGGATGCCGTCGCCCGGTCCGGGCGTTTTTCATTTTCAATATCGTGCAGGTGGAGCCAAATGATGTCGTCATAAATATTTCCAAGCGGTGCTTGGTGCGGCCCGATCATAACGGAACGCCCGGACCCGCGACAGGGGGTGTTCCCATTATATCGTCCGGGCTGCGGGCCGAATGCTAGCGAGCGTCTAAAATGATAGGGCGCGTTATCCCTGACGCACCGTTCAGGATATTCGTCCACTCTGAAGCGCCGGGTTAAAAGATAACCCGCCCGACCTCTTCAATCGCCTTTTTTCAACGCCTTCTGCGTAGGGTAACACCCCATAGTGTTCCGGTAGGGGTCGGACTATCTTTTCACCGAACCGGAACCTCGATCCCACGCACTGTTTTTCTCCCCAGCAGCGGTTCACCTCCACGCTCATGCATTTCATTTCCCCGGCAGCACATTCCCGTGCGTCAGATTTTCACCTGTCCCCACCGCCATCACCCGCCGTGAACCGGATTGATCGGCACCTGTCCCCGCTCCCGCCGATCAGATCCGCCGTGGTGGCGCGCCTGCAGCAATCGGAACTCTTTCGCGAATATCAACAGGCTTTTGAAACCACGATGGGACTGCCCTTGGTGCTGCGGGAGGCCGGTTCTTTTCGCACCCCATTGCAAGACTCCAAGCAGGTGAATCCGTTCTGTGCTCTCCTGACGCAGACAAACAAGACCTGTGCGGCGTGCCTCCAGTTGCAACAACGGGTCGAGGAAGAAGCGATCCACGAAGCGAAAACCATCCAGTGCTTTGCGGGCTTGAGCGAAACGGCCGTGCCGGTGCGGGTCGGCGACCACGTATTGGGCTACCTCCAGACCGGGCAGGTTTTCTTCAAAGCACCTTCCAGGAAAAAAATCAAAGAGATCATCCGCCTGACCCATGCTCAGGACAATGACCGTGCGGCGCGTGAATTGGAATCCGCCTATTTCCAGACCCGGATAATAGCCTCGAAGCAATACGACGCGATCATCCGCCTCCTGCGAATATTTGCCGCCCATCTCGCCACCGTCAGCAATCAACTGCTCCTCGCGGAAGCCACCGTCGAATCGCCCCAGATCGCCAAGGCGCGCACCTATATCGCCGCCCATCAAAGCGAGGAGCTGGGGCTGAAGGACGTGGCCCGCGCGGTGCACATGAGTGCATTTTATTTCTGCAAGTTTTTCAAGCAAGCCACCGGGCTCACCTTCACCCACTATCTTGCCCGGGCCCGCATCGAGTCGGTCAAAACGCTGCTGCTCAATTCCCACATCCGGATCAGTGAAGCCGCGTACGCCGCCGGCTTTCAATCGCTCTCGCAGTTCAATCGCGTGTTTCGCCGCCTCGTCGGTGAAACCCCCAGCGCGTATTTTATGCGGCAACATGGCTTGAATCGCAAAGCCTCCCGGCCCGCCTTCCTCGTTCACGCCGCCTGATCCGGGATTATTCGGAGCGCTGGAGTTCCCCCTTGTGCGCGCGGTTGCCCGTTGTTAACTCGCGCAAATCACGGAGTCTCAGCCGGAATAATTCAGTCGGAGTTCACGACGAAAAACCCGGAACACCCGAAAGGAATGACTGATGATCGACGAACGGCGCTTCAGTTGACTCATCACTTGGTCGAGTGATTCCAATCCCCAGAGACAAAGAAATCATCTCGGGGTTTTCGTGTATTTGGTGTTTTTCGTGGTGACCTGTATTGCCTCGTTCCGACTCAGACAGCCTGATCCCCGCCCGTGCGGCCAGGGTGGTGAGGAAATAGGTTGAGTCCTCCCGCTGGAGCGAGTTGACCCAAAGCCCTCGGGTTAGCCCGCGAATCACGCCAATCAGCGCGAATAGATATCCGGGCCCAAGCGCCGGGCTTTAGCGTCCCGCCGAGCCGCGGCCCACCCGGAGGGTTCGCCCTACCTATTCAGGGCAATCTCGGTAGCGGCGCTTGCCCTCAAGCGCCACAGGCTCACTCGCGGCGCGCCTCACACGAGGGGCGCTTGAGGGCAACCGCCCCTACCCAAAGTCCAAATCTTTCGGGACGCTGGGGTGATTCGTAGGCCAATCCTCCGAGAGAGAATCCAGATCTTCCCACTAACCACCAGCCGTCGCCCCAGCGCTATGGCTCGGCCCGCACGAATTTCCCGAACGGAAAAAAGCCCAGCTCACGGGACAACGCGGAGTGAAATCACGTCAGGCTGCGTGCGCTCCGCCCATTCAACTGTTCTACAAGTTCACCGCAACAAAAGCCTATTCCATCTCACAACGAAGTGGCACTTCTATGACGCTCGATGGGCGGGTAGCTTTCCCGCAATTGGTCTTGGATGCTGCGCTGCGGTTGGTCGCTGCGGCCAAACACCTGTTTTTCCGCCTCGAGCCAGATGGCGAGGTCGCTTTCATCAGGGCGGCCCCGTTGGTGCCAGATTGCCCGCGCGCGATCCGAGATCGCGCCGTGTGCGTGTGCCCGACGTTTAGTCATGCCAATGGCGTATGACCCGTTACGCTGGTTAGTGTCCATTCGACAGAGTACCATCGAATGGGTCGAAGTGGTATGGGGTGATACCCGACCATGGGCCAACATTGATTCACTCTCACAGCTCGTCTCCCCATTCTCCTCTGAAAAATCAGTGGTGGGGCGAATCGAACGTCGATTGCTTTTCTAATGTTCCTTCGATGAGAAGGTAGCGGCGGTTGCCCTCAACCGCCATCGCAGTATATCATCCGCTACTCTGGCGCTTGAGGGCAACCACCGCTACCTTCCGGGTCGAGTTAGCTCATCACCCCATAGTAATAACCCACGATATGACTAGAGTAGGTGTCAGCCACTCCCTCCACGTACGTGCATCCCATCAATAATTTCCAACGAGTGATTTTTCGCGAAATACCGGCGATTCAACAGATCCTCCTCAACGAGATCTGGCTTGAGACGGAGCGCCGCGGGGTGCGCGTGTACGCCGATGACCAAGTAGTACGGGCCAACGTCTGCCAAATCGTGCTGCGCATCGGGGCGGAATTGCGGGCATCGACCGAACTCGCCATCGCCGCCAACCCAAACCTGCTCGCGTTTCCAGAATTTCCCGATGCCGCGTGAATTGATCCGGCTTTAGGCGTAACGAGGCGTAACGGACGCTTGGTACTTATTTAAACCGCAATGGTAGGGTTTTACCCTATCGCTAACCGGCGCATATTATCATTAGATGGCAGTGCGATTGGCTCGTCTCATTTCTGTGCCGAGCTAACCGCGCACCTGCCCCTTGAATATTCCGCCACTGAACGATCGCCCTTGGATCACTGCCGCCACCGCAACGCCATGAAGCACGCTCCTGTCCACGTGGCCCCATCGCGATCCTTCGTTGCTGACGCACGCGCCCCGTTCCCTGTCATCGCCCTCGCCGCTTCCGTCGGCGGGTTGGAAGCGTTATCCGTTATCTTGAGCGGTTTGCCCGCAGACTTCCCGGCCGCCCTTGCCATCGTGATGCACCTTTCGCCCGATCATAAAAGCATTCTGGCCGAGATTCTGAGCCGGCGCACTCCTTTGCTCGTCAAGCAAGCCCACACGGGCGACGTCCTTGGCCCCTCATCGGTTTTTATCGCCCCGCCCAACCATCATCTGTTCGTCGCCGCCGGTGGTCGCCTGAAACTTTCTTCTCCCACTGCGGAAAAAGTTCATCACGCGCGTCCCTCCGCCGAACCGTTGTTCGCCTCAGTGGCTCAGGTCTATCGGGAAAAAGCCATCGCGGTGGTCCTCACCGGCGGCGATGGCGATGGTTCGTTCGGCGTCCAAATCATCAAGGACAAAGGCGGCATGGTGATCGCCCAAGACCGGCCGACCTCAAAAGATTTCAGCATGCCGCAGACTTCGATCGAAACCGGCGACGTGGATTTTATCCTGCCCTTGGACGAGATCGCCGCCAAGCTGATCGAACTGGTTGCGGCCGGCCATCAGCCCACGGATGATCGAACAACCGCTGGACGTCCGGCCCCGATTCTGGCTAAGCTGGTGGCCCCGCATCCCAAGGCCCGAAGCAAGGGTGCTATAAAAAAGCGCAAAAAATAGCCCGATGAAAAAGAAATCCCCACCCGTACCTCGCCAAAAAAAGCCGGCCAAAGTCGCCCGCGCGAAAAACTTCGCTACCCGCGCGCGCGATTCGTTTCCCATCGTCGGCCTCGGCGCCTCCGCCGGCGGACTGGAAGCCTTGGAACAATTCCTTTCCCACGTGCCGAAACAGTGCGGCCTAGCGTTCGTCATCGTCCAGCACTTGGACCCGACCCACAAGGGCATCATATCCGAGTTGCTCCAGCGCTCGACCGACATGCCCGTCATTCAGGTCAAAGATCGTACCGTCGTGCGGCCGGACTGCGTCTACGTGATCCCGCCGAACAAGGACATGTCGATTTTGCACGGCGTGCTGCACTTGCTCGCGCCGACGGCTCCCCGCGGGCTGCGGCTGCCGATTGATTTTTTCTTTCGCTCCCTCGCGCAGGATCAGCAGGAGCACGGCGTGGGCGTGATTCTCACCGGCATGGGCTCCGACGGCACGCTGGGGCTGCGCGCCATCAAGGAGAAAGCGGGCGTGGTTTTGGTGCAGGAACCATCGAGCGCCAAATTCGACAGCATGCCGCGCAGCGCGATTGACGACGGGCTCGCGGACATCGTGGCGCCGGTGGACGAATTGCCGGGAAAGATCATGGCCTACCTGCAACGCACGCCGCTCATCGCCCGCACGGAGGCCGCGCTGGAAACCAAGACAGAGAGCGCCTTGGAAAAAACCGCCATTCTGCTGCGCGCCCACACGGGCAACGACTTCACTTTCTACAAACGCAACACGCTCTACCGCCGGATCGAGCGCCGCATGGGCATTCACCAGATTGGCAAGATGGGCGGTTACGTCCGCTATTTGCAGGAAAATCCCCAGGAGCTCGATCTGCTCTTCAAGGAGCTGTTGATCGGGGTGACGAATTTTTTCCGCGACGCCGCCGCCTGGGAGCAGTTGCGCAATCAGGCCATTCCCGCGATGCTCGCGAGCCGTGCGCCCGGCCAGACGCTGCGTGCGTGGGTGCCCGGCTGCTCCACGGGCGAAGAAGCCTATTCCCTCGCCATCGTGCTCAAGGAGGCCGTCGAGGCGCACAAGCCCAAGGACGCGTTCACGATCCAAATCTTCGCCACCGATCTGGACAAGGATGCGATCGAAAAAGCCCGGCAAGGCGTCTTCCCGGCCAACATCTCCGCCGATGTTTCGGCCGCCCGCTTGAAACGCTATTTCACCAAGGAGGAACACGGCTACCGGGTGCGCAAAGAAATTCGCGAGATCGTGACCTTTGCGCCGCAAAATCTCATCATGGACCCGCCCTTCACCAAGATGGATATCGTGAGCTGCCGCAATCTCCTGATTTATCTGACGGCGGACGTGCAGAAGAAACTGATTCCCTTGTTTCACTATAGTCTCACGCCCGGCGGTATTTTATTTCAAGGCAGTGCGGAGACGATTGGCGAGTACACCGATCTCTTCTCCCCGCTGCGCGGAAAATCCCGGCTCTACCGGCGGCAGGAATCCGTGCTGCGCTCCGGGCAGATCGTCTTTCCCACGGCCTTCAGCGCGGGCCCGTCCTCCAGCCCCGAAGCGCGTTCGCCGATGCCCAACCCACCGGCCAGTCTCCAGTCTCTGGCAGATCAACTGGTCTTGCAAAGCTACGCGCCCCCGGCCGTGCTCACGAACGACGAAGGGGATATTTTTTATGTCAGCGGCCGCACGGGCAAATACTTGGAACCGGCGGCGGGCAAGGCCAACTGGAATCTTTTTGCCATGGCCCGCGAAGGCCTGCGCTACGAACTGACGGGCGCCTTCAAGGAAGCGCTCCGGAAAAACTCAGCAGTGGAGCTGCCCGGCCTGACCGTCGGCACGAACGGCGGCACCCAGCACGTGAACCTCACCGTGCGGCGGCTCACCGAAACCGGGCCGTTGCACGGCTTGGTGATGATTGTGTTCACCGACGTGGCCGCCCCCGCGACCGCGCCGGCCCCGGGTCGGGCGGAGAAAACGCCGGCCCGCAGTCCGCGGTTTGCGGAATTGGAACAGGAACTCCTGCGCGCCCGCGGCGAAGCGCGCGCCACCCACGAGGAGATGCAGACCACGCAGGAGGAACTCCGCTCCGCCAACGAGGAACTGCAATCCACCAACGAGGAACTGCAATCCACCAACGAGGAACTCACCACCTCGAAGGAAGAGATGCAGTCGATGAACGAGGAACTCCAGACGGTGAACGTCGAGTTGCAAGGCAAGGTCGACCTGCTCTCGCAGGCCAGCAACGACATGAAAAACCTCCTCGATAGCACGGATATCGCGACGCTCTTTTTGGACAAAGAACTCAACGTGCGGCGCTTCACTCCGCAGGCGACGAAGATCATCAAGCTCATCGCCACCGACGCGGGCCGGCCCATCACCGATCTGGCTTCCGGCCTGCGTTACCCGGAACTGGCCGACGATGCCCGGACAGTGTTGCGGAAACTGGCCGCCGTGGAAAAATCGATCACCGCGCGCGACGGCCGCTGGTTCACCGTCCGCATCATGCCCTACCGCACGATGGACGACCGGATCGACGGCGTCGTCATCACCTTCGCCAACATCACCGTCGCCAAGACCCTGGAAACGAAAATGAAGGAAAAGCACACGAGTCTGGAAAAACACGTCGCCGCACAATCCACCGAGCTAGCCCGCCGCAAACGAACCGCGAAGCGGTAACCGCCCCTCGTTGTCTTCCTCCTCATGAAACAAAAGCCCTCAACCCCGAACGCGGATTCCACCCTGCGCCGCCGCGCCGAAATCCAACTGCGGGCGAAGTCGAAAATCAAGCACTCGGCTAAGGGAGCAATCAGATCCGCGACCGAGAACCGGCGGCTCGTCCACGAATTGCAGGTGCACCAGATCGAACTGGAGCTGCAGAACGAGGAACTCAAGAAAGCCCGGGACGAGATGGAAGTGGGCATGGAAAAATACAGCGAACTCTACGAATTCGCCCCGGTCGGCTACTTCACCCTCACCTCTAACGGGACCATCCGTCAGGTGAATCTCAACGGAGCTAAGCTGCTCGGGATCGAACGCTCCCGGTTGGTGGGCCAATCCTTCGGCCGGCTGCTCGCGGCGGAAGCTGGCGCCGCATTAACTTTGTTTCTCAAGCGGGTCTTTGCGGGCCAAGCCAAACAAATCGGTGAATTCGCGCTGTTGGATCAAACCCAGCCCAGCCGCTTCGTGAAGATCGAGGCCCAACGCTCCCCCGAAAGCCAGGAGTGTCGCGCCGTGGTGCTCGACATCACCTCGCGCCGTCGCGTCGTCTCCCAGTTGGAGCTCCTCTGGGAAGCCGCCGGCGTGCTCCTTTCCACCGACGACCCCGATACCATGCTGCAAGGCTTGTTTACCCAGATCGGCCCGACGCTCGGCGTGGACACTTTCTTTAGCTACATGGTGGACGAGACCGACGGCGGATTTTTGCAACTCACCTCTTATGCCGGTATCTCCGCCGAGAAAGCCCGCGCCATCACGCGATTGAAGTCTGGCCACGCGATCTGCGGCACGGCCGTCTCGCGCCGGCAGCCCATTCACGCGACCCAGATCCAAGCGTCCACCGATGAGACGGTCCGGCTGGCCAAGTCCCTCGGTTTGCAAAACTACGCCTCCTATCCGCTGATGTCCGGCCAACTGCGGCTCGGGCGGCTCACCTTTGCCAGCCGCACCCGCCAGCAGTTCGAACCCGACGAACTAGCCGCGCTGAAAACCATCTCCCACTACGTCGCCATCGCCTACGAGCGCCTGCGGATCGCTCGCGCGCTGCAGGTGAGCGAGCAGCGGTACCGGAATCTGTTCAATTCCATCGATGAAGGTTTCTGCGTCATCGAAATGATCTTCGATAAGAAGGGCAAACCCGTCGACTACCGCTTTATCGAGATTAATCCGTCTTTCGAAACGCAAACTGGCATTCGCGACGCAGTGGGAAAGCGGATGCGAGAAATCACGCCGACGATTGAGTCGCATTGGCTGGAAGCTTACGGCAAGGTCGCCGTGACGGGAAAACCAGTGCGCTTTTCGAACGAAGCGAAAGGGCTGAACCGGTGGTTCGATGTCTATGCCTTTCGGCTCGGTGGAGAAGGCAGCCAGAAAATCGCCATACTTTTCAGCAACATCACACTGCAAAAACAGGTGGGGGCCGCCTTGCACACCGCCCAGTTGAAATTAGCCCATTACGCCGTGCAACTCGAGGTGCTCGTGACCAAGCGCACCGCCGAACTCACCACGACCAACAGCCGCTTGAAGCACGCCGTGTTGACCATCGGGAAAAGCAAGAGCCAGTATCAGCAGCTTTTCCTGGAGTCGCAGTTCATGCACAAAAAACTCCGCCTGCTCACCCAGCAGCTCATCAGCGCCCAGGAAGAGGAGCGAAAGCGCATCAGTCGTGAATTGCACGATCAAGTTGTGCAAACCCTGGTCGGCATCAGCGTCGAGTTATCGGCCGCCAGAAAGACCGTCAGCCTGGAAAACACCCTGCTGATCGAGAAAATCGCCTACACTCAGCGACTGGTGGAAGACTCCGTCGTCACTGTTCACCGGTTTTCCCGCGAGCTCCGGCCGGCCCTGCTCGATGATCTCGGCCTGATCCCCGCCCTCCACGCCTATAATAAAAACCTGACGGAGAGAAATAATCTCAAAATCAACATGACCGCTTTCGGCGGCGTGGAAACCATGGACGAGGAAAAACGCACGGTGCTCTTCCGCGTCGCTCAGGAAGCGCTGACCAATGTCGTCCGGCATGCCCACGCCACGGAAGTCAAAATCAGCATCATCCAAATTCCCGATGCGGTGCGGATGGAGATCAGTGATAACGGCAAGTCATTCCTGGTCGGGAAAACGCTCCAGCCCAAAGCCAACAAACGCCTCGGCCTCGTCGGCATGCGAGAGCGCATCGAGATGGTCGGCGGCAGCCTGGTCATCGAATCCACGACCGGCCGCGGCACCACGGTGCGCGCAGAAATTCCTTTTACTCTCGAAACATCAAAAAAATGAATTCTCCCAAAACCATCACCATTCTCTTGGCCGAAGATCACGCCATCGTCCGCCAAGGCCTGAACGCCCTCCTGAAAGCCGACGGCCATTTCACCATGATCGGCGAAGCCCAGACCGGACACGAAGCGGTGGAGCTCGCGCTCAAATTCAAACCCGACATCATTTTGATGGATATCGCCATGCCCGAGCTGAATGGCCTCGAAGCCACCCGACAAATTCGCGCCGCCAATCCCGCCGCCAAAATCATCGTGCTCTCCGCCCACAGCGACTACGAGTATGTCGAGCGCATGATCGCCGTCGGTGCAGTCGGCTTTCTGGAGAAGCAGTCATCCGGTGATATCCTGGCCCAGGCGATCCGGGAAGTCGCCAAGGGCCACACCTTTTTCAGCCCGGCCATCACCAAGCGCATTCAGGACAAAAAGAATCAACCCCGCGATCAGGAAGGGCTGCTCCTGGCCAATTTCGGAAAAACCAAAAATATGAATCCTCCCAAAACCATCACCATTCTCTTGGCCGAAGATCACGCCATCGTCCGCCAAGGCCTGAACGCGCTCCTGAAAGCCGACGGCCATTTCACCATGATCGGCGAAGCCCAGACCGGACGCGAAGCGGTGGAGCTCGCGCTCAAGCTCAAACCCGACGTCATTTTGATGGATATCGGCATGCCCGTGCTGAACGGCCTCGAGGCCACGCGCCAAATCCTCGCCGCCAACCCGGCCGCCAAAATCATCGTGCTCTCCGCCCACAGCGACGACGAGTATGTCGAGCGCATGATCGCCGTCGGCGTAGCCGGTTTTCTGGAGAAGCAGTCGTCCGGTGAAATTTTAACCAAGGCCATCAAGGAAGTCGCCAAAGGCCATACTTTTTTCAGCCCGGCCATCGCCAAGCGCATGCAAGCCAAGAAAAACCAACCCCGAGATCGGGATGGGATGCAGCGGCCCAACGCCAGCCGCCTCACCTCCCGCGAGACTGAAGTGCTCCAACTCGTGGCCGAAGGATCGGCCAACAAACAAGTCGCCGCGGAACTCGGCATCAGCATCAAGACCGTGGAAAAACACCGGCAGCATCTCATGGATAAATTAAACATCCACGACACCGCCGGTCTCACCCGTTACGCCATCTCCAACGGGGTAATCGAGAGCAACGTGCAGCTCACGATCATTTGAGACGGAATCATGCAGTCGAACTCATATTCCCGAATAAGGGGAAGCAAACTGCATGGTGGTCGCCGATTTCCCCATCGGCGACCGAGCGTCGGGCTGGAAACTGACGCCCACCCACTGCACGATCCCGTATCGGTAGTCCTAACACCAGCCATCCGGGATTAACCCGGTCACTTAGTTGGGTTCGACGGTCCGGCCGTCTTGCGCTTGCCGTTTCGTCCGAGTGTCCGCCTACTGCGTCACTGACCATGGATTTGCCCCACCAGCACCCGACTGCGAACGGTTGGTTCCACGAAGCGCTCTCCCGCGTACTTACCTGGTGGCCGGCCAAGATGCTCGGCACGAGCGTCGGCATGACCGTTTTCTTTGCCGTCTATTTCTGGGTGCTCAATCACCCGCATTTTCCCGTCACCACCATGCCACTCACCGGGGTTGACCGGCTGATCGATTTCCGACCCGAGGCGCTCCCGCTGTATTTGTCGCTGTGGTTTTATGTGTCGCTCGCCCCCGCACTGCTGATCGACCGGCGTGAACTGGTGTCATACGGAGTGGCGGCGATCGGGCTCAGCGTCATCGGCCTGGGAATATTTTTTCTTTGGCCGACGGCGGTTCCGCAACCCAATATCGATTGGTCAGCCTATCCCTCCTTTGATTTTCTGAAGGCGGCCGATGCCGCAGGCAACGCCTGTCCGTCGTTGCACGTGGCGTTTGCAGTCTTCAGCGCCGTCTGGTTCGAGCGCATCCTCCGCCAGATGAACGCCCGTCGTTTCGTGCGTCGGCTCAACTGGCTGTGGTGCTTGGGAATTTTATATTCAACCATCGCGGTCCGTCAGCACGTGGCGCTCGACGTCGTCACCGGCACCATCCTCGGCCTGAGCATCGCGCTGCTCCATCTGCGCTGGTTGCGGGCTCAAACCTGAAGGCTCGGCGCACCATCTTACTCATTCTCCTGTCTTTGGATTGAGGCTTCTGTAGGTTGCGAGCTTGCCTCGCAACGCAGCGCGACCAGCGCGCTACCTACCACGAAGGCTACCCGGTCTGACGCAGACCTGAATGGCATTAAGTTAAGCGGTAGGTTCGTCGGACTGCCTGACGTTTCGTCTGCGATGATTTGTTGCGGAATTTCGCAGGGCCGCCCCTTGTGGGCGAGCCGTTTCCGGTGCGCCCTCCGGCACGGCCACAAAGGCCGGCCCTACATTCCTCATGCAAAAAAGTTGGCCTGATCACGCATGGGAGAATGACGACCAACCTCCTTAACTTAGCGCCATTCGCCTCTGAGACTATTCCGCGAGCCGTAATAAATTGAGAGTACGATTACGGGGAAAGAGCACGATTTTTTCGTCGATCTTCGGGCGTTCAATTCAACTGCTCGGACCGCGGCACGACACACCGATAACCCTGCTCGTCCAACCGTTCGAGCGTACAGCGAATCGCCTCGACCCGGACCGCCGCCGGCACCCGGGGCCCCTCGTGCAGCAAAATAATCGCTCCCGGCGCGAGGCCGAGCGTGGCGCGTTCCGCCACTTTCTCTGCATCACCGCCCCACCGCTCCAAGCCCCGCGCACTCCAACCCACCCCGGTGAGCCCGCGAACGCGAAGCGCGGCCGCCAGCCAGAGATTTTTGATCCCGACCGGGGATCGAAATCGTCCTGGTTTAACTCCGAGCCGCTGTAGCGTCGCCAATCCCGCATCGAGTTCCCGCCCCACGCGGGCCGGCGAGGCGCACCAAAAAGTACCGATCGGATGCGTCTGCGTGTGATGCGCCACCTCGTGTCCGGCGGCGATGATGTCACGGATAAGTCCGGGAAAGCGCGCCGCATTTTCCCCGATCACGAAAAACGTCGCCCGCGCCCCATGTTCCGCCAGCAGTTCGAGAATGCGCGGTGTATCCTCCGGATCGGGGCCATCGTCAATCGTCAGCCACACTTCCCGGCACCCCGTGATGAAGCGCAGATGCATGCGGACCAAGCCCTGCGCTTGAGGCGCGAAAATATGATACGCCAATAAGAAATCAGGCCAGAACCAAAGCGCGAGCGCCGCCGCCGGCTCCGTCCAGCCCACGAGGAAAGCCGCTGCTTTCCCCGCCAGATTGATGATGATCAGTAACCACACGTTGCCACTATGTTTGCCCCGGCGGCATGCTCAACCACACGCGGGCGGTATATCAATTCGCACGAGGCTCAGAAGGACCATGTGTAACCAAGCGTGAAGCCCAAGGCATCGATGCCGGGGTTGGGTTTGGTCGCACCCCCATTGGACATGTGCTGGTACATGAGGCCCGCACTAAACCGGGAATTCTTGTCGGTCACGTGCTGCACTCCGGCCCGGATAAACCAGTTCAAAGTAAAATCCTGCCCCTGCCCGCCGGCGACGCTGCGGGAATCTATCCCGCCAAAACCACCGCCCGATCCCGTGAACACCGACCATTTTCCCGTCTTGTCCCACCATTCGATCGACGGAGAACCCGAGAATCCGATGTAGTGCGACTCCGGCCCCTGCAGGATTTGATCGCCAAACACCGTGAGCCGGTGGCGCACCACTATCCGGGAACCGTCCGCAAATTCATGACTCAAGAACTGCTTCGTGAGCCACGAAACCTGCGTCACCATGAGGCGGTAGGGAATGGGCGTGAGCGACCCGATTTGCCAGAGGACACCCGACTCGATGTTGATGTCCGTCACGGCCCAAGGGCGGAACGGCGCGGAGTCAGCGCCGAAAGCGGCGACACTCAAAATCGAGCTCAACAGGACGCTTTTGAATAAGTGATGCATAATGAAAGAGAGCGGGCGGAACGGGAAACGCCGGAAGTTCGCGAGCTGGCCCGACAGTGGGTTGGAACCCGCCGGCGTCAATAGGCCATGCATGATCGCGGCAAGTCTCCCGCAGGCTGATTCATGCTCGGCGCTACCAAACGGCAAAGCAACCTATTGGGTTACTTGTGAATTGTGTCTCCATTGGGAAAAATCGAGCAAGCCACAAGTACCCTATTGGGGTACTTGTGGCTGGGGAAATGAATTCATTCTCGGAGTTACCCGAAGAAAGACTCGATTTTGCAAGATTCGCCCGATCATGATTTCTCCGGGGAGAATTGAAAACGTGCCGATAGAATGAATCAGCCCGGCAAGTCTCCCGCAGGCTGATTCATGCTCGGTGCACCCAGAGGAAATTTTCGGTTGCACCGCCAAGGACCGATGTTTTGCCGGGCCTGTATCTTGCGCAGGCCAAGTACGCGCGCTGGTCGGATCGTTCTCGTTCGCCTAATCATAGGCGTTTTCTCCGGGAGACGAGGCAGACGGACCCCAATTCTTAAGAGAACGATTAAGCGTACGAGAATGAGAACGCGCGGAGGTGCGGCAGGAAACAATTCCGTCTTCAACGGTCTTTTGTGACTCATCACTGTTTTCCGTGAGTAGAGCGCGTCAGCGGTCATCCCCAAAAGCCGAAATAAGAAACCAGCGTGGAGTTAACCGCTAAGGGAATTCATCAAGAGATGAATCCATGGAGGAGTTGCTCCGACTAATCGTCTCCGCCCTTGGGTTTGGGAGCCTGTTAATTGCAGGCAAATCCACTCCAGTCTGCGATTAGCAGACTCCCCGAACCCACCCCGAAGACGATTAGTCGCAGGGCTAATCTAAAGTTTCGCCCGTTGGCGAAACTCACCAATGGTAAACCCGCTTTGGTTGCTCTGTGTTCCTTAGGCTTCTCCTGCGCGCTTCCACTCGAAAACAGGGAGTAATTTCTTTTGTTTTGCTCACACTGGAGTCGCGCCGCCCTCGGCGCGGTGGAGGCGGCGCGACGTGGCGGGGGCCGCCGCATCCCCAGTAGCTGCCAGCCAAAACGTAAGGCTGTGCGCACGTGCGTTCCCGTAACGTTAATAGGCCTTGCGTCCCTGATTGTCGCGGAACATTAAAATCATTTTCTCCCCTATGAATACCTCCCGCAATGCATTGCGCTGCGCCTTTCTGGCGACGGCTTTTGTTCTCTCGATTTTCAACGTCACCGTGCGGGCTGCCTCGGCAGATGACGAAGTCGGCCAGTCGGCGGGTTATGTCGTGGTGCCCTCGGGAACCACCGCGACCGAAGTCCAGGACGCCATCGTGATAGCGCTCGGTGGCCGGGGCTGGGGTATCAAGAGCAACACCAGTGACCGCGTCGTTGGTTATCTCAAACAGCGCAGCAACGAAGCTCAGTTGACGCTGGTATACAGCACCTCCAAAATCGATATTTTCTGTCTCGGCTGGGACATCAACAAGAACACCGGAGAGCGAAAAAAACCGGAAATTCCCAGGGGCTGGATCAAAAACATCCAAGCTGATATCACGAGGATTCTTTCCCTCACCGTCACCAACAAGTGAGCTGAGCGAGCCATGCCTGCCACCGAATCCTTGATGCTCAAAACGGCCTGGGGCACGGCAGCGGCGGACATGTTCGATACCGGTGTTCCCGTCATCGCCGGCGAACCGGTGGAAAGATTATTCACCGGGGTGCGCTCTGCGGGCAAACTGGGCCGCCAGTCGTTGTTCGAAAAAGACGGCTGGCTTTTCGGCGCCGCGACCGTGCCGATCACCATGGGACTGGAAGCCGCCACCCGCCAGGTGTACGAGGATATTTTTTCGGCATCCCGCAACCGGCAGTTGGCGCGCATCTGGAATTACGTTCCGGCCATCAATGCCACCAGCCCGGATGGCCTGGAGAACTACCACAAGTTTTGCCGCGGGCGCTCGCTGGCGTTTGAGCAACAACACGGCGCCGGGTACAAGGCGGTAATTCCTTCCGCTTCCGCCGTCGGTTGCCAAACCTCCTCGCTCACCGTGGCGTTTGCCGCCTGCAGTGCGAGCCCGCGTCACGTCGAAAATCCCCTGCAGGTTCCGGCCTACGACTACCCGCTCGACTACGGACCCCGCCCGCCCAGTTTTGCCCGCGCCACCGTGGTACCCGGTCGCGGCAAGGGTTGGGTGTTTATTTCGGGCACCTCGGCGATTCGCGGTCACCAGACCATCGCGCCGCACCACACCCGCGATCAGCTCACCTGCACGCTCGAAAATCTACGCGAAATCTCGCTCGCCTGCGGACTCGGTCCCCACCTCGATGCCGGCGGCTCCTCGGCCCGCTATTTCAAAATCTACCTGCGCCACGCCACCGACCATCCGACGGTGGCCCCGCAAATCGAGGAATGCCTCCTTCAACCCGGGGACACTTTCTCTTATGTGCAGGCGGATATCTGCCGCGCCCCACTCAACGTCGAGATTGAGGCGAGCCTCTGGCCGCATTAACCGGCCGGATCATTTTAGTACGGGCCAACTCCAACTCCAACCAACCGATGAAAATGATCCGCCTCCTCCTTGCCCTCTCCCTCGCCGCGCTGAATGCCTCAGCCTCCGTCCTCACGAATGCCGATGTCATCAAGATGTCCACTGCGAAGCTCGACGATGCCATCATCCTCACTTCCATAGAAAATTCCGAACCGAAGTTCGATACGTCACCCCAGGGATTGATCGACCTTTCTGCCGCCAAGGTTTCCCAACCCATCATCGCCGCCATGATCAAGCGCGGCAATACGACCGCCAAGAAAGAGTCTGCTCGGGCCACCCCCTCCGCATCCACCGCTCCGGCCGTCACCGAGTCGCCCAAGACCGAGGGCGAGCTCATGTCGCCTTCGGAGGTTTTCCTTGTGGATGGCGATGAGACCAAGGCGATGCGCTACATCAATCCGCAGATGCGCACCGCCGCCCGCGGGATGGGATTTGGCGGCATAGCCAGCTACGCAGTGCTCCGCGGCGACAAGGCGACCGAGCGCATCAAGAACGCCCAGCCTTCCTTCCTCGTATCGGTACCCAACCAAGCCCAGCCGGAAAGCTATCTCACGCTCGCCAGCTTTGCCGTGCGGACCAACAACACCCGCGAAGTTTCGACCGGTGGCGGATACATGAGCTACTCCAGCGGGATTCATCCGGATCGCGTCGTCGCTGTTAACTCCGAAAAAGCCGCCGACCAATCCAAGGCGCAAAAAGGCTTCACGATCTACAAGGTCACCGCCAAGCGGGCCATGCCGATCGGCGAATACGCCGTGATTCTCTACACCGGCGAAATGCAGGGCGTGGTTGGCACATGGTTCACCGGTGCGGGCAACGCCTACTTCGATTTCGGCGTCGATCACTGAGTTGATCATGGAGGAAACAGCTCCTCGGTCGTTTCCCTGTAGGGCCGGTACTTGCGCCGGCCGTACAAATTAACGGTTTCCCGGGAGAAACGCGTCCGGCTAACACGCCCCGCCAAACACCCGCGTGCGCAGCGCGGCTGAATCGATCTTCCCCCGCGCCGTGAGCGGCAAGGCGTCGAGCACTGATAGTTTCTTCGGCACCTTCCACGCCGCCGTATCCGCCAATAATTCCGCGCGCAACTCCACCGCACTCCGGGCCGAAACCACCGCCGCCCCCAACACCGGCTCGGCGGTTTGACTCACACCCACCCACCCGTCACTCACGCCCGCGAGCCGGCGGAGGCGCGAGGCAACCTCCGCGAGATTCACCCGGCGGCCCGCAATCTTGACCGTTTTTCCGAACCGCCCCAGCAGCAGCAACTGCCCGCGCGATCCAAACTTCACGCCATCCGCCATGATCCACGCGCCGAATTTCCCGACACGCTCACGATGGCCAAAAGTAACCACCGCCGCACTGCTCACCTGCAATCGTCCACCTTTCATCAGGCGCAGTTTCACCCCGCGCATCGCCTGCCCCACTCCACCCTGCAACGTCGCCTTCCCGGTAGAATCGTACGCGATGCCACCCGTCTCGCTCGAACCATAAAATCCGTGCAGCCGCCGGCCAAAGCGTGCGGCGAAATCCCGCGCCACTTCCACCGGCAACGGAGCGCCCGCCGAAATCGCCAAACGCAAAGTGTCGAGCGCGACATCTGATCCCACCAACGCCCGCCAAAGCGCGGGCACCCCAGGAAACACTGTCGGTCGCCACTGCGCAAAATCCGCCGCAATCGCATGCGGCAACGCCGCCGATCCGCACACCAGCGGCACGCCCTGTGCGAGCAGCGGAATCGTCAGATTGCCCAGCCCGTACGAATGTCCGAGCGGAATCAGCGCGTAATTCAGCTCACGCGGCTTGATGCCCATCGTGGACGTCACCTGCCGGCCATCGGCGAGCAATTGCGCCGCCGTGAAAATGAGCGGTCGCGGGCGGCCCGTTGAACCGGAAGTCAGTTTGATCAGGCAAATTTCCGGATCACGAAACCGTTTCGCCCCGGCCAGCGGCAGCAGCCTTGAACCATCCCACCAAAATCCCGCGCGCAGTGATTCCGCCAGCCGCTGCTGCGCCACGGGTGGCTCGCCCGCATCCAACGGCACCACCACCGCCCCGGCTTTGAGCAGTGCGAGAAATATTTCAAACCAGCCGATGCCATTCGGCGCGGCAAAGACGACGGCGCGCCCGCGCAGTGCGTCGCCCTCCGGCCCATGAGTCCCAAGCCACGCCACGGCGCGCGTCTCGAGTTCATGAAAAGTCACACTCAACGCATCCGTGGCCTGCACGATGGCCCGACGCTCACGCGAGCGCCGAAGAGTTTTTTGCCAAGCCTGGAGCAAAGCGTGACTCATGGTTGGTTCGGGATGCAGGGCCGGTGTTTGCGCCGGCCTAGCCCGAACAAATCACACCCGAGTAATTCATAAGGCAGTTTCACCGAGGACACAGAGCGCCGACACAGAGGAAGAAAGAGTATACACGGTGTGAGCTGAGCGTGGATTTGAAACGGTAGCGATGCCGATAATTTCGTCGTGGTTGGTTGCTGGAGTTTCTCTCTGTGCCCTCTGGGATCGACCTCCGGTTTGCTCTGTGAAAATTTATTTGGCTTGGGCTGGGGGTGATGTATTCGGCCTCGGCTGCCGCAAGCAGCAGCCCTACATTTCGGAAACAGCCTCCGACAAATATTGGACTTTGCTTCGGACATGATCAGTTACTTCGAGTTATTCAAATGCTTCACGAATTAATGTGGTTTTTTTCCGAGCGCCGCGAGGTGCTCGAACTCAATCAGCAGCAGCGCCAAGATCACCATCGCCGCCACGGTTGAACCCAGCGCATGCACCACGGGAATACTGCTCAAGCCCAGTACGCCGAAAGATGCAGCGGCCGTGAGCGCCGACAACCGCACCGACACCGGCGTTGCTTCGCCGCGATAAGCCGAAGTGGCCGTGAAGATCGAATAGTTGTGCGTCAGACACACGCCGAGAAACGCGCCGAGCAGATGAAACAAATTGAGTGGCTGTCCGAGCCAGCCAAGCAAACCGAAGATCCCCAGACACGCCCCGCACGGTATCGCAAAAATTCTCAATCCATCCCGCCAGCCATAGCTCAGAAACACGCCGCCACCGACGATTGCCAGACCGATCAAACTGAGCCAGAGCGCGGATTGCCGGTAGCGACTGAATATGCGGTTCAAGGTCTGGAGCTGACCGGCGTTCACGGTTTTCGTTTCCGCCGGCGGGGCCAGCGTCGGCGCATCGCTGGCGAGCGTGACAAACCAGCTCAACGGTTTTCCTTCGTGAATTAATAACCCCAACGGACCAGTCAGCTTGGCCTGCAACGCGCCGAACGCCGCGTCGTAATCCGATTCCTTTGCTCCCGTCGCGTGGCGGGCATAAGCCTCGAAGAACGCGGTGAATTCATTGTCGTCGAAGCCCGCCGCCGCCAGCGCCGCGCGCAACTGCTGTGAAAAATCCGCGTGCTCGCGCACGAAACGCACCGCGCGGGCCTGTTCGTCCACGGTCGGCAGCACGCTGCCGAGTCCCACCGTCTTCGTACGTCCGCCACCGGCGGTACCCAGCCAAATTTCCAATTTTTCGAGCGAAGCCCGCGCTTCACGCACACTCGTTCCGTAGGTGAGGTAAACCGTCTTCTCCTCCTGATCGCCGAAGAGCCCCTGGATACGCGCGTCGTTCTGCTTCAAGTCCACCGAAGGAATATCCAGCTCGCGAATATCGTCCCTCCACGTCAGGCGCGTGAGACCAAACACCGCGACCACCCACAGCGCGATCAGGAGCCGGCGCAACCACACGCGGACACCGGCGGGCAGCAGGTTGCCGCGATACACGCGGGCTTCCAGAAACGGATTTCGTATGGTCGAAAAATAAACCACCGCCGCCACCAACGCGCACACCAAACCGGCGCCGACAAAGACTCCGAGTTGGCGAATGAACGGCAGTTCCGAAAACACCAGCAGCGCAAAACCGGCCACGGTCGTGAGGCAGCTCGCCAGCAGCGGCTTCGCGAGCCGCCGCACCTTCTCCCAATAATCCTCATCCGGCCGCAACGGCGGCTGCATGTAGAGATAGAAGCCATAATCGATCGCCACGCCGGTCAGCAATGAGCCGACGACAAAAACCAAAATATGCACCCGGTCGAAGACGAGCGTGACGCAGACCCAGGCTCCGAGCACGGACAGCAATACGACCGGCAGCAGATGCAGGCCGAGATAGATGCGCCGGATAAAAACGCAGGCCACCGCCAACACCGCCAACACGGAAAATACGTTCAGCCACGTGACTTCATGCTCGATTCGCAACCGGCTCGCCGAGGCAAATCGATTCACGCCGGTATAGTCCACCGTGACCCCGGGGAAATCTTGCTGCATGATGGCGATGGCCTGCTCGATGGCCGCGAAGGCTGGCGCTTGTCCCGCCTCGATCAGCGGCGACGCGGTCAGTCTCGCCCACACCAAGGCCGGGGTTGCCGTGGTGGTCGCGCCAGAATTTAAACCACCCTTGAAGCGCTCGACTACGCTGGGCATCAGCAACAGCGGATCGGACGGGATCAATTCCTGGAAAGCGAGCGCTTCCGGCGTCGCTAAAAAATTGCCTAAGCCTCCGACCGTATCCCGGGCCAGCCACTCGGAGAATGTTTCTCCAGCACTACCCGTGGCCGTGAAGGCCGTCTCGCGTTCGCGCAACCAACGCGGAAATAGCAGATTAAAACGTTGCTCAAACAATTCCTTGCCCAACGCATCGCGGGAGGCGGTGTCGCTCAGCGGCAACGCTTGATCGAAGGCCGGATCGCGCGTGAGCTCAGCGGCAAAACGTGCTGCTGCACCCGCACTGGCGAATTTTCCGTCCGCCTCGGTCAACACGAAGAACATCGTCCGCGCCTCCGCCTGACTCGCCAGCGAGCGCACCAGCGTCAGCTCCGGTGCCCGCTCATCGACCGGGATGAGATCGAGCACATCGCTGGAGATCTTCGTCGAGTAATCGAGCCGCGCCAGCCACGCCCCACCGAGCAACACCGCCACGGTGATTACTCCCCAGCCCAGAAGTTGGCGTCGACGAAAAGTCATGCGGCAAGGTGACTGACTATCAGGTGGAGCCTGGCCTCTGGCCGGGTTCGGGAAACGTGCGACCAGGCAAACCCGGCCGGAGACCGGGTTCCACCTCCGGAAATCTGACTCAGATAAATTCGTACGTTCGTCATCGAAAATAGCTTTTCAGCTCCTCGACGGTGAACGGCGCAGTGGGCTTCGGTGGTTCCATGGTTATGATGATCGCCTGTTTCGCCGAGCGACGGATCTCGATCCGGCTAATGGCCGCGTTATCGCCGCTGACTGTGATCCGGCCCACACTCCGGCGCAGCGCGTCGGTTCGGGCCACGAGTGCGATGATCCAGCCCTCGCAGTCCCGTTGCCCGTAAAGTTCGAAATCTTTTTCCAGCGCGCCAAAATCGAAACGCAGAATGTGCAGCAGCGCTTCGTTCGCTGCGGTGGCGCGTGGATCGGCGGGCGGCGATTTTTCCCCGGCCGCCGCGCGCAGCAGAATGCCTTTCTCGTCGAGAATCACGATGCGCTCTTCCGGCGTGGTGTAGTGCAAACTCAAGCCGTGCGCCGTCGACACCCTCACCTCCCCTTTCAGCTCCACCCCGTCTTTCTTAAAGGGAAAATACCGGCGCTCCGTGAAATCAGCGAGCGTGTCGGGCTTGTGCGCGAAGATCTCGATCAAGCCGCTCCACTCCGGCGCCGCGGGCACCAACTGGTGTTCGGGATTCACCAGCGGATCAGGCGCAGCCGCGTGGCCTACGAGGGCACAGAGCAGCAGCAGAGCTGGCAAAAAAACGCTGGAGCGCCAGCGTCGGCGATGGCCGAGCAAAGCCGGCCAGCGGCGCAACAATAGCTCAGTGATGAGACGCGTATGCATCCAGACGAGCGTGGCGTTGTCGCGCAGATAGTGGAAGTGCGACACGCCGCCCTCAGCGCGGGAGAAATACCGAACCGGTGCGGCGACATTTACTGGCGGCACCCCGGCCCATGCGAGCCGCACCGCCACCTCGGTATCGAAATCATAGCGCCGGCCGCCCCGGCACGAATCGAACACCGCGAGCAACGGAGCCAGCGGATATACCCGGAAGCCAAAAAGCGGATCCGCGATACCGGCCCCGAGTAGTTCCAACCGCACCAGCCCAACACTGAGCTTTCGCCCGTGGAGACGTTCGGCAGGAATGTTCGAAGGGAAGATCGGCCGGCCCAACACCAGCGCGTCCGGGTGCCGCTTCGAAATTTCCATAAATTCGCCAATGCTTTCCACCGGATGCTGCCCATCCGCATCCATCACCAAGGCGTGAGTGAATCCTTTTTCCGTCGCGGCCCGCGCTCCGGCGAGCACTGCGGCCCCTTTGCCGCGATTGCACGGGAGCGACAGCACCTTGAGCTGGGCTTCGTGCTGCGCCAGTTCGGCCATGGCTTCTGCACTTCCATCGGTGCTGCCATCAATCACGACCCACACCGGTTGCCAATGGCGCAGCGCTTCGACCACCACCTCGCGCAGGCGAGATCCGGTGTTGTAGCTGGGAATGATAACGAGATGGGTCGAGGAGGACATCACGCCCAATAGGCAATCGGACCGGAGCCTAGGGTGGCAAGCCCACGGATGCCGCCGGTTCACGAAAGGGTGTAACCGATAGTGAGGGCAAAAAGGAGTGGCCGGCGCCTGCCGGGCCGTAGCCGTGGCGAAGGCTGGTCTCTGGCTGCCGAGGATTTGCAGCCGTCCCCGTGGTAGGTAGCGCGCTCGTCGCGCTACGTGGCGTTCTGCTGGCCAGCAGAACGAGACAAGCTCGCAACCTACGAATCAACCTCAGCCCACAAGCCCGGATCGGTAGCCGCGCTTGAGCTGAATGCGAAAGCGTGGTCAGCGTTGGCGCTGATACCCACCGCGTTGTCGCTTCGCTCCAGCGCGGCTACCCAGCAGGTGGTGCAAGCGTCAAGAGCCTCAGGCCCCAGGGCCTGTGGCTCCGCAATCCGCCTGCCGGGACACCGATCTCACTCTTGGGACACCCCGCCACGAAACCATTGTTCGATCTCCGCGGCGAGTTCGGCCGTACTGGCCGCGGTATTGGGGGCGATCAACGGACCGACCTCGACTTTAATGTGCGCCGGAAATTTCGGCAGCCGCCACCAGACGCTGCCCTTGGTGAGCACATCGGAATCGGTGGTGATCCGAACCAGTTGGATGGGTGCCCCGGCGCGCCGGGCGATCAACACGAAACCCGGTTTGAAGGGATGCGGCGATTGACCCGGCAAAGTCCGGGTGCCCTCGGGAAACACAATCAACGCATGCCCCGCCGCAACTTTTTCCGCGGCGCTGCGCACGAGCTCGTGCCCCCCATCGCTGCCGATGTAACCCGCACGTCGCGCTGCGGCACCCAACACGGGATTGCGGCGGATCGCTGGCTTGAAAATGCACACCGCCTCCGGCACGCGCGCGAGCAGACAGGTGATGTCGATCAGCGCCGGGTGATTCGCCACCAACACCAGTCCCCCGCGCGGCAGCTGCTCGAAACCATGATACCGCACATAAACCAACCGGGCGAACTCGCACCACCAATGAAAGAGCGCAAAATGCCGGTGAATCAGGCGCTGAAAAAACCGCTCCGTGCGTTCCGTGGCCGGCAGCCAGCCAGTCAACCAACTGAAGAGACTCAAACTCAGTCCGCCCGCCGCAAAAAACAGCAGCGTCAGATAGTAGGACAGAAGGTGATAAACTTGGAGGAGGAACATGACACAAAATCAAACCCGCCTTAGCCGGGATCATGCAGTTGGTGGGCGGCGGTTTCCACCCCGACGCTCTCTCGCCGATGGGGAAATCGGCGACCTCCATTAAGTTTGTTTTTTTTCATTCAGAAAAGCTAGTTCGATAGCATGAGTCCGCTTTAACGGGCGGAAGCCGGCGCCACCGGATTGAGTGGCAGGAAATTAAACCACAGCAACGGCTGCTGGCGAACCAATATTTCCCATTGGGCCAACACCGCCTGGAAATGCACCCGGGCATTCTGGAAGTTCGCCGCCCGCCCCGCCGCCGCATCGGGCTCAAACACCGCCGAGGCGAACACCCGGATTTCGTCCGCCCTCGCCCCCGTCGGCACAGCCGTGCAAAACATCACCGGCCGGTTGAACAGAATCGCGAGGTGATAAATCGTGAAGGGGAAAAGCCGGGTGGCACCGAGAAATTGAAACGCTTCGTGCTTCGCGCTGAATTCAAGCCGGTCGCATTTCATCGCCAGCGACTGGCCGGCCTCGATGGCGGCTTTTATGTCAAAGAGCAGATTCGCCGGATCGTTCACCCAGAGGAATGAAACCTTGTCGCTGAACCGTTGCCCGAGCCACCGGGTGTCGTCGGAATTATCGACGCGCAGCCGGATAATGGAAACGCTCCGGCCGCGCGCTCCGAGCAGATAGCCCAACAGGTCGGAACAGCCGAAGTGAAACGTGCCAAACAGCGCGGGCCGGTCCGTTTCGTCGAGCGTCTTGAAGTCCACCGGGTTCACCGCCACAAATTCGCAACGCATCGGCACGCCGCGCCCCACGCGAAGTTTGAGCATCAAGAATTCTGCGAACGCGAAAAAATGCCGCCACACCTCGATCAGCCGCGGACGTCGGCCCAGGATAACCGCCAAGTACGCGCGCGAGTGCGCGCGTTGCACCGGCATGAAGGCGAGCCCGATCCAAGTCCCCGCCATCAGCCCCGATCGAAAAATCCACGGGGGCCACCAGCGTTCCGCCCACACAAGGAAAGCATAACCCCAATTGGGTCCAGGATTTCGCGGGGCTGATTTTGCCGGTTTCATCGCCATTCCAAGGCCCACGCTCCACCGGCACCCTGCCAGGCCAGCGGTTTTCGTTCCCGCAGCGCGGAGGCAAACGCGTCCAGCGCGGGACAAGGTTCATCGGTGGTCGAGCCGGGATTGAATACGATCCGACCGGCGGCGCCGACAGATTCCCGGGTCAAAACCGCCGCGAAAGCGAAGGCCTTGTCGCTGGCCATGCCGGTTTCGATCATCCACGTGCCACGCTCTTCGCCACCCGCCAGCACCACGCGGTCCGCCGGTTCGAGCAGCGCGGTTAACCACGCTTGCTCGACCAAGCGCGTGCGACCGGCCAGCGGCCAGAGTCGACCGACCGGTTGTTGCCGGCCGATCTGCACCTGTTGCACGCCGCCCGGGTGAATTGACGTCTGAAACAACAGCGGACTCGCCGACGGAAAACTCGCCAGGAAATCCTCCAGCGCGCGGCACTCCGCAAAGGCCGTGGCATAGACCAGCGCATCATCCGGCCCAAGTGATACTCCTTCCAACGCCGAGCCGATCAACAAACCCAAGTGGGTCATCCGTCGTAACGCGGTGCGGGGGAATTTATCCGCCAGCCGCACGCGCCCGCCCGCCACCGCTTCCTCCGGGGCCGGCAGCTCCACTTTCACGTGATGGATGAAACGCTCAATCATGGGTGAGCAACATCGCGGCATGGGCGCCGCCGAAGGCATTGCTGGTTAAAATCGCACCGTCGAATCCCGCGCAGGCGAAGGGCTCGAGCGCGACGCTGCCCGTAAAGCTGGGGGCCAATCCGCCGACGGTGCCGGGAATTCTCCCGCCGCGCAGCGCCGCGAGCGTGATCGCCAGCTCCACCAGTCCGCAGCTACCGAGGGTGTGACCCAGACTGCCCTTCCAACCGGTGAGCGGTGCACCCGGGAAATCGCGCGCGAAAGCTTCGGCCTCGAGCCGGCCGGCCTCCAGCGTGCCGGTGCCATGTCCCTTCACCCAGACCCGCCGCCCGCGCACCGTCGGCGCGATCAGGCCGGCACACACCGTGAAGCCCGTCCCCTCCGGCTGATTGCTGGTGAAATGAAACATCTCGTTGTAGAAAGCATGCGCGGCGATTTGGAAAGGAGCCGCCTCACGCGAGAGCACGGCATAAGCCGCCCCGTCGCCCAGCCCGATCGACCCCGTCTCGCGAACCGCGTAGGGCGCGGGCATCGCGCCATTGAGAATTTTCAGACTATGAAAACCGCCGGCGACAAACGGACTCACAAAATCGAACGAGAACACCAGCACGCGATCCGCCAGACCCGCGTGCAACAATCGCGCCGCGTGGGCCAGCCCGAGATGCGCGGTCACGCAGGCGTGAGAGAAAATATGGACCTGTTCGCCCCAGCCAAATTCCCGCCGGAGCAACTCGACGCAGGCAAAAGGATTTCCATGCGCCATGTGCCGGACGTCGTGATCGCGCATGAAAGCGTAGAGACTGCCCACGCCGAAATTACTGCTCGTGACAATCACCGGCTCGCGCGCGGTGCCCCAAGTCCCGGCGGGAATGCCCGCAGCGAAACCGCGCAACGCGGGCAGCCAACGCAGCGGCAAAGTTTCGTCCATCGGCCCGAGCAAGGCCAGCGGCACCTGATCGCCCCCGTCACGGCCGAGCACCGCCGTGAGCTGCAGGGCGCGCCGGTTGGCCACCAACGCCGCCGCCGTCGCGTCCGCCCCGCCGAAGGGTGACAGGCAATCACACGCCACGATGCCCGCGGGCAGTTGATCAGCGAGTGCGCTCATTGAGGCCATGGCCAGGATTGCGGGGGAACGCGGCCACCGGACGCGTTTTGTTCGCGCGAACATCCCCCAACGCCGGCCGGAGGCCGGCGGCCACCTTTCGCGAACGAGATTGCCGGGCGGACTGCGAATTCGTCTGCATGCGTCACCCTCACGCGTCCGGCCGCTGCGCGCGCAGATAGCCGGCCAGAGCATTGACGCTGGCGAGGGCCCGACGGGATTCCTCGCTGCTGCCGATCTTCACGCCAAACTCCTTCTCGATCACGAGCACGAGTTCCAGCGCATCGATCGAGTCGAGCCCGAAGCGCGGTGAACCGATCAACGCTTCGTCCCCGGGAATATCCTCGGGAAGTACGCCATCGAGCTTGAGCGTAGTGACGATGAGCTGCTTGAGACGGGAAACGAGAGGATCAGACATTGCGAAGATTGGACGAGAAGAGTGCGATTAATTCCATGCTGGTTTCACCCCGTGGAATTAAACCCGGATCATAGGCCAACGTTGCCCAGTTCCCCGGTCAAGGCGCACCATGAATTCAGCGAAAGCGAGGGAATATGCGAGCTGCCAGTTCTCATCACTCGCGATCTGCCCTCGGTTTCTTCCGTAACCTTCCACCACACACTTCGTAACTTTATCGCCATGCTTGAACGTGACCGCGCAACGAATCTTGGCTTCGAATGAGATGGTCGCAAAGCCCGGAGTAAACCAAGCCCAGAATTCCTCTACGGTGATATCAATCGAGTCGGCTGCGCCGTCACCCTTGGCGACTTTATAGCCGCGGCGCTTGAGTCCTTCCTCAAACAACAACCGGGCCCGCAACGTGATTGAGTCATTCGCAGGCAACGCGATATCGCCCATGGCACGGCCGTAGGCATTGCGCTGGCGCCCGATAAACGTCGTTTTTTGTTCGGGTGTCAGCGTGTTCACATCGCCGTCAATCGAGGGCGTGGAAGGTGAACTCGGTTTGTTTTCAAAATGCCGGCCATCCACGACCGAACCGATGCCGACCTCTCCTTTATCCGGCACGCTCCCACTCATTGCTGGAATGGGTAAGGCCACGGTGCGCCGACCGACGACGCATCCGGAATTCAATAAGCTGCCGACCAAGGCTAGGCCAAGGACGAGGATTTGAGACATTGACAGGTTGATTTTCATAGGGGGTAGATAGAATTTCTTGGCCGGCCGAGCACATGGCAGACATTGCTGCCGCCGAACCCGCTGCTGTTATTGAGCACGAGTGACGGAGCCTCGTCAAGTGAGGTGCGGGGCAGATCCAGACCGGCGCACACCTCGTCGGCTTCACCCAAGTGCGCCGCTCCGGGAATAAATTTCTCGTCGATCGCCAGCGTGCAAAATGCCGCTTCCATCGCTCCAGCCAACGACAGGCCGTGTCCGGTGAGCGCCTTCGTGCTGCTGATGCGCGGCTTCGCTCCGTTGCTCGTGAAGAGCGCCTGCAACGCCAGCGCCTCGGAACGGTCTCCCGCCGGCGTGGAAGTCGCGTGCGCATTGACGTAATGAATCGCGGACGGCGCGACGCGCGCGTCGGCCAGCGTGCGCCGCATGGCTTCGCGCAGGCCGGCACCTTCGGGATGAGAGGCGGCGACGCTGTGGCCGTCACCCGCCTGACCCCAGCCGACGAGTTCGGCTTGGATTCTGGCGCCACGACTGCGCGCCAGCGCGGCGTCCTCGACGAGCAGTGCGACCGCGCCACCGGTGCCAACAAAGCCATCGCGGAGACGATCGAAGGGACGGGAAGCGGTGGCGGGATCGGGATTATTGGAAAGCGCGCGCAGGGTGGCGAAAGGCAAAATGCTTTCCGTCGTCATATCCTCGGCGCCCACGACGAGCATGCGTTGCTGCCGGCCGAGTCGGATTTCATCCATCGCATAACCGAGCGCATGACTGGACGAGGCGCAGGCGGAGACGAAGCCGCACACGGCACCGGAGATTTTATAGTGCGCGGCGAGATTGAAATTCAACGTGCCGGCGATCGAAGAAACGATCCCCATGGGATTGCCGCGCTCGCCGCGCGTGGCGCGCATCTGGTCAAGAAAATGCCCGAGCAAA
Source organism: Opitutales bacterium (assembly GCA_038206205.1). Taxonomy (GTDB): domain Bacteria; phylum Verrucomicrobiota; class Verrucomicrobiia; order Opitutales; family Opitutaceae; genus Didemnitutus. Next base: position 40,891 of record JBBRBC010000003.1, read on the forward strand.
AACGGCGATCCGGCCGAGGCACAGAACAAACCGGTGTCACCGCCCGCCAGATCCGCCGGATTGAGCCCGGCCTCGGCCAGCGCCTGCTGCACGGCGCAAATCGCATACACGCCGTGGGGCGCGAGTCCGCGGACCAACTCCCGATCAACGGCAAACTGATCCGGCCACCGCCAGTCGCGCCAACTCGGGGTGGGGAAGGCGAAGCCCTTGACGGTGCCGGCGACCTTCACCGCAAGGTCGGGATTATTCCAAAAAACATACGGTTCGAAACCGTGCTGTAGCTCCCGCAGACTCCGGACCACGCTGGCCCGGTCATTGCCAATGCTGGTAATAAAACCCAAGCCCGTGATGACAGGTAATCGCGGCATGCGACAGGTGTCCGGGCCTCAGCCCGCCTTGCGGGCCGCCACTTTGCGGCGAACAAAACCTCGGAGATCGTCCAGTGAACGCACCTGGATGATTTCCTCGTTCGCAATGCTGATGCCGAGCAGGTCCTCGGTGAAAAACACGACCTCGGTGATCGCCAGCGAATCAAAACCCAAATCATCCATCAGCCGCGTTTCGCCGGGCAAAGCATCCAGCGGTTTTTCCGAAGGTCGCGGAATATAATCCTTCAGAATGGCCAGGATCACTCGATCCAAGGCAGCGACATTCCCGTCGGCCTCGAATTGGTGAAAAGCGGTCTGAACATCGGCAGGGAGATGCCTGATGGCGGCGGCTTTGCTGTCCGGAACATTGGTTTTCGCGCTAGAGGTCGGTGCCGATTGCATGGGAGCTGGGTGAGGAGAAAGGGAGATAAGGACTCGGGGCGGCTCAGGCTTTAACCGCCGTGTATTCGCTGAATAGTCCGAGAAGAGAATTGCGTTTCACCTCGGTCAGTCCGGCCGCACGCAGCGCATCCATCACCGAGGATGGCGGCACGCAGGCGTCCATCGTCTCCCAATAATAGCGCATCATAACGCGGGCATCGTGACTCCGGGTGAAGAGTCCGCTCAGAAAGGGATAAATGCGCCCGAAGTAGACCCCGAAAAAGAAACCGGCAATCGAGCCCGCTGGCTTGGTCACCTCGAGGATCAGCAGCTTGCCGCCGGGCTTGAGCACCCGGGCATACTCGCGAAACGCGACTTCCAAATCCGTCACGTGGCGCAGGGCGTAGCCCATAGTGAGAAAATCAAAGGAGTTGTCCGCCAACGGCATCGCCTCCGCCCGGGCTTGCACGAAATGCGCCGCGAGTTTCGTCCGCGCGACAGCCAGCATCCCTTCGCTCGGATCGAGGCAGGTGATGTTTTCGGCTGTGCCGAGAATTTTCGCCGACTCCACCGCCACCAATCCGGTGCCGCACGCGACGTCCAGCAGGTGGTCGCCTTTTTTCAAACCGTGGCGCTGTTGCACCCAGCGACGATAACCCGCGCCGCTGCGCAAAAACCCCCAGTCCACGATGCCGTCGTAATACTTGGCTCCTTTATCAAAAAGCTGGTTAACGAATTCGGGCTTGGACGCCGTGGTTGCGTATCGGTTGGTCAGAGTAGGATGGGGTAACACGGCTTAATTCCTGCGGGCAAAATCACCGAAGGCCAGCCGAAATCATGCAGCCACAAAAAATGCCTAGTCTTAAGCCGTCCTGATCCCCTCTCGTGGAGCGAGGGGGACGCGGAAACCAGCTGAGCCGGTAACGGCGATGGGTATCAGGTAGTAGCGGCCGTTGCCCCCGACGGCCACAGGGAAGCTGTCCCGCGAGCCGCACTGGCGCTTGGGGGCAAGCGCCGCTACCGGCCACAGACTCAGACATGAATGGCGCTAAGTTAAGCGGCATGACCGTCGACTGTCTGACGTTTCGTCTGCGATGATTTGCTGCGGAATTTCGTAGGGCCGCCCCTTGTGGGCGAGCCATTTCAGGTGCGCCCTCCGGCACGGCCACAAGGGCCGGCCCTACATTCCTCAATCAAAATAGTTGGCCTGATCACGCATGGTAGCGTGACGACCAACCTCCTGAACTTAGCGCCATTCATGTCTGAGACCTGCGCTCCGGCGAGCGCCGTCTGCGTGATGCCCCATGGCTTCGCAGGTGTTCAGCCCTCCCACCGGCAGGGCAAATCATCGGTCGGGAGCAGATGATGCGGAAGGCTGCGGGCGCATCTGCCGGTTGGCGGTGGGCCAAAGTCCCTGAGGGAGAGGTTTTAGAGCCCACGAAGCCGGCCGAACCCGAGCTGAACGTATCGGAGTTACCGCCAACCGGCAGATGCGCCCGAAGGCTGCCGACCTGTGGGCTTGCGCTCGGCAAAAAGGTGGTTTTTAAAAAACAATATGCCGTCCCAAGCGTTTGTTTCCACCGACTCGCCTCCGCGCGACGAAAAAACCGCCCAAGCCCCCTCCCCCGACCGTCTGCGCTGGGTCCCTGAAACCCGCTTTGGCCGTTGGTTTCTCGGCACCAACATTTGGACCCGGTACGTGGTCGAAGTGGCCTTGCGCGATCTGGTGAAACTGCTCCCGCCCGCAGCCCGTCACCCGAAACGGATCGTCGATGCCGGTTCCGGCCCCGGAGTTTCCCTGCCCTTGCTCGACCGGCATTTCTCCCCGGAATTAATTATCGGCCTCGATATCAATCCCGCCGAGGTCCTCCGCTCCGCCGCCCAGGCCAAATATTGCCGGGCCCGCGTCGAAGTCCGCCGGGGAGACGCCAACGCGCTCGACTTGCCCGATGGCTCAGTCGATCTGGTGCTCTGCCATCAGCTTCTTCATCATGTGGTGCGGCAAGAAATCGTCCTGAGTGAAATGTACCGCGTCCTCGCACCCGGCGGCACGTTGCTCGTCTCCGAGTCCTGCCGCGATTTCATCCTTTCCACTCCCGTCCGGCTGCTCTTTCGCCACCCCAACGAAGTGCAGCGAACCGCCGCGGAGTATCAACAGCTCGTCCGCAACGCCGGTTTCACTTTTGGCCCGGAGCAGGTAAAAACCTCCACGCCATTCTGGTCGCTACCCGATTGGGGTTTGCGGCAAAAACTCGGCTGGCACCGCCCGGTAAATGCGGAGCCGACCGAAGTCATGCTCGTCGCGTTCAAACCTGCCCAGCGCCTCTCGCCCTGAATTTCGGCGGTTTTGTGCGAAAAATAATATCGGCCATGAGCCGACCCCACCAGCCTTCAATGGTGGGCAGATCTTTCGTTGCGAATTAGCGGATCGAGAAAGTTTCAGCGCAGAACTCGGTCGATCAATCCTACGTTTAATCCTGCGAATAAGTATGGAATTTCAGGCGCGGTGCTCCATGCGCCAACGAATTATACCTCCTCTGACGCATCGGTAGTACAAGGCCCCATAGCGACACCGACCCGATGGGAGTATTATTCGACTCTCATCTATGAAAACCAAAAACATTACAGTTCTATTCCTCCTCCTCGCCGGCCCAATCGCCCTGCTCGCTTCGCACTCTTCTGACCGCAAAATCGAAGAAGCCGCCAAGACTTCCTACAACTACCGCACCGTCCTTGAGGACAACGTGAAGGTGAAGGCCAATGACGGCATCGTCACCCTTACCGGCACCGTCCAAGACAATGAAGATAAGGCCCTCGCGGCCGACACCGTGGAAAACCTCCCCGGCGTCACCGGCGTGAAAAACGAAATCGTCGTCAAATCCGAGTATCCTGAAAAATCCGATAAGTGGATCGCCTTCAAGATTCGCAGCCGTCTCCTCGTCAAGGGCCACGTCAGCGCCACCAGCACCAAGGTTGCCGTGCTTGACGGCAACGTCACGCTGACCGGCACGGCGGACAACATCGCGCAGAAAGAACTAACCGCAGAATATGCGAAGGACATCGATGGCGTCAAGATGGTGCAAAATGACATCGTCGTGAATGCCGACCGGATCGCGGATAACAGAAATGACCGCAATGCTGGCGACAGAAATGACCGGAATTCAGGTGACAAAAACAACCGGATTGCGGGTGACAAAACCATCGGCGAAAAGATCGACGATGCCTCTATCACCAGCCAAGTGAAGTACGCTCTGCTCAGCCACAAGTCCACCAGCGCCCTGAAGACCAAGGTCACCACCCAAGACGGTGTGGTCCGCGTCACCGGCGATGCGAATACCGATGCCGAGAAATCCCTCGTCACCAAATTGGCCCAAGATGTCCGCGGCACCAAGTCCGTGACCAATGACATGACGGTGAAGAGCTAAATCTGCAGCACTGGCCGCCAATGGCGGCCAGTTTTTTATCGAACCAATCGAATCTCATGCGGTCAGCCTCAGTTGGCCGCATGTATTTTCCCCCCAGCGTGGGATCAATCCCCAACCAGTAACCACCAACCCTCGATCCGAAGAATCAGGTGCCCATCGTGTGCCGGCCACCCGCTCTTCTTCAGATCCCGATTTAGTCCGATCCGCTGATCACCGCTCCAGCATTGGTCGGGCAAAGGCAGAGAGACCCGCAATACAACTCTGTCAGCCGACCAGCCCGCACCATTTGTCACCGAGGAATAGCTGCTGAGTCTTCCATCAGTCCCAATTTCGCCTGTCCGTTTATTCTGTCCTGAACCTGACCACCTTCGACTTTTCACTACATGAAACCTTCGCCCTGCCCTGTAACCAATCAATCGCCCGCCGCCTCTCACCGCGAGGCCATGCCGGTAGAGACCCGCATCCTCGATATCTTCTGCTGTCTGCTCGCCCTGCCCGTGCTCAGTGTCTGTTACGTGCTGATGGCGGTGGTCACGCAACTGATTTCCCCGGGCCCGGTTTTATTCCGGCAGGAACGCATCGGTTTCCGCGGCCAGCGGTTCTATCTGTTGAAATTCCGCACCATGTCGGTCGGCGCCGATTTAACCGTCCATCAAAATCATTTGAAACACCTGATCGCCTCAAACACACCGATGGTGAAACTCGACGCCCGCGACGCCCGGCTCCATCCCGGCGGCTGGCTGCTCCGGGCCTCCGGCTTGGATGAGCTGCCTCAGATCATCAACATCCTCCGCGGCGAAATGAGTCTGGTCGGTCCCCGGCCCTGCATCCCGAGTGAATTTGAACAGTTCCTCCCGTGGCAACGCGAACGCATCAACGCCCTGCCCGGCCTCACAGGCCTCTGGCAAGTGTCCGGCAAAAACCGGACGACCTTCGACGAGATGATCCGCCTGGATATCCAGTATGCGCGCTATCCTTCGCTCTTGCTGAATCTCAAGATCATATTCCTGACTCCGTGGGCGATGCTCGTCCAGATCGGCGATATGATCAACCGCCGGAAGGCCACGATCACAACCGTTTCTGCAGTCATCTCTTCCCGTCAGACCCTGAAAGCCAACTAACGGCCCGCGAAATAAGCACCGATATTTTCTTCTCATATCATGAAAACCAACATTGGAATAAATGACGAAGCCCGGCTCGAAGTCGGCGAACTGCTCAATCTCCTCCTAGCCGATGAATCCGTGCTCTACGCGACCACCCGGGACTACCATTGGAATGTCACCGGCCCGGAATTTCGCAGTCTCCACCAACAGTTCGAGGAACAGTACCGACAGATCGAGCAATGGATCGATGACCTAGCCGAACGCGCCCGCGCCATCGGCGTCGGTGCCCGGGGCAACTGGGCCGACCTGACCAAGGCCGCCCGCACCTTCGCCGATCCCGGCATCGGCTTATCCGCCGAGCACATGCTCGCCGGGTTGCTCGCCCTCCATGAAGAGCTGATTGTGCAGCTCCGCACCGACAGCGAAGCCTGCACGCGACGCTTCGAGGATGCCGGTACCGCCGATTTTCTCACCGGTTTGATGGAGCAGCACGAAAAAGCCGCCTGGATGCTCCGGGCCCAGCTCGAAACCGAGGAAGCGGAAGCTTCGCAAAATGAATTTCTCACAACCCAACCCGCTATAACATGAATAAAATATTATCTCTCGCCCTGCTGATCGGAGGCCTCGTGCTCATCATCTACGGATTCAACGCCTCCGATTCGATCGGTTCCGACGTCTCCCGTTTCTTCACCGGAAATCCCACCGATAAGACCATTTGGTTTTTTCTCGGCGGTATTCTAGCCGCAGCCATTGGGGCCGGCGGCCTCATGATGGGGTCAAAAACCAACTAACCCTCCACTCCCATGCTTGGCTACACCATTACGTTTCTCCTCATCGCCGTGATCGCCGGCATCCTCGGCTTCGGCGTCGTCGCCGGTACGGCGGCCAGTATCGCGAAGCTCTTTTTCATCATTTTTCTCGTGCTCTTCATCGCCTCCTTGCTGCGCGGGAAGAGAACCTGAACATTCCAACCATCGACCGCATTAATTCCTATGAAAAACAATAAAGACACCGCCCAAACACCCAAAGAACTCCTCAACGATCTGCACACGCTCGTCGCGGATGCCGAAAAAATGATGGGAGAATCCATTTCCGAACATACCGCTGACGCCGTCAGCGCCTTGCGCACGCGCTACGACGCTGCTCAGGAACGCCTCTCCGATATCTACGAAGGCGCGAAGACCCGCGTGGTCGCCGGGGCCAAGTGCACCGACACCGCCATCCGCGAAAATCCGTATCAGGCACTGGCCATCGCCGCCGGAGTCGGTCTCCTCGCCGGCGTATTGCTGGGGCGCCGCAGCAAGTAAGCCCAGTCCGGCATGTACTCGAACTGTAGGGCCGGCCCACGTGGCCGGGCCGGATCGAACGAAGTCGGCACGCCGACCCGCGACGGCCCTACAAGTGCCAAAGCATTCAACCTGCTCCAAACTCATGATCCAGATGGAAAATTCTGCTCCCGCCTCCCTTGGCTTGGTCGGTTCGATGCGCGCGCTGGGCGATGGCCTCATCGCCAGCGTGCAGGACCGACTTGAGCTGTTCTCCCTCGAACTGCAGGAAGAAAAATTCCGCCTGATCCAGACTTTTATCTGGATCAGCGCGGCCGTCTTCACCGGCCTGATGGCGATCACTTTCGCCAGTATCACGCTGGTTTATCTTTTTTGGGAAAGCGCCCGTCTCGCTGCCCTCGGTGGACTGACGCTTTTTTATACTGGAGCGCTGGTCGTGATCATCGTCGCCTTCCGCCGCTACGTCGCGCGTCAGCCGAAGCCATTCGCTGCCACATTGAGTGAAATCAAGGAAGACCGCGCATGTATCCAGACGAAGAATTGATCCGGCTCGGGCGGCACAAAGCTGTGCTCAGTCGGCGCATCACCCGCCATCGCGCCCAATGCGTCGAGGCTGCGGCCACCGCCGCCCAACCCTTGGCGTGGCTGGACCGAATGCTGACCTTCTGGCGAAAGCTCACTCCGTTTGCAAAATTTGCGGCTGTGCCGCTAGGATTTCTCGCCAAGCGCACCCTCTTTCCCCGTCGGAAAATTATCGGTTCGCTGGTGCATTGGGGTCCGCTGATTTTTAATGTCGTCCGCACCGTTTTCAAATCGCGCTCAAAATCAGCTCAAAGCTGATTGGGTCGTTACGGCTAGCAGACTCGCGCAATATCATGAATGGTTCGTTCCGTGGATAGGTAGTTCCGTGGTAGGTAGCGCGCTGGTCGCGCTATTCTGCTGGCCAGCAGAACGAGGCAAGCTCGCAACCTACCCTGACTGATCTCCGCACTACATCCGGTTATTTCCGATCCACCCGGATGCGAAAGTGCTCCAACACGAGCATCACCCCGGCAATCAGCGCGAGCAGGCCGGTGACCCACATCGGAATGGAAAGCCCGAACAGTAGATTCAATCCGAAGATGATGAGGAATATTGCGAGAATGAGGTGGGCCATGGTCGTGATGATTAATTTTTTGGGTTAAATTCGGTTCGTCAGCACGAGCCCGACGAGAATGAGGACAATGCAGGGTATGGTTCCGATGGTCATAAGAATATATCCAAGCAGCTATAGTGTCAGAAAGCGGCGTGCGCCACCGATCACTTTCAGACTTTCCGAATTAGAAAATCAATGTTTGGCGGCGCAAGCCTAGACGAGGCACTGAGCGACGCTATGGGGTGATGGCCTGCCAACGATGGAGTGCGGCCCAACCATCATATAATATTTTGGTCGGGTAACGCCCCATAGCGTCGCGGCACCGATCAGGATATTCTCCGGGAATGAAACCTACTATTCCTAGTCAGCAGTCCCCCTCGGCCTCCGCTCGCGCGGCTCTGCCTCTCACGTCAATCCTCGCCAGTTGCGGTGCCTTGGTTCTCCTCGCCGGTTGCGCATCGGAACCGGAATCGCACATGGTCTCCGCGCCACCTCCACCCATGCCGAGCACGCAAATGGTAACCACCACGACCACCTCGGCACCTGCGCCCGTGATCGTCGGCAATACCGCTTACACGACCACGTCCGGCATGCCGGGCAGCAACACCATCGTCGTAACCCAAGCCCCGCCCGCGCTCCAACAGGAAGTCGTGCTGGCCCAACCGACCTCGGATCACCGCTGGGTTCCCGGCTACTGGACCTGGCGCAACGATCGCTATCAGTGGATGGCCGGCCATTGGGAACTGCCCCCGAGCTCGGCATCAGTCTGGATCGCCCCACGCTGGGAACAGCACGGAAATTCCTATAAATTTTTTGAAGGCTATTGGAACTGATCCGGCACCAAGCCGGACTCAGCCTATCCGCAATTTTTTTCAGTCAGGTTTTTTTCGCCCTTCCCGCCATGGAAGGGCTTTTTTTTGCGGAGTTCGATCCCGGAATTTGCTGACTCAGTTTCACCCCGGCAGGTGAACGCCCCATAGCAGACGCCAGTGTTATCGAGTATTTATTGTCAGCCCGAAAATTATTCCGAATAAACCAATATCCTCACATGAAAACTATCCTGATCCCGGCCACTTCCCTGAAGCGCCTCTATAAAATTTCCCCGGGCATCGCGCTGGCGATCACCTTGCTGGGCCTAACCAATATCGCCACCGCCATTCCCATCGTCGACCTCGGCTCCGCCTCTGGTTTTGCAATTCTGGCTGGATCCAAGATCACCGACGCAGGTGGCTCATCCACCATCGCGAATGGAAATGTCGGACTCTATCCGACGACCGGTGCGGCCATCGGCCTGACGGCCGGCCAGTTATCGGGCGGGACCATTTATCAGGCCGAAACTTCCGGCGCTCTGCTTAACACCGCTCAAAACGATCTGACCACCGCCTACAATGATGCGGCCGGACGTCCCGTGACCATGGATTTTGGTGTGGTCGACAACCAACTCGGTGGCCGGACCCTGTTTCCTGGCGTCTATCGGTTCGGGCTAGCCGCTACGGCGAATCTCATTGGGACCCTGACTCTGGATGCCAACGGAGATTTAAATCCCGTTTGAATTTTTCCAAGCCACCTCCTCCCTCATCACTGCCTCCGGTGCACCCGGTGCCGCCGGGAGTAATGTGGCTTTTCTCAACGGCGCCGATTCCTGCGATGTCTTCTGGCAAGTCGGCAGCTCGGCAACGATCGGCACCTACTCAAACTTTGCGGGCAGCATCATGGCCGATCAATCAATTGTTCTCCAAGCTTACGCTACTTTGGACGGCCGCGCCTTGGCGCGCATCGCCGCAGTGACCTTGGACCATAACACGATTTCTCTCCCCAATTGCTCGAGTGAGACCGGCGGCGGCGGTAATACTGGCGGGGGCGGAAATACTGGCGGTGGCAACGGTGGCGGGACGCATGCCGTGCCGGATGCGGGCAGCACCTTGTTGCTGCTTGGCTCCGGCCTAATGGGACTTTTCGCCTTTGGCCGAAAATTCTTCGGCATCGCTACATGATTTTCAACCGGCACCAGTGCCAAAACAAATAATCCTATGAATAAATATCGCAGCGTCCCTCTCATCTCCGCAGCTTTCGCACTGGCGGTGTTCTCGATCACAGGGTGTAAGGAAAAAGTGATCTCCGTTGAAGTTCCCTCTCGGCCATCTGCTCCCACAGTGGTAACGAGCGCCCAACCAACCAGTGCCGAGCCAACGATCACGATGCAGGCCAAGACCACTGTCAGCACCGAAGCGGTCTCCGTCCAATGGACCGACCTCAAGGATTACACCTACGATCAGCGTGCCTTAGTGTTTGCCGGTCTCAAAAAACTGGAAGCGAAGGCCGATCAGCAGGTGAGTGAGCTGATGGCCAAACGTGCCGCCATGAACAGCACGGCCAACACCAATGACTGGGATTTCGCGATGAAAGAAATGGGGGAATCCCGGTCCTACCTGAAATCCACCATCGTGGAGTTGACCCAAGCGACACCCGAATTCTGGAGCCAGATCAAAGACAAGGTCGGCCAAGCCTGGGTAAGAACGCAGGATGCTTACGCCAAAGTTAAATCCAGCACGACCCTTTGAATACAGGCTCAGACATCCGAGCCCAGCCCGTGCGGAAAGGGTGGCGAGAAAATAAGTTGAGCCTTCCAGATGGAGCGAGTTGACCACAACTCGCTCGGGTTAGCCCGCGAATTACGCCAATCAGCGTAAATAAATATCCGGCCCAAGCCCCGCGCCTTTACCTGCGGTTCGTTCAGGGAAAGGCCTTCATTCGGGGAGATTCGGATGAGACCAATGTCCCTTGAAATTTTGATTAGTGATACAGGATTACGCTGATAGGGCTTTACCGAGCGTAAGCGACACTCGGCAGCGTCTCTCGCCGAGCCCCGGCTCACCCGGAGGGTTCGCCCTACCTAAGTCACAAGTAAACATAAGGTAGGGCGATGCACTTCCCGGGCCGTAGCCTTGGCGAAGGATGGTCCCGCTGAGCCGCGCCCAGTGTACGGCTCACCCGAAGGGTTCGCCACTACCTGAAGTCCAAATCTTTCGGGACGCTGGGATGGTTCATGGGCCAATCCTCAGAGAGAAAACCAAGTTTTCCCACCAACCACACGGATTTCCACGAAGGGAAAACCAGCCCAGCTAACCAAACATCTGATTCGGTTCTGCAGCCCGCCGCCGCATCGCCGCATAACTGATCCCGAGCGATCTCAGGGTTATGTCGGCTTACGAGGACGCCACCCGGGCGAGCATTTCAAAAAAACGCTAAGCTGGGTTCAGCCGTTTTGATATCGGCGGTTTCGAGTTGGGCCCGGAGCATCCAAGCCGCATTTTCGTGCTGCTCTTTCAAACCGGCGAGAAACGCCGCAGTGGCCGCATCGCGATAACACAGGAGGCAAATCCGGCAATCGGCCTCGAGCCGAACAATGATCTGATCGTGCACTTCCAGCAACTCGGCCAACATATATCGGGCCGCCAGTTCGAAACCGGGCACCGCCGAACAACGCGCCGACGCCATCAGTTCAGCCCAACCCAAACGCTTAACGAGATGCAGTTGTCGGATCCTTTCCGCCAGCTCATCGACCCAACCAGCCGATTCATCATGCTGAATTTGAAACAGCAGCCGAAGACTGAAATAATCGGGACCTGTGACGTTCCAGTGATAGTCACGCGTGATCTTGTAGAGCATATATTCATCCGCGAGCTGCAGATTCAACATCCGCCCCACTTCATGGTGCGCTTCCTTTTTCAAAGTGCCCGCAGACATCTGTGTCCCTGGCTGGTCCCCGATAATCGCCGGGGGATCGATGACCGACGCTGCGCGCACCCCGGGGCCGGCCTCCCCGCACGTATTATTCAGTTGGCCCTCCTGGCGCTGGGTGGCGATGCGCCGCGCGGTAGTGGAGGAATGGCCCAAGTCGGATAACGTCACCCCTCCCTCATCCCGGGCCGGAGCACCTCGGGCACGTCCGTCGCCGGGCGTTTTGAATGACACCGATTGCTTGATGGATTGGTTCATGGTGATTATTGGTTCGATTAAAATCTGGTTCCCAGAATAAAATTGCGTGCGTGAAAACCCGATGGCACCACCCGCTGAAGGTCAGAACATAGCTGGTTCGCCCCCGGGTCGCCATGGGGTGTTAAAAGTATATCGCCCCGACCGCTCGATCCTCTCGCAGCACCCGATCACGCTGCGGCACATCCGGTGGCTGCGTTGAATACCCCATAGCCACTGACCCGTTTGAATTCTATGATTACTAGAATTTCCCCGACCCAACGCCCGTTCGCCGCCTCCGTCGGCCGCAGATCTCACGTGCAGGCCGAGGAACATCCCTTCACTCCTCCCCATTTTATCCATCATGAAAATCCACACCGCCACAACCGCCCAAACCCCTGAAGCCCTTTTGAATGATCTCCAGAATTTGGTCAGTGATGCCGAACTGATACTCAATGCCGCTCCGGATGAAACCAGTGAAACGCAGTTTGCCCTCTTGCTCGCGCGCCTGGCTGCTGCGCGCCAGAGCGTCGACAAGGTTTATGCCAGCGCGAAACAAATCGTCGCGACCCACGCAAAATCGGTCGATGCCACCATCCGGGCGCATCCTTATCAAGCCTTGGGTGTCGCGCTCGGCACCAGCTTGATCCTCGGCTTATTTCTCGGTGGACGCGGCAAATAATCTCTCCGCGAAAATCATTGCCCGCAGCATGGGGACGGCGCGGCCATAAAAGGCCCGACCCATGAAAACATTTCTTTTCCTGGTCTATCTGGCGACCTGGGGATTCATTCCTCATCTCTTGCTCCTCAAAAAGCGACCGGCCGCAACCCTCGCTTGGCTTTGGGCCATTCTCTTCATTCCCTGCCTCGGAGCTCTGGCGTATTGCGCTCTCGGCACGGACCGGTTGAAGCGCCGCAGACTTAAACGGCGGAATCTTTTTTCCGCGCGGGCCACTCGTCAACGCCGCGCCGTGACCACCAGTACCTGCAACTGCTGTCGCGGATCAACCATCTGCCGGCTTCTTCCGCCGGGAGTCTGCAAATCCTGCGCAATGCGAGTGAATTTTATCCGGCACTCGAAGCGCGGATCAGGGCGGCCCCCCACCATATCCATGTGGAGTTCTATATCTGGCAGGACGATGAGACCGGCCGCCGCATGCTCCAATTGCTGACGGCCGCCGCCCGGCGCGGGGTGATCGTACGCCTGCTGCTCGATGGGGTGGACTCACACCGTTTCGTCGAAAATCTACTGACAGATTTCAAGCAGGCCGGTGGATATTTTCTTGGGTCCAAAGCCTCGACCCGAGGCGTCTCCGCTTTTTCATGAATCTGCGGAATCACCGCAAGCTCCAGATCATCGACGGGACCATCGCCTTCGTCGGCGGCATGAACATCGGGCGTGAATATGAGGGGACAGACCCTTCGCTCGGCTCATGGCGCGATGTCCAAGTGGAGGTGCACGGCTCGATCGCGGCCGAACTGCAGGAGGTTTTTGCCGACGATTGGTTTTTTGCTACGGTTGAAAAAATTTCCGATCCGGTCTTTTTTCCCGTTCCGGTGGCTCCCGCTCTTCCTCCCGCCCACATTATCCTGGGCGGACCAGACCGGCGCAACGAACCCCTCAGCAAGTCCATCGTCAGTTTGCTTAACGGCGCCCACGCCCGGGTCTGGATCGCCACCGGATACTTTGTCCCGGACGACGTCGTGCTCACCGCGCTGGAACTTGCGGCGAGCCGGGGCGTCGATGAGCGCTTGCTCATTTCCGAGAAAAACGAGCACTCCTGGCTCGGGCCCGTCGGCCGCTCCTACTATGATCAGTTGTGGGCCACCGGGGTGCGCATCTTTGAATACTCGGCCGGAATTCATCATGCAAAATTACGCTGGCCGATGATAACCCGGCCATGATCGGTTCGGCCAATCTCGATTACCGGTCGCTCCGACTGAACGTTGAACTCAATCTGATTTTCTATTCTCCCGCCCACAACGCCGAACTCGCGCAGTGGCTCGAGCATGATTTTGCTCTCAGCCTGGAAATTGATCCGGTGGTTTTTGCGCAACGGTCGTTCGGGCAAAAACTCACCGAGAGCGCGCTCCGGCCCCGGTCACCCATGCTGTGAACCGCGCAGGACGGACCATCGAGCGCAGTAGCATAACACCCCATTCTCGCCGAGGAGAATTCCAGCTACTCTGGTGTCATCGCTATGGTCGCTTACCTCTCTCCTTCTCCCTCCTCCTCCCTCACCGCTGAGCGCAACGAACGTTGCGCGCTATCTCGCAAAGAGGCGTTGTATGACGCCATTCTGGTGCGCCGTTTTAATGCGGGCGATCAGGCCGCCTTCGCAGAAATCGTGATGCGTTACCGCACCAAGATGCTGGCTATCGCCCTATCCATGCTGCGCAACCACGCCGATGCCGAGGAAATCGCCCAGGATACCTTTATCCGGGCGCACCGGAGCCTTGCCCTGTTTCGCGGCGAGTCCTCCCTTTCTGCGTGGTTGCACTGCATCACGCTCAATCTCGCGCGCAATCGCTATTGGTATTTTTTCCGCCGCCGCCGTCACACGACCCAGTCGCTCGACTGCTCCATCAACGCGGACAGTGAATCGACCTACGCCGATCTGGTAGCCTGCGATTCCCCCGGACCTGTGCGCGAAACCACGACCCGGGAATTTACCGCCTTGGTCGCAGAATGCATGGCCATGCTCAACGAGCATCAGCGAGAAATCCTGATGCTGCGCAATGTGCGCCAATATACCTATGAAAAAATCGCCCGGGTGCTCGGCATCAAAATTGGGACAGTGAAAAGCCGGGTCGGGCGGGCGCGGAAAGAACTCCGTCACATGCTTGCGAAAACCTATCCCGAATTTGACCCGAAGGACTCTCCCTACGAATGGCTCGACCATGCCCGGTCATCAGTTCAGCAGCAGGGCATCTGCGCCTGAGTTCGGCTTCGGCCAGAGTAAAAGATGCTCCCGGGCAAGCTCCGGGGGTAACGGACCCAAAGAGCATGAATGGTTCGTTCCGTGGTAGGTAACGCGCTGGTCGCGCTATTCTGCTGGCCAGCAGAACGAGGCAAGCTCGCAACCTACCCGAATAAGCGCAATCACGGCCGGGGCCCGTGCAACTTCGCTCAGGGCCTCATTCGGCAAGCCACCGGCATCTACGGTGAATCATAACTGGAATAACTCCACCCGCCTGCGATTTGCAGGCACGACCGCGCTTCCGTGGTATTCATGCCGCCACGAGTTGCAGCGCCTCCTCCGCATGCAGCTTGGCCAGCACTTGGGTTGGTTCCCGGCCCTCATCGAGAATCAGTCCCGCTGGACACACAATCGCCCAGCGCCACATTTCCGAATGCTCACATTCGGTCAGGGCAAAACTTGTGGTGGTCGGAGAATAGGAGGCTTCTAACGTGTCCAGAGAGAAAAGGCAGTTCGCCGACACCTCCGCCGCTTTGGCCAATGAGGGAATGGAGCGGAAAGCACACCACTTCAAAGATGTCGTAGTTGTCATGGGAAGATTGATCATCAGGTGAAGATAGCCGCTCAGGCACCAGACGGCTATGGGGTGTTACTCTCATGAAAATATTTTTGAGCGAAACTTCAGTCCTTCACTATTTCGCTGACTGCTTCGCTTACGTTCGAAAGGATACGGCCCGCTGCGACACTTCAGGAAGGCGGACCATCAGTCGGTGCGACATGCTTCACCGGAGTCAGCGCCAGTCGCGGCAAGCCACCGGACTCACTCTTGGATCTGAACTCTTGAGCTGATTAAATCTCGTAGCGTCGGCGTCGCGGATCATAAAGCAACGAACCCACGAAGAGTATGACGAAGCCGATAAAAAACAGCTTCGCCACCGCAGCGCCGGTCCCTTCCAAAACAAGGAAACTAAGAAGGCCCGTGATGATGGTGCCGAGGAGAAAAAGAATGATATATTTGCGCATTGGAGAATTAGATGGGACGTGCAGATACCCATGATTGATCCCCTGGTTTGTCCAGAGTCATGGTTGATTTTCGCCTGACCTCAAAATCGGTAACGCCGCGAGCAGATAGAATTTTCACATCCATAGTTGAGCGAAAGAATTTACCCTGCCCGTGACCGGACTGGTATGGGGCTTTCACCTACCATTACCTGCCTTTGAGGTAAACTGGACAAAAAGCCGATCCAATCATGCGGCCGATTACCGCAGATTATCCTGCCCACTGAATTCATCCACCTTCATTGACCCAGTCTTACGTAAAGGATGAATCCCCAATGGCCCAGGTTCTCGATCCCCACCCGGCTGAAGACCGTAGGCCTGATCAACTATAAAAAAGTGGAGCCGCTTATCAGATTTGAACTGATGACCTACTCATTACGAATGAGTCGCTCTACCAACTGAGCTAAAGCGGCATTAAGCCAAACAAAGTCGGATTTCGCGTATTCCCGCCTCGCGAAGCAAGCCCCTTTTTATTCAAATCTGCCATAGCGCCCAAAGACGCTGAAACAGGACGCACCCTGCCTGCACCCGTGAGGCGAATTCCCCTGTTTTGGAGGCTCAGTGAGAATGAATAGAATGTGACGAAAGTGATACGCGAAAAACATCACGGTGTGTCGCGCCCCATAAGCATACGCCTCATGGGCAGTGAAGTTACCCCCGTTTCGTGGACAGAGGTGCGGAACATCCCTAAAAGAAACCGATCACTGTACCAAAGGACAGCGGCTGCGCTTTGGCAGAGCAATCCTGCCGTTCTCCGGATTGACGTTTTGCCGTTCGTTTTTTGCCGGAGAAATACTGAAGTGGATTTACCCGGGCTAATCGTGCATGGCCTCATCAGTCCGTATACCGCAGGCAAGCTTACGCTCTGACCCGGCAAGCGCGGATCAATTCACGGAGAAAGAATAGCCGATTTTTCTGTATCCGCGCCTATCCACGAGAACCGCGGAGTTTGTTGAGGGAAATCGATTCCGGTAAAACTTCGTTCCCCTCGTATCCTTCGCGAAACAACTACAGAAAATTCCGCCCAGTTCGAGGAGAGCGGAGGAGGAATGAGGAACGAGATGAACCAGTCACGGCGCAAACCGGATGAACGGTATCGGAGGGGGAGCGCGACCTCCGGGCGCGCTGGGTGCCGGCTCTCGCGGCAGAACCCGCCCGGAGGTCGGGTTCCACCACCGCAGAGGCAGGTGCACTCCTAAAATGCCGCTGATCTCGTGGATAAACGCCGATACAGAAAAAACAGCCTGAAGTCTTTATCCGTGAATTGATCCGCGCTTGTGGCACGGGTCTCCTGACCCGTGATCCTCTCCCTCACGGTCGAGAGACCCGTGCACTTCCCTAATCACGTCAGGCTTTGCGCTAAATGTATTTTATCCTGATTCGCGGCAGAGTTGAGTTCACCCTCATTCCTCGGAATCAGGATCTCTGAAGCGGCGATAGGCGAATCATCGATGCCACTGCCGCAGCGCCTCACCCGTCAATGAACGCATGGCCCCTTCAATGCCGTGGCGCTCGCCGGCGTAGACGATCTCGCCGCCTTCCGGGCCGCCACCCGGGCCGAGGTCGATGATCCAATCGGCCAGCGCAATCACATCCAGGTTGTGCTCGATGATGACGATCGTGTTGCCAGCATCGCGGAGTTTGAAGAGCAACGCCATCAAATGCTGGATGTCCGTCCAATGCAGTCCGGTCGTGGGCTCGTCGAGGATGTAGAGCGTCTTGCCTTGTTCGCGTTTACTCAGTTCCAGCGAAAGTTTGAGTCGCTGCGCTTCACCGCCGGAGAGCGTGGTGGCAGACTGGCCGAGCTGCAAATAACCCAGCCCCACCGCGTCGAGCGTGCCGAGTTTCTCCATGATGCGCGGGATCGCGCGGAAGAGTTCCATGGCCTCGCGTACGGTGAGGCCGAGCACGTCGGCGATATTTTTCCCATGAAAACGCACCTCGAGTGTCTCGCGGTTGAAGCGCCGACCGTTGCAACTGGTGCAGGGCGCGTAGGCATCGGCCATGAATTGCATGTCGAGTTTGATCTGCCCATCGCCTTGACAGCGCTCGCAGCGGCCGCCGCGAACGTTGAAGGAAAACCGGCTGGCCTTATAGCCGCGCACTTTCGCGAGCGGCACCTTCGCGAACAACTCGCGCAACAAATCGAGCAACCCGACATACGTGGCGGGATTCGAGCGCGGGCTGCGGCCGATGGGCTCCTGATCCACGAGCACCGCTTTTTCAAAATGCTCGAGACCGGCGAGGCCGCGATGTTTACCGGGCAGAGTTTTGGCGCCGTTGAGTTTGCGCGCGGTGGCGACGGCGAGAATATCGTTCACCAGCGAGCTTTTGCCGGAGCCGGAAACCCCAGTCACGCAGGTGAGCAAGCCGACGGGAAAAGCCGCGTCGACGTTTTTCAAATTATGTTCGGTCGCCCCGCGCACCGTCAGCCAACGGCCGTCGGCGAGCAGCGTCTTGACGTCCTTCATCACGCGCATCGTGCCGGCGAGATACGGGCCGGTGCGCGAGGCCGAGGCGGGCAGCTTCGCGCATTCGGCGGGCGTGCCTTGAAATAAAATCTGCCCGCCTTCGCGACCGGCACCGGGCCCAAGCTCGATCAGTTCATCGGCAATCCGCATCGTTTCCTCGTCGTGCTCGACCACCACCACGGTGTTGCCGCGATCGCGCAGGTCGCGCAGGGTCGCGAGCAATTTTTGGTTGTCGCGCGGATGGAGGCCGATGCTCGGTTCATCGAGCACGTAGATCACGCCCACCAAGCCCATGCCAAGCTGCGTCGCCAGGCGCACGCGCTGCGATTCGCCGCCGCTCAACGTACTGTATTCGCGCTCGAGCGTAAGATAACCGAGCCCGGTTTCGCTAAGAAAATGCAGTCGTTGCTCCACGCCGCCGAGGAGTTCTTCGACCGCATCGAGCCGCGCTAGTCGTCCGGGCAGACTGCGCACAAAAGCGAGTGCCGCACGCACATCGAGCTGGAGAAATTCAGCGTAGCCCAACGGAGAAAAACTTCCGGTGGCTGGGTTCACAGAAGAAAACCCGGCCGGAGGCCGGGTTCCACCGACTACTTGTCCCGCGCCCAACTGCACGGCCGCGCTGCGCGGGTTGAGTCGCCGACCGTGACAAACCGGACACTCGCCGCTGACCATGTAGCCGGTCAGCCGCGCGCGGAAACCGTCGCTCTCGGTGTGGCGGTAGCTCTCCATCAGATCCGCGATCACGCCGGCAAACGGCATGGACTTGGGCTCGCGCATGCGCCGGAGCTTGAAATTAAACGCGCGCTCACCCGAGCCGTAGAGAATGATTTTGCGCGTCTCGGCCGGGAGTTTTTTCCACGGCGTCTCGGGGTCGAAGGGCAGTTGCTCGGCGAGTTGCCTGAGCTGGGCGTTGTGCTTGATGATGAGATTTTTTCCACCGATGCGCCACGGCTTGATCGCCCCTTCGCGCACGGATTTCTCCGGATCGGCAATTACGAGTTCGTCACTGAACGTCATCTGTCGGCCGAGGCCGCTGCACTCCGGGCACGCGCCTTCGGTGTGGTTGAAGGAAAAATGCCGGGGCGTGAGCGCGTCGAACACATCGCCGCAAATCGCGCACGAAAGATTCTGGCTCAGTGAAATCTCGCGCCACGGCGCTTCGGCGTTTTTTTGTACGAGCACGCTCGCGCGGTTTTGCCCTTCGCGAAAAGCGAGTTCGAGCGAGTCCGCCAGTCGGCTGCGTTGATCGGCGTGGAGGACGAGGCGGTCGAGCACGAGCTCGACGGTGAGCTCGGCGGAGCCATTGGGAATGAGCTTGGGATCGTCGAGCGATTTGATCTCGCCCGCTATACGCACGCGCTGAAACCCGCGCTGGCGCAACGTCGGCACTTCGTCGCGCAACACCGCGGGCTTCGCGCGCATGAAAGGCGCGAGCAACACCGCGCGCTCGCCCGGCACCTCGCGCAAGAGCTGCGCCACGCAGTCGTCGAGCGAACGTTTCTCCACCCGGCCACCATCTTTCGGGCAACGTTGTTCGCCGCAGAGTGCCCAAAGCAAGCGCGCGTAATCAGCCACCTCGGTCACGGTGGCCACTGTGCTGCGCGGCGAACCGCCACCGGTGCGCTGCTCGATGGCGAGCACGGGCGAGAGTCCGTGGATGAAGTCAACGTCGGGTCGTTTGAGTTGCTCGAGGATTTGCCGGGCCTGCGCGGAGAGACTCTCCATGTATTTCCGGTAGCCCTCGGCGTAGAGCGTGTCGAAAGCGAGGGATGATTTGCCGGAGCCGCTCGGCCCGGTGATGACGACCAGTTTTCCCCGCGGGATCCGCACTTCCAAATCGCGCAGGTTGTGTTCCCGGGCGCCTTTGATATGGATATGCGTGACGACTTCCATGGATGCGGAATACGCTTACGAATATGGCGTCCGCGTCAAAACGCTAATGTATTTAACCTTCAATCATCCGGTGAGTTAAAACTTGAAGTCCGGCGTGGTAAGCCGCTTCATTCCGCCAGTTCAAGTCAGATCAAAGCAAAAGCCGGTTGCGCAAATTCACCCCCATGCCTCCTCGCGAGGCCGATCACCCCACCGCATGAAACTGATCCATTCCTTCACTCATCGGGCCAAGCCAGCAATTTTTGCGGCTCTCGCCCTTTCCGTTCTCCCCATTACCGCCCGAGCCGTGGTGTTCAAATTAGGCGAAGCCAAAGGCAGCTTCGACACGACACTCTCCCTCGGTGGACTCTATCGCTTGCACGATCCTGATCCGACGTTCTACAGTATCTCCAATAAATTCGACGGCGTTTCCGGCCTGCAACGTTCCGCCAATAATGATGACGGCAACTTGAACTACCCGAAAGGCGTAGTCTCCTCCCTCATCAAAGCCAGCCACGATCTCCAACTGGATTATCAAAACGTGGGCCTCTTCGTTCGCGGATATTATTTCAAGGACATCACCAATGCCAACGGCGCCCGCTACAAGACGCCCCTGAACAGTGAAGCGCGCAAACTCGTCGCGCAAGGCGCCGAACTCCTCGACGCATATATCTATTTCAAGCCGACACTGGGCACGATGCCCGCCCGGATCAGCTTAGGTCGCCAAGTGCTAAGCTGGGGCGAAAGCACGTTCATTCCCAACGGAATCAACTCCGTCAACCCCATCGATGTGGCCAAACTCCGCACGCCCGGCTCCGAGCTAAAAGAAGCGCTGCTCCCCATCAACATGATCGCCGGCTCACTGAGCCTGACGGACAATCTCACGGCGGAAGCTTTTTATCTGCTCGACTGGACCCGCACCCGCGTCGATCCGCCCGGCTCCTATTTCAGCACGAATGACTTCGTAGCCAAGGGCGGCGAGAAAGTTTATCTCGGCTTCGGAGCCATCGCCGACACATCCGCCTTGGGTTCCATCTCACGCGGCGCGGATAATGAACCCAAGAAATCAGGCCAGTATGGCGTCAACCTCCGCTGGCTTGCGCAAAAATTAAACCAGACGGAATTCGGCCTGTACTACATGAATTATCACAGTCGGCTGCCGATGGTATCAGCGCGCACGCCGACCGATGCGATCAGTTCCTCCTTCGTCGTAGCCACCGCCACCTCACTCGGCACCACCAATCTGGCACCGGTGCTCGCGCCGGTTTTCGGGGCGAGCACGCCTTCAGTCCTCTCCACGCTACTCGGCGCCGCACTCACTAACGTGCCCATTGGAGCCCTGCCCGCCAGTTACCAGCCCTACTATCCCACGGCGCAGAGCATCGCCAGCAGCGCGCGCACCATCGGCTTTCTCACGGCAGCACAAACCGGCCGCTACCTCATCGAATTCCCCGAAGATATTCATCTCATCGGCGCCAGCTTCAACACCAGCATCAAAGGCATCGCCGTCCAAGGCGAGCTCAGCTATCGCTCCAACCAACCGCTCCAGATCGATGACGCGGAGCTTCTCTTCACCGCCCTCTCCTCCATCAACCCCACCTACGGGCCCAACAATCAGCTCGGCAACCGCCTCGGCCAGCTCAACACCTACATCCCCGGCTATCGTCGCCACAAAGTCTGGACCGGCCAGATGACTGCCACCCGCGTGGGTCGCGGATTTTTCGGTGCCAGTCAAAGCACCGTCTTGGCGGAAATTGGTTTTGTCCAAGCCAACATTCCCCGCTCCAAGGGCACCCTCCGTTATGATGGCCAAGGAACTTTTCTCAGTGGAGAAATCGCCTACATGAACGCCTCCGGCAGTAACGCCTCGGGCGTTCCTCCTCCCGCTGATCCCTCCGATGCCTTTGCGGATCGCTTTTCTGCCGGCTATCAAGTCGTCGGAAAACTCGACTACAATAACGCCTTTGCCGGCGTCAACGTCTCGCCCCTCATCGCCTTTGCCCACGACATCGCCGGCAACACGCCGCTGCCGCTCGGCAATTTCCGCCATGGCCGCAAGACCTTCACACTCGGCGCCGACTTCACTTTTCAAAACAAGTGGACCTTTGAAGCGCGCTACGTGGCCTTCTCCGGCGGCAGCCGTTTCAATCTGCTCTCTGACCGCGATTATGTTTCGGCCACCATGAAATATTCCTTCTAAGCCGCCGCCATGAACCCTTCTTCATCCCTTCCTCCGAAAATGAAAATCATCCTTTCCACCGTTCTGGGCGCGCTGCTCTCCACCGCCAGTCTTTCCGCCGCCATCACCGAAGCCGAGGCCGCGCGCCTCGGCCAAGACCTCACGCCGCTCGGCGGCGAAAAAGCGGGCAATGCGGACAACACGATTCCGGCCTGGACCGGCGGCATCACCACCGCTCCCGCCGGCTATAAACCCGGCGATCATCATCCCGATCCCTTCGCCGGTGAGCAGCCGCTCTTCACCATCACGCCGGCCAACGCGAGCCAGTACGCGGAGAAATTGACCGTCGGCCAGCTCGCGCTGCTCAAAGCCTACGCCGATTATTCCATCCCGGTCTTCCCCTCGCACCGCACCGCCTCAAATCCCCAGCGGGTTTATGCTGCCACGAAAAAGAATGCCACCGGCACCGCTTTGTCCGAAGGCGGCAACGGCATTAACGGTTCCGTCCTCGGCATTCCCTTCCCGATTCCGCAAAGCGGCATCGAAGTCGTGTGGAATCACCTCACGCGTTATCGCGGCATCGCCGCCGAGCGCTTCATCGCCCAAGCCGCCCCCCAGCGCGACGGCAGCTACACGCTCGTGCAGTTTGATGATGAGTTTCTCTTCAACTATTGCCGCGAAGATCTGCCCGCCGACCAATTGATGCAGCAAATCGCCGCCAATAATATCCTGCTCTTTTTCAAACAGGCCACCCTCGCCCCCGCAAGCAAGGCCGGGTCAATCCTCGTCGTCCATGAAACCTTGAATCAAGTGAAGCAGGAACGCGCCGCTTGGGTCTACAACTCCGGCCAGCGCCGCGTGCGCCGCGCCCCCAATGTCGCCTACGATGCCCCCGGCACTAACGCCGATGGCATGCGCACCTCCGACCAGTTCGACATGTTCAACGGCGCACCCGACCGCTATGAATGGAAGCTCGTGGGCAAAAAAGAAATGTACGTCCCCTATAATTCCTACCACCTCCACAGCAATCAGGTGAAGGTGAAGGAAATTATCAAGCCGCTCCATATCAATCAGGACCTGACCCGCTATGAACTCCACCGGGTCTGGGTCGTCGACGCCACGCTCAAGCCAGGCACCAGCCACATCTATTCCCGCCGCACCCTCTACGTCGACGAAGACAGTTGGCAGATTCTCGCAGCCGACCAATACGACAGCCGTGGCCAGCTCTGGCGCGTCTCCGAGGCCCACTGCATCAACTATTATGAGGCACTCGTATTCTGGAGCACCCTCGAAGTGCACACCGATCTCATCGCCGGCCGCTATGTCGCCATTGGACTCGATAACGAAAACAAAATGTACGACTACACGCTGAAACGCACCCCGCAGGATTATTCCCCCGGAGCCCTGCGCCAAGACGGTGTCCGCTAAACGGTTTCAACAAAGGCGGCCCTGAACCGGCCGCCTTTTTGGGTCTCCCCAGCCTCAACAAAATCCATCGACGAAACGATGAGCGCCACCAGCGATTGTCTCAGCGCAATTGGATTGAGGTGGAACGCGGCCTCCCGACGCGTTTGTTTTCGCCCGTGTCCATCCAACCCGTCCGGAGGCCGGGTTCCACCTGATGCAGCACAGCCTCGCCGGAGCTCGGCCCTCCACACGATCGCGCTGCTCCTCACCCTCACTTTCACTCCGCCTCTCCGCGCCGCCGAATCAGCCGAACCCGCACGCCTCGCCGCCCAAGCATTGCTCCTCGCCGTGACTCAGGCCGGCAAAAATCTCGTAGTAGTCGGAGATCGCGGGCACATTCTGCTTTCAAAGGACGAGGGGAAATCATGGACGCAATGCCCCGTGCCCACTCGCGCCATGCTCACCGGGGTTTCGTTTCCCGATGCCCAGCACGGTTGGGTTGTGGGCCATGATGGAGTTATTTTAAACACCACGGATGGCGGGCAGACGTGGCTCAGGCAGGACCCGGGCACCGAACTTGAAACCATCTACCTCGACGTCCTCTTTCTCGACCCCCAGCGCGGTTTCGCCGTCGGGGCTTATGGCAAATTCATCAGCACCAACGATGGCGGAAAAACGTGGCAAACCAGCAATCCGTCCCCCAACGATATCCATTATAACCGGCTCACCGCTTCTTCCAGCGGGCGCCTGTTTCTCTCCGGTGAAAGCGGCAGCCTGCTGCTCTCCTCCGATGCCGGCCGCTCGTGGCAACCCTCGGCAGTTCCCTATGACGGATCGCTCTTCGGCTACGTACCCGTAGATGAAGCGAGCGGCATCGTCCACGGACTGCGCGGTCATATTTTCACCACGAACGATCACGGGGCAACCTGGGCCCCGCACCACAGCGACATCAAGGCCCTCATCATGGGCGGCACCCGCTTGCGCTCGGGCGTGATCGTGCTCGGCGGCCAAGGCGGAAACTTTTTTATCAGCCGCGACCAAGGGAACACTTTCAGCCACTGGAAACCTCTCGATTTCAGCGGCAGCGTTTCCGCGCTGATCGAAACGAATGACGGAGCCATTGTCGCCGTGGGCGAAGCCGGAGCAGTGCGGCTCAGCTTACCAAACCCATGACCGCGCAGCAGCAACCGCCACACCCAACGCACGGCCATCGGCTGCTCACTTGTGGCACGGGTCTCCCGGCCCGTGATTCTCTGGCCCACGGGTCGGGAGACCCGTGCCACTTTCCCTCCCCCACACCGTGAAACGGATCGAAGCTTTCATCTTTGGCCATCGTCATCTCACCGTGGCCTGCTTCGCGCTGGTGACGGTGGTCCTTGGCTTTTTTGCCGCGCGCACCCACGTCGATGCGAGTTTCACGAAACATCTGCCCACCGAGCACGACTACATCACCACCTTCAAGAAATACCAAAATCAGTTTGGTGGCGCCAACCGCATCGTCATCGCCCTCACGCCGGCTCACGGCGATATTTTCACGCCGGATTTTTTCAAGACACTCAAAGCGGTCACCGACGAAACCTATTATATCCCCGGCGTCGATCGCTCCCAAGTCACTTCGATCTTCACGCCTAACGTCCGCTTTATCGAAGTAGTGGAAGACGGACTCCGGGGTGGCAGCGTCATCCCCGTGGACTTTCAACCCACTCCCGCGGGCTTCGAACGCATTCGGCAAAACCTCATAAAATCCGGCCGCGTCGGCCAATTGGTCGCCAATGATTATACGGGGGCCATCATCATCGCTTCGCTGCTGGAAATCGATCCGCAGACGGGCCAGCGACTCGATTACACCAAGGTCGCCGCAGCGCTCGAGACCCACATCCGCACCAAATACCAAAGCGCCGACATCAGCGTACACCTCATCGGCTTCGCCAAAATCGTCGGCGATATCACGGACGGTGCCCGCGGGGTGCTGGTGTTTTTCGCTGTCGCCATTGCCATCTCCGCCGTCCTGCTCTGGTATTTCGCCCAGTCGATAAGTTTAACCGTCCTGCCGCTGATTACTTCTTTTTGTGCAGTGATCTGGCAACTGGGTCTGCTCAACCTTCTTGGCTTCGGCATCGACCCGATGTCGATCCTCGTGCCGTTTCTAGTCTTCGCCATCGCCCTCAGCCACGCCACGCAGATGCTGCGCTCCTTCCGCCACGAAGTTTTGTTTGGCAAAACCGAATGCGAAGCCGCCCGGGCGTCGTTCAGTAATCTCTTCATTCCCGGTACCGTCGCCATTCTGACCGACACCGTGGGATTTCTCACCATTTATCTGGTCAAGGTGCCGGTGATTCAGGAACTCGCCATCACCGCCAGCCTCGGCGTGACACTGATCATCCTCACCGATCGATTTTTGCTCCCCGTACTCATGAGCTACACGACGATGAATCAGACTTTTCGGCGCAAAGTGAACTTCCGGCGCTTCGCCCTGCAACCCACTTGGCGCCGCCTCCAACGATTCACCATGGGCCCACGCAGTTCCGTAGTCATCATCGCTGTTTCCCTCGCGCTGTGGGGCTTTGGCTTAATCAAAGCCCGCGAAATTAAAATCGGCGACATGCATGCCGGTGTCCCCGAGCTGCGCCAGAATTCCCGCTACAATCAAGACACTGCGGTCATCACCTCCAAGTTTGGGATTGGGGCTGACACCATCACGGCCATCGCCGAGACCAAACCCAATGGCGTGATCGATCACGCCGTCATGGAGCAGATTGATCGCTTTACCTGGCAAATGCGCAATGTAGACGGCGTGCAATCCACCCTCGCACTCACCGACTACGCACGCACCATCAACGCCGGTTGGAATGAAGGCAGCCTGAAGTGGCGGATTATCCCGCGGAATCCCTCCACCCTTGCGCAAGCCGTCTCCCCCGTGGAAACGTCCTCCGGTCTCCTCAACAACGATGGCAGCGTCATCCCGGTCATGATTTATCTGCGCGATCACAAAGCCGAAACCATCAAGCGCGTCATCGCCGCCGTGAAGGAATACCGCGCCGCCAACATCTCCGAGCTGGTGAAATTCCAACTCGCCACCGGCAATGTCGGCGTCATGGCCGCCACGAACGAAGTAGTCGAGGCCGCCCAATTTCCGATGATCATGTGGCTCTACACCGCCATCATCGTCCTTTGCCTGATTTCTTTTCGTTCGTGGAAAGCCACCGTTTGCGTGGTGCTGCCACTCATCATCGTCTCCGACCTCGCCTATGCCCTCATGGTGTACCTCGAAATCGGGTTGAAGACATCCACCTTGCCCGTCGTCGCGCTCGGCGTGGGCATCGGCGTCGACTACGGAATCTATCTCTGTTCCTCTGTGCTGGAAAAAATCCGGGCCGGACTTTCCATCGAAGACGCCCTCTGCACCTCCTTTGCCACGATGGGCACTTCCGTGGTTTTCACCGGTTTCGCGCTCTCGATCGGCGTGGGAACGTGGGCGTTTTCCGCCCTGAAATTTCAAGCCGACATGGGGATTCTCCTCTCCTTCATGTTTCTCGTAAACATGCTCGGTGCCATGCTGCTCATGCCGGCCCTCGCCCGCTGGCTGTTCCGCAAGCATCTGGCTGGAACCGCCTGAAAGGTAGCGGCGCTTGCCCCATTAAAGCTTAATCTGCACTCGACTAACCGTCTTCGCGCACTATCAAACATTTATCAATGAAGCACCCGCAGCACATATTAAACGAAAAAATGAGGAAGCCCGACGGTCGATGATGCACATTGAGACCCAGTTTGATGTGGAAAAAAAAGTACGGATTCACCAGATTTCCGGCGAGGTAAACCTGCCGCAATTTCGCGAGATTCTCAAAAATTTGTACGCAGATCCTCATTTCGACCCGAATATGAACGCGCTCTGGGATTACCGTCAGGCTGACTTCAACAAAGTCACTAACGATGACGTCCGCGCCTTCATCCAATCGGTCGCCGGTTATTGGAGCAAAAATGGCAGCGGAAAATACCGGGCAGCCATCGTCGTCGTCGGCATCGCGGAATATGGCATTTGCCGGCTGTACGAAAGCCAGTTCGGCCCCTCCGCCCCCTGCATGATGAAAGTCTTTCTCGACATCGATCTCGCCTGGAAGTGGTTTGCCGCGAGCGATGAGATTGTGCAAGGCATGGCCTCCCGCCCGCTGATCAGCTAAATTCTCTCGGAATCGCCATTTGCGAAACCTCCGCAACGCGAAGTCAGGCGGTGTCCGGCCGATTACATCAACAGCCCGTCGCCGCCACTCGCTGCGGTGCTCGCTGGATCGTTATCGCGCCCGTCACGGGCCACTCCACGCTTGAAGTGAAATATTTCTCCCCCTATCTCCTCCTCCCATGCGTTCATTCACCGCCCTTCTCCTCGCCGGCCTCTGGGTCGCCTCCGTCCATGCCGCCGCTCCCTTAGCCGACCCCGTACCCGCCGACATCAGCGCCGCCCTCAAACGCTCCGCTGACTGGCATCTCGCGAATCCCAGCGGCATCGACACCCGTGACTGGGTCATCGCTCCGCTCTACGACGGCTTGCTCCGCACCGCGACGACGACGGGCGACGCCAAGTATCTCGCCGCCGTGCTCCGCTTCGGCACCCAGTCCGGCTGGATGCCCGCCAACCGCATCTATCACGCCGACGATCAGGCCGTCGGTCACGCCTGGCTCGATGTTTACCTGATGGACCCGACCCAGAAACTGCGGCTGGCCCCGATGCAGGAACGCCTCGACACCGTCATCTCGCATCCGGTGACCGAGGCATTGGAGTTCGGCAAAAAAATCACCACGCCCGGTGTGACGGTCATTGATCGTTGGACGTGGTGCGACGCGCTCTACATGGCCCCGCCCACGCTGGCCCGCCTCTACACCGTCACCGGCGACAAGAAATATTTGGACTTCCTCGATCACGAATACCGCTACACCTACGATCACCTCTACGATCCGCAGGAACACCTGTTCTACCGCGACGCCACCTTCTTCAAACTCAAGACCCCCGGTGGCAAAATGACTTTTTGGAGCCGCGGTAACGGCTGGGTCTACGGTGGTCTCGCCCTCAT
Organism: Opitutales bacterium; assembly: GCA_038206205.1. Taxonomy (GTDB): domain Bacteria; phylum Verrucomicrobiota; class Verrucomicrobiia; order Opitutales; family Opitutaceae; genus Didemnitutus. Next base: position 69,542 of record JBBRBC010000003.1, read on the forward strand.
GCTCGAGCACCTCCCGGCTGATCACCCCACGCGCGGCTTCTACGAGAAGTTGTTCAAGGAAATGACCACAGCCATTCTCTCCTCGCAACAACCCGACGGTCTCTGGCTGCCGAGCATGCTGGACCCGACCCACATTCCCCTCGGCGAGACGAGCGGCAGCGGCTTCTTCGTCTTCGGTCTCGCCTGGGGCGTGAACCACGGGCTGCTGGATCGCGCGACGCACTGGCCCGCCATCGTACGTGGCTGGGCCGGCCTGCTGACCCGGACCAAGCCCAACGGCTTTGTCGGTTACGTGCAGGCCATCGGCACGTCGCCCGCCCCGCTCACCGCCGAATCCATCCAAGACTACGGCACCGGCGCATTCCTTCTCGCGGGCAGCGAAGTGCTGCGCGCCGTCGGCGGCGCGGCTAAAGTTCTCCCCGCCGATCTGCTCGCGCAGGCCAACGCCGTGCTCGCGACCGAAGCCCTGACGCCCCGCGCCTACGCCCGCCTCGTCCCCGAACGCAAAGACGACCTCGCTTGGGAAAATGACAAGATCGCGTTCCGCGTCTACGGTCCCGCCCTGCGCGCCGGCCTCGAGGACAGCGGCATGGACGCTTGGTGCAAACGCGTGCCCTATCCCATCCTCGACAAATGGTACGATCAGGATCGCTTGGCCAAACTAAGCTACCACCAGGATCACGGCGAAGGCTATGATGGTTATCACGTCGGCGATTCCCGCGGCTGCGGCGGAATCGGACTGTGGATCGACGGCAAACTCGTCACCGCCGATACCTACGTTTATCCCACGATCCTCTGGACCGCGCCCAACATCGCCGAGTTCAAGACCGTCTACGCCTACCCGATCAAACTCGACGGCAAACCCGTCTATGAACACCGGATCACCCGCTTGCGTCTGGGTTCGCGCTTCACCGAGGTAACGCTGTTTTTCTCTCACGATAAAGACCGCCGTGCTCTGCCCATCGCGCAGTTCCCGCTCGAGATCGCCATCGGCCTCGTCACGCAGGGCGCAGCCGCGCAGATGATTTTTGAGCCCAAGGCCGGGTTCATCGCCGTCTACGAACAACTCGACGGCAAAAACCTCGGCACGGGTGTGCTCCTTGAGGCGAAGCAGATCCTCCGCACCGACCGCCTCGCCGCCACCGATCCCGAAAAACTGCACGGCCAAGCGCTGGTTTTCACCAAAGTGAATGCCGACGGTCGTCTCAACTATCGCGCTGGCTTTGCCTGGGCGGGTGATGGGGAGATCACCGATGAAGCCTCATGGACAGAATATCTTCGGAAGCAGGCTACGCCCCCGTTGAACTAGTCGGCTAGTCGGGCGACCGAAGAGGCCATAATTCATACAAATGACCACAGGCTAATGACGGATTATATTACCATTACTGACAGGCAAGAAGGCACCATGATAAATTACAGATTGAAACCTGATGAAGTTAAAATCTTGAAATAGTCGCTCAAGAATTATTTCCAATTGTTATACGCCATCCCCGGAGCCTCCCGGAATTCGATAATCCAGTTTCCTATCAGTAACCGGGTCTGGCGCGCGCCCCACCGCCAGACCACCATTTCAGGCTTCCGCCGGCCATCACCCGGAGGCGCTAGCCCACGAGAGCCCTTCCCCTTTTCAACGAGACAAACCATGATGCGACAGACCAAACCAACCATGAACAGAATGTTAACTGCGGGTGTGCTTTGCGCACTGCTTTACTGCTCGACGGCCTTCGCCGCTGACGGCTGGAGCCTCACGTTCGAGCCGGAACACGAGCGCGTCCAAGTCCGGGGCGGTGCGGACTTCTACTCGGATTCGATGGCCAGCATTTTCAGCTATCGCCAAGGAATGAACCGATTCGACTTCAAGCTTGAGACCTCCAAGGACCACGATGCGTCCGCCGCCACCGGCGGGAAAGTGGAAGTGCGCTACCGTCGCTATTTCCAGAAGCTTGTTGGCCTCGAACCGTCGCTGCGCGTCTCACTGGGTAAAGCCTACAACTCGGGCGGACCCGATTTCCCTTTCTTCACGATTCAGCCAAAGTTCGCCTATGAGCTGGCCAATGGCTGGGAGCCCTACGTGAGTGTCCGGTTTCGCGACGCCTTTGAATCCAGCCGCCACTACCAGACCACGACCACCTATGTTGGCGTTGCCGTCCCTCTGGGACATGGCTGGGAGATAGAGCCGTCGGTGTTTAGCAAGAGCGGCGATGAGCGCAGCACCGGGATAAAATTGGAGATCACGATAAGTTTCAAGTAACCCTCAATTCGGCAATCGGACCACAGAGGGACGATCAAGAAACCATCACATAGGAAACCTTCACTCCCCAGGTCAAAGGTTATATAAATCCGCACCAATGAATGTAACGTAGAGTGATTCATCTGCTGTCGAAATTTTTCGGTCCATGATCACGACGGGGAGGTGGGCACGCCTCGCTTCGCGGAGCACCACTTCCAGCCCGGTCATGACGATTCGTGCGGGGTGGTCATGCAGATCAAGTTCAGACAGCCTGATCCCAGCCCATGGAGAGAGGAGAAGCGAGGAATCGAGCTGAGCCTGTACGCAAGAATTGTCTCGCGAAGGATGGGAAGGTTACGAAGACCATTTAATTCGGATTCCTTCGCTCCCTTCGACTCCTTCGCGAGACCTCTTCAAACCCACTTGAGTCAGGATTGCTTGCCTTGACGAAAAATATTCCTGACCCCACCACCCGAAAATTCAGCCGACCGCGAATAATTCACGACACCAACCAGTGAATGGGCGATCAGGAAACAGTTGCCCTCACCAGATAGTTTAACGCGGAGTTCACGGAGGACGCGGAGTGAAATCATGTCAGGCTCCGCGCCCTCCGCGTTAAATGTATTTTATCCCGATTCGCGGCGCAGTTGAACTCACTCTAATTTCTCGGAATCAGGATTTCTGAAACTGATTCGTGTCTATTCGTGTGATTAGTGGGAAAATTTCAGGGTTTCTCAGAGGAGAGCCCACGAATGATTCACGAATGCCGAAAAAACGCGGCCAGGGCGTAACCTCGATTGTGGAAGCAACGCATGCCTCTGCGGTGGTGCAACCCGACCTCCGGGCGGGTTTTATCTCATGCAAATAGCCTCATTTGAGGGCGCAGCCCGAAAACGGGGCCGCAAGACCCCGCGCTTTCGCCTACGGCTCAAACGCGGCTACACTCCGGCACCCAGCGCGCCCGGCTTGTCTGTCGTTGCCTTAGCCGAAGTCAGAAGGTCGCGCTCCACCTTCGATACAGTTCATCCGGTTGGCGCCGTTACAGACTCGGCTCGTTTCTCGTTCCTCCGCTTACCACGGGTTGGGATCAGGATGTCTGAACCTATTACGGCACGCCCGATCCCACAGGCCCGGAGGCCTGTCGCTACGCCAAGCCAGGGCGTTGCTTGTTTTCCAAATCCGGCAGCAGGCCTGTCAGCAGACCGATGAGCGGCAGGTAGGCACAGAGATGAAATACGTGATTAATTCCCGTATGATCGGCCAAACGTCCCAGCAGGGCGGCCCCAATGGCAGCCGTACCAAATGCCAGACCAAAAAACAATCCGGCCACCAAGCCGACATTCCCCGGCATCAGCTCTTGCGCATAAACCACGATCGCCGAAAAGGCCGACGCGAGGATGACCCCGATTACGACCGACAACAGAATTGTCAGAGGCAGATTGACGTAGGGCAGCAGTAACGTGAACGGAGCCACCCCCAGAATGGAAATCCAGATCACCGGTTTGCGCCCGATCCGATCCCCCACCGGGCCGCCCATGAAAGTGCCGGCCGCCACCGCAAACAGAAAGGTGAATAGGCAGTACTGCGAGGCCTGAACCGAGATATGAAACCGGTCGATCAGATAAAACGTGTAGTAGTTGGACAGGCTGACCATGTAGAAAAATTTCGAGAAGATCAGCACGATCAGAACCGACATCCCGAGAATTACTTTCCCCCGCGGCAGTGCGGCATGTTTGGGCACGTCAGGTTTCTTCGCCAAGTTCGCTTGGTTCATCAGATGGTTTTGGTACCAGCCGCCCACGCGCGACAAAATCGCGATACCCAGCAACGCCAGAATCGAAAACCACAGCAAGGACGACTGACCCTGCGAAGCGACGACGGCAGCCGCGACCAACGCGCCCAGCGCCGACCCCAGATTTCCACCCACTTGGAATAACGATTGGGCAAACCCATGTCGTCCACCCGAAGCCAGCCGGGCGACACGGGAAGCTTCCGGATGGAAAATTGCCGAACCCGCGCCGACGAACGCCGAGGCCACCAACAGCATGGGGAAACTGCCGGCGCGAGAAAGTTGCACGAGCCCCAACAACGTCAGCCCCATCCCCACCGCCAAAGAATACGGTTTCGGCCGCCGATCCGTGTAGAGACCGATGAGCGGTTGAAGCAAGGAAGCGGTGCCTTGAAACGTGAGCGTGATCAACCCGATCTGCGTGAAATTCAGCCGGAACGAATCCTTCAACACCGGATAGATCGCAGGCAGAAGTGATTGGATCGCGTCGTTCAGCAAATGCGACAAACTGAGCGCCCACAGAATACTCATCACCGTCGCCGCCGCGACCGGAGCAGGTGTTACCGTGCTGATAGATTGATTGGTCGACTGACTCATACGCCCCATTCAGCAGACGAGCCCAAGCACGGTCAAGCGAGGCGTAAAGACAGGTGCGAATTTCAACCAACACAATGGCGTCGCAATCTCCCCAACACGACTCGACTAAACGGATAAAAATCAGGTCATATCGCGCGCGATGTTCACGGGCGGTTTGGATCGACCTTGGTTTCATAGACTAGCTCGCTCTAGACTCAAGTGATCAAACTCTGCGGCATCGGCACTTTGCATTTCTTTTCGAATCGCACCTTCAAACTCGGCCAAAAAACTCGCTGTATCGAAATCTGGAAAATTCCGTTGCCTCACGATGCTCACCAACTCAGTGCAAACAGCATCACAAATAATATCTCGGCGGCTCTGATGCGACGCTTCAATCATCGTCTTCAAATTGAGCATGATATCCCAATATAGCCTCTTTTCTGATTTGGAGTACCGCACGCGCTGACGGTGCACGAGTTTCGGGTCTCTCGCATTCAGCACAATAGTTACGCCAAACAATCCCGTGCCGTAACTGCGATTTTCGAAATGCGATCATAGCGTGTGAGACACCGCTCCGCGTGACCAACTTTCGCCTCTCAAACAGCATCACTGAGGATGTTAACTCGCATGTTTTCTTCTTTGCTGATCGCGACCAATGAGACACGCGCGGGTGAGCGTGGAGTGAGCCTTTTGAAAAACGGAAGATGCTGAGCGCAGAAGGTGCATTCGATTCAGGTCATATCCCGCGCGTTGTTCTCTGACGGTCCGCCTTCCTGCTTCTCAACCCATTCTTGAAACTCGTACGCATCTTCCATGCGGGCCTTCTTTAGACGGCTTAGGTCCTTCTCCGATGGATTGATCGCCATACCCCTCGGATATTCAGCTGAGGCCAATATATCGCGAAAGTCACGATCCGCATAACCAAGTTGTATTCTGAGTTCGGCAATGCGACCGTTTGCGTTCTTAAGCATACCCAGACGCACACGATGAACTTCATTGTGCCAAGTCTTCTTTCCCTATTCGGCGAGAACTGAAAAAACCGTTGAGATATCGTCAGGCATAAAGTCTCGATGGACGACTCGCTCGACATCCGCATTGGAAAGCGTGCGGCCAGTGTAGCTCATCTTTTTTGCCGGTCAGTGTTATTCCCCGCAACTGGGTTGAACTTTTGCGCGGGTGGTCATTCCCCAAAAGAAATCTGATCAGCCTTGTGGAATCAACCCGTGAGTTTGCTGAGCTGCGCTTTTGCCGCTCGTTTTCCCTGGGTGAAAGTTGAAGCCCACTTCGTGTCGTCCTGTTTATAAAAGGAGCCGTAAGTTCAGACAGCCTGATCCCAACCCGTGGAGAGAGGAGGAACGATGAAACGAGCTGAGCCTGTAACGGCGCAAACCAGATGAACGGGATCAAGGTGGAGCGCGACCACCGGGCGCGCTGGTTGGAGGCTCACGTTGCCCCCCCCCCCCCGAGGTCGGGTTCCACCACCGCAGAGGCATGAGCTGAACTGTATCAGAAGTGAAGCGCGAGCTTCCGACTTCGCCAAGGCTACGACGAACAAGCCGCGCGCGCTCGGGGCCAGAGTGTAGCCGCGCTTGAGCCGCAGGCGAAAACGCGGTGTCTGCCGGCCCCGTTTTCGGGTTGCGCCCTCAAACGCGGCTACACGCATACGGCAAAACCTCCTCACGGGTCGGGAGACCCGTGCCACTTCCCCATCACGTCAGGCTCCGCGCCCTCCGCGTCCTCCGCGTTAAATAAATTTTTTCCGATTCGCGGTGGAGTTGAGCTCACCCTAATTCCTCGGGATCAGGATGCACGCCCCGGCGAATCACTCGCCGTACACTCGGCTGAGCGTTCATTAAACTAACCTCATAAGCTGGTGCTCGGGACAGGACTCGAACCTGCACGCCTTACGGCACGGGCTTCTAAGACCCGCATGTCTGCCATTCCATCACCCGAGCGAAACCGGCAAAATCTTGCCGGCTTTTTCCGAAAGGAAGCAAGCGGAGAATCTCATACTATCCCATTGTCCGCTGAAAATCACACCGGGCAGACTTTTTGGGTTCCTCGCGACATCCCACTGGGTAGACAGACAAAACAGAATCAAAGACGCGGAGGTTCTGTCCACTAATGGGATTCATCAAGGGATGAATCCTTGGAGGAGTTGCTCCGACTAATCGTCTCCGCCATTGGGTTTCGAAGGGCCTGCTCATCGCAGGCAAGGTTTCGATGCACCCACAGCCCAGAGGCCTGAGGCTACCCCACCCCCAAGACCCCGACCCGAAACTCCAATTTCAGTCTGGGATCAGCAGACTCCCCGGAACCCACCCCGAAGACGATTAGTCGCAGGGCTATTCTAAAGTTTCGCCCATTGGCGAAACTCATTAGTGGTAAACCCGCCTTGGTTGATCTTAGTTTCGTTGGCTGGCCCTGCGCGCATCCACCCATCGAAAACAGCGAGAAATCACTTTTTGCCTTTATTATCGCCACGCCGGACTCTCCACCCCTACCTTCCCACCCCGGCCTTATGGAGTCTCACCGCAACTTCACCATTCCTCCCTTTCCGCCTGCCACCAATCCGGCCACACCCAGCCGGCCGGCTGATCTCCAGATCAAGGACGCTAAAATCATCTTCGATCCTCTTTGGGCCGATTTAGAAACCGAGCTTGGCCGGAAACAACTCAACTTTCCCAAGGAGCTGATTCTGCTCGGCGGCGCGCCGGGCGCCGGTAAGGGCACGAACACCGCCTTCATCGCCAAAACCCGCGGCCTCACCCGCCCTCCGGTCGTCATGAGCGCGTTGCTCGACACCCCGGAGATGAAAAAAATCAAGGACGCGGGGCACATGATCGGCGACCGCGAGGTGATCACCGCGCTCCTGCGCGAACTGCTGAAGCCGGAATACCGCGAAGGCGTCATTCTCGACGGATTTCCCCGCACGAAGGTCCAGGTTGAGTGTTTGAAAATGCTGTTCGAACGCATGACTCAGCTTTGGCGCGAATTTCATGGCACCCCGCTGAGCATTCATTTCCGGCAACCGACGTTCCATATCGTCGTTCTGTTCGTCGACGAACACGAAAGTATCGCCCGTCAGCTCAAGCGCGGTCACGACGTCAAATACCACAATCAAGAAGTCCGCGCCACCGGCCGCGGCGAAACCCTCGAAGAACGCGCCACCGATTTGGACGAAGGCTTGGCGGCCCGCCGCTATCGCGTCTTTAAGGAGCAGACTTGGGAAGCCCTCATCTCGCTCAAAGATAATTTTCATTACCATCTCATCAACGCGCAGGGCCCGGTCGCGGAGGTGGAGGAAAATATCCTCAAGGAACTCGAGTATCAAAGTTCCCTCGAGCTCGATCCGCACACCTTTGCCCTGCTCCGCTCCATCCCGCTCGCCAGCGAGATCGTGATCCACGCCCGGCAGGAACTCGTGAAGCGACTCGATACCTACTCGATGACGGAGCCGGAGATTTTCGGCAAAGTCATCGCTCTGATCGAGCACAAGATGATGCCCATCGTCGTGCGGCACGCGCTCTCCGGCCACTCGAACATCAATAGCGAGGACCCCGTCCTGCACGAGCCGGACGCCCTCGCCATGCTCATCGATATATTCTCCGAGCGCGGCTACCACGCCGTCGTCGATGTGCATCGCATTGAAATCCCCGAATCAATCGATCAGGCATCGGGGAAAATCATCTGCCGCATCAAGAAAGTCTACCGCACGATCATCCGTTTCAAAGGCTCGGAAATTCGCCGGGGTTGAGTGGGATGAGGATGAAGGGGAAGGTGGAACCCGGCCTACTGCCTTCGCCATTGAATTATGACCAGAGGCAGACTGAATTCGACGGAGGGCCGGCCCTTGTGGCCGTGCCGGAGTGCGCGAAGTCGACACGCCCACAAGGGGCGGCCCTACGAAATTCCGCAACAAATCATCGCAGACGAAACATCAGGCAGTCGACGAACCTACCGCTTAACTTAGCGCCATTCGCCTCAGACATCCTGATCCCAGACCGTGGAGAGAGGAGGAACGAGGAAACGAGCTGAGCCTGTCAGGTGGAGCGAGTTGACCTCAACGCGCTCAGGCTTGCCCGCGAATCACGCGAAGCAGCGCGAATAAATCCCGGACCCAAGCCCCTTGCCTTTACCCGATGTCCATTCGGGGAGACGGCCTTCATTCGTGGAAATTCGTGTGATTCGTGGGCCAAACCTCCGAAAATAAAACCCTGATTTTCCCACTAATCACCAGCCGTCGCCCAAGCGCTTTGGCTCGGCCAGCACGAAATTCCACGAAGACAAAACAAACCCAGCTCGCGGAGGACGCGGAGTAAAATTACATCAGGCTCCGCACTCTCCGCGTCCTCCGCGTTAAATGTATTTTATCCCGATTCACGGCAAAGTTGAGCTCACCCTAATTCCCCGGGGTCAGGATGTCTGAAGCTGTAGCGGGCAGGTCGCACTCCACCTTCGATGCACTCAGTCGCGCATCCGCCCATTTGGAATTTATCGGATTTCTGTAACAGTCGGCTGCTTGCTTTGCGCGAAAGTTACGTGCATTGGTTTTCCCGCCATATGAAAACTGTCCTCATCATTCTCGGAGTTATCGCGGCCATCACGGTCGCTGTCGTGCTTTATCTCACCGGCGTCTACAATGGCCTCGTCAACCGGGCCCAAGCCGTCGACGCCCAGTGGGCGCAGGTGGAAAATGTCTATCAGCGCCGCGCCGATCTCATCCCGAACCTCGTCGCCACCGTCTCGGGTGCGGCCAATTTCGAAAAATCCACGCTGACCGAAATCACCAATGCCCGCGCCTCGGTCGGCAAAGTGCAGATCAACAATAACGGCACCCCGAACGCGGCCCAGCTCGCGCAATTCGAGCAAGCTCAGGGCGCGCTCTCCTCGGCCCTTTCCCGATTACTCGTGGTGGCGGAAAATTATCCGGGCCTGAAAGCCACGGCTAATTTCCAAGAATTGCAGGCCCAGCTCGAAGGCAGCGAAAACCGCATCAGCGTCGAGCGTGGCCGGTTCAACGAACTCGCCCGGGACTACAACGCCGCCATCAAGCGCGTGCCGGCCGCTTTCTTCGCGGGAGTTTTCGGCTTCACCGCTAAAGCGTATTTCACCGCGAAGCCCGGCTCCGATACGCCCCCGCAGGTCCAGTTCGATTTCAATAAAAAGAACTGAGTGCCAGCGCAGTGAAACAATTTTTCATCTTCCTGAGCTTCGTCGGTGGCCTGCTGCTGAACACCGGGCTGGCCGCAGCCGAGCGAATCCCTTCCGCCCCGGCCCGTTATTTCAACGACTACGCCAGTGTCGTTTCACGGGCGACGGCGGACCGGCTGAACACCCGGCTGGAGCAATTTGAACACGAGAGTTCGAACCAGTTGCTCGTGGTGCTTTACCCCAAAATGGAGTCGGGCTCCTCGGTCGAAGATTTCACCGTACGGGTGGCGCAGGCTTGGGGCGTCGGCCAGAAAGCCCGGAACAACGGAGCCGTGCTGTTCGTTTTCATGCAGGAGCACCAGCTCTATCTCCAGGTCGGGTACGGCCTCGAAGCGCGCATCCCCGACGCCATCGCGAAACGAATTATCGAACACGAGATCGTGCCCCGCTTTCGGGCCCAGGATGTCGATGGTGGCATGACCGCAGCGGTTGACGCCATGATCGCCGCCACCAAGGGCGAATATCGCGGCACGGGGCGGACCCAAAACGAAAATGCGGTCAATAGTCTCCGGCAAAAAATCGAGCCCAAGTACATCATCATCTTGATTGTGGTGATCATTATCATCGTGAACGCCTCCCGCAGAAATCACCGGCCAAGCATTTACATGAATCCGAGCAGACGCAGCACAACCTCATGGTGGGATAGCGGGGGCGGTTCCAGCGGCGGTGGTGGATTTTCCGGTGGTGGCGGCAGTTTCGGCGGCGGCGGTGCCGGAGGAAAATGGTAACATGAAAAAATCTGAATTCATTCAACAACTCGATCATCCCGCCATTGAAGGCGCGATCACCCAAGCCGAAGCCCTTACCTCGGGTGAGATCCGGGTCGTCGTGACGCACCACCCCGCCGACAATCCGCTCGTGGCCGCGCAAGCCGCCTTCGAGCGCCTCGGCATGACGAAGACCAAAAATCGCAACGCCGTGCTCATTTTCGTCGCACCCGCCTCGCAGACTTTCGCCGTGATCGGGGATGAAGCGGTGCATCAGAAATGCGGCGATGATTTCTGGCAGCAGCTTGCCACCGTGATGACCGAGCATTTCAAGCAAGGGGCATACACCAACGGCCTGCGGCAAGGCATCGAACTTGCCGGCGCCTTGTTGGCTGAGCATTTTCCCCGTGAAGGCACCGATGGGAATGAATTATCCAATACCGTGATCGAGCAGTAAGTGCTCGGATTTTTTTGGGCACCCTACCCTCCGATATCCTGATTCCAGCCCGTGCAGCGAGGACGAACGGGATAACGAACTGAACTTGAAACAGAAAGCGTCTCGCGAAGGAGGGGAAGGTTACGAAGGCCATTTAGTTCGAATTCCTTCGCCCCCTTCGATTCCTTCGCGAGACAGCTGCTAACCTACTTGGCCCGGTTTACTTGGCCTGGCGAAAAATATTCCTGGCACCCTCACCCGAAAATTCAGATGATATGGGAATAATTTACGGCACAATCCAGCGAATGAGGAATCAGCGAACAGCTTGCCCTAACCAGATAATTAAACGCTGAGCTCGCGGAGGACGCGGAGTGAAACCACGTCAAGCGCCGCGTTCTCCGCGCCCTCCGCGTTCAATGTATTTTTATCCCAATTCGCGGCCCAGTTTAGCCTATACCAATTCATTGAGATCAGGATATCTGAACCTGCAAGAGTCACTCTTGGAGAGAATTTCAGGCAGCGTGTTTTGTTTGGTTTGTGCTCGGTAGTTTTTCGCAGGGCCGCCCTTGTGGGCGCGCCGGGTATGGGCGGTCCGGCCACAAGGGCCGACCCTACAAATTTCATCCTGATTGGGAAAAAGGGCGTCCTTCCGGCTTCGCCAAACCAAGTCAGGCGCATCTGCTTTCAAAACTCAGCAACCCATGCCTTCGTACCGGCCAACGTCTTCAACGCGGCCGAGACAACCGCACCAATGGTTTCGTGGCGGTTGAAATGGTCGTAGATTTTGCGACGGTGTTCAGAGCTGCATTCCAGTGCTTCCTCGCAAATCCGACCAAGGGCCGGCAAATCTCCGTGAGGGTACCGCATGATCAGGCCGGCTTGATGCAGGGCCTCCAGTCGCCCGCCAGGACGAGAATCTTCACTGACGGGCACGAGGCCGAGCGTGCCGGCCCAGAAGGGGCGATCAGTGTGCGTGTGCTTCATTGAGCCGGTCGTAAACTTGCGGCCTTCCGGACAAAGGCCGACTTGGAAGCGCGAGAGATCGGTCCGGCCCGCCACGGACAGCGAATGATCACAGATGGCGGTGAAACGATCTCCGAACTTTTTCCCAAGAAAATTAATCTGCCTCTGCCGATGCGCGGTCAGGCCAAGCTTGGAACCGAGAAAGACAATTTTCTTTTCGGGCTGCTCCACAAACGGCGAGGCAAACGGCAAAAGATTCGCGACCCAACTGCGGTGGATAGTGAGACAATCCGGGCGGAGCTGGGCTTGAATAGGCGGCGCCAGCGGCTGCTCATCGTGAATGAGAATATCCAGATGCCGCGCGATTTCGGAAAACGCCGGCATGGTGCGACTCGCATCATCAAAGGCGTAATACATAATCCGCACTCCATGCATCGACAAATGGTCCATGACCTTGCCGATCATCCCAACCATCATCTGCGGATGCTGGCCGGTGAGGACGAGCCACCAGTCTTCGTCAGCGGGTTTGGTCGCCACCAGAAGATCGGCGAGCCCCGGTTTTCCGACCGTTTGTACGGGGAGAAACGCCATGCCCTCCACCGCAGCCGCGCCCAGTGCGCGCACATTTTCCCCGTGCCAATCGCAATCGAGCCGGGCCATCTGGACCAACGCGGCATCCGCGGGATTCGTGACGCGTTTCGCTACTTCCAAGGTGGGCAGCTCACGCAAATATTCCGCGCCATCCTGCAAACGTCCCGCCCAGGGATTGAAAACGAACAGCTGCACCCGCCGCCGAGGTACGGCACCAAGGGGATCGGCAGAATGGGACGTCGGCGCGTGGAGTACGGCGTTCATGCGTGGAGGACTGTTTCCGTGAGCGAAGGCGATTCCCGTTGAGGTATCGACTGATGAAGGTCGCACCAGTGTTGCCAGCAAACGCGCACGGCGGCACCAAACCGAGCGGCTTGCCCAGCGTGATCCAGCAGCGCACTGCGGCGCATCTCATCGCGCAACGATTGGCGCGCGACCACTCGACCGGGCGTGTCTTTCGCCAGCGCGACGGCGATCGCGACGTAGTCCGCCCAATCCTGCGCAATCCATTCGTGCCGACCAATGGCGGTGAGCAAACTCACCCCGACTCGCGCCGCATGCCGATCACCCGCGAGCGTGACGACAGGTACGCCCAGCCAAAGCGCTTCGCACGTGGTCGTGGTCCCGTGATAGGGAAAAGTATCGAGCGCCACATCCATGCGCGCATAGAGCGAAAGATGTTCGGCGATGCTGGCGGTTCGCCCGAGAAGTTCGATCCGTTCAGCCTCAACTCCCAGCACAGCGAGTCGGGCGCGAAGGGTGGTGGCGAGCGCGGGTTCATCGAGGCCATGACCCTTCAGGAGCAAACGCGATTGCGGCACGGTGGCGAGAATTTGGGCCCAGCTGCGTAACGTTGAGTCGCTGATCTTGGCAAAATTATTGAAGCAACCAAAGGTAACCGGTACGCCGCACGCGCTGGGAACCGGAGCGGGTTCGGGGGCATCGTGTGGCGGCTGATAGGTCCATGCGGTCGGGGCATAGCGGACGAGTTCCTCCGTGTGAAACGGCTCGGCTACTCCCACCGGATCAGTGATCGCATCGACGAAGCGATAATCCATCGCCCGCAATCCCGTGGTATCCGGATAGCCCAGCCAGGTAATTTGCACCGGCGCGAGTCGGCGGGCGAAAAGCGGGAGGCGATTGATGCCGGTGTGCCCGGCGAGATCGATCAGCACATCCGGGGCATCCGTCCGGATCGCCGTCTCAATGGTCGCAGCCGATTGGCCAATGAAATTCCGCCAAATCGCCGCGCGGGCGCGCAGTCGCTCCGACATGTCGTCATCCTGCGTGTGATCGTGATAAAGACAGATCTCAAATTCGGCCGGGTTGAGTTGCGCGACCAACGGTTCCAGAAAATACGCCACCGAGTGACGACGCAAATCCGCGGAGAGAAAGGCCACGCGCAGTCGGCGCTTGGGTTCTGGCAGGTTCGGCAGTTTGGCTTCAACGGACGCCGCGCACGCCACGCCAAAAGCCAAGTGCTCGGCGAACAAGGCGGACCGATCAACCCCATCGAGATAATGCTGAGTGAGCAGCCGGCCACTATGCGCTTCGTAGTTTTGGGGATTCACGGCCAAGGCCACGCCATAACCGGCCACGGCTTCAGGCAAGCGATAAGTCAATTGCCACGCCAACGCACGGGCAGTCAGGGCGAGTGAGTGCTTGGAATCGAGCGCGAGGGCGCGGGCAAAACACGTGAAGGATTCTTCCAAACCAGCAGACTGCGCAAGCGTGGCACCAAGATTGGCCCAGCCGGTAGGATCAGCGGGCTGGAGTTCAGTGTACCGGCGAAAATACGGCACCGCAGCCGCGAAACCGCTGGTCTGGCACGTCAACGCGGCGAGCCGATCATGCGCCTCGGCATAGTCGGGCTTGAGTTTGATCGCCTGTAGAAATCCAGATCGGGCCTCAGCGAGTCGTCCCTGGCCATGCAGAGTAACCGCGAGATTGGCCCAAGCCTCCGGTTGGGTCGGATCAAGTTTGATTGCGGCGCGCAAGTGGCGCTCGGCCAAAGCAAATTCACCGAGCGCGGTGTAAGCCATGCCAAGCCGCATGAGGCAAATCGCTGAAGTCGAAGTTCGTTTGAGCGCCCGGCTCAGTAATGACACCGCGTCGGCATGCCGACCTTGTTGATAAGCGATGAGACCGGAGAGATGCAGGGCATCAAAGTTTTTCGGATCGGCGGCGCGCACCCGAAGATAAATTTCCTCCGCTTCCTTGAGTCGGTTGGCCTGATGATGGGCGACCGCTTGTTGGAGTTGAGACTGAAATTGCGTGGGGGACATTTCAAGCGACGGCATACGCCGTGGTCTTTGGGCAATGGCGTTGCCAGCATTGACGGAGAGCGGCACCGAAGCGCTCGCCTTGCCCGGTATAATCAAACAGCGCACTCGCTTTCAATTCGGCCCGCAATCCGGTGCGTAAGTTCGCGAGCTGGGTACGATCCGCAGCGAGCTCGGTGGCGATGCGCACGTACTCAGCCTTGGTGTGGGCGATCCATTCCGGATGACCGGCAGCCGTGAGCAAACTGGCGCTGACGCGGGAGGCATGGCGGTCGCCGATGAGGGTGACGACGGGGGCGCCCATCCAGAGGGATTCACAGGTGGTGGTGGTGCCGTTGTAGGGAAACGTATCGAGCGCAATATCGACGCGGTGATAGAGCGTGAGATGTTCAACGACCTCGGCCGTGCGTTCGCAAAGATCAATACGCTCAGCGGGCAAGCCGGCGGCCGTGAAACGATTTAAATAGTGCTGACGAGTGGCTTCTTCGACGAGACCCCACCCTTTCAAAAGCAAACGCGAGTCCGGCACGGCCGCGATAACTCGGGCCCAAAGTGCGAGCGTCGCATCGTTGATCTTGGCGATGTTATTGAAACAGCCGAAAGTGACGGGGCCAGCAGTCGCGCAAGGCGAGGCGTTGATCTCGGGAGTCGCATCGGGAGGTTGATAAACCCAAGCCGTCGACGAAAACCGCACGAGCTCTTCGCTGGCAAAGGCGTCGGCGTCACCCTCGGGATCGGCGATCGCATCGGTGAAGCGATAGTGCATCGCGGAAAGCCCGGTGGTGTTGGGATAACCGAGATAATTGATCTGCACAGGGGCGAGATGCTTGGCGAAAATCGAAAGCCGAGTCGTCATGCCGGTGTGACCGGCGAGGTCGAGAATGATGTCAGGGGCGTCGGCGCGAATGGTCTGCTCCACGATCGGGTTGGTCTGGCCTACGAAATTCCGCCAGACCGTGGCGAGTGATTTGAAACGAACCGAGACCTCATCTTCACGAAAATGATCGTGATACAAATAGAGTTCAAACTGCGCCGGATCGAGATGACGGAGCAAGGGCTCCAGAAAATAAGCACAGGAATGGGCGCGCAAATCCGGGGAGAGGATCGCGACGCGCAGACGGCAATCGGGGTTTGGGTCATGCACGAACTCTGGCAGCGGATGCTCGCCCACGGCCTGGTTAAATTTCAGATGTTCGGCAAAAAGTTCTTCCCGCGTGAGAGTATCGAGATTGTTCAGCGCGAGAAGCCGGTAACTGCGGGCTTCGTGGCTGGACGGTTCCATTTTCAGAAAGCGCTCGTAGGCTTCGATCGCCTCGGGGAGGCGATACGATTGGTGGAGCGCTTGAGCGCGGCCGTAGTGACCTTTCGCATAAGTGGGATCGGCAGCGATGGCGCGATCATGCGCACGGAGGGCTTCCGCGAAACGCCCGAAAATACTCAAAATCAAACCGTAATTATACCAACCCATGGCAAAATTCGGTTTCAGGGTCAGCGCGCGATGATGGCATTCAATCGCCTCCAGCAGGCGATCCTGCGATTTCAAACAAGAAGCGAGATTGGACCAACCTTCCGCGAAATTCGGATCGAGCTGAATGGCGAGCCGACTGTATTTTTCCGCCTCGACGGCGCGACCGCACGAATTCAACGCCACCCCCAGTCGCATCGCACAGGGAGCCGACCGGGGATCAAGTTTCATGGCACGCGCCAGCAATTCCACCGCTTCGGCCGGTTTACCCTGCTGGATCGCAATCACCCCCGAAAGCTGCACCGCATCGAAATTATTTGGCAAAATCTGCCGGATGCGACGGTAGAGCTGCGCGGCTGGTTCCAGTCTGCCCGCACGATGGTGCTCCGCCGCTTCTTTGATCAGGCGTTGAAGTTGGACCGGGTTCATGTGGGAGTGCCGGCGAACGTCTCCGCGGAAAGGAGATTCCATCCGGGCCGCCCAAGGCAGCGTCGGTGAAGACTGATTCGCTGGCTGGTTTAACGACACCGGGCAGAGTGACTTTAGTTTAATTTTACCGGGCACTGGGGAACGAAACCTGGGAATTAGACTCAAGCTGCGCTTGGCCCCGTCGATGTAGAGAGGTCCCTCCCTCGCGCGCAATTTTTGCGCGCCAGAGCGACAATTGAATAACTAGATGACCACCCTTGTGATCCCAGATCAGGAGCAGGAAATTCGTAGACGCATTGATGCGTGTCCGAAGCTGGCTTCGTTGCAGAGTAACAACCGGGCGCTGAGCGATCTCGTGAAATCCGATTTCAGCGTGACTTCGCAAATTGCGGAAATCATCCGCCGTGATCCTTCGCTTTCGGCCCGCTTGCTCCGCATGGTGAACTCCGTGTATTTCAGCTTGTCCGCACGAGTGAATAATATCGAGGAGGCGGTCTTCTTTCTCGGCTTGCGCCAAATTCGCGAGCTCTCGATGGCCACGCCCGTGATCGAGGAAATGGAGCGGTTAAAGTCCGCCACCACCAAGCCACTCCCGTGGAAAGAACTGTGGTCGCACAGCATCGCCTCCGCCATGTTGACCCGCGAAATCCTGCAAGCCACCTCCCTCTCCATCGACGATGATACGGATTATCTCGTCGGTCTGCTGCACAACGTCGGCAAAGTCGTAATGGCCAATGCCTACCCGGCCGAGTTGGAAAAAATCTCGCGGGCCCGCGCCGCCACCCCGATGGAAGTCTGCGCCCAGGAGAGCAAACTCATCGGCTGGGATCATGCGCAGATCGGCTCTTACTATCTAGAGCGACATCAACTCGCGGAAGAAATCGTCTTTGCCGTCAGATATCACAACAACCCAGCCGACGCGCCCCGCCATGGGTTATTTGCTGCGGCGGTGCAGGTGGCGGATTATCTGGTGCGCCATGCAGGCATTTCCGGCGGATTCGAAAAAACCGAACCCATCGCAGCCGATTCCTGGTTGGCGCTGGATGGTTGGAAAATTTTATATGGGGAGAATCCGGATGATTCCGCCATTGCGGAGGCGCATATCGCCAACGCGTTGAACCGACTGCCGGCGATGTTAAGCGGCATGACGTAGCCGCAAGGCGGACAATTCCTAGGATTTTTGGGAGCGGCGTTTTCGTTCCGTAGGTGGCGCGCTTGCCGTGCAACGCGACCGTGGCGCGACCAGCGCGCCACCTACCATACTGCGATTTCTATAACTGGATCTACCCGGTCACCCACTGATTTCGAAGCGTGGCGCATTCCGCAGGTGGCGCGCGCGCCGCGCAACGCGACCGTGGCGCGACCAGCGCGCCACCTACCACGCGGCGATTGCTAGTGCGGAATGGATCGGTCTCTCACCAGCAGGACGGTCCTTAAGTTTACCCGACGTTGAGCCGATGAGGAGACTGCATGTCTGTCGTGAGCTGTGAAAACACCACGGGTACACCTATGTACCCCTCTCCTGAAGTATTACTCGGCGCTTGGGCCGGCAGTGCTGCCCTCGTCTATTGTCGAGACTGGCAGGGCCGGATGCTCGCGGCTAATCACGCCTTTGCGCGCAAGTTCGGCTGCAATGCCGCCGAGATGAGCGGTCGGTCGCTGGGCTCGCTCTTGCACCATGACGACGCAGCGGCGCTCATCACCGCCGATGCGGAACTGCACAAATCTTCGCATCGCGTGGCCCGGGAAAGCCGCTGGCTGACTCCGCAAGGCTGGCGTTGGATTTCCTGGGAGGAAACGACTTTGCTCGATGATCAGGCCGTCCCGATCGGCGTCCGTTCCATAGGGCACGACATCACGCGCCAGCGCGTGGCGGAAGAACAGTATTTCAAGCTCTCCAGTGCGGTCGAACAGTCGCCCGTGGCCATGGCGATCACGGATGCCACCGGCCAAGTGCAGTATGTGAACGCGAAGTTCACGGATGCGACCGGCTACACCCTCGAGCAGATGCTCGATAATCAGATGAAGGTGCTGCGCGAAGGCCACCCCGATGAAGCGTCCTATCAAAAATTTTGGGATACGATCCAGACCGGCAAGGAATGGCGGGGAGAATTGGCGCGCGAACGACCCGACGGCAAACGCGTCTGGGAATCGGTCCAAGTCTCCTGCCTGCGCAATAGCAGCGGCGAAATCACCAATCTGCTTTGCCTCAGGGAGGATATTTCCGAACGCAAAATCCTCGAAGATCAACTCCGCCAAGCGCAAAAAATGGAAAGCCTCGGCACGCTGGCCGGCGGCATCGCGCATGATTTCAACAACATCATCGCCGTCATCAACGGCTACGCGGAGTTTGCCATGCTCAATGCGGGGGACATCGATTCCTTGCAGAGAAGCGTGAAGGAAATCAAACGCGCCGCCCAACGGGCCAGCGGGTTGGTGAGGCAAATCCTCACCTTCAGCCGGAAAGCCGAGGTCCGCTTCTCCGCCCTCGACCTCAACCAACAATCACACGATCTCGTCACCCTGCTCGCGGAAACTTTTCCGCGTAATATCACCTTTGCCCTGTCCTTGGAAAAAACGCTGCCCCCGCTGTTGGCGGACCAAAACCAACTGCAGCAAATCGTGTTAAACTTGTGCGTGAATGCCCGCGACGCCATGCCCTCGGGCGGCACGATTACCCTCACGACCTCCATCGTGGAAGGCTCAGCGCTACCTCCAGCGGTGCAGGCCGGACGCGCCTATGCCTGCCTCGCCGTCACCGACACCGGCACGGGCATGACACCCGAAGTGCGCGCGCGGATCTTCGAGCCATTTTATACCACCAAAGCGGTCAATCAAGGAACCGGCCTCGGTCTCGCGGTGGTTTATGGAATCGTCGCGAGTCACGAAGGAACCATCGAGGTCATCAGCGCGCCTGGTACCGGCAGCACGTTTAAAATTTATCTGCCCTTGGTCGAAAACACCGTCATCGCCCCCATCCTGGCCAAGTCCACGGATTTCCCCGGAGGAACCGAAGCGCTCCTCGTGGTCGACGATGAAGCCCCGCTCCGATTACTGCTCGAAGCCGCGTTTTCGCGGAAAGGCTACAAAGTGATCAGCGCCCAAGACGGCCTGGATGCGATCGAAAAAATTGCTGATCCTACGCAAAAAATTGATGCCGTGTTGCTGGATCTGAACATGCCCGGAGCCAATGGCGTCGAAGTATTACGTGTGATCAAGGCTGCCCGTCCTCATTTAAAGGTAATGATATTGACCGGTCATCTTACTCCGGCAGCGCATAAAGATTTTGAAAAGCTCGGCCAGAAACACTTCGTGAAAAAGCCCTACACGCTGGACGAACTCGGACGCCAGCTGAGAGAATTGCTGGATGCGACCGCGCCAGCGACTTAAGGTCTGGAGCGAATAGCGCTAAGTTAAGGAGGTTGGTCGTCATTCTACCCTGCGTGATCAGGCCAACTATTTTGCATGAGGAAGGTAGGGCCGGCCCTGGTGGCCGTGCCGGAGTGCGCACCTGAAACGGCACGCCCACCAGGGGCGGCCCTACAAAATTCCGTAGCAAAACAACGCAGACGAAACTTCAGACCGGCGACGATCATGCCACTTAACTTAGCGCCTTTCAGCTTTGACAACGAGCGACCAAGGGCCTCGCCACGTTGCGCGGCAAGCGCGCAACCTACCCAGAGCGACAATCGGCCCGGCCGCACCATGCCTGCCCGGCAAACGTTGCGCGGCAAGCGCGCAACCTACCCAGAGCTACCCCTGTTGCCCTCGATCACCAATCCCCTGCGCGGGGGGGGGTGCGCGGCAAGCGCGCAACCTACCCAGAGCTACCCTCACCCCAATTCACCGAAGATGCAGGCCGCCCCAGCATCATAAATTACCGCAGCGGAAAGAGTATACAAAACATTACAGTATCTGGAAATTGGGACGATAGAACAGGTAAGCGAACCAGACCGATCCACCCTATGGACCGTTATACAGTACATGAATTCAAGAGCACAACCGCCGCGAACGGCTGGAGTGCGTGGAGCGGGTTTTCACCTCCTGTTAGGGCTCCTGCCCTGCTTGGTGGTGGCCGCCCCTCCCCACATATCCGACCCTCGTTGGCCGAGCCGCTCCCGTCCGTATCTTGCTGTACTGGGATCACCGTCTCTTCGTATCCAGGGAGCATTGCTTCCACCCGATCCGAATATACATCCGCCCGCCGGGGCTCCACCACAGCCTGCTACCGCCGGACCACCAACGACGCATGCGCCTCCAGCCGAAGCATCCACTCCGGCACAAGAGACATCGTCTGTTGTCATTCCACCAGAAAGGGAGAGCGCCACCTCTCCCCCATCGGAAGGAAAATCAACGAAATCAGCCAGATCAATTCTTCCCGACGACACCCGATCCAAGGTGAAAGCGGAAGACTTTCTGCCCTTTTTTCAACCACCCGGAGCAGATCCAAATCCTAACGACATCCCCGCCGCACCGACACCACCGGCACCCGGCGTCCAGCCGCCCAGCTCCGCCACCTATCGACAGCAATGAACATCCCGTCTTCTTCCCTTCGCCACGCGCACCTTTTGAGGCTCGTACTCACTCTGTGCATGCTGGTCGCGGCGAAGGGCAATGAAGCGGTACAACCGACAGAGCCCACCCCCACGCCAGCAGCCAAGCCAGAAGAAGCGCACAAAACTGAGTCCGCCAACAAAGAACAGCCCAACGCCGAGAAGCCCAAAGAAGAACCCCACGCCAAGGAGCAAAGTCACGCCCTCGTGGCCATTCCCGCGAAGGAAGACAAGGTGCATGAAGCCAAAGGGCTCCTCGTCCTCGGAACCAATCTCACTGATCGTAATGACTATCAGGCGGCCGAAATTGCCTATCGACGCATCCTCAGTTCCCGCGAATTCGGGACTCCGGCGCAAAAAGAGGCCTTGCTCGGCCTCGCCAGGATGTATCGTAAAGCCGGCAACTTCACCAAAGCCGCCGCCATCTACGAAAAATTCCTCAAGACTTTTCCTGATGAAAGCCGCGTGCCCGACGCCCTGCTTGATCTGGGTCGGACCTTGCGCGCCATGGGCGCCTACAAACTCGCGCTCAGTCGGTTCTATAGCGTGATCAACTCAGCCCTGAAACTGCCGCCCGAAGGATTTGAACACTATCAACTGCTGGCCAAAACGGCCCAGTTTGAGATTGCCGAGACCCATTTCACGGCAGGAAAATTCGCCGAGGCGGGTAAGTATTTCTCCAAGCTCCGCCTCCTCGATCTCGCCCCTGCCGACCGAGCCCGCGCGCACTTTAAATCCGCCTTCGCCCAAATCCTGGCCGGGGAAAAGGAAAACGCCGTCAACACGCTGCGCGACTTCCTGCAAGAATGGCCCGATGACGAAAACGTACCGGAAGCCCGCCACCTCATGGCCACGACTCTCCGCCAGATCAATCGCAACGAGCAGGCCATGACCGCTACCTTACTTTTACTCCGGAGCGAACAAGCTCATTCCCAAGCCGATCCCAAGCGCTGGGTCTACTGGCAACGCCGCACGGGCAATCAATTGGCCAACGAATTTTTTGAAAATGGCGATACCATGTACGCCCTGACCATCTACCAAGGCTTGGCCGCACTTTCGGCCGATCCGGTCTGGCACCTCCCGGTTTCTTACCAAATCGCTCTCTGCTATGAACGCCTGCGGCTACTGGATCGCGCCCGGGCCACCCATAAATCAATCGTCGATGCCGTGGCAACCGCCAGCGCCACGGCTGCAGTCGCCCCGGAACTACAGGAGCTCGCCAAAATGTCGGCATGGCGATTGACCCACTTGGATTGGAGCGAACAAATTGACCGCCAATTGACCGTGTTTTTTTCCACCACGACAGGACAACCCCACACCACGCCCGCCACCACGTCGCCCTAACCCCAATGACACCCATGGAAGCCCTCCAACAACATCAGAAAGTTTGTGATGAGCTGCACACCCTCGCGCTCGATGAGAACCGCCATCTCCAGCAGCATCGACGCGCCCCTGATGCCCCATTGCTCGAACGCAAACGCACGCTACTTTCCCGGCTCGACGACACCTTACTGGCGTTACGGACGGCATCACGTGAAGGCGTAAACGCTTCGGATTTCCGCCAAGCGATCGAAAAGACCCGCTCAAAGATTCTCCAAATTTTGCAACTGGATAAGGAAAACGAACAACTGCTATTGCGCTACAGTCTCGCCGGCAATCGGCTGACCGGCGATTCCGCTCCCGCCACATCACCCTCGATATTGCAAAAAATCTATCAGCGGCACAGCTAAGCCGGACCTAAGCCGGACCTACTCCAAAGCGGATAGGAGATGAGAGCGCCCCACCCCGGCCGCTCGGAACGCATCTTACTAATAGTCATTCGTTGACATGGGCTGGGCCGCAAGTTTGCGCAACTTGAGCCGATTAGAGGGATAATGCACCAGCCGCCCACTGCGCCTGCCAACTTCAATCACCCCACCCCTGATGAAGTGGTGCGGCAGTTGCGGCAATTACCTTCAGCTCCGCAAGTGCTGCCCAAACTGAAAAATTTATTGGGTGACGGAAACTCCTCCCTATTCGATGTGGTGAGCTTGATCAAACTCGATCAGGGAATTGCCGCCCGGGTTTTGCAAATTGGCAACAGCGCCTACTTTAGCCATGGGACTCGCTGCTACACCGTGGATGAAGCGGTCTATCGCATCGGATTCGATCAGGTCTACGGACTCGTGCTCAATGCGGTGTCCTCGCAACTTCTGATCAGGCCACTGACCGTGTATGGCCTGACCGCTGATGAACTTTGGCGTATGTCAGTCACCTGCGCACTCGCTGCGGAAATCTTGGCCAAACGGATAAACTTGGAAGAGGATATCGCCTACACCATCGGCCTATTCCACGGCATCGGGATGGTCGCGATCGATGAATGGGCGCACCAACGACAACCAGAACTGAGCTTTAAGGCAGGCCCGTTACCACTCGAAACGTGCAATGAGGAGCGCAAAGTCCTCGGCTTTCATAATGCCGAAGCGGGTGCCGCACTCCTACGACTCTGGGACTTTCCGACCGTGATGTCCGAACCTTTACGCTGGCAATATCTCCCACGTGGCACGTCGGCCCATGCCCCGCTCGCCGGGTTGATCCATGTGGCGAAATGGCTGCGTACCGCAGTGTGTCGAAATACCACCCAACTTCCTTTACCTGAAGCCTCATTACTCCGCGCTCTAAAACTCACTCCTACAGAATTGGTCGATTCCGTTAAGGATGTCAGTGCACGTCTGGCGGAAGTGAATGCCTTACTGAATATCGAATCGGACGAAGAAATAATAATCAATAGCCCCAAACCAGACCGAGGGATAATACCCACTGAATCACCAGCTATCGTCTTGGACGTGCCCAGCAATCGTTGAGAAAATCCGACTAGCGCGAGCATTCATTCGTCTGAAATTATTAGCTCCTCAAAACGAAAAAAGAAGGAAGCGGAGATCAGCCATTTTGCCTAAATTGCCAAATTTTGCGCACTGATTATCTATATTAGGCATCGAGCGATCAGCAATTTCTGTCATAAATTCAGCTTTTTTCGGCAAAAATTGTCGATATTTACTTATTTTAACAAAGATTATCAATTTATCTAAATCGAGTATTGCTGGTCAATTTAAAGTTCTTTTGAACGCTAAACGTATTATCGAGACTATCGTTTAACCCGACCCTAACTCAACCAAGGCCTCCCGTTGGACCTCAAGCAAATCAAGTTAATCATAGATTTAATGAAACGCTCAGACCTCACCGAATTCGAGGTCGAAGAAGAGGGCTTCAAAATCAAAATCAAACGCGGCTCTGGCGATCAGCCGAATGTGAGCAACAACCAGTTTTCCTCCTCTTCCCCTTTTCAGCAAATTGCCGCTCCGACTGATAACGGAGCGAGATATCCGGCACCAGCTCCTGCCGCCGCACCCGCGCCTGCCGCTATTAATGATGATGCTGGGTATACCTATATAAAGTCGCCCATGGTCGGTACTTTTTATCGGAGTGGTTCACCCGACAGCCCTTCTTTTGCCGACATTAATACCAAGGTAGAGGATAAATCAGTCGCCTGTATTATCGAGGCCATGAAGATCATGAACGAAATTCAGGCTGAAACAAAGGGAACGATCGTCGAAGTACTCGTCGAAAACGGCCAGCCAGTCGAGTACGGTCAACGCCTGTTCAAGGTCAAGTCAGCCTAAACCAAACCTTTTCACCAGCCGGACAGTTCACTGTCCGGCTTTATTTTTCACCCATGATTCAAAAGGTTCTCATCGCTAATCGCGGTGAAATAGCCCTCCGCGTGATTCGCGCCTGCCGCGAATTGGGTATCAAAACCCTCGCGGTATACTCTGAAGCCGATGTGCAGTCCCTGCACGTCCAACTGGCCGATGAAGCCATCTGCATTGGCGGCCCTCGGAGCGCCGATAGCTACCTGCGCTCCGATCGCATCATCAGCGCGGCCGAGATCGCTGACGTGGATGCCATCCATCCCGGTTACGGATTTTTGTCAGAAAATGCCAAATTCGCGGAGCAATGTGAGTCCTGTAACATCAAGTTCATCGGACCAAAATCGAAAAGTATCAGGATGATGGGCGATAAATCCGTCGCCAAAGACACCGTACGCAAAGCCGGTGTGCCAATCGTGCCAGGCTCCGATGGTCCGGTCGAATCCGAGACCGAAGCAGTCAAAATCGCCCGCAAAATCGGTTATCCCGTCATCATCAAGGCGGTCGCCGGCGGCGGTGGTCGCGGCATGCGCATTGCCCACAACGACGTCTCTTTCGCCAAGGAATATCATGTTGCCCGCAACGAAGCCGAAAAAGCCTTTGGCAACGGTTCGGTTTATATCGAGAAATACATCCAGAATCCGCGCCACATCGAGTTCCAAATCCTGGCCGACAGCCATGGCAAGGTGATCCATCTCGGTGAACGCGATTGCTCCGTGCAGCGCCGCCACCAAAAGCTCATCGAAGAAGCGCCCTCGCCTTTCCTCAACGCCGATCTGCGCAAGAAAATGGGGAAAGTAGCGGTCAAAGCCGCCGAAGCCGCCTCCTACGAGAATGCCGGCACCATCGAGTTCCTCGTTGATGCGAAGGGTAACTATTACTTCATCGAGATGAACACCCGTATTCAGGTCGAGCACCCGGTAACGGAGGAAGTCACCGGCATCGATCTGATCAAACAACAGATCCGCATCGCGAACGGCGAGAAGCTCGAATACGACCAGAGTGACATCAAGATCGAGAAGCACGCCATTGAGTGCCGCATCAACGCCGAAGATCCCGCGCATAATTTCACCCCTTCACCCGGCACGATCAGTCTCTATTATGCTCCGGGTGGCCACGGCGTCCGCATCGATTCCCATGCGTACAGCGGCTACACCATTCCTCCGTATTACGATAGCATGATCGGCAAACTGATTTGTTTCGGCCCGACCCGTAAAGTCGCGTTGCAACGTTCTTATCGCGCGCTCAGCGAATACCTCGTTCGCGGCATCAAGACCACCATCCCGCTCCATAAAGCGATCATGAGCGACCCCACCTTCATCGAAGGCAAGGCCACCACGGCCTACATGGAAGATTTCATGTCTCGCACACCCACGGACCTGTTTTAATAACCGCCTCGCAAACCACCTGCCCAGTCGGGCAATTTCAGCCGCGCCTCACGGCCGCGGCTTTTTTGCGAACGCTGTTTGGCCTACGGCCGAATGAGCACGAGATCGCTCCATTCCCCCATCACACGCGAATCCACCAACCAACCCGGTGCGGCGCTCGCAAAGCATTCCCGTACCTGCGCCAGCTCTTGCGCCAAAATCCCGCTCAACACCAATACCCCGCCGGGAGCCACCGCGCCAAGCAGCTCAGCTTTAAACAGCAGCAAAACATCAGCCTGAATATTCGCTAACACCAGTTCGGCGTGACGTTCCGCCAAACCCGTGACGAGATCGCCCGTGAAAAAATTCACCCGCCCCGCCAGCGTGTTCATCTCCGCGTTTTCTTTGCTCACGTCCACCGCCACCGGATCATTGTCGAATGCCACGATCTCGCGGTAGCCCAACTTCGCCGCCGAGAGCGCAAGGATACCCGAACCGCAACCCGCATCGATCACCCGGCCACCGGGGCCGCGCTGTTCCGCCAGTTGCACCAACCGTTCCACCACCAGGCGCGTGGTTTCATGGTTGCCCGTGCCAAAAGCCATGCCCGGATCGAGCCATAGCACGGCATGCCCCGCTGGCAGTTGGAAAATCTCCCGTTCCCACACCGGCACCCAGTGCAGTGCCCCGAATTGCCACGCCTTGAAATGCGTCTTGTAGCTCTCCTTCCAATCCACATCGGCGAGTTCACGCCACCCGGGCACCGACAGCAACCATTCAGGCTTAATGAAACCGGCCAACTCCTTCCACGCCGCCTGCGCTTCGCTGGCGTCTTCGAAATATCCCGTCAACCAAGCGCGTCCGGATGGTTTATCTTCGAGCATCATCAATCGCTGCTCTTCTCTCTCAGCCAGCAAGTCGTCGATCGTTGGCGCGCTACTCAGCCTCACCTCGATTTTAAATTCAGTTACAGGCATGGTTATTTTCCTCCCGCGCTCAAGCGCGCGATCACTCTCGGCAGCAATTCGTGTTCCGCCGCGTGCACCTTCGTCGCCAGCGCCGCCAACGAATCGCCCGGCTCGATCCGCACCACTGCTTGATCGATGATCGGTCCGCCATCCACTTCAGCCGTCACCCCATGCACCGTGCAGCCGGTCACTGTTACCCCGCGTCGCCAAGCTTGTCCGATGCCATCGAGTCCCGGAAAACTAGGCAGCAAACTCGGGTGCAAATTGATGATTTTCCCCGCAAACGCATTCAGAAATCCTGGCTTCAACACCCGCATAAAACCAGCGAGCACGACGAGATCAGGTTGCGCCGCCTGCACCGCCGCAATGAAACGCGCTTCGCCTTCTCCTTCGAGTTTTGTCTTAAAAGGTGCCGGATCGATGAACGCCGCCGGCACGCCAAAACGCGACCCCAGCACCAGAATACCTGCGGCTGGTTTATCGGAGAGCAGCTGCACCACCCGCGCAGAACCCAAGCAGCCACGTTGCTGCGCTTCGAGGATCGCCTCGGCATTGCTCCCCCGTCCGGAACCTAAAATGACAACTCGCATCGCCTGAGTTAGAGGAGGCGCACAGTCGGAAGCACGCCAATTTCGTGCGGCAGACAATGAAAAGACGAATTCGTCGTTCTCACGGATTCCACCCGGCTCAGATCGTAAAGCCCGTCGGGATGATCGCACCCTTGGTCACGCAGAGAATGCCATCGCGGATGACAATGCCGTGCGGATATTCCCCATCAGCCTTGCCCTCGGGAGAGAGCGAGACGCCATCAGAGATCCGCGCATTCTTGTCGATGATCGCGCGACGAATCGTGCAATTTCGGCCGATGCCCATGGGGGGCTTGCCGGCGGCCTTGTCGGCCGCGACCTCCTTGACGGTCTGATAAAAATCCGCCCCCATCATGACCACGCTATCCAAGTTGGAATTCTCCCCGAGAATAGCCCGAATGCCGATGACGCAATGGCGCAAAGTCGAATCGGTCACGATACAACCATCGCCGATCACGACGTGATCGATATTGCACTTATTGATTTTTGAAGCCGGCAAATAGCGGGCGTGAGTGTAGATCGGAGCGGCGCGATCAAAGAAATTAAAAGGCGGCAACGCATCCGTGAGCGCGATATTGGCTTCGAAAAATGCCCGCACCGTACCGATATCTTCCCAGTAGCCTTCAAAAACATAACTAAAAAGGCGGGAAGTGCTGAGCAGACTTGGAATCACCTCTTTACCGAAATCCTTCATCTGGTTGTTCAGGGACTTCCGGAGAATATCCCGGCTGAAAACGTAGATACCCATCGAAGCGAGGCACTGCTTTTCCTCGTTCTTGGCTTCAAGCTTGGCTTCGATCGCCGGACTGATTGCCAAGCTGTTGATGACGGCTTGCTCCTTCGGTTTTTCCACAAACTCGGCAACGGAGAGATCATCGTTAACCCGCATTAAGCCGAGGCCTTCCACTTTGCTCACGGGCACCGGGATGGCCGCAATCGTCACATCGGCCTGCGTTGCGATGTGCTGCTCGATAATTTTGCGAAAATCCATCCGGTACAGTTGATCGCCAGAGAGAATCAACACGAGGTCATGGGCATGGGCATCAAAGTGCTCGAGATTACGCCGTACCGCGTCGGCGGTACCCTCGTACCATGAGGTGCTGAGATTGGTTTGTTCAGCGGAGAGCAGATCAATAAAGCCCGCCCCAAATGGATCGAAGTGAAAACTCTTGTTGATGTGCCGGTGAAGTGACGCCGTCAAAAATTGCGTGAGCAAAAAAATCCGGTTGTACCCGGAATTAAGGCAGTTGCTGATCGGAATATCGACCAGCCGGTATTTGCCCGCCAGCGGCACGGCAGGCTTGCAGCGTTCTTTGGTTAGCGGATAAAGCCGGGTGCCCCGGCCTCCGCCCATGATGACAGATAATACACGTTTCACGTCGAATAGGGTTGTTAGCTAATTTATTGCCTATCTTTTATAGGTCATCCCAAATCACCAGCTTAAACACCTAAAAAAGTTATGTGCGGAATCGTCGGATACATCGGTAAACAAAAAGCAGCCACCATCATTCTCGAAGGCCTCAAACGCCTCGAGTATCGCGGCTATGATTCCGCCGGCGTCGCCACGCAGGTCGGCAGCAGGTTCGAACTCGCCAAGAAAATCGGCCGCGTCGACGGCCTGATCAAAGCCACTGCCGCCCAGAAATTACCGGGCACCACCGGGATTGGTCACACCCGCTGGGCCACGCATGGCGGCGTCACCGATGCCAATGCCCACCCTCACATCAGCAGCGACGGCAAGATCGCCCTGATCCATAACGGCGTCATCGAAAACTATCTCGGGATTAAAAAGTTCCTCCTGACCAAGGGCTACACTTTCCAGTCAGAGACCGACACCGAGGCGCTCTGCAACCTGATCGCCTACCATTATCAGAAGGAGCCGGCGAACGTCGAAAGCAGCCGCTTTCTTGAAGCCGTCCGCAAAACTCTCCTCCACATCGAAGGCACCTACGGTATCGCGGTTATGTGCGGTGATTGTCCGGCGGAGATCGTCTCGGCCCGCAAAGGCTCCCCGCTCATTCTCGGCGTGGGCGACGGCGAATACATGCTCGCGAGCGATGTCTCGGCCATCATTAGCCGCACCCAAAATGTCGTCTACTTGAAGGACGGCGAAATCGTCCACATCACCGCGAAGAACTTCACGATCACCACCCAGGACGCCGAAGATGTCTCACCGGTCATCGACAAAGTCAGCTGGAAGATCGAGGACGCCGAGATGGGCGCATACGCCCACTTCATGGAAAAGGAAATTTTCGAGCAGCCTATCGCGCTCGAAAACACCATGCGCGGCCGCTTTTCCGAG
Organism: Opitutales bacterium; assembly: GCA_038206205.1. Lineage (GTDB taxonomy): Bacteria > Verrucomicrobiota > Verrucomicrobiia > Opitutales > Opitutaceae > Didemnitutus. The sequence goes on from JBBRBC010000003.1 coordinate 99,687, forward strand.
GATGGCAGCACGGCGGTATTTGGCGGACTCAATATTTCCGCCATCGATTTCCGTCAGGTCGACCGCTTTCACTTCATCGCCTGCGGCAGCGCTTGGCACTCCTGCCTCGTCGCCGAGCAACTGATCGAACATTTCGCGCGCGTCCCCGTGGAAGTCGATTACGCCTCCGAGTTTCGCTACCGCAATATTCCGCTGAGCAAGAACGCGCTCTTCTTCGCCATCAGCCAATCGGGCGAGACGATCGATACCCTCGCCGCCATGCGCGAAGCCAAGCGCAAGGGCTACAAGGTACTCGCGATCAATAATGTGGTCGGCTCTACCATCGCGCGCGAAGCCGACGGCGGTGTTTACCAACACGTCGGCCCCGAGATCGGCGTGGCCTCGACCAAGGCTTTCACCTCGCAACTGCTCCTCAGCGCCATGCTCGCCCTCTACATCGGCCGCATGCGCGACATGAGTTACAGCAGCGGCATCGAGTACGTGAAAGCCCTCAAAGGCGCGCCCGACCTCGTGCGGCAGACGCTCAAGCTCGCGCCCCAGATCAAGGAAATCGCCCAACGCTACGCGCACTATCCCGACTTCCTCTTCCTCGGCCGGCTCACGCTTTTCCCCATCGCCCTGGAAGGCGCGCTCAAGCTGAAGGAAATTTCCTACATCCATGCCGAAGGCTATCCCGCTGCGGAAATGAAACACGGCCCGATCGCGCTCATCTGCGAACAATGCCCCTCGGTGTTCCTCGTCCCCTCCGGCGAGATGTTCAACAAGGTCGTTTCCTCCATGCAGGAAATCAAGGCGCGCAAAGGCAAGATCATCGCCATCGCCTCGGAAAATTGCGACCTACCCGAAGGCCTCGCCGACGATGTCATTCGGATTCCTGCCTGCCATGAAGCCGTCTTGCCCATCATCGCCACGATTCCGGTTCAGCTCTTCAGTTACTACATCACGGTCGCTTTGAATCGCGACGTCGATAAGCCGCGCAATCTCGCGAAATCCGTCACGGTCGAGTAATCATGCAAGTCACCCCTACCCGCGAAGCCTTTCAACAACTGAGCCGGCAGGGCAATGTGGTGCCAGTCACCACCGAGCTCCTCGCGGATCTCGAGACACCTGTCTCCGCCTACGCCAAGCTGCGCGGTCATGGCCCGGCGTTCCTCCTGGAGTCCGTCGAAGGCGGCGAAAATGTTTCGCGCTACAGTTTCATCGGCTGCAATCCGCGCAAAGTCATCTCGGCGCGCCCCGGCGATGCCGATCCGTTGAAACTGCTCGAAACCGAGATGGCCCGCTACAAGCCAGTCTCTCTGCCCGGCCTGCCACCCTTCACCGGCGGTGCCGTGGGTTATCTCGGCTACGAATTCATCCACGCCGTCGAGCGCACCGTGCCGCTCGCCGCCAAGGACGATCTGGGCATGCCCATGATGTGGTTCATGCTGTGCGATTCGCTCGTCGTCTTCGATCGCGCGCGCCAAACGCTGCGCCTGATCGTCAATGCCCATCTCGAAGGGGATGTCGAGGCGGCCTACAATCGCGCGATCAATGAACTGCAACGGCTCCAATCCGTCCTCGCCTCCGCTTCGCCACTGCTCCCGATCACGCTCGCCGACACCGGAAAAATCGAAGTTCCGCCGGGCAATTTCGGCCAGGCGGGTTTCGAACAACTGGTCGCCAACACCAAGGAATATATCCGCGCCGGCGATATTTTCCAGATCGTCCTGTCACAGCGTTTCAGCAAAACATTCAAGCGCCCACCACTCGATCTCTACCGCACCTTACGCACGGTCAATCCATCGCCGTACATGTTTATCCTGGAGACGGGCGACTTCGCGCTCGTCGGGGCCTCACCCGAAGTTCACGTGCGTCTGACCGGCCGAAAAACTGAAATCCGCCCCATCGCCGGCACGCGCCCGCGCGGCAAAACTCCGGCCGAGGATCTCGCTTTCGAAAAAGAATTGCTCGCCGACGAAAAAGAAAAAGCCGAGCACCTCATGCTTGTCGATCTCGCCCGCAACGACATCGGCCGCGTCTGCGAATTCGGTTCGGTGAAAGTTCCGGAGTTCATGATCGTCGAGCGCTACTCGCACGTGATGCACATCGTGTCACAGGTAGAGGGACAACTTGCGCCAGATCGTACCGCTTTTGACCTGATGCGTGCCACCTTTCCCGCCGGCACCGTGAGCGGCGCACCGAAAGTTCGGGCCATGCAACTGATCGCCAACATGGAAGGCAGCCAACGCGGCAGCTATGCCGGCGCGCTTGGCTATTTTAGTTATGATGGCAACTTGGATTCCTGCATAACCCTGCGGACGGCACTCATTAAAGACGGGAAGGTCCACGTTCAAGCAGGCGCCGGTTTGGTCGCCGATTCCGAGCCGACTGCGGAATACCATGAGACGATCAACAAGGCATCCGCCCTATTCAAGGCAATCAGTTTGGCGGAGAAATTAGGCAACTAAGCGGATCAGTGACGCGTAGGAGTAGTCAGCACAGTTAATTGGGAATTTCTTTCCCCGTTCCGGCATCTATTATGCAGGTAACGTGTCTAACAGTTAAACCGTCCACTCCTTCCACTTCATGCCTACTCGAAAAAAGTCCCCACGCACCGCGTCGGCCATCAGTGCAGTTGCCCCTGATCGCGCCTCCCTCCCCCTGACTATTCCCTCCACCAACCTTGGCCTCGGTCTGCGCCCAGAAATCAAACCCGCCGCTCCCGTCAGTGAGTTCGACAAAGCCTCACCCATCGACCGGCGCGACGAACGCTCCAACCTTCAGCTTTATCTTAACGTCATTCGCCAGACCGCGCTTCTCACGGTAGAAGAAGAGATCAAACTCGCCGCCCGCATCAAGCGCGGCGACAAGGCGGCTCGCGATCACATGATCTCGGCTAACCTCCGCCTCGTCGTGAAGATCGCCTATGATTACCATATGATGGGACTCCCACTCATGGATCTCATCAGCGAAGGCAATCTCGGCCTCATCAAGGCCGTCGAACGCTTCGATCCGGCCAAGGGCGGCAAACTCTCCACTTATGCTGCGTGGTGGATTAAGCAGTCGATGAAACGTGCCCTCGCAAATCAATCCAAGACCATCCGTCTGCCCGTTCATCTCGTCGACAAAATCTCCCGCATGCGGAAGACCATTGCCAAGCTCACCGACGAACTCGGTCGCGAGCCCGAGACCGAAGAGATCGCCGCCGAGATGCAGATCCCGACCAATAAAGTCGCCCTGCTCAAAACCGTCAGCGTCCGTCCCGCTTCACTCGACGCTCCCGTCGGCGAGGATCAAGACTCCGCCACCCTCGGTGATCTGGTCGGCGACGATAATGCAGTCAGCCCGTACGAAGGGCTCGGCGATAAAAACCTCAAGGAAGGCCTCCATGCCATGGTCAATTCCCTCGATCCCCGCGAAGCCAGCATTCTCACGCTCCGTTTCGGCTTGGGCGGCGAAAAGGAAATGACCCTCGAGGAAGTCGGCAAGAAATTCAAAGTCACCCGCGAACGCATTCGCCAGCTGGAGTATCTCGCCCTCGGCAAAATCCGCCGCCAACTGCAAAAGCAAGACAAGCAATTGACGAGCGATGAAATCGAGCAAGAGCGCCACGCCGACGAACGCGCCCAAGTCATCCGCGACTACGTCGCCACCCACGCCACCGCGACGAAGTAATCCTCAATCATTTAGTTTAGCCCTACAGGCACCCGTCAACACGCGGGGGCCTTTTTTGTTTCTTGCATGGCCGGTGCTCTTGTCGGGCCGTAGCCACGGCCCACACCGCGCTGAAGCCCCACTAAGAGGGAACGATGAAGTCGAGAGGCCAAAGTCGAGGGCTGAGAGCCCGATCCTCAGCGCTGGTATGCGTGAGCGAATCGTCCAACCCGGCAAGCGCCTGCCGCTACTTCGGCTTCTCTTCCTGTTCCCCAACCACGCCCCACGCGTATTTTGCCTTGCGAAGGAGCGGTCAGATGCGCTTTTAATTTCCGGCAACCGGGGACTCTCTCTGGCTGCAATCAACCGCATGCCACTCTCCCCTTTTCGCAGTCAACTGATCGCCGATGTCGGTATCTCCTTTGGTGACGAAGGCAAAGGCCGCCTCATCCCCGAGGTCATCGAAGAACTCCGCCACACCTCCGCCTCGGTCTCCGTGGTCATCAAGGTCAACGGTGGCTCCAATTCCGGCCACACCGCCGGCGGCATCAAGCTCAACCTCCTCCCCGCTGGCGTCGTCTCCGCCGCCGTCCCCCACCTGTGCATCGGTGCCGGCGTCGTGGCCGATCCGCGAAAATTTCTCTGGGAAGCTCTCCCACTGGAGAAAAAAGGCTACCGCATTTTCCCGCGCCTGCTGATCGACGAACGCACCATGATTTCTGATCTCTCCCACCGCTTGCTCGACCTCGCGTGGGAAGATTACCGCGTCAACATTCTCCAAGAGGAAGCTCGCGGCTCCACCGGCCGTGGTATCACGCCATCCTATCAAGACGAAACCGGCCAGTGGCAGATCACCTACGCCGATTTCCTCGGCGAACGCAGCACCTTCGCCAAGAAACTCGCTGGCCGCGCCGATCGCGCCTTGTGCACGATCCAACACGTATGCCGCGTCAGCGCGCAGACTTGGGACAGCTTCTTCGATAAATTCACCACCGCCGAAACCCGCGCCAACGCCGAGTCTATCGAACTCGGCCTGTTCGACAAAACCGAATTTGATTTTCACCGCTTCAAGGGCAGCGCGCCCTTCACGCTCAACCTCGAACTGCTCACCGCCGTCTACTGGGAAACCGGCCAGAAATTGCGCAAAAACATCGGCGAAGTCCGCGAGCTCGTGCTCCGCGAACTCGCCGCCGGCCACAGCATCGTCGGCGAATTCGGCCAGGCCTACTGGCTCGACAAACGCCACGGCTACTCGCCCAACGTCACCGGCTCGCACACCTTCACGCCGGAATTTTTCGAGAGCGCCGGCATTCCCGTGCAACCCATCCACACCTTCGGCGTCGCCAAAGCCTACGACACCAAGGTCGGCACCCACACCTTCATCACCCAGATGGACGAGTCGCTGCCGATCTGCCAGCAATTGAAAAAACTCGAGTTCGGCACCACCACCGGACGTCAGCGCATGGTCGGCTGGTACGATGCCGTGGAAAAAGGCGACGCCCTCCGCTACGGCGGTTTTCAAGACGTGATGATCAACAAAATCGACGCCCTCAGCGGCGCCGCTGAGCTCCTCATCTGCACCGCCTACGAAGACGCCACCGGCAAGCGCTACCAGCACGTCCCGCGCAACGACACCATCCGCCGCACCCTCCGCCCCGTATACTCGAAGCATCCCGGTTGGCCCGAGGATATTTCCGGCGTCCGCCAATTCGCCGATCTCCCAAAGAACGCCCAGCTCTACACCGCCGCGATGGTCCGCAGTCTGATCCAAGTCGCCTACCCCGACAAATTACCCGCCGTCTTGCCTAACCTCCGCTACCTCGGCGTCGGCCCCGAACCCTCGCAGATCATCAAAGACGTGCCGGCGACGGCGGAGCTGATCAAGATGGCGTGAGTCGAATCGAGCCAACACTGATAGGCGAGAGACAGACAAAAAAATCACCAAGCATGATCTCCATTGAGTCAACTTGCGGTCGGGAAAGCGGAGAGGTCTGGCTTTGGCGTTTGGGGTAACGCTAGGTTGTTGGTAATTGGCGTGCTCGTCGCGCCATTCTGCTGGCCAGCAGAACGAGGCAAGCTCGCAACCTACCTCCACCAGATCGGCCCAGCTCAAGACGACGAACGGATATCGACCGGTTTCAGGCCCGCCTCGCCGGCCAAAGCAAGCTGCCTTTCATCGGCGGACACAAAGCGCAGACAGCCCAGCTCGACCGCCACGGCGACATGCAAAATATCCAGACTACGGCACAGCAAACGCGCCGAGTGCCTCCGCGACAATTGCGCCGCTTCATGGAAAACCTTGGGCCAGTCCACCGCCACGTCCGCCAGCCGTTGCGCCTGCCGATCATCTTCCATCTGCTCCTGCAGCTCCCGCGACTCCACCGCCGTGAGCAGCTTTCGCCCGGCCAGAACCTGGAACGCGTTGCCCACTTCCAACGCATGCAGCCAAGTGAAGGGAAGTTGCGGCACCGCCTGCGCCACCTTCCTCGCCCGGTCGGAATACAACTCGGTCACGTAGATCTTCACCAAGGCGCTGGAATCAAAGTAAACTTTCACCAATCACCCCGTCCGCTTAAAATCTGCTCAGCGCCGCCGGACTTCAGCACCCGCTTGCCGAGCACCCGCTCCGCCCGCGCTCCGAGATCGGGCCAGGGCTTGGCCGCACCCGCACTCGGCACCGGACCGAGCTGCGCCACCACTTTCCGTCGGCGGGTTACGCGCAAGGTCGCCCCGCGCTGCACGCGGATCAGCGCCTGCTTCAGGTTCTTTTGCAGCTCGCGCACGGTGACAGTATCCATGCCGGACAAAATGCCGGGCATTTACGGCAAGTCAACCATGAGGTTGGTTGTGCCGTTCCCTCTTTTGTGGGCGGGGTGCCCTCACCCCGCGAGGCATGCTCTGCGAAAGCTGAAACCAGCGGGGTGAGGGCACCCCGCCCACAAATTTCATTAACAACTGTCCGGGATTTCATTCGCGTCTCTTCGCGTTCATTGCCGATGTCGCTTCTCCCGGTACCGCAGGCCAAAAAGCTTTCCCTTCAAAAATCCTGCAATTGCCCTTCCCCGCTGCCGCGCGTCGGCTCGATCCGGACCAGCAGTTCTCCCAGCAAATAAATCGAACCAGTGACGACGATCGTGTCATCCTTTCCGCCGACCGTGCAGGTGCGGGCATCGGGGAAAATCTGCTCCAGCGTGGCGCGCCGCAGCAGCGCGCGTGACTCCGGCGGTACGACGGCTTCCAGTTCTTCGTACGTGCTGGCGCGTTCCATGTGCGGCGGCACGAGATAGACTTCCCTCGCGTAACGGCAGACCACATCAAGCAGCGCCCGGGCACGGAATTCCCCGAGTGCGCCGGTGATGATGACCGGCTTCCGCCCCGTCGCGGCCACGAGCTTGTGAAGATTGTTCTCGAGCACCTGCGCGCCCTCGGGGTTGTGCGAGGCATCGAGGATCAGTGGCCTGCCACCAATCTCCGTACGCTGCCAGCGACCCGGCCAGGTCACCTTCCTCAATCCGCGCGCAATGGTGCCCTCGTCGCAGACAATGCGGGGGTTGGCCAGCAGCCGCACCACCAACACCGCCGTAGCGGCATTCCAGCGCTGGTAATCGCCTTCCAGATTCGTCTGCGGGTAATCCGCGAGGTTCTCACCGAAAACCTCGCGCACCGATTGCACCGGCGCGTGCCGTTCCCGCGCGACCTCGCGAATCACCTGCTCAGCCTCGGCAGGCAAGCGCCCGATCACGACGGGCCGGCCGGACTTGATGATGCCGGCCTTCTCCCGGGCGATCTTGGCCACGTTGTCGCCGAGAAATTCCATATGATCGAGCCCGATGGAAGTGATCACCGTTATGTCTGGCTGCACCACATTCGTGGCGTCGAGTCGTCCGCCCATGCCGGTCTCGATCACGGCCACGTCCACCTTGCGCCGCTGGAATTGGAGAAACGCCATGGCCGTCATGAACTCAAAAAACGTCGGATGCTCATCCGGACCGCGCTCACCCAAGCGCTGCGCCACCGGCCGCAACTCATGCGTGTAAGCGACGATCTCCGCCTCCGTCAGCAGTGCGCGATCCACTTGCACCCGTTCGCCCAGCTTCACCAGATGCGGCGAAGTGTAGAGCCCGGTGCGAAAGCCCGCCGCGCGCAGAATCGATTCAACCATCGCCGAAACCGAGCCCTTGCCATTGGTGCCCGCAATATGAATCACCGGGAAACTTCGCTCGGGATGTCCCAGCTCAGCCACGAGGTGCTGCATGCGATCAATGCCAAAGCGCACCCCGATACTCTTGAGTGAGTGAAGATACTCGGCAACCGCAGTGTAGTTGGTGAGCGATGGTGAAGTGGCAGCCATATAGGTCCTATAAGTCTCATAGGACTTATAAGTCCTATTCTTCCCACTCACGCTTCCGCCGCCACCGCGATCGCAAACACCACCGTCTCATTCTGCGGTTTCCGGTGCGTATGCAACGCCGCCAGAATATCGCGCAAACGGTCGCGCATTTCGAGGCGACTCACGATCTGGTCGATCAACCCATGCTTGAGCAAAAATTCCGCCGTCTGAAACCCAGCCGGCAACGTCTGCTTGGTCGTTTCCTTGATCACCCGCGCGCCGGCAAAGCCGATCATCGCCCCCGGCTCGGCAATCATCACGTCGCCCAAAGTCGCGAAACTGGCGGTGACACCGCCCGTGGTCGGATGCGTCAGAACAGAAATGAATGGCAGCTTGGCCTCAGCCAAACGGCCGAGCGCCGCACTGGTCTTCGCCATTTGCATGAGGCTGAAAATGCCTTCCTGCATGCGCGCGCCGCCCGATGAACTAACAATAATGCAGGGCGTCTTTTTCTTGAGCGCGCGCTCGATGGCGCGGGTGATTTTCTCGCCGACCGCCGCGCCCATCGCGCCTCCGCAAAAACGAAAATCCATCACGGCCATCGACACGGGAATCCCGTGAAGCTCGCCCATGCCGCAAATCACCGCTTCCGGCAGACCGCTTTCCTTTTCGTATTTCTTGATGCGATCAGGATAGGCCGCAGAATCGACAAACTTGAGGGGATCAGCGGACTTCACGCCGGCATCGTGCTCTTCGAAGCTGTCGGCATCCACCAACGAGGCGATGCGTTGGCGCGAGCCGATCGGGAAATGATACCCGCTCTTTGGCACCACCATGAGATTCGCCTCGAGATCCTTGGTGAAGACGATCTCGTCGGAAATCGGGCACTTGGTCCAGAGTCCTTCCGGGATATTCTTACGCTTCTTCGGGGTCGAAAGCTTGGGTTTGGTGAAATGTGACATGAAATGGATTTAGCCGTGGCCGAAGGTGATGACGTCGAGGTTCAGGCAGCCCGCGCGCCGCAAAATGGCGGCACACGCATTGAGAGTAGAACCCGTAGTAAAAACATCATCGACGAGGATATAATGTTGGCCCGGAGTTATGGCTGCACTGGGGGCCAAGGCAAAGGCATTTTTCAGATTTTCCTGGCGGGTCACCCGGTCAAAATGCGTCTGCGAAACCGTGTCCACCACGCGCCGGAGCAGCTCCTCGATCCGCGCCTGTCCGTCAACCGCTTGCACGCAACATTTGGCAAGCAAAAGACTTTGGTTATAGCCGCGTTCGCGCAGTTTGCGCGGATGCAACGGCACCGGCACAAGCACCGCGCCTCGCAAATAATCCACATAGCCGGGCACCATTCTCATAATGGCCGTGATATCCTCCAGCACGTGCAACCCTTGATGATATTTCAACGCGTGGATCAGCGAGCGACCCGAGCCTTTGAGCAGCACCCCCGTCTTCCCTTCACGAAACACCGGCACGAGCAACTCACAATGCGGGCAACTGCGGTTGTCCAACAGCTCGCCGTAGAACGGATGCCCGCACGTCGAGCAATACGGCGCCTCGACCAGGCGCAACGTCTGCTCGCAGCGGAGGCAAAGATGCCGCAACCGCCCGTCCTCCACGAGCCCGCTGCAATTGGTGCAGCTCCGCGGGAACACCACATCGATCGCCCCGCGCCACGCCTGATGGAGGGTTGGGTTCATGGGAGGCGGAGTGGCATGGGTCTCCCGCCCCATGTGTCGTGCTTGCTCACGGTTTGGGAGACCCGTGCCCCAGCCCCGCATGCAGCAATTTTTTGTCCGATCAGACTGAATTTTGTTGGGTCGGCCCTTGTGGCCGGACCGTTGCCCGGCACGCCCGCAAGGGGCGGCCCTGCGAAAAAAACCGACTCAGCATAAACGAACCTGAACATGAAATCGGCGCTCATGGTTCGGATCGCACTCATCAATATTTCACCTTCACCAGAAACAATCCCTGCGGCGGCGCCGTCAGCACCGAGGGAATCCGCTTCCGCGTCTTCAATAAAACAGGCAATTCCGCCAGCGACAGTTTGCCGAGCCCGACGTTCACCAACGCCCCGGTTAGGCTGCGCACCATCTTGTAGAGAAACCCGTCCGCCTCGAACGTGAAGCGCACGTGCTTCCCTTTCCGCACCACCTCCAGCCGCCGCAAATCCCGCACCGTGGTCGCATAGGTGCGATCATTCTCCCCGGAGAACGCCCAGAAATCATGCTTCCCTTTCAGGATTTTCGCCGCGGCTTCCATCGCGGGCCAATTGAGTTCCCCTCGCACCGACCAACACCACGGCGACGTGAAAGGATCGGCCGCGCCGAGATAAATCCTATAGCAATAAACTTTTCCCTTCGCCTGAAACCGCGCATGGAAATCAGTTTTCGCTTGGCGGATCGTTTTGAGCTGAATCGTGCGCGGCAGCCCGTTTTGCAACGCGAGCCGGAGTTTTTCCGCCCCATGCGGCCACCCCGCATCGAAATGAAAAACCTGCGCGAGCGCGTGCACGCCGGAATCGGTACGGCCGCTGCTGTGCGTCCGGATATCCGTTTTAAAAACCTTCAGCATCTGGCGCTCGATCACGTCCTGGAGTGCGTTGCCGCTCGACTGGCTCTGCCAGCCATCAAACGACGAGCCATCATACGCGCAGACGCATTTCCAACGGGTCGGAGACGGGGAAGATTTTTTAACCACTGATTTCACGGATCAACACGGATAGATTCCTTCTCTAACCATGTCCATCCGCGTAATCGGTGATCAAAATCGGATTAGCCAGAAGGTGGGCGTCGGTTTCCACACCGACGCTTTTCGCCAGCAAACACGGTTTTAGCCACGAAGAGGCCCAAAAAATCCAACAGCAAACGAAAGGGTCAAGGCGCCTATAGGCGCACGGAATTCATTGCCGCAGGCAAAAATATCTTCGTGCCTTTTTGTGGCTAAACGCCCTGGGTTCAGACTTGTGGCGAAATTTCCGGCGGCATTTGCTGATCCAGAAAATCCTGCAAAATCAGACACGCGGCGCGCGAATCGATCATCCCGCTGCCACGCACCTCCCGCCGGGATTTTTTCGCGATGGTCGATTCGGCTTCGTAACTCGTGAGCGTTTCGTCGACCAGATGCACCGGCAGGCCGAACTTCACCTTCAACTTCGCCGCGAACTCATCCACCTCCTTCGCTTTGAACCCAACGGTGCCGTCCATGTTATACGGATACCCAACCACCAGATCGGTGATGCGCCGTTGTTTGATGATCTCGCCCAGTTTTACCCAGCTCGCCGCCGTCAATCCTTCAAGCAGCGCCGGCAACGGCGTCGCCACCCCGATCTCATCGCCTTGGCTGAGACCGATGCGTTTCGTGCCGTAATCGAGACCGAGGCAACGCATCGCTTAAAGATATTTCTGCGTCTTGGCGTCGGCTTGCAGGCGTTTGAGCAGCGCCTTGATTTCCTGCGCCTGATCCTTCGGACACACCAGCGTGGCATCAGCCGTATGCACGACCACGAGATTATCGAGACCGAGCACCGCAGTCAGATGGCCGTTGTCGGAGACGACAATATTGTTCCGGCCGTTCTCGACGCACGCCATGCCGCGCAAAATATTTCCGGCCGTATCCTTCTCATGGTGCCGGGCGATGGCCGTCCACGAGCCCACGTCGTCCCAGCCAAAATTAGCCGGCACCACGAGGACGTTCTTGGATTTTTCCATGAGCGCGTAATCGATGGAGATCCGGGGCAGCTCGGGATAAATCTTGGCGAGAGCTTTCGCCGCGTTGCCGCGACCGAGCGCTTTCTCGAGCTTGGCCAAACCATCAGCCAGCTCCGGCGCATGGGCTTTCAGTCCCGCCTCCACGACCGGCACGCGCCAGACAAACATCCCGGCGTTCCAATAATAACGCTTCGTGGCCAGATAACCCTTCGCCTTCGCGTGACTGGGTTTCTCCACAAAGCGCTTGGCCCGCATGATCGCAATCGGCTCGGTGTGCCACACCGCCCCGCGCTCGATATAACCAAATCCCGTGGCCGGCTCCGTCGGTTCGATCCCGAGCGTCACCAGTTCATCCGCCGACTCGGCCGCCTTAAAAGCCGCATCAAGCGTCGCACGAAATCCGCTGACATCGCCGATCACATGATCAGCCGGCAAGACGGCAAACGCCGCGTCGGGATTCCTCTGCTTCACGAGCAGCATGCTCAACCCGACCGCCGCCGCCGTATCGCGCCCCACCGGTTCGATGATGATATTGGCTTTCGGCAAACTCCGACAGGTGACCCGCGCCGCGGCCAATTGGCTCTGCGTCGTGATGACCAAGATATTTTCCGCCGGCACCAGCGGCAACACGCGCGCAATCGTCTGCGTCAGCATAGGCTGACGGCCCACGATGGGGAGCAGATGCTTGGGTTTCTTCTTCCGGCTCTGCGGCCAGAAGCGTTCACCACTGCCACCAGCCATAATCACCACAAATCGTTCAGTCATGCGCGGACGATTTTCTCTCAAGCGCCACGCGTCAACCGCGAACTCGGTATTGCCATGGCCGGTCTGAAATGCTTTTTTCAGGCTCACACATGGAAACACCACTGGAAATCGACGTCATGACCGCGGCCGAGCAGCTGAAGACCGGCGCGATGTTAATCGATGTGCGCGAGGCGCACGAGGTCGCGACCTGCGCCATTGCGGATAGCCGGCACATCCCGCTGCAACAGATCCCGGCGCACCTGAATGAGCTACCACGCGATAAGTTGATCCTCGTGCACTGTCACCACGGCGGCCGCAGCATGCGCGTCACTCAATTTCTCCGCGCCAACGGCTTCACCCAGGTCAGCAATATCGCCGGCGGCATCGACACCTGGGCCGAGTTGATCGATCCGACGCTGGCGAGGTATTAGCGCTCGGGCAAAACGCCAGATTTTACCCAGATCAATGGAGGCGGGGTGCCCTCACCCCGCTGGTTTTATATTCCGCAGCGAATACCTTGCGGGGTGAGGGCACCCCGCCTCCACCAGATCACACAAGCCCAATCATAACCAGCAGGCTTCTCCTCACACATCGATCACCTCGTCCTTCTTCTCCGGCCGACGCGGCTGCGCGGCTGACTTCGCCGCTGCGGCCGGCCCGATCAGCATTCGGGTCAGAATCATATTCGTGAGGCTCACGATCAGCGCGCCCCACAACGCCGACCAGAAACTATCCACAGAAAAACCGCTCACGAGTTTCCCCGTGAAATAAAAGAGCAACGCGTTGATGAACCAGATCCCAATCCCCAACGACAAGATGATAAACGGCAGCGTGAAGAGCATCAGTAGCGGCTTCAGCACCGTATTGAACAAACTCAACAGGGCCACCACCACCGCGAGAGTGGTATTGGTGTCATAATGAATCCCGTGGACCAGTTTGGTGCTCAGCACCACCCCGAGGGCCAAAACCATCCAACGAACGAGCAGATTGACGAACCCATTGTTCATAGCTTGATAAATGTTGCCGCACCTCTTCGCGGAGCAATGAAAATTCTCATCATTCAAGATTATCTCCGCAGTGGCGGCACCGAACGTCAGGCCGTTTTTCTCGGCGCCGCGGCCGCTCGCGCCGGCCACGAGGTCACTTTGCTGACCTTTCGGCCCCGCGGCGCACTCGGCGACGACGCCGAAAACCAGCCCTTCGCCTTCAAGTCGCTCCAGCCCTTCGACTGCCATCTCGATTGGTTTGCTCCCCGCCTGCTCCGCACCGCCGCAGAAGCCGCCCCCGACCTCGTGCTTTGCATGGGCCGCATGGCGAACTGCTACGCCGGGTTCATCCAAAAACGTCTGCCCCGCGCCGCCGTCATCTGCACCATGCGCACGGGCAAGCACCTCCCTTGGCTCTTCGTGCGCTCGCTCGGACTTTGTCGTCACATCATCGCCAACAGCCACGTCGCCAAACGCGTACTGACCGACCAGTACAACCTGCCCTCGCCCAAAATCACCGTCATTCACAACCCCGCGCTGCGTTCCCACGACCCCGAAGGCTCCCGCAACACCGCCCTGCGCAAATTCTACGGCGCCAACCCCAACACAGTGGTGATGCTCAACGTCGCCATGTTCCGCCGCTTGAAAAACCAGCGTGAACTCATCGAGTTGTGTGCCAAACTCCCCGGCTATCTCGACTGGCAACTGTGGCTCGCCGGTGAAGGCACCACGAAGAAAAAGTGTGAGCGCCTCGCCCATGACCTCGGGCTCGGCGGCCGCGTGCGCTTCCTCGGTTATCAACCCGATCCGACGCCCCTTTACCTCTCTTCCGATCTCGCCCTGCTGACCTCACAGAGCGAATCACTCTCGAACTTTCTGATCGAAGCCCAACTCCACGGCCTGCCCGCCATCGCCTACGATATTGTGGGCGTAGGCGAATGTTTCGCCCCGGGACTCTCCGGCTACCTCATCGAAAACGGTGACCAACCCGCCTTCATCGCCGCGTTGGACAAACTCATCCGCAATCCCAGCCAACGAAAACATTTCAGCGAAGCCGCCCGTCACCACGCGCGCGAAAACTTCACCGCCGAGCGCCAGATCCAAGCCCACCTGTCGGTGTTCACCCAGATCGCCGCCCGCTAATAAATGGCCCATCCATTCACTGAAGGCGCCTGATTATACCAATGACGTTTTGATTTCGTACTGGAGGGCCGGCCCTTGTGGCCGTGCCGGAATACGCGAAGTCGGCACGCCCACAAGGGGCGGCCCTGCAAAGTCACAAAACGCAGCATAATTGGCATTACAGTCGGACCAGTATTCCCCCCGCTCCTGACACCGTCATGTCAGCAGAACCCACCTGAATCAGTCTCCGGTTTGCTTTTCCGCGATTCACCGCCATTCGTGCCAGTAGTGTCTACCAAAACCTCCACTGCCCCTGAATGCATCCGCCTCCGCGGAGTACGTCAGAACAACCTTAAAGGCTTCGACCTCGATCTGCCGCTGGGCAAATTCATCGTCGTCACCGGCCTGAGCGGCGCGGGAAAATCCTCCCTCGTCTTCGACACCCTGCACGCCGAAGGCCAACGCCGCTATGTCGAAACCTTTTCCGCTTACACCCGCCAATTCCTCGAACTACTCGACAAACCCGACGTCGACTCCATCGAAAATATCCGGCCCTCCATCGCCATCGACCAGACCAACACCGTCAAAACTTCCCGCTCCACCGTCGGGACGATGACCGAACTCACCGACTTCGCCAAAGTCTGGTTCAGCCACGTCGCCGAATGTTTCGATCCCGCTACCGGAGAAAAAGTCGAAGACGATTCTCCGCTCACCATCTGGGCGAAAACTCTGGCCACCCACCCCGCCGCCACGTTGCTCCTCTGCTTCCGCATCACCCGCCCGGAGAATCTCACCTGGACCGAAATCCTCACCAGCATCAAAGGCCAAGGCTACACCCGCGTACTCCTTTCAGCAGATGTAGCCCGACCTCCGGGCGGGCTTAAGGACGCTCCACTAGTTTCAACATCCCCCACCCTCCACAAAATCGACGACCTGATTGGCCTTGGGCTCTCAGCTCTCAACTCTCAGCTCTCAGCTTCTTTCATCTACGTCATCCAAGACCGCCTCCACATTGCCGCAGAAAACCAATCCCGCTTCCTCGAAGCCTGCGAAACCGCCCTCCATTTCGGTAAAGGTGAAGTGTTCCTCTTCAACACTCAGACCTCTGGCTCTGACTCGGGCTCTCAACGCTCAACCCTCAGCTCTCAACTATTCCTCCCCGCCGGCCACTATTCGCGCGGACTGCACTCACCCAAAACCGGCCGCACCTTCCGTCCTGCCACTCCCGGCCTTTTCTCTTTCAACTCCCCGCTCGGTGCCTGCCCGAAATGCCGCGGTTTCGGCCGAGTGATCGACATCGATTACCGCCTCGCCCTGCCCGATCACAATCTCTCCCTCAACGACGGCGTCATCAAACCCTGGGAAGGCGAAATCTACGGAGAATCAAAACGCGATCTCCTCAAGTTCACCAAGAAACAGGGCATTCCCACCAACGTCCCCTTCGCAAAACTCAGCGCCGCCCACCAAGATTTCATCATCGATGGCTCGCCCGGTTACGACGGCAAAGACAAGACCGGGCCGCAATACTGGTATGGATTGAAAGGATTTTTCCGCTACCTCGAAACCAAAACCTACAAGATGCACGTGCGCGTCTTCCTCTCGCGCTACCGCACCTACAACGTTTGTCCCGAATGCCAGGGCACACGCCTCCAGCCCGAAGCCCTCTGCTGGCAATGGCACGGCTACTCGCTCCCCCAACTCTACCAACTCCCAGTCAACGAACTCTTGGCCTTGGTCAAACCAGATGGAGCCGGGGCGCCCTCGGGCCGGAGCATTTTCGCATCAGCCTCGCACCAACGCGATCTCGCCTTCGATTCCATCGTCACGCGCCTGCGCTACCTCGAACAAGTCGGACTCGGCTACCTCACGCTAGATCGCACCTCGCGCACGCTCTCCGGCGGCGAAGTCCAACGCGTCAATCTCACCTCCTGCCTCGGCACCTCGCTCGTCGACACCCTTTTCGTCCTCGATGAACCCTCCGTCGGCCTGCACCCGCGCGACCTCAACCGCTTGGTCGGCATCATCCGCACGCTCACCGACGCCGGCAACACCGTGGTCGTAGTCGAGCACGACGAAGCCATGATTCGCTCCGCCGACCACGTGATCGAAGTCGGCCCCGAGCCCGGCGCTCGCGGCGGCGAAATCGTTTTTCAAGGCGACCTCAACGACCTGCTGCGTTCTCCCACCAGCATCACTGGCGCCTATTTCTCCGGCCGCCAACAAGTGGAAACACCGAAGGCTCGAAGACCCGTAGGTGGCGCGCTCGTCGCGCAACGTGGCGCGGCCAGCGCGCCACCTGCCAATCACGACCCCGTCCCCAGGGAGGGTCGAGCTCATGCGAGGCCGCGCGCCGACAATCGAAAATCTGGAATCGAAAATCCCAAATCAAGACAAACCCATTGGCTTCGATTTACCAACGCCACCAAACACAACATCCAGCATTTGGATTTTTCCATACCCTTGGCCCGTTTCGTCTGCCTCTCCGGCGTCTCCGGCTCCGGCAAATCCACGCTCCTCGACAACGTCATTTACCAAGGCCTGCTCGCCCAGCGCAACCAACTCGCCGAAGATCCCGCCACCATCGGTAGCATTTCATCCGATCTCACTTTCGCCGAAGTCGTGCTCGTCGATCAATCGCCCCTCAGCCGCACGCCACGATCCAATCCCGCGCTCTACTGCGAAGCCTGGGAACTCATCCGCGATCTCTACGCCGCCACGCCCACCGCCCAAGCCGCCGGTTTTAATTCCTCCAGCTTTTCCTTCAACAGCGGTGAAGGTCGTTGCGATCATTGCCAAGGTCTCGGCAGCGAACGCGTCGAGATGCAATTTCTCTCCGACGTCTTCGTCCCCTGCCCGATCTGCGAAGGCCGTCGTTTCAAACCCGAAGTGCTCGCCATTCAATGGCAGGGCAAATCCATTTCCGATTTGCTCGCGACCACCGTCACCGAAGCGCTCACGTTCTTCTCCAACGAGCCGAAGATCCATCAACGTTTCGCCTCCCTCGACGCGGTCGGTCTCGGTTACCTTCCACTCGGCCAACCCCTCAACACCCTTTCCGGCGGCGAATCCCAACGCCTAAAACTCGTCCGCTACCTCAGCGACTATGCCGCAGGCAGTTCCGAAATTGGAGATCGCAGTTCGGATTTCGAGCTTCGAGCTCCCAACTCCCTTCTTCCGTCGGTTCGTCCCAGTGCAGCTCTGCTGCTCTTGGACGAACCGACTACCGGCCTCCATCGCCACGACGTGAAACGTCTGCTCGGCGTTCTCCAGCGCATCGTCGACGCCGGGCACAGCGTCATCGTGATCGAGCACAATCTCGACGTCCTGAAATCCGCTGATTGGATTCTCGAGGTCGGCCCCGAAGCCGGCAGCGGTGGCGGCCAGATCGTCGCCGAAGGCCCCCCCGAATCCATCGCCACCGCCGACACCGCCACGTCCCCTTTCCTCTCCCAAGCCCTCGGCACAAGTACCCCAATAGGGTACTTGTCCACTGAGCTCGCCGCCGAAGATCAGGCTCCCTACGACACGCTTACTTCAGCCCTTCAGCCTTTCGATTCTTCAGTCCTTTCCCTGCTCGGCGCGCGGGAGAATAATCTCAAAAACATCTCGCTCACGATTCCTCATCGCCAGCTCACCGTCGTCACCGGCGTCTCCGGCTCAGGTAAATCCACTCTCGCCTTCGACATCATCTTTGCCGAGGGCCAACGCCGGTTCATGGAATCGATGTCGCCCTACGCCCGGCAATTCGTCGAACAACTTCCCCGCCCCGACATTGATCGCCTCACGGGAATTCCGCCCACCGTCGCTATCGAGCAACGCATGACGCGTGGTTCGCGCAAATCCACCGTCGCGACCATCACTGAGGTCGCGCAATATCTCCGTCTCCTCTTCGCCCGCGCCGGCGTGCAACATCACCCCGAAACCGGTCGCGAAGTCACGCCGCTCTCGCCCAGCCAACTCCGGCTCCTGCTGCAAAAAGTGCTCGCGACTCCTGCCGCCCAAAAGGCCAAGCATATTTATCTCTGCGCCCCGCTCATACGCGGACGCAAGGGCCACCACGAGCCCATCGCCAAATGGATCGAGAAACAAGGTTACGAACTCATGCGCGCCGACGGAAAGTTACTCCGCGTAGAAAACTTCCAGAAGCTCGACCGCTACAAGGAGCACGATGTCGAGGTCGTCGTGGCGGATCTCGTAGGTTGCGCGCTCGACGCGCCACGTGGCGCGGCCAGCGCGCCACCGACAGGCAGGCAGCTTGAAGCTAAAAGCTTAAAGCCTAAGTCTGGGGTTCACCCTTCTGGCTCAAAGCTCTCGACTCTGGACTCTCGACTCTCCACCGCCCTCCATCTCGGCAAAGGTTCCTGCTTCCTCCTGACGCCCGACGGCAAAGTCCTCTCGTGGTTCTCCACCACCCGCACCGACGTCACCTCGGGCGAATCATTTCCTGAACTCGACCCCAAACATTTTTCGTTCAACTCCCCCAAAGGCTGGTGCCCGACCTGCCGCGGACATGGTCGCCTCTACGACTGGATGCTCAAGCCCGATGACGACGAAGAAATGTCCGACGAAGTCGCCGATGCCTTGCGCGGCTTCGATCCCGACGATCCCTCCTCCCACGGAAAGCTCTGCCCGACCTGTCACGGCGAACGCCTCAACCGCCTCGCCCGCGCCGTGAAACTGCCGCTTCGGCCAAGTGCCAAGGCACAAGGATCAAGTTCCAAGCGTTCGGCACACAGCCCTCAACTCTCAGCTCTCAACTCAGCCAGCATCTCGCTGCCCGCACTCGGCCGACTCACCCCTGACGAACTCCTCGCCACGCTCGCGAATCTCCAGCTCGACGCCCGGACGAAGCTGATCACGCAGGATATCGTGCCGCAGATTGCCGAGCGTTTAAAATTTCTCACGCACGTCGGTCTCGATTATCTTTCGCTTGATCGCTCCACCGAAACACTCTCCGGCGGCGAAGCCCAGCGCATCCGACTCGCCGCCCAACTCGGCTCCAATCTTTCCGGCGTACTCTATGTCCTCGACGAGCCTTCCATCGGCCTGCACGCCCGCGACAATGATCGGCTGATCGAGACCCTTCAATCCCTCCGCGCTAAAGGCAACACGCTCCTCGTGGTCGAACACGACGACGAACTCATGGCGCGTGCCGACCGGATCATCGACCTCGGCCCCGGTGCCGGTGTGCACGGAGGAGAAGTCCTCGCCAACGGCACCCCGGCTGAAATCAAAGCCAACGCCAATTCCCTCACCGGCCTCTTCCTCGCCAAGGGAATTACCCATCCGCTGCGTGGCTCGTACCGGGACGTCACCAAGTGGAACGCGACCTCCGGGCGCGCTGCTTCACGTTCGCCAACACGTCCAGCGGCCGCGCTCCACCCCGACTGGCTCGAACTCACCGCCATCAATTACCGCAACCTCCGCAACCAGACGCTGCGTCTCCCCCTCGGTCGCTTGATCATGGCGTGCGGCCCCAGTGGCGCCGGCAAATCCACCCTCTTCCGCGACGTCCTCCACCCCGCCGTCACCTGCGCGATTAAGCAGAAGAAAGCCAAACTCACCGGCAAAGACTTCGTTAAGCTTACAGCGTTTGTTGCCGAGCATTCTGGCTCTCAGCGCTCAACTCTCAGCACTCAACTACCGTTTGCGGAACTCCGTTCCGCAAACGGTTTCAAATCCGTGATCGAAGTCGACCAAGCTCCCATCGGCAAGACGCCGCGCTCCACCCCCGCCACCTATCTCGGCATCTTCGATCTCATCCGCCAGTTTTTCGCCTCGCTGCCCGAATCAAAGATCCGCGGCTACAGTGCCGGACGATTCTCCTTCAACACCATGGGCGGTCGCTGCGAAACCTGCTCCGGCGCCGGTCGCATCAAACTCGAGATGGCCTTCATGGCCGATTCCTATCTGCCCTGCGATGCGTGCAACGGTTCGCGCTATGGGCCGGATCTTGCCGACATCACGTGGAAAAACAAAACCATCGGTCAGGTACTTCAACTCACCTTCGACGAAGCAGCCGTGTTCTTCGATTTCCATTCGCAGCTCTCACAAGTGTGCAAACTGATGGTCGATTGCGGGCTCGGTTATCTCACGCTCGGCCAGAGCAGTCCCACGCTCTCCGGCGGCGAAGCCCAGCGGCTCAAACTCGTGACTGAACTGACCAAGGGACTCCAAAGTTATCAGGAACGCTCGCGCAATATTCAGATTAAAAATCTCTATCTGCTCGAAGAACCCACGATCGGTCTGCACCTGAGCGACTGCGAGAAACTGATCAAAGTCCTGCACAATCTCGTGGATCAAGGTCACACGGTCGTCGTGATCGAGCATCACCTCGATCTCATCGCCGAAGCCGATTACGTGATCGAGATTGGCCCCGGCGGCGGTCCCCACGGCGGAGAGATTCTTTATCAAGGCCCGTTGGCCGGCCTACTCAAAGTGAAGCAGAGTCCGACCGCACCCTACCTGCGCGCGAAGTTGAAACGGCAGGGTTGATCGAAGGTGGAACCTGACCTCCGGGCAGGTTTATAAATTCACGAAAGCAAACCCGTCCGGATGCCGGTTTCCTCCTGCTCAGTAAATAATCTATGCTCACGCCAGCGGCAGGCTCGGGGCGATTTCCAAGGCGTAGCCGGTTTCGTTCACACCGCCGACTTCGCGTTCAGCCCACGCAGCGAACGCAATCATCACGGCGTTGTCGCCGGTGTGTTGCGGACGGGCGCGGAGGAAAGGTTGGCTGGCACGGCGCGCGATTTTTTCGAGCTCAGATTGCAGCACCTGATTATTCGCCACGCCGCCCGATAGGCCGACGCTGCGGTAGGAGCTACGCTCAAGCGCAAGCAGCGTTTTGCGCGTGAGCGCATGGATGACGGCCGCTTGATAGCTGGCGCACAGGTCCGCTTTCCGACGCTCGATTTCCTCGGGCTGCATTTTTTCCAACTGATATCGCAAACTGGTCTTCAAGCCGGAGAAACTGAAATCGAGCGACGTACGTTGCGCCATCGCCTTGGGGAAATCGTAGGCGGCCGCGCTGCCGGTGCGCGCGAGTTTCTCGACGTGCGGTCCACCGGGATAACCGAGCCCCATCAGCTTCGCGCCTTTGTCGAGGGCCTCACCGGCGGCATCGTCGAGCGTCGAGGACAACAGCCGGATGCGGCGTGATTCGTCGATGGAGAACAACGCAGTATTACCACCGGAAACGAGCAGGCCGAGATGCGGGAGCAGTTTCGCCAGCGCCGCGTCGAAGTTCGCCGGATCGGATTCATGGAGTGGAATGAACGGCGAGAACGCGTGCGCCCGCAGGTGATTCACGCCCACGACCGGCACGCTCCACGACAGCGCGAGACTCTTCGCCGCCGACAATCCCATCGCCAGGCACGCCGCGAGTCCGGGCCCATGCGTGACTGCGATCTTGGTAATGCTCGCCGCCGGTGCGACGGCGAAGGCGCGCTGCAAAAGCGGACCGAAATGCTGCAAGTGTTCGCGACTCGCGAGATCGGGCACCACGCCGCCGTAAGTCTCGTGGAGCATGATCTGGCTGTTCACCCACTCGCCGGCCACGCCACGCGCGGGATCGAAGAGCGCGACAGCGGTTTCATCACAGGAACTTTCGAGGGCAAGAATCATGAGGGAGTGAAAGCCAGTGGACCCTGAGTTTGCGACGGCGGCAAGCCGGATGAGATGATCAACGAGCTCCGGTATTCATTGGAGACGCGGCGCCCTCGCCGCATGGCAACCTCTCAGCCGCGCCGAGGGCGGCGCAGCTCCATTTTGAATAGCCCGCTGGAAACTCCTGAAACGCGCCAATCCCGAGGCACATTCAAGGATCAACTTGAAGAAGCTTTTGATTTAAGTTCTTGGAAACATTGGGCTGGGGATTTCCAGCCGAGGATTTTTCTGGGGCGCTCGTTGAGCATTTCCTGATAGGCGCTGAGTTGTTGGTAAGAGACCTT
>JBBRBC010000004.1:0-115011 GCA_038206205.1 Opitutales bacterium
CGCGGGACCTCCAAGCCGGTCCCGCGTTGGGGGCTGAGCTTCATGGGCTCTGACCGAGGTATGACTACAGACTACGGCTGGTTTCCGATACTCACGTTTTTGCTTCAGGTTGGACATTCAGCTTCATCCTTGAGCGCGCCCATCAATGAAATCGGCGTGGCCAATCTAGGCGGCGCGATTCCGGGTAATCTCGCGCGGGCCGTGGCGGATCAGTTGATCGCGCAAGGTCGGGTGACTCGGGGTTGGTCGGGCCTGACGGTGCAGCCGTGCCTGGAGGCTGAGGGAACGGGAGCGGGCGTATTGATTGCCGATGTGGCGAATGATTCGCCGGCGGCCCTGGCCGGCCTGCTTCCGGGGGATGGGGTGACGGCGGTGGATGGTCATGCCATCGAGGGGACCAAGGAGAACTCCGTGGCCAGTTTCACCCGCTTGGAAATGGGGATGCTACCGGGTAATGAATTTACGTTGGATTATCGGCGCGACGGGCAGAAACGTTCGGTGCATTTAAAACTCAGTTCGCGCGAGGCGGCTCAATCAGCCGATGTGGAACTGCCGGAGTGGGGCGCCGTGATGCGCAACCTCACGCGCCAACTGGCCCGCGATGAACGTCTGCCTGATCAACGCGGCGTCTGGTTGGAAAATATCCGGCCGGGTGGACCGGCCGGCCAGGCTGAGCCCGAGCTCCAGCGACAGGATGTGATTATCGCGGTGGATGGAAAACCGGTGGCCACGGTGGCGGAGTTGCAGGCGCTGACAGCCAAGCTGCTGCCCCCGGGCTCCAATGGAACACACACCGTGTTGGTCGATATACGCCGCAATGGCGCGGTGCTCAGTGCCATCGCTGAACTGCGTCGCACGAATCCTCGCAGCGTCACACCGCAGGCGCGCAAAGCCTGGCTGGGCGTGGCTTCGCAGCCTTTGACGGCAAAGCTGGCGAATCGCCTCAAGCTCAAGGCCGAGAGTGGCGCGCGCCTGACGCAAATTTATCCCGGGACGACAGCGGAGTCGGCGGGATTGCGCGTGGGCGATGTGCTGGTCGCACTTGATGGTGCGCCGGTGACATCGCGCCGCGCCGAGGATGCCGACGTGCTGGCGCGGCAAATCCGGCAATACCGCGCGGGCACCACGGCCGTCGTCACGCTGTGGCGCGATGGCCAGAAAATGGATTTGCCGGTGCTCTTGCCGGAACAGCCGACGCCGGCTGCGGAGATGCCGTATGGGGAGGATCTCGATCTGGAATTTGCCGTGAGGGAGGTGGCGTTTGATGACCGCGTGAGGTTACAGCTCTCGCCCGAGGCCAAAGGAATTTTGGTCGAGAGCGTGGTGCCCTCCGGTTGGGCGGCGCTGGCGGGACTGCGCGGCGACGATCTGATCATGCAGGCGGGCGGTTCAGCCGTGGCCTCGGTGGCGGATCTGAAAACAGCCCGCGAAGCCGCCGGGAAAACCGGACGCGAGTGGTGGGTGTTGCTCGTGCAGCGCCGCAGCCAGACCCGGTTTATCGAACTTAAACTTAAACCTACTGCGAAATGAAATCTGTTATTCGTCTGATCCCGGTCGCGTTGATCGCCCTCTGCTCGATGGCTGCGTCCGCCTTTGCCCTGCCGGCAGCGGAGGCAGCGGCGGGCCGCGCCCTCCTGAAAAAATACGCCAACGTGGTCGTGAGTGTGGAGCTGGTGGTGACCATGAAGGGCACGCAGGGCGACCGACCCATCCCACCGCGCGAGCAAAAGCGCGACGTGAATGGCACGATGGTCAACGCCAGCGGGCTGACGGTGTTGTCGCTCGGGAGCATTGACCCGCGGGGTTCCATGGTGCTGCCCATGCAGCAGCAAATCCGCTTCGACGAGCCCGAGTTCAAAGAAGTGAAACTGCGGCTCGCCAACGGCACGGAAATGCCCGCGCGCGTAGTGCTCAAGGATGCGGATCTGGATCTCGCCTTCATCGCGCCAGAGAGTCCCGTGGCGAAACCGTTGCCCTTTGTGGATCTGGCCGTCGCCGCGAAAGCGGAGATTTTGGGCACGTATTACGATATCGCGCGCGGGAGCAAACTGGCGCAGCGCGTGCCGGCGGTGCGCGTGATTAATATCTCCGGGATGATCGAGAAGCCCCGGCGTTTCATTTTGGCCACGGATTATTCCCCGGGGTGTCCGGTATTTGATGCGAAGGGGAAAGTGCTGGGCATCACGGTGCGCCATGTGGCCGGCGGTCAGTCGGCCGGATTGATTATTTTGCCGGCGGCGGATGTCGCCGATATCGCGAACCAAGCGGCGGCGATCAAGATCGAGCCGGTGGAAGCGCCGGCGGCTAAGTCAGAGACGGAATCAGCGCCGGAACCGAAGGAGTGAAGGGGACCAAATGGTTCGTGCGTAGGGCGGATGAGCCCAAACCCAAGTTCAAGTCCATGCCCCGGCTGGAAGGAGCGTCTTAATTCTTTTTGGTGAGTTCGGCGATGCGCTCGTTTTTCCGCGCGATGGTCTGTTCGATGTCCTTGATATACTTTTCGCTGCGCGTCTTTCGTCGTTCCAGACTTTCAGTTTGCTTGGCGGTGAGATCGGGTATCTGCAGGAATCGGGTCAGATTGGTGTATTCATTGCTGATCGTGTTGCGGTGTTCATTTATTTCCAATGCATCCGCTTCAATGATGATCTCACGTACGGTGCGCTGATCGAGCCGGCGGCAGAGCGGATCGTTGGGCTCGTTGGGCTTCTGCGTGTTCGGGCGTGGCGTCAGGTTTAGGATCGTGACCACGGCGTCGGAATATTCCTTCGCTAACTCTGGCGGCATTCGACGGATAGTTTCATCGACCCAATTTTGGAGGAGGAGCGGCGTCCTGCCTTGGACTCGCCATTCCAGAGGGTCGGCACCGCGTCGATTACACCCGACCAGCGTACCAAGCATTATTCCGACGACGAGAACGGGCAAAGAGTGCGCATTCGGAATTAAGTGTCATTCTCTGTGGGTCCGATACCCCTAAGTTTGCTTCGGCTTGGATAGAGGTGGGAGCGGCTTTATGCCGCGACGGTTTTTGAGTCGGGGTGTAAAACCCCTCCCACTAAAAAATGATGAGATGACGATTGCCTGGGGTAGTGCTCTTGTGAAATGCACTGGGGATCTTCATCACTGCGCCTGCTTCGCGATTTTGTAGACGACGGGCTGGTCGCCTTTCGGCAGCGCGATCAGATCGTAGTCGTGGAAGGAATTGATTTTCACGTCGGCGAATTCGCCGACCGGCAGATCTTTTGAAACGTAGATGCGGCCATCGATGTCGGGCGCATCAGCTTCGCCGCGGGCGACGCCGGGTTCCTCGACGATGACACGCAGTTTCTGGCCAACAAAATTCTTCGAAACCTCGCGGGCGATTTCCTGCTGGAGCGCCATCGTCTGGTGCCAGCGGGCTTCCTTAATCTTGGGCGAAATCTGGTCGGGCATCTTGGCACCGCGCGTGCCTTCTTCCTGCGAGTAGCGGAATACGCCGAGACGTTCGAACTTGGTTTCCTTGATGAAGGCGCAGAGTTCGGCGACGTCGGCGTCGGTTTCTCCGGGGAAGCCGACGATGAAAGTGGTGCGGATCGCGATGCCGGGGATGCCGGTGCGGATGCGCTTGATGAGATCGCGAATGTAGTCGCCGCTTGTCTCGCGCTGCATGCGCTCAAGCATGTTGTCGCTGATATGCTGGAGAGGGATGTCGATGTAGCGCGCGACCTTCGGGCACTCGGCGATGGTCTTGATGAGCTCGTCGCTCCAATGGGCCGGATGCGTGTAGAGCAGGCGAATCCAGAAATCGCCTTCGATGGCGTTGAGCTGGCGGAGGAGCGTCGTGAGCGCGGTGCCGCGGCTGGAATCGACCGGCGTGCGCGGGTTCGGGCGCTGTTCCCAGGTATCCATGCCGAAGAAGGTCGTGTCTTGGGAGATCAGGTTGATCTCCTTCACGCCTTCCTTCACGAGCTGGCGCGCCTCGGCGACCACGCTCTCGACGGTGCGGCTGCGATGCCGGCCGCGAATTTGGGGAATGATACAGAACGTGCAGGGGTGATTGCAGCCTTCGGCGATCTTGATGTACGCAAAATGTTTGGGCGTGAGCCGGAAACGCGGCGTATCGTAGTCGGGGATGTAGGTCGATTTGCCCTCGATGAAATTAGCCGGCGCGTCTTTCTTACCGCGTTCCTTGGCGAAAATCTGCTCGATGATCGGGGCGACAGTGGTCAGTTGGTCGAGACCGATGAAGGCATCGACTTCGTCGTGCAGGGATGTCGAGAGATCCTTGGAGAAACGCTGGGCCATGCAGCCGGCGACGATCAGTTTCTGCTCTTTGCGGCGTTTTTTCATCCCGCGGTTCTGGTGCACTTCGAGGATGTGGCTGAGGGATTCCTCCTTGGATGAATCGATGAACGAGCAAGTGTTGACGATCACGACGTCGGCTTTTTCCGCCTCGGGGATGACGCTCATGCCTGCTTGGTGCAGATGACCGATCATGATCTCGCTATCGACGAGATTCTTGGCGCAACCGAGGGAAATGAGACTGACCTTGATCGACATAAAATAAAATGCGCCCGCAGGATCGCGGGCGCGGAGGAAAGGGATGTCGTTGAAACGACCTTACTTCTTCTTGCGGGCCGCGTTAATCTTGGCCTTGCGGCGCTTCTTGAGGGCCATGCGGCGTTTCTTTTTGATTACTTTATTGAATTGTTGTCCCATAGATTTTGGTTGGTGAAGGGATGTTGTGCCGCAAAAGTTGCGCAGGAGTCAAGCGTCGGAACTGAACGGTCGAAGATGCGAGGAAAAGGCAGGTTTTGCCCACGGATGACACGGGAAACACGGTCATCAGACTCCGGCGGCTTTAAGTGATTTGTGCAGGCGCTGGAGTTTTGCGCGTGCCACTTTTTCACCCTTGGCCATGTGATCGCCCGCTGCATCGAGCGACCGTTGATTGTTTCCGTCCCGGCCCGTGAGAGATCTTGCAGGTAGGCGCTGAAAGCGAGACGCGCCCCTGGGGGCATCGTCTTCACTTCTCGTTGGATCTACGGCAACGTCATGGCGCGAATTTAGCATTCAAAGGAACCGTGACAAGGCAGGTTTTAAACGACCAATCAACAAACCAACGCGTTGCGGTCAACTCGCTCCACCTATGACTGAATCCAATATTCATGCCGTCTTCTCCTGCACACTCAGCACCGCGTAGCTCCGCTTTCCTTTCCGGAGCAAAAGATATTTTCCGAACAGCAGATCGGCCGTCGTGACGCCGCGAGTGTGATCGGGGACGCGGACGTTGTTGAGGTAGATGCCGCCGGCTTCGAGGTCTTTGCGGGCGGCGCCTTTCGAGGGGGCAAGGCCAGCGTGGACGATCAGGTCCGTGATGGGTGAACCGGCTCCATCGAGTTTGGCTTTCTCGAGATCCTTCGTCGGGATTTCGCCGACGACGTCGTTGAAGATCGTATCGCTGACGCCGTCGAGTGAGCCACCGAAGAGAATTTCGCTGGCTTTAAGTGCTCCGGCGAGGGCGTCGGCACCGTGGACGAGCGTGGTGACCTCGCGGGCGAGGGCCTTGTGAGCTTCGCGCGGACCGGGATTGGCGGCATGGGTGGCCTCGAGGAGCTCGATTTGGGCGCGGGTCAGAAAGGTGAATTTACGCAGGTATTCGCTGACCTTGGCGTCCTCGGTGTTCACGAAGAACTGGTAGAGGCGATAGGGACTGGTGCGGGCCGCGTCGAGCCACACGGCACCGCTGGCGGTCTTGCCGAATTTCGTGCCGTCGCTCTTGGTGATCAGCGGGAAGGTCCAGCCCCAAGCAGGCACGCCGAGCTTGCGGCGGATGAAGTCTGTGCCGGCGGTGATGTTACCCCACTGGTCGGAACCGCCGATCTGGAGCTCGCACTTGAAGGCCTCGCGCAGGTGGTAGAAGTCGTAGGCTTGAAGGAGCTGATAACTGAACTCTGTGTAGCTGATGCCACCGTCGCCTTCCATGCGGGACTTCACCGAATCCTTGGCGAGCATGAGATTCAGCGTGAAATGCTTGCCGACGTCGCGGAGGAAATCGAGGTAACTGATCGGTGCGGTCCAGTCTGCGTTGTCGACGAGGCGGGCGGGATTAGCGGTGGCGTTGAAGTCGAGCAGGCGCGACAACTGGCCCTTGATGCAGGCGATGTTGTGGTTGAGTTGTTCGCGCGTGAGCAGGTTGCGCTCGGAGGAACGACCGGAAGGGTCCCCGATCATGCCGGTGGCACCGCCGGCGAGGGCGATGACGTGGTGGCCGGCGAGTTGGAAACGGCGCAGGGTGAGCTGGCCCATAAGGTGGCCGACATGCAGGGAGTCACCGGTCGGATCAAAGCCGCAATAAAGCGTGACCGGTCCTTCGGTGAGGCGCTTGCGCAGCGCGGCGAGGTCGGTGCAGTCGGCCAGCAAGCCACGCCATTCGAGATCAGACAGAATATCGCTCATCATTATTCAGGCAGTTAACGGGGCGAAATACGCGGGAGGCAAGTGCGCAGTGGCCCCATCAAGCGGGAAACGCAGCGCACGCGTGCCCCCGTTTTCGCCGACGGCTCAAACACGTATTGGCTACCCCGCCAGTTGTTTTCGCGCGACGGCATGGCCACCAGGGCAGGCCCTGCTTGAATCAACTCCTCGCTCCTTACTCTTCGATTCTCGTTCCTTCTTTTTTCATCCCCGGAAATATCTTTCGTGGGCTCTTACCTGCACGATTTTTTTCTCGGGGAGAATGTAGGCGGTGAGGTAATCGCCGAGGCAGCAGCCGGTGTCGATGCCGAGCGTCCACTTGGTTTGTGAGATTTCGGGGCGGGGCGTGTGGCCGTACACCACGAAGGGCGGGCCTGCCCAGAGCGTGGACCAGTGGGGTGAGTCGGGTGATTCGGAGCGCTTGAGCGGGTTGCCATTCTTATCGACCACCTGAATGCGGGTGACGATGCGGGCGGGTTGTTTCTGCCAAGGGCGGTCGGGGAGAAAACCGCCATGGACAAATACCACGCCGAGTTCTTCGTCGGCGTAGGTGAGGGGCATCGCCTCGAGGTAGTCCCAGCATTTGCCGTTCAACTGTTCCAGCGTGTCGTAATCGATTTTCTTGAGATGGCTGGGGTCGTCGGTCTTGCGGTAATTAAGGAGGCGCAGCTCGTGGTTGCCGAGGAGGGAGGCGGTCGCGTGTTCGCGGGCGAGCTGGATGACCTTGTAGCTGTTGGGCCCGCGATTGATCAAGTCGCCGAGCAAAATCAGCCGGTCGTCTTTGCGGAGATCGAGTTTTTCGAGGAGTTCTTCGAATTCCTGATGGCAACCATGGATGTCGCCGACGGCGATTAGGCGTCCACTCATGAGGGAAGATTATTGCCCACGGAACACACGGAATACCAGCCGTCGCCCAAGGGCTGTGGCTCGGCAAGCACGGAATACACGGAAGCAGTCCGGACAAACAAAGGCAGTTTAGCCACGAAGAGGCACAAGAATTTGGCGGCTAACGAGAGTAACAAGGTGCCTATAGGCGCGCGGAATATCTGATCCACCGGTTCAATGTTCCTTGTGCCTTTTCGTGGCCAAAATGGATCGTGCATTGGTTGGGGGAAGCTATGGGCGATGATCGGTGGGTGATTCAGCCGGCTGCGGTGTAATTTTGCTAGCGTCTCGAAGGCCGGAGCGTAAACAAGAAAGCAGACATGGAGCTAAATCTTCACCCAATTGCCACGAAGTGCTGTGTATCCGGCCGCGAGTTCGCGGAGCATGATCGGGTGGTCTGCTATCTTGTCCGCGAGGACTCTTCGACAGGCTCAGGTCAAGCTTCCGGCCTGACCGGGCGCCGCGACCTGCTCGAGAGCGAGGACGCCAACCTGACCAAGCCCGCCGAGATCTATTGCCGGTGGGTCGTGATCTTCAAACCGCGCCTGCTGACCGAGAATGCGGATCGCAACCTGAAGCTCACGGCCGAGACGCTGTTCCTGACGCTGGCCGATCCGATCAATCCCCCGAGCGAAACCAACACGCCGCTCCTGCAATTTCTCGCGCTCATGCTGGAGCGCAAACGCCTCATCAAACTCCGCGGCAAGACGGAGGACGGCCAGCGCCAGATCTTCGAACACATGCCCTCACACCAGATGTACGAAGTGCCCGTGGGTAATTTGGATCAGGCCTTTTTCATGAAGATCCAGGAGCAGCTCGGGGTGTTGGTGGGAGTACCGAAGGTGAAGGCGGCAACAAGTGCGGCAGTGCCGACAGTCGTGATCAATCCTGCAACAGCACCGGTCGATACAACGACTCAATCTGTTTAGTCGCGGTCAGATAAAATCAGCTAAACGCCCACTGATCGAACCCTGAGGTTGCCCACTAAGCACACGAATCCGCACGAAGCACAGAAAACCAAATCCGGGTCGATTCCGTATTCGTGTCGATTCGTGGGCGAACTCAGCTCAGGACGTTTTCGTTCTACGCTGTCAGGCTTCGACGATTGGGCGGATGGTTTCTTCGAGTGAGTGCGTCACGGCTGTCCTCACTTGGGTTGGCGAGCATCGGTATTTCAAGACTGCGCCATTCACTTGAATTCGATGCGACTCCAGTAGGCCCAATCGCGGACGGCGTTGCCGGCGGGGCCGGGACTGGTGCGGAAGACCACCGGATTGCTGAACGAACCGACCTCCGGCAGATCGACCATCTGCGGACCGCGGTCGTCGGCGTTTCTGACCGGATCAAGATGGCGATGATAAAGCAACCGGCGGAAGGTTCCGGGCTCGCCGTCCAGAATTTCGAAAGTGACCCCGTCCGTGACAGAATCAGCGCCGGGTGCGTAAGCTTCGGGATTCAGGCCAAACTCGATGACAACGTGCGTCTCGCCGCCCGGTGGGTGAAAGGTGAGTTCGGAAAGAGGATGGGCATTCACCGCTGGCCGGCCAACAATTTCCACCGGACTCATGCCGTAGGTGCTCTGGGCGCGGATCGGATGCGGCGAGAGAAAGGGTAGCGCCAGCGTGTCGACCGGTGTTTCAGTCAGGCCGGCGAAATCAGAGGTATCTGCATTGGCGGTGCGATTCAGCTTGAGGGTTTTGAAAGGGTGACCCTGTAATTTTTGCGCGGCGGGCAGCATGGCAGGTTGGGGTACATAGAAATCTCCCTCTTCGCCGGAAGCCAGTGGCGTGGGGGAGAGTCCGAAACGTCTGAGGCGCTCTTGCACGAAATCAGACGAATGAGCGAGGGTGGGGCTGGCGATGAGCAGGCCGGCGATCTTGAGCGGCGGTAACCGGGCCAGGACTTCCTCGAGCGCGGCGATGTTGTTCACCTGCCAATCGGTCACCATCACGGTGCGGCGTTGGGAGTAGTACGCCAGCGACGTGTTCCAATCTAGGCCGTAGACCACCACAACGCCCTCGGGCGGGACGCTGTCGTACATGACCTGTGCAATCTCCGGGATCGGTGGTAGGTCGTGCGCGGCGTAGTGAGCGTAATTGCGGTGGTAGCCGAGAAATTGGCCGCCAAAAAAAAGTCCGAGCACAAGCGCACGAACGGCGAGGGGCAGACGGGAGTCATCCCAGACTGCGGCTAACAACACGCCCGCGCCGCCGAGCAGGAACACGGCGTTGGCGCAGTAATAGTAATCGTGGAAGTAAAACAGGTTCGAGAACAAGAGTACGCCTGTGAGAAAAAACCCGGCGCCCCAGAGTGCGATTCGCCGGGGGCGACCCCCGACGAGGGCGAGCGAGACCAGCAGGAGCGCAAGTCCAATTTCGCTCACGACCAGGCCGGAGACGCTGGTCCAGACTTCCTGCCAGAAATTAAGTGACAGGCGCTGGTCCAGTGTGCCCCAGGTGAATGAAGTCAGGGAGCGCGAAGTCAGGAATTGGGAGAGGGGGTTGGATCCTTTAAGGTGGTCGGAATAACGCACCCACCAGTAACCAACCGCACCAGCCAGTAGCACGGGGGTGGCCACGAGCGCAAGGCGACGGGCAAGTCGGAGTCGATCATGGTGCTCGCGCCAGTGCGCCCTGAGCAGCCAGACCGTCACGATGGCGGCCGGCCCCAGGTGGATGAAAAAGGTGGTGACCTTGGTCAGGGCGGCGAAGCTGCCGATGAGCGCGGCGCATCCGGTCCAGAGGAAGCCCCCGTCACGCGTCACCCGGGCAAGGGCATAGAGGAACCAGATCGCACCACACATTGCGGTGGTCTCGATCAGGAAAGTCCTGCCCCAAAAAAGAAAGACGGGCCCAGCCAGCACGGTAGCCACGACGAGCAACCGGCGCGAAGGAGTGAGTCCGAGTAGGCCGGCGAGGGCGTACACTGCGGGCAGACTGCCGAGAAGGAAGGCGACGCTCACGCCCCGTCCGGTGGATTCGAGACCTGTGCCGAGCCAGCCACTGAGTTTGGCGACGACCAATTGGTAGGTTGGAAACTCCATCGGTGCCGACCAAGGCGGTCCGAAGACGGGCATCTCATACGCCAGCTTAAATCCCGTCTGTTTGATCCAGTAAGTCACGAGGGCGGTCTGCGTCTGGCGGTACGGATGGCGGTCGAGCAGTGAATCGTGCCAACCACGCGCCATCAACCAGAGAGCCAGGCACAACACGACCAAGAAGATGACGACCAAGGGGCGACCGGGCATCGAAGGGACATGCTCACTCGGCGGTGGCATGATGGACCGATCAATGTTCACGTTTACGCCAGGCTTCGACGATTTGGCGGATGGTTTCTTCGAGAGATTGCGTGATGTCCCAGTTGGGATAATGCGCGCGCATTTTCCGAAGATCGGAGTAGTAGCAAATGTGGTCGCCGGCGCGGTTTTGGTCGACGTAGGTGTGAACCTGCGCTTTGCCGGAAAATTTTTCCACGATCTTGAAGGCTTCGAGAATGGACGTGCTGTTGGCTTTGCCACCGCCGAGATTGTAGACTTCGCCGGCGCGCGGGCTCTCGACAAATGCGGCCATGAAGCGCACGACGTCGAGGGAATGAATGTTGTCGCGGACTTGTTTTCCTTTGTAGCCGAAGACGCGGTATTCCTTGCCCTCAAGGTTGCACTTCACGAGGTAGGAGAGGAAACCGTGGAGCTCCACGCCGGTGTGGTTCGGGCCGGTGAGGCAGCCGCCGCGCAGCGCGCAGGTGGGCATGCCGAAGTAGCGGCCGTATTCCTGCACCATGACATCGGAGGCGACCTTCGACGCGCCGAAGAGTGAATGCTTCGATTGATCGATGGTGAACGTTTCCGGAATGCCGTGGGCGTAGGCGGGGTCAGCGTAATCCCAGCGGGTGGCGAGCTCGGTGAGCTTGATCGCATTCGGGGCATCGCCGTAGACCTTGTTCGTGCTCATGTGCACGAAGGGCGACTCGGCGCAGGCTTGGTGGGCGGCTTCGAGAAAGTTGAGCGTGCCGACGGCGTTGGTGTCGAAATCGTCGAAGGGAATCGCGGCGGCGCGATCGTGCGAGGGCTGCGCGGCAGTGTGGACGATGACGTCGGGTTTCAGGTTCTTGACGAGGGCGAGCACGCCGGCGCGGTCGCGGATATCGAGCTCGTGATGGACAAAGCCCTTGAGGTCGGCGGCGAGACGGCTCTGGTTCCAGCGGGTGTCGCCTTGCGGGCCGAAGAAGACGGCGCGCTGGTTGTTGTCGACGCCGTGGATGGTGTAGCCTTGGGCGGCGAAATAAACGCAAACCTCCGAGCCGATGAGGCCCGAGGAACCGGTGACGAGAATTGTTTTGGCCATGGGATGGGAGAGAGGGATTAACCAAGCGAGGCCGCCGAGTTAGTTCCAGCAGAAAGTAATCGGGGTGATCAAATGACCAATGTGTTCGATTTAAATCGGGCAACGAATGGAGACGCGGTGCCCTCGCCGCGTGGGGCGGTTCCTTCGCGCCGGGGGCGACGCGACTCCAACCGGAAGTAATCACTTCCGATCAGGGGTTGAGCGGCGGAATATTTCACTGCAGCATGATCCTATGCTGGTCGCCTTCGACGATGGAGAGCGTGAGATGCCGCGCGGTGGGGGAAAGCCAGTCACCGGTTTTTTCCGGCCATTCCACCGCGAGGATCCACGGGCTCACGAGAAATTCTTCGAGTAAAAGTGACTCGACCTGAGCTGCATTTTCCAGGCGATAGGCGTCGAGATGAATCAGTGTGCGACCGGCACCGCGATAGACGGTGTAGATGGCGAAGGTCGGGCTGGTGACTTGCTCGCGCACGCCCAAGCCGTGGGCGAGCCCTTGGACGAAAGTGGTTTTGCCGACGCCCAGGTCGCCGTGCAGAGCGAGCGTCGTGTCCGCTGGCAGCGTTGCGGCGAGTTCGGTGGCGAGGGCACGGGTTTGCTCGGCAGAGGCGGTCGTGATGCCCTGACGGAGGCGGTCGAGGATGGTCATGGGCGGTTAGCCGGAACGTTGCAGTCGAGCGTTGTGAGTTGAGAGTTGAGAGCCCGAACATCAGCCGGATGAGCGGTCCGGCCACAGCGGACTTCGCCAAGGCTACGACCCGACAAGAGGGCCGACCCTACAAAGGTGCTGTTTCCTGGGAGTCGAGAGTCGAGAGCCCATTCGACAGGCTCAGGGCGGGCGTTGAGCGCCCTCCACTCGGGTAACTCCCTCGTGGGTTTTACGGACAAGCGGTTAGCGGAGGTGCTCATAACCGTGCAGGGATTTCCAGTCGACGTGGCCGGGTTGGATCGTGGGCGAAAAATTTCCGATCACATGCAGCGGCGTCGTGAAGGATTTTTTCCAACGCGCGAGGAATTTCGCCGCATCGGTGCGGGCGCGAACGACGAAGAGCAATTCGTAATCTTCGCCATCCGTGAGCGCGTGCACCCAGTTCGGTTGACCGCTAATTTTGGCGGCCGCTTTGGCCGCAGCGCTCACGGGCAAGGCCGAGGGGAGCATCGAGGCGATCAAGCCGCGCGGCGTGAGGGCTTGGACATCTTTGGCGATGCCGTCGCTCAGGTCCATCATGGCGACGACTTCCGGTTGCCGGGCGAGCCAAGCGCCTTCGGCGAGTCGGGGTTGGAAAGAATAGTGGTGGCTGCCGCGCGAGCCGCCCAGGCGGCCGGTGACAAAGAGCTGATCATGCTTTTTGGCGCCGTTGCGGGTGATGACTCGTTGGCCGGTGGCTTCACCATGCAGCGTGAGGAAGGCGCCGAAGAATCCGGCGGGAGCTTGCGTGATATCGCCGCCGACGATTTTCACGCGATATTTTCGCGCGCACGCGGCGAGGCCGAGATAAAATTCGCGCAGCCAGGCGACGTTCGTCGCGGGCGCCAAGGCGAGTGAGAGCACGGCGGCGACGGGTCGGCCACCCATGGCGGCGATGTCGCTGAGGTTGCGTTTGAGCAGTTTGGCCCCGGCAGCGCGGGGCGACACGGCGTCGTCGAAGTGTTGGCCATGAATCACTGGATCGGTGGTGACGAGTTGGGCGCGCTTCGTTGGTGGGAGTACGGCGCAATCGTCGCCGATGCCGAAAGGCGTACGCGGGCTCACATCGCCCAGCCAGCGTCGCACCTCGGTGATGAGACGGAGTTCGCCATAGGCGGCGACCGAGTAACGGTGGGTGGGGGTGAAAATCTTCATGGCTTACTCGGCCAACCCGGCGAGCAGGATGACGAGGGTATTCAGATTGAAGAGACTGTGGGCGATTATGGGAACACGAATATCGCCGGTGCGTTCGTAGGCGAGGGCGAGGATCACGCCTAGGACGGCCAAGGGCAAAACGCCGGCCATGTTCCCATGGAGCAGGGCAAACAGGCTCGCGCTGACGACTAACGCGAAAATTCGGCCGAAACGTTGGCGGAAAAAATGGTAGAGTCCGCGGCGGAAGAGCAGCTCTTCGTTTATCGGCGCGAGGACGCAGGCGACAAAAAACATACCGGTCAAAAGGAGGGGAGACTTGGTCGCCTTGAAAATTGCGATCAGCTCCTGTGCTTCAGCCGGAATGCCCAACAGGTTTAACAAGCCGTTCCAGCCAGCGCTCACCACGGCGATCACGGCAAACACGATGAGAAACGTGACCAATCCGCCGAGCAGAGCCTGCGTCCAGCGGGCGCGAATTGGCTCCGGGCTGGTCGAGGCCGGCGGGGTGGCATTGTAGGAAGCGAAAAGCCGGCGGCGCATGAAATAGAAAAGCGGCCAGGCCAGTAAACCGCCGCCATGGGTGGCGAAGCCGTTGAGCACGAGCTCAAGGCCTTTCCGATCGCTCGCGACTTTGACGGCAGCGCCGAAGAAATAGCCCAAAATTCCTTGGCTCACGATGGCCAGAAGGAAAATCAGCACGGTGAGCAGCGCGACTTCGAAGCCCTCCATCGGCCAATAGCCCAGTTTGCCGGAGGGGGAGCCCATGGGCTTGAAACCCGGGAGATTGAGGAAGCGGGCGAGCAGCAAAGCGCCGATCGCGAAGGAGAGGATTTCAAAGGCAATTAAGGATATTTGGAACGAAGACAGAACCACGGTGGTCTTGAATCAACCGGTTTCCGGCCCAAGGGGAAGCCGAACTTTTTATCAGCGATGCGACCGTTATGCTTAAATCATACGCCCGGGTTGGAAAGTGCTACGGGGCTCCCGACCCGTGCGATTGCTCTTCGTAGGTTGCGCGCTTGTCTCGCAACGAGACTGCGGCGCGGCGAGCACGCCACCTGCCGCAGGGTCTCGGACATCCTGACCCGAGGACTTAGGGTGAGCTCAACTCCGCCGGGAATCGGGATAAAATACAATTAACGTGGAGGACGCGTCCGTTCGACTTCGCGCAGGACCGCCTGAGCTTGTCGAATGGCCGGAGCGCGCGGAGCCTGACGTGATTTCACTCAGCGATGTCCCTTTAATTAGGCTTGTTTCCCTTCGTGGAAATTCGGGTGGTTAGTGGGCAGATCTGGATTCTCTCCCGGAGGATTGGCCCACGAACCATCCCAGCGTCCCGAAAGATTTGGACTTTAGGCAGGGCGAACCCTCCGGGTGCGCCGCGGCTCGGCGCGGACGCTGCCGAGTGTCGCTTACGCTTGATAACGTCCTACCAGCGGAATCCTGTCTCAACAGGCTGATTTTCAAGAGACGTTGGTCTCACCCGAATTGACCCGAATGCAGGCCCTGCTCCGAACTACTCCCAGTAAAGCCCCGGCGCTTGGGTCCGGTGATTTATTCGCGCGGATGAGTGTGATTCACGGGCCAACCCGAGCGCGTTGCGGTCAACTCGCCCCACTTGGCAGAGTTCAACTTATTTCCTTGCCGCCCTTACCGCACGGGCGGGGATCAGGATGGGTGAACCTACCGGAGCAGCTCTACGGATGCTTACGGGCTGCTTGGAATTTATCGTTCTCCTTCTCGTACTCTTTCTCGTTCTCGGTTCGGTTGGGGCCAGAAAAGGGAAGGAAGAATGAGTAGGAGTAGCAAAATGAGAAAGATTCGAGCCTGAGCTCGTTATGGTTTCGCGGAAGTGTAGCTCCGGGCTTGCGCTTGGTGGCGGTCGCGGAAGAAATGGGTGCGTGGTTTCCCCTGCCAACGTTTCCCGATATTTTCTCCCGTGGGACCAACCGCTGCTTCCGCAGGCGGTCAGGTTTCTGGCGGGTGATTGGGCGGGCGGCAAACCGCTCGATTTGTCGCGGATTGTCGTGGTCGTACCCACCAAGCAGGCGGGGCGGCGCTTGCGCGAGGCCTTGGCGGCGTTTGCCGCTGGGCACCAGCAGGCGGTTTTTCCGCCCCGGGTTTTGCCGCCGGAGCGGCTTTTGCTGGCAGGGCAAAACGGCGCGGTGGCGTCGCCGCTGGAATCGCTGCTGGCCTGGGCGGATGTTTTAATGGCGCTCGATTTGGAGCCGTGTCGGGAAGTTTTTCCCGTGGATCCTCCGGTGCGTAATTTTGCCTGGGCGCTGCGACAGGCGCAGGAGTTCGCGGGCTTGCAGGGTAAGTTGGCCGAGGGCGGCTTGCTGATGGGGGATGTCGCGACACGGGCGGGAGATTTCCCGGAGACGATGCGCTGGCGACAACTCGGTGGGTTGGAACGATTGCACGCGGAAAGATTGCATGCTGCGGGGTTGATCGATGCGCAGGCGGCTAAAATCTCGGCGGCGAACCATCCGGTGACGTTCGACGACGTGGATAGAATTATTTTGCTCGCGACACCTGATCCGTTGCCGCTGGCGGTGCAAACGTTGGCCGGACACGCGAAGGCGGGTGTGGTGGCGGTCGTGATATTCGCGCCCGAGGCCGAAGGGGATAAATTTGATGAATGGGGTCGGCCACTCACCGTGGCGTGGGAGCAACGCGTGCTGATCTTGCCGGAATTTGAAGCGCGCGTGCATTTGTGCGCCGACCCGGCGACGCAGGCTGAACGCATCGCCCGGCTGGCGCTCGCTTATGAAGAGCCGGAAGGAGCGCTGGCGATCGGCGTAGCGGACGCGGAGGTGTTGCCGCAGTTGGAGAGTGCCTTGCGTCGCTCGGGCCAAGCGATGTTTAATCCCGAGGGGCGCGCGTATCGTCACGATGGACTGTTTCATTTGCTTTCGGCGCTGGCCGAGGTGGCGCGGGAACCGACGTTCGAGGCGGTGGAAGCGTTGGCGCGGTGTCCCGACATCATGGCGTATCTACGCGGTCGGATGGGAGAACAATTCTCGACCGCACGCTGGCTCGCGGGATTGGATGAATTACGGGCGCGCCATTTGCCGGCAACTTTGGCGGCGGCGCGGGAACACGCGGGAGAGTTGACGCGGTATCCTCAGTTAAGCCGAACGTTGGCGGTGTTGGAGGAATTGCGCTCGTGGCTGATGCATGGGGCGTTTGCCGAAGGGTTGGCGGCGGTGTTGGCGGCGATATTTTCCGAGCGAAAACTTGATCCGGTGCGCGAACCCGATGCCCGGCTGGAAGCAGAAGCGGTGGCTTGGATGGACACCGTGCGGGCTTGCGCGGAGGCGGAGAAAAATTTTTCCGGGCTGGCGCGGAGTGATTGGTGGGAGCTGGCGCTGCGGTTGTTCGGCGAAGAAAAGCGGCCGGAGGAAAAGCCGGAAGGTGCGGTGGAGTTGCAAGGCTGGTTGGAATTGCCGTGGGAGAATGCGCCCCATCTCGTCGTCGCCGGAGTGAATGACGGCTGCGTGCCGGAGAGCGTGGCGGGCGATCCGTATTTGCCGGAGTCGTTGCGGGAACGGCTGGGTTTGAAGACAAACGCGGCGCGGTTGGCCCGTGATAATTATTTGCTGCAGGCACTGGCCACTTCGCGAGCAGCGGGCGGACGACTCGATTTGCTGTTTGGCAAAGTCGCCGTGTCGGGTGAACCACTGCGACCGTCGCGCTTGCTTTTGCGGTGCGCGGACCATGAGTTGCCAGCGCGGGTGAAATTTCTTTTCCGCGAGCCTGAACTGGAGGGCAATAATCTGGCTTGGCGGCGGGCATGGAAACTCGTGCCGCGGCGCGAACCCGCTCCGACCCGCGTGGCGGTGACCGCGCTGCGGGGTTGGTTGAAGTGTCCGCTGCGTTTTTATTTCCGGCAGGTGCTGAAGATGGAGGCGGTGGAGGCGGTGAAGAGCGAGATGGATGCGATGGATTTCGGTACGCTTTGCCATGGTGCGCTCGAAGCGATGGGGCTCGATCCGGTGATGAAGACCTGCACGGATGCCGCGGTGCTGCGGGGATTTTTAGGGAAAGAGTTTGATCGACAGGTGCGTCGGCGTTTCGGTGCGGAACTCACCCTGCCGCTGCTCGTGCAGGTGGCGAGCGCGCATCAGCGGCTGGCCAAGGCGGCGGAAGTGCAGGCGCGCGAGTGTGCTGAGGGCTGGGTGATCGTGGAGGTGGAAAAGAAATTCGAGATCGTGATCGGCGGGATTACCGTGGCGGGGAAAATTGACCGTATCGAACGCCATGCGCTCACGGGTGCAGTGCGGGTGCTCGACTACAAGACGTCGGATACGGCGGTCGCGCCCGTGGCGTTTCATCTTCGGGGATTGCGGGGGGATGAAACGGTGCCGGAGTGGGCGCGGTATACTGGTTCGGGCAAACCGCGGGTCTGGACTGATCTGCAATTGCCGCTCTACTTGCACGCGCTGGTGCCGGTGTTTGGCCGGAATATTACCTGCGGATATTTCAACCTGCCGAAGGCGTCGAGTGAGACGGGGTTGGCGGTATGGGAGGATTACCCGGTGGAATTACAGGAGTCGGCCTGGCGTTGCGCAGAAGGAGTGTGCACCGCAATCACGACGGGGAAATTCTGGCCGCCGACTGAGATGAAAGGATGGCAGGCGGAGCTGGATGATTTTGCCGCGCTGTTTCAGCAAGGAGCCGCGGAGAGCGTGGCTTGGGAGGAGCAGCCATGAGAGAATCGCGACATGTGATGATATTGGCGTCGGCCGGTTCAGGAAAAACTTTCGCACTCACGGGGCGGTTTATCGAGTTGCTGGCGCAGGGCGCAAAGCCCGAACGGATCGTGGCGCTGACGTTTACGCGCAAGGCGGCGGGCGAGTTTTTTGATGAGATCTTGAAGAAGCTGGCTGAGGCGGCCGGGAGTGAGGTGCGCGCGGGAAAACTGGCGGCGGAAACAGGCCGGCCCGAACTGGGGCGGGCGGATTTTTTGCGGATGCTGCGAGAGGTGACGGAGGCGATGCCGCGGTTACGGCTGGGAACGCTGGATGGTTTTTTCGCACGAATCGCGCGGTCGTTTGCGCTGGAGCTGGGATTGACGGGCGATTTTGAGATCTTGCAGGAATATGCGGCGCGGCTGGAACGGCGGCGGGTGTTGCAGCGCATGTTTGCGCGGGCCGGTGCGCTCGACGAAGCGCAGAAGGAGTTTATCGAAGCGTTCAAGCGCGCGACGTTTGGCCGGGAGACGAAACGACTCGGCGCGCAACTGGATGAGTTTATCGACGCGCATCAGGAGATGTATCTGGCCGCACCCGAAGGTGAATGCTGGGGCAATCCCGCGTTGATCTGGCCCGAGGGAAATCAATGGCTCGGCGGCAAAGTGGACGTGTCGCTGGCGGTGCGCGCGTTGCGGACGTGGGTGGGCGAGGCGGGCTTGGCGGACAGGCAGCGGGAGCGCTGGGAGAAATTTTTGACGGCGTTGGTGGAGTGGGCACCGGGGGTGCCGTTGCCGAAGGAAATAATTTATGTTCTAGAGAAAACCCTGGCGGCATGGAACGAGATTAAGGCGGGACGTGCGGTGTTGGCGTTCGACAAGAAGAAGCAGGAGTTGAGTGGATCGGCGTGCACGGCGCTGCGGGAATGCGCGCGGTACGTGATCGGCGGCGAGCTCGGGCGGCGATTGGAGACCTCGCGGGGGATTCATGCGGTGCTGCGGGGGTATGAGAAGTTTTATCACGAGACCGTGCGGCGCACGGGCAAACTGACGTTTGGCGATGTGCAGCGGCTGTTGTCACCGGGCGCGGGGGCGCCGCGGTTGACGAGGGAGGAGGCGGCGACGGACCGGCTGTTCATCGATTACCGGCTGGACGCGGAGATCGATCATTGGCTACTGGATGAATTCCAGGACACGAGTTTTGAACAATGGAGCGTGTTGAAAAATCTGATCGACGAGGCCGTGCAGGATGAGGCGCAGGCGCGAAGTTTTTTTTGCGTCGGTGATGTGAAGCAGGCGATCTATGGCTGGCGGGGAGGGGAACCGCGGCTGTTTCGGGAGATCTTTAATTATTATAATGCGGCGGCGCCGGGAAATATTGCCGAGAAGCGGTTGGTGGATTCGTGGCGATCGGGGCCGGCGTTGATTGAAATGGTGAATGCCGTGTTTGGCGATGCGGCGGTGTTGCAGGATCTTTTTCCGGGGACGATGGCCACGAACTGGATTCGCGAGTGGCGCGATCACACGACGGCAGTGCCGGGGCGCACGGGGCAGGCCGCTTGGCTGCACGCGGATGAGGAGGCGGCGCGTTGGGCGATGGTGTTGGAGATTTTGCGGGAGGTGAAGCCGTGGGAGCGCGGATTGAGTTGCGCCGTGCTCGTGCAATCGAACCGGGTGGCGGCAGAGTTGGCGGATTTTCTGCGAGGGGGAGGCGGCATGCCAGCGATGGCGGAATCGGATTTGCGCGTGGGCACCGACAATCCCCTGGGACAAACGCTGTTGGCGTTGGTGCAGGCGGCGGCGCATCCGGGGGACACGCTTGCGCATGAGCATTTGCAGATGACCCCACTCGGGCCGTTGCTGAGGGAGGCGGATTTGGCGACAGCAGAAAAATTAACCGAGTGCGTGCTGGGGCAGATTCAGGCGGATGGATTTGAGCGGACGATGGAATACTGGTCGGCAAAACTGATTCAGTGCTTGGCGGCGGATGATGTATTTAACCGGGTGAGGGCACAGCAATTCGTGGCAGCGGCGAGAATATTTGATGAAACGGGGAGTCGCGTGGTGGCGGAATTCGTGGCGTTCATGGAGCGGCATACGGTGCGAGAAAATGAAGGCGCCGCAGTCGTGCGTGTGATGACGATACACAAAGCGAAGGGACTCGGCTTCGATGTGGTGCTGTTGCCCGATCTAGAGGGAAATAAACTCGATCAGGCGAGGGAGGGTTTTGCCGTGCATCAAGATCCGGAGCGCTCGGTTGAGTGGGTGCTGGACTTGCCGCCGAAATTATTTTGCGAAGCAGATGAGGTGCTGGCGGAGCATGTTCGCGCATCAGCGGCCGAGGCGGGCTACGAGGCGCTATCGCTG
Source organism: Opitutales bacterium (assembly GCA_038206205.1). GTDB lineage: Bacteria > Verrucomicrobiota > Verrucomicrobiia > Opitutales > Opitutaceae > Didemnitutus. The sequence goes on from JBBRBC010000004.1 coordinate 20,585, forward strand.
CTCTATGTGGCGATGACGCGGGCGAAACGGGCGATGTATGTGATCACGGCGCCAGCGGGAGAATCGGTGTCGCGCAATTATCGGCGCGTGCTGACCGAGACCTTGGGCGCTGCTACGGGTGAGGTGAGAGTGGGGGCGTTGAAACTAGCGGGCGGGTGGTCGGCCGGCGATGCGGACTGGCAGGTGAAGTGGGTGATGAATAAAGAGTCGGAACGAACAGCGACGCCGATGGCGCGATTGAGCGACGTGCAGAAATGTCCGGCTCGATTAGGGGCACGACGACCTTCCGGAGAGAACCTAGGAAGACGGTATGCAAAGACGTTGTTTTCTCTCGATGCGGTTGCGGGCGCCGAGTTCGGATCGGCGGTGCATAAATTATTTTCCGAAGTGGAATGGGGCAGTGCAAATCTGGTTGCAGAGTGGCAGTCGCGAGATTTACCGCCAGAGGTGTTGAACGAGGCGAAGGCATGTTTGCGGGTTCCCGCGTTGGCTGGGGTATGGACGAAGCCGACCGACGCGGTGAGCGTGGAATTATGGCGGGAGCGCGCGTTTGAAGTGGTGTTGGATGCGGTATGGGTGACCGGGGTATTCGACCGAGTCGTGGTGCAGCGCGATGAAAATGGCCGGGCGAAGAAAGCCGTCGTCTATGATTTTAAAACCGATCGGTTTGCTGAGGAGTTATTGGTGGGGGCGGCTGCACGCCACGCAGGCCAGCTTGAGCTGTATTGTCGGGTCGTGGCCGTGTTAACTGGCCTGAATTTAGGGTCCGTTGAGGGTGAATTAATTTTCACGCAGTGGAGGCGGGCAGTCCCGATCCCTTTGCGAGTTGTATAAATTCGGGCTTTACACCGTCGCAGTGGGCTCGCAAGTTGACCGGCTAAACACCTACTTTTACCATGGGAAATTTGAAGAAGAAACGACGTCTCAAGATGTCGAAGCACAAACGCCGGAAGCGCCTTAAAGCGAACCGCCACAAGAAACGTACTTGGCAAAAATAACCGAGCATCACGCTCAGTTTTTTCCCATCGACGCAAACCCGCCATTCACACGGCGGGTTTTTTGCTATAGATTTGCAATGTAAAATATCTAGAAATGCTTGTGGCCAAAGGGCGTCGGTGATTATTTAACTTGTCAGGAACGGCTGAACTACCTATCCGAATAAGCACGGTTAATTCATTCTTGAAGTTCTGCGAAAGCAACTTCGGTCTAAATTTTCTCCCCAACCTACCGATAATTGAGTTACCCAAAGCCAAACACGACGTATCCCCAGTATGCTTTTTTCGCGTAAACCCAAGAGCTATTGCATAGAATTTGGTGAACAATCCATTTCGTTGGCAAAATTGTCACAAGCGAATGCGCCTTTGGTTATTGAGGAGATCAAGGAATTCGCGGTTAACGATACCGAGTTGCTCAAAGAATACTTGAAAACCGCCAGCGGGAAGGGACCGACTGGCTTGGTGCATACTCGTTGTGGTATTTTTCCGGCTAAACGATTGGTCCGCCGACACACCTTGGACCTCAAGCGAATTAAAGAACCGGCCTATTTTAACGAGATCTACACTCAGCAATTTCGCATCGATCCCGAGAAATATACAGTGGCGGTGCAAAATTCTACCGATGGCAGCGAGTACGATGACTCTAAGGGAAATCAAAAAGAGGTGGTTTTTTGCGGTATGCCCAGCGACGAAATCGACACGATGCAGGATTCGCTGTTAGCCCAAGGTATTTATCCTGAGCAGATGGAGCTCACCTCAGTTGCTACGCTCGGAGCCTTGATCAATTATTTGAAGTTTAAACAGAGCAAGACTCCCTTGTTGCTGCTGGAATTTGGTGCAGATACGACGCAAAGCTACATTTTGTCGGCTGAAGGAGTGGAAATATCCCGGCCAATCCAAAGTGGAATTTCTGCCATGATCCCAGTGGTCCAAAAGGAGCTCGGTCTCAAGGACGAGGATTCCGCAAGGAAGTTGTTTTATTCCAATACCTTTGATTTTACCAGTATGGGAATGGCTTTGACCAAGAAGCTGCTGAAGGAGCTGCAGTCTTCCATCGGATTTTATGAGGTGCAAACCGGTCAATCGATTGGCGGTGTGCTTTGCACTCAATTGCCGCAATCATTGGGTTGGCTGAGTTCTACCATGACGGGTGCATTGGGCGTGAGCAGTTTTAAGATGGACCTACCGCCATGGCTTGAATCGGTTGGCATTCGTTTTGCCGAAGAGGCCCGACCCTCCTCCCTAAACGAACGTTGGTTGGGCCTCTTATCTTTGATAGCTTCTTACGACCATGTCATTGATCAAAAAAAGTGAAGCCAATTCGGTTTCGATGTCTCACTGGCATCCGAATTTCCGTAACTTCGAGCGACTGCCTGATACCAAGGTGGTCCGGACGACTTTTTTTATAAATGTCACGGCTATCACCATCGCTGCGTGTCTTGTCGTCTTCGTAGGCTATCGGCAGGTGCGGTTGCGTGAGCTGAATGGGCAACTTCAGGAAGCGCAGCTCATGATTGAGAAAAATACCAAGGAAAATACTGAAGCGCTCAGATTAACCAAAATATTTGACGAGGAAGCCAAAAAGATGGCCGAGGCAGCGAATTTCACCAAACGCACATTACCTCCTTCGGACTTTATTATTATGTTGGGCAAAACATTGCCGAAAGAAGTACAAATCGAATCTGCGGATTTGCGTTATTCTGGAGCTACCGGAGACCAATGCATTTTGCGGGGGATTGTCGCTGGTTCCAAGGAAGATGCGAGTGGTTCAGCTACGAAATATATCGAGGTATTGCGGAACGCCCCTTTGTGGACTGCTAAATTTGATTCGGTGAGTCTTGGGGCGTTAAACCCGGATCCTGCCGGTGGTTTCATGCGTTTCGAAATAATTTTGAAGTTTAAAGGTGCCCCAAAGGAGAAGAAGTCATGAATGGGAACGATATTATTTTACTGCTCAAAAAAAATCCGGTCGGCGTGACCTGTGGGATTGTTGCGCTGTTATGCGGTGTGACGCTATATCTGGGAGCGGAGGCGATTGACGATAGCAGGCTAAAGGTTGAGGCGAGCACCAAGCAAAGCCAGCTCATGATTAATAATGTCAGGAATGCGGCAGGGCTCTCTCTTGCGAAGCAAACGGAGGCGATGCAACGGGCGGTTAAACAATTGGATGGTCGGCTCGTCAAAGCCAGTCAGTTGGCAACCAATCTCCAATATTTCTACCGGCTGGAAAGCGAGACAGGGGTAAAGCTCACTGATCTGCGCCCTAATCAAGCCCCTCGGGGTTCCAGTGGTTTCTATATTGGCGTTCCTTATACAGTGACACTTCAAGGCACCTTCAAGCAGGTGATGGAATTTCTTCAGCGCATCGAGAGTGGAAAGCATTTCTCAAAGTATAGCGCGATATCTTTTAATAAGGCGGCGGGAGTCGAAGTCGCCAGCAGTGTGCTGAGTGTTACCATTAACATCGAGTTGCTCGGTACCCCATGAAAATCAATTTATTCATTAAATTTGCGGTACTCGGAGGCATTTTCTCTTCACTGCCACTGCAAGGGCAAGTGGTGGCAAAGCCTGATGAGCGCACGAGCATTCTCGCAGCTGCTGATGTTATGCTTTTGATTAAACCTCCCTTGGTCCCCGCGGATACGGTTGACCCATTTAACTCCACTGCCTTTAGTGATGCGATGGGTTTGAGTAAACCTGCACCCACTGAGGGCAAGCAATCGGGACCCCGAAGTGATCGGGAGATCATTGCCCTGATTGCGGCTCAGTTAAAACCCAGTGGAAACTTTATTATCGGTGGACAGCAGACATTGATCTTCGGTCAAAAGCGCGTGAAAGCGGGCATGCCTATGACGATTAACTTTGAAGGCATTGAATACACTATTGAGATCACGGCCATTGAACGAACCAGTTTTACCCTTCGTCTAAATCGCGAGGAATTCACCAGACCAATCAAATGAGGAACCCCATTATGAGTACACGACTAATCCTGTCCGCGTTTGCCGCCTTGACCTTGACCTCACTTGGTCTGGCTCAAGTGTCGACAAGCCCCGCAGCCGAATCCAAACCCGCTACTCCTACACCAGCTGCGGCCCCTGCCGCAGTGAATCGCGAACGAGATACTCTGTCCGTGGATTTTCCGGATGAAGATATCAAAACCATCCTGCGCAATGTGGCGGATCTCTTCGAGTTGAACCTCGTCGTGCCAGACACCCTGGTGGGTAAAACCTCGATTAAGCTTCGTGATGTTACGTGGCGGCAGATTTTTTCCGTGGTTTTGGCTCCGGTTAATTTCTCCTACATCGAAGACGGCAATATCATTAAAATCGTCAGTAACGATTCGCTGCAGCAGGAGCCGACCTCCACGGATGTGTTCGTGCTGAATTATGCCAAAGCAGCTGACATCAAACCAACCGTAGATGGTCTGGTTGAGGCCGCGGCGGGTGGAAAAATTTTGGTCGATGCCCGCAGCAACGCGCTTGTGGTCACCGAACGTCCTTCTCGCATGGGCCGAGTCCGCACGATCATTGAGCAACTCGATAAAGCAACCGATCAGGTGATGATTGAATCGAAATTCATCGAAGTGACGGATCGCGATGTCCGCAAGATCGGCGTCAATTGGGCGGGTCTCGACGGGCTTGAACTAAAGATGAACGGGGCTAGCCAGACTTTCCAAAAGAGTCGTGGAGTAGGGTATTCAGACAAGGGTGATACTACTACTGGAAACACATCGGGTAATGCGGTGAAGTACCTCGCTGATCCAACTTCTGCTCCGACTTATGACACCCCCAATGCAAGAATAGTGGTGCCGACTGGACAGATACCCGCTGGAGGTCCTGTAAGCGGATTACCGTCTTCATTACCAGCCTGGGTTGGGTCGGCCGACTATAAGGCAGGCACTGCTACTACACCTGAATCATGGACGGCTTTAAATACATATACTGGCGGTGCGACCAATGCGATTAATGCACTTTCCACTCTTACGGGCACGGGTGCTACTAATCGGGTAGCGAGCGCGGTGTTTTCAGCTTCGCAATTTAATGTCGTACTGTCCGCGCTAAAGTCACTCAACACGATCAAGGTAATTTCGAATCCGACGGTGGTGACCCTTAATAACACAGAAGCCACGTTGAATGTAGGTGAGGAATATCCGATTCCCCAATATACGTATAATGAAACACGCGGAACGTATGGCGTAAGCGGATTTGCTTACAAACCAATCGGTGTAATCCTCAAAGTCACCCCGCAAGTAAATTCTCGTGGTGCGATCAAAATGGCGATCGAACCTGAAGTCAGCATCCGCAATGGCACGTCAGATTTCGGTTCAGCTCAAATCCCTATTATTGCTACGCGTAAGGTTAAAACCCAGGTGTCCTTGCAGAGTGGTTATACGGCGGGTATTGGCGGTCTGATCACCGCAAACAAAACCAATGGTTCCTCTAAAGTTCCAGTCTTGGGCGATATCCCCGGATTGGGTCGTCTGTTCTCCCATAAAAATAAAGACGAGACCACCACGAATCTTTTGATCTTTATCACGGCTCGTACCGTTGGTGCTGATGGATCAGCTCCTGAGGATATGTTCGACCCACGCGCAGTCCAAGCAGCAGGAGTGACCCGTGACGAGTTGCCTGGTCAACGCATCACCAAGGGTGGAGATTTGTACGCTCAACCCGTCCCGTCTGCTTCCGGGAAGTAATTACAGTAGGTTTTTTTAAGTTATTTCTGGCGTGCCTGAGTTTTCAGGCACGCCTTTTTCTTTTGGCCGATCAAATGGAAATGGCGAATGAATCGGTTTCTCGTTTAGGTTAGCCTTTTCTTCTTCCTTTCCTAAATCCTTTCCTGGATTTCCTTTGATGGGCTCAATGAATTCAACCACCAACACGTACTCCGCCATGACAGGTGATTTCACTTCGGTATTCCGTCAGGTCGCTCCGCAAATGGCGGCGCTCGATCATTTCATGTCTGGACAGGTGGCTAAATTCGAACCGGAAATCCAATCCATGGCGAAGTACTGTTTGGAGATCACGGGCAAGCGTCTCCGGCCCACTTTGGTTTTTATCAGCGGCTGGCAGGGCGGTGGGGTGGTGAATGATGATTTAGTTCGGGCCGCCGGGGTGGTGGAAATGGTCCATCTCGCCACCTTGGTCCATGATGATATCATGGATAAAGCGGAGCTTCGACGCAATCGGCGCACGGCATCACGGGAGTTTGGTCCTGATGCTGCCGTATTATTGGGCGATACCCTTTTTAGCCAAGCACTGCATGTTGCCTCAATGTTTCCGACCACGGAAGTTTGCCGTTTGGTTTCGGAATCCACGCGCAAGGTGTGCTCGGGGGAGATCATGCAGACGATGCGCCGCCGTGATATGAGTCTCACGCTGGCTGATTACTACCGAGTAATTGATCTGAAAACCGCCGAATTATTCAGGGTTTCCTGTCGGCTCGGAGCATTGATATCCGGTTATAGTCCCGCTTTTATTGAAGCCGCGAATGATTTTGGCCGGCATCTCGGCATTGCCTATCAGATCTACGACGACTTAGTGGACTTTCTCGGGGAGGAAAAGAAAATCGGCAAAACCCTTGGCACTGATCTCGCCACCGGAAAACTTACGTTACCACTCATGCTGCTGTTGGAAAAGCTGCCAATCCAAGAACGTGATGAGGTCTTGCAGGCATTGCGTGAAGGTCGGCCCATGCCACTTGCCACCAGTATTGAGCGAATGCGTCAGCTTGGGATTGGGGCAGGGGTGGTCCAAGCGATCGACGCAGAGCTCTCCTTGGGCAAGGGGGTCTTGGAGTCACATCGCAGCCAACAACCCGTGGCCTTGATGCTGCAGCTAGGCGATGTGCTCTCGGCCCAAGTTCAAGCTTTGCAAAGTACGGCCATCAGCGCCTAATATTAATTTGCTCCCAGCTCATCTGCTGCTATCATTTTTCTCTCAAGATGAACCTTTCGAAGGTTTTCAACCGGTCAATTATCACCACCCCTGAGCGCCAGCAGGAGGCGGATGCTGATTTTGCCATAGTTCAAAAGGTGCAGGGTGGTGATACCGCCGCTTTTGATCATTTGATCCGTAAATATCGCGAACGAATCTTCGGTGTGGTCTATAATCTTACCTCAAATCGCGAAGATACGGCTGATCTTACTCAAGATACTTTTATTAAGGCGTTTCAGGCCATCAATAGATTTAACGGACAAGCCTCGTTCTTTACCTGGCTCTATAAAATCGCGATCTACACTACACTTACTCACTTGAGACGTAATCGTTTGCGAAACTTTTTTAGTCTGGAAAAGTTAAATGAAGAAGATGCCGGCTCAAAGATTCTCGATCAAGTTGCCGATAAAAATACGGCAGACAGGGATACTTACCTACACGAACTTCAGGAAAAATTGAACGAAGCGATGCAAAAATTGTCTATCAAGCATCGTACCGTGATCAGCTTATTCGAAATTGATGGACTCAGCCACACCGAGATTGCCCAAATTATGGACTGCTCCGAGGGGACCGTGCGTTCCCGCCTCCATTACGCGAAGCAGTTTCTCCAAGGCGAGTTAAGTAAATATCTACGTTAATATCGTGCCCGAAACACCCCATCACTCCCCGTTGACCCTTGAAGATCTGCTTCGTCTCAAGCGTGCAGAACGTCCTTCACCTGAATTTTGGAGCCGTTTCGAAAAAGAGCTTCGTCAAAAGCAACTCGCCGCGCTCATAGAGCGCCGGCCGTGGTGGCAAAGTTTCCCTCAGTACCTTGCCCGACCACGGATGTTCATGCCCATCGGAGCCGCCGCGATCCTCGTGTTCACCTTGGTTTCGGTCAAATATTCTGAGTCTGGCGATGCCGCTGGAGTGGCTTCCAATAATTTAGAACAAGTTGTTTCTCCGGTTCAGGCCGCATCGTCCTTGGTTGCCGCTTCCGATCTAGCTCATGCCGCTGCTATGCTTGCCCCGACGTCCGCCATCCTCTCCGCGCCCGATCATGATGTGGTGGCCGTAGCGGTTGAACCCCTTTCAGAACATCTCCCTGAACATGCGGCCGAACTTACTCCGTGGAGTGCCACACGTCCTGTTCAATCGCCTTCGGCCAAATTATTCGCAACCAACAACACCTTGTCGGAACGGACAGACGCTCGGTTAAACCAAACCTTAACCAGCAAGTCGCTGCCGGTTGCCTACAGTCAGCCCCAACGTTCAGGTGGAGCGGTGGCAGAACTCGCTTCAGTCTCGGCCTTGTCTTCGAAACGCACACGTTTACTGGCCCAATTGAACGAACGCCAATTCTCTCCTGAGCCCCAAGCTCCGGCCATCGTACGTGAACGACTGACCCGTCGTCTCGCCAACACCGATACAACCTACAGTGAACATTTCACTCGAGTTGGGCTGAAGGGCGACCAAGTCTCTTTGCGATTCTAATATTTATTTTCACTTGGTTTTCTTTACGCCCGCCCTTTGGTGGGCTTTTTTATTAATCAGGTACTGCTTGGTTGCTCATAATACCAGCCACTCATGATCATTGGACCTATTTGGTAGGGGCCGTTGCCCTCAACGGCCACGAAAATTTCATCTGCCATGTTATACAGGACCTGAATGGTGGCGGCGATTGCCGGCTCAGCTCTACGAAGATTCGCCTGCGACGCTGACTCACTCGTCGGCTTTGGCTTTTTTCCCTGCTTTATCCTCGAGCAAATGTCCAATCCGTTCGACCTCTCTGGCGGGTAGCGGGCCACTCCTGTTCAGCCAGAGCAGATAGTCGGTCAGCAAGGTTTTCTCGATTTCGCTGAGGTGCTCGCGATAGCCGGGCATCCCGATAGCTTGGCCATCAGTGAATTTTTTTGCTAGTTTTCCCATCAGCCCGGACTCGATCGCGTGGCCGCGGCCATGCTCGATCCAGTGGAGAATCTCCGCGCGGTCTCCGTTGGCGGTGAGCTGGCGGAATTCTCGTCCGTAGAAACCGGGAATCGTGCTTTTGAACGACGCCGGATTGGCGACACCGCCCTGGCCGAATTCGCCATGACACTGATAACAACCGTGCTGACGTGAGACGCGATCACCCAGCACGAAGAGCTGGTCGGGGGTGAGTTTGCTGATGTCGGCTGCTGCGAGCGACGGGGCTTCCTTCTCAGCATTGCCGTGCCCTTGCGTGAGTCGCAGTCCTTCGGCGAGAACCCAGGCGGCGATGTCATCAATCTCTTCAGGCGAGAGATGTTTTTCGTAAGCGGGCATTTGGATGAGGAACTGCTTGTGTTTCTCGGCATCACGCGCCGGCACGCCGTGCGTGATCCAGTCGATGATAACCTCCGCGCGATCCACGTCGTCTTCCCACATGGTGGGGATGGTTTTCGTCTTCCAGTCGTTCGGGGAAAACTGGCGCCGATTGAAACGCTCCTCCGCCTCACTCCGTCCGTGACAGGCAAAGCAACCGCTCGCCACCGCGAGTTGGGCCCCGCGCGCCACAGGGGAAAGCTCCGGTTGCCTTTCGAAATTATAAAATACGCCGCAGCTAAGACCGAAGACGGCCAACATACCGAAGAGGACTGGCAGGATTTTGCCGGACGACTTTGCGTGGCGAGACAGTGAAAAGGACACGAAGAAATGCAGGAGCGACAATCCAACCGGTTCAAGACTTTAACCGTACGCTGAACGGCAAAGCCCGGCAGAGGGTCGTACGAATAGCCTGACAAGAAATTCAACTGCGGCGCGGGCGCCGCAGCTCCATTTTCACTCCGAAGGGGAGGCATATGGATGGAGGCGCGTCGCCCCCGGCGCGTCAGTCCATTCTGCGATCGCCAATCAGCACGTCACCGTTGGGAACCGCCAATGAAGGACGGTTGAATTATATGGCACAGAGTCTGTTGACATGGAATCGCGACGTCGTATTCACAGGTCCCGCTAGATCCGTGAAGCGACTACGACTCGCGAAATGGATGAACTAGATCGTTCCGAGGTAGGTAGCGCGCTGGTCGCGCTATTCTGCTGGCCAGCAGAACGAGGCAAGCTCGCCACCTACAGGTCAATCCCGATCAGGTGCGAGGAACTCAGTCTATTCTGCGAGCCCGCAATAAAAGGTGGAACCCGACCTCCGGGCGGGTTTGTTTGGATCCATGTGGTCACTCACACCTCCTGCCGAAAAAGAAATCTTAGTCTTCCTGGAGGAACAGCGGCAGATGAGTTTAAGTTATCCTGAGGTCGGGCATTCACGCGACCGCTCACCGACTGGTTACGCCATCGATCATAATCGCAGGGAACTCGGACGCGGTGAAGCGACTTTTGCCGCCGCGTGCCAGGCCTTGCGTGAGTGGAAAATGTTTCCCGCACCGTGGACCCGCATCACCCCGCCCACCACGCTGCTCGAAAAAGATCAAGTCGTGGCGATGATCGCCCACGTGTACGGACTCTGGTGGCTGAACGCATGCCGCATTGTTTATACGCTCGATGAAATCATCCCGGTGCGACGTTTTGGTTTCGCTTACGGGACGCTGCCCGCGCACGTCGAGCTGCACGCGGATGGCCGAGTGTGGTATGATCTCCGGGCGTTTTCCAAACCGCGTTATTGGCCCGTGCGGTTGGCGAGACCGCTCGCGCGCGGTTTGCAGCGAAGGTTCGTGGTGGAGTCGATGGCCGCGATGCAGCGTGCCGTGACCGTATCGAGGTAGCGGTCGTTGCCCTCAAGTAGCTGACGGAGAGAGCTGACGGAGAGGGTCAGGCTTAGTTGTTTGCTGTCGTCGCAACGTCTTCAATGAACCATCGGCACAGATCGCGCCAGCAACGCTGTCACGATCTCTGCATCCTCCTCCGCTTGCGCTCCGTCCGGTGGAGAGCAGCCCCACCGGCGCAGGCGCTTGTGGCCCGAAGGATCGGGCCACGGTCCGCCGAGCTATCGCCCGGCTCCGCGTCCGGCGTAGAGTGCCCGGTGGGGTCCCCGCTCCGTCCTTGGGCTCCCGCGATCACCTCAACCGCCGCAGACGGCGGATCGGTGTTGCGCTCCCTGCGCTGCGCTCCGGTCGGCCCTCGGCTCGGAGGGGCCGCATGGCCCCTCGCTCCGCGAAACCGCTGGCTCACCCCGAAAGGTCAGGACGACCGAGCCCTCGCCGAACAACCACGCGGGCCGCTCCGCGCCAGTCGCGGCGCTCCTTTTGCTCCGCTGAAAACGCCTCCACGGACGCTGCCCACATTTGTTACCGATTTTTTGCGAGTGGCGGGGTGAACACCGTCAAAAGCTGGCGGTTTGAAAACCATCTCGGTATTTCGTAAAAACGCCAAGGGTTTGGCTGACCGCCGGCGTGAACGAGTGAGTCGGGTTGCTGGTAATCAGATCGGCGGCTCGATCTGGTCTTTCATGCGGTAGCTTTTTCCCTCGATGACGACGGTCTGGGCGTGATGCAGCACGCGATCTAAAATCGCACTGGTGATGCCGGCGTCGTGGTTGAAGATCTCGGGCCAGTTCTTGTTTCTTCGACAACATCTCGCACGATTGGATGCTGCGGATGCTGAAGGAGCGAATCGACGACCGTGCGCTGCTCCATCTGGTTGGAAAATGGCTGAAGGCAGGGGTACTAGAAGAAAACAGGCAGGTGGTGCATCCGGCAACGGGTACACCGCAAGGCGGGATTGTTTCGCCCGTCCTGGTTAGCATCTATCTGCACTACGCGTTGGACCTCTGGTTCGAGCACGTCGTTTAAGAAGGAATGTCGGGGCGACGTGTGCATGATCCACTTCGCGGACGACTTCGTCTGTGCCTTCCAGTATTGGGATGATGCCAAGCGCTTCGAGGGGCAACTCTCCGACGCTTGGGTAAGTTTGGGCTGGCCGTAACACCTGAGAAAACCCGCCCGCTGCAATTCAACCGGTATGTGCCGGAACCGAACGAAGCGTTTGAGTTCTTGGATTTTGAGTTCCGTTGGGTGAAAACCCGCACCGGGGGAATGGCGTTGAGGCGACGCACTGCGTCGAAGAGACCCCGGGCCTCTGTGAAGGCGTTCCCCGAGTGGATCAAGAAGTACCGTCACAGTTGCATCACCACGTTGATGCGGGAACTGGCGGCCGAGCAACGAGGGTACTGGAACTACTATGGAGTCAGGGGCAACGCTCGGAGCCTGTCCCGATTTTATGACCAGTGCCAGCGGCTGTTATTCAAATGGTTGAACCGCCGCAGCCAGAAGCGCAGTTACACATGGGAAGGGTTCGCCGCGATGATGCGTAAGTTCTCCATCCCCACGCCCCGCATCGTCGAACTTCCTTACCAGCCAATCCTCTTGTAGAAATGCGTTCGTGCGAAGCGAGCTACACTGAAGAGCCCGGTGCGAGAATACCGCCTGCCGGGATCTGTGAGGGGGCACCCGGGCAACCGGGTGTCCTACCTCGATAAGATTTCCATCTTTCGCGCGATAATTTCTGGTTCAAGCTCCGTGCGTTTCACCTTTTTTCCTCGTGGCACGGATTGGGGGTAAGATGGCTGAGCGGAACGATGCAGCCCCTGATCGCAAAACGCGTTTTGCTCCGGATGGGAAGAAACATGGCTTGTGTTTTATGTTGGGATGGCCCTTGTGGCCGCGCCGGATGAGCGGTCCGGCCACAAGGGCCGACCCTACAAAGGAGCTGTTTCCTCGGAATCCAGAGTCGAGAGCTGAGAGCCCGATCCCCAGAACTGGTCTGCGTGATTTTGTGACGGAAAACTGTATTCACTGTTTGGTCTGGCTCTAGTCTCTCGACTCTCAGCTCTGGACTGCATCGATCCCGGCTGAGCCCACGCACTCCTCGTTGCGGGCCCTTCCGTGGCTATGGGGTGCGGCGGGTGCAGACGATCACGTCTTGGTGCTGGTCCCAGGCGGAGGGGCGGTAGGAGAGAATTTGCAGATCGGTTTCGGCGGCGAGGAATGCGCGAAGCCAGCCGGGTTGCGCGATGGAAATTCCGTAGGCGGGGGTGTCGGCATAGGCGGCGTAGCCGAAACCGGTGGTCACTGTGGCGTGCAAGAGTTGCTCCACGGCCAACGGGGGCAGGCCGTAATCTTTGTCGCCGGTTTGCAGGCGTTCGAGTGCCGGCAGGCCGTGCGAGGTGAAGACAAGGACGCCGCGCGACGAGAGGCGCTCGGCGAAGCGGTGGAGATGGTTGCTCCATTCGTCCGTATCGAAATGAGTGAGGAGCGAACCGCACCAAATAATATCATAGGGGCCGGGCAAAACGGCCCAATGCCGGCCATCCACCGTGGCGGGCACGCCGATGGCGCCGAGTTGCTCGACGCAAAAATCCACGCCGGCTTGCTGCGTATCGCAGACGAACAAATTGGCCGCCGGATAGGCGGTTTGCAACCAGCGGGCCACGCGGCCATGGCCGCAGGGCAGATCAAGAATCGCGGTGATCGGGCCGCAACGCGCTGCGGCCACCGCGGCCTGAATTAGAGCCAGGGCTTCGCGGCCGACTTGAAAATATTGAGTGAGATTCAATACATGCATGTCGTCGGTCGCTCCGATGTGGGTGCAGGCGGGCAAGGCATGGACCGCGTGGACTGAATGAGGTGCGTGGGTGGATTCGGCGACGGATGGGGCGACGCGGCTGGCTTTTTCGAAATCCGGATGGCGCGAAATGGTTTTCTTCGGGGGAAGCGCGTTGGGGCGACGGTAGCTCGGCATCGTCTGATAACCGGCCCACGCGGTGCGTAGGGTTTGGACGAGGCCGCGTTGGGGGAGCGCATAGCGACCGGCGGCACGGAACAAGGCCCAGACGGCGCGGGTGAAGTTGAGGCCAGACCCCAGCGGTGGGATTTCAGAAAAATTGCCGTGATTCAGCAGCGTGAAACGGCGGGCGAAGGCGAGGTGTTGCTCGCCGTTGTCGAGCTCGGCGAAAATCTTGAGCAATACCGGTGAAGCGAGGTCGGGTGGCAGGACAACTTCGCCGACAAAGGCGTAATCAGTGTGGCCGGTGAGGGCGGGGAACGCGCCGATGATGTCGGCGCGCGCCAGACCGTGCGGGAGTGTGATGCCGGGCAGCGGATCGATGACGACGGAGAGGCGGGTGATGCGCGCCGTGGTGTGAGTCAACCAGCCGGTCACCGAAATGCGGCCGTAACGTAAGCGGCCGGTATCGCGCGGTTCCTCCAGTGATCCGATGAAGGGAGGATTAGGTTGGGCGTTGAGAGGCTCGGCCACATGCGCCGCGATGAGATCATGGGCGAGTGAGGTCCAGCTTCGCTTCGGAGTGAGCAGGTGGTTTTTGAGCAACAAGGTTGTCAGCAGACGGAGTGATTGGCTCAGGCCCGGGATCGGAGTGAGGACGGGTGCATGGGGAGCAGGGGAAATATTTGTGCGGAAAAATTCCAGCCAGCGGCCGGTTTGATCACGGTATTCCAGTTGGAGCAAGGAGGCGTCTGATTGAGGAGAGAAGAGAAAGGAAAACCCGGAGTCCGGGGCGAAGGGTGTGGCGGTGGAATTTTCCGCGGAAACGGGGTGAGGCATGCCGACGAGACCAAGGATGATGCGGTGGTGCAGGCGGGCCCGCACATCGGTGATGGTTTGATCGGCTGCGGGGGTGATCCAGCCGGCGATCCAGGATTTTTCCGTCGGGAAGCGCCAGTTGCTCGGATGAATCTCAATCGCAAATTTCGGACCGGAAAGAGAATTCATAGCCGGGCCAAAGGGAGGGAGGAAGGGGCGAGGCGGAGCGCAGGAAAGGAGAAGGGCAAGCCGGTGAAATTGCGGGGACGTCGGAGCAGGTCAATCCTTGGGTGAAGGAGAGGGCATGGGCGCAAGTGCTGGGGTTTGGGTTAAGGTTCAAGCGAAAGTGTCGATTACGAGAATGCATGATCATGTCTGCCCACCAGCGGTTTCGTTCGGACGCCACTGGACGCGCGTGTAGTCGCGATGGATCGCGCCGCACTTTAATCAATGAAGGATCTCCCATCCCCCACTCAAGCTTGGTCGCGTGACCGGGCAGAAAATCCATTTAATGTTATGAAACCAATCAGCGAGTTACTCGACGTGCTGGCCAAATCACAGCAGCTGGAACCGATGATCGACACCACGGCGCGATTGATCGTGGATTGCCTGAAGCGGGGTGGGAAAGTTTTTTCCTGCGGCAATGGCGGGAGCGCGGCGGATGCCCTGCATTTCGCCCAAGAATTGGTTGGGCGCTACAAAGTAAACCGGCGGGCGTTGCCGGCGATCTGCTTGAACGCGGATGTCACCGCGCTCACGTGTATCGGCAATGATTATGGTTATGATCAGGTTTTTTCGCGGCAGCTTTCGGCGTTTGCCCGGCCGGGCGATGTGGTGGTGGGCTTCAGCACCAGCGGGAATTCGCCGAATGTGCTGGCGACCTTTGCGGTGGCGAAGACGTTGCAGGTGTCGACTATTTTGCTCGGCGGACGCGATGGCGGGCAGGCGCGCGGGCGGTGCGACTACGAGCTGATCATTCCCTCGCAGAACACGGCGCGAATTCAAGAGGTGCACACGCTGGTGATGCACTCGTGGCTGGATTATGTGGATCGGGAATTTGACCCGGCGGCGGAACATCACGTGAGCTGGATGCAGCAAGCCGAGATGGCTCTGGTCTGACGCAAGTGCACCCAAGATGGACCAAGCGCTATTTCTCGATCGGGACGGCACGCTGATCGTGAAGCATGATTATCTGGCTGACGCCGCGAAAGTGGAATTGATGCCCGGGGTACGCGAGGCGTTGCATCGGTTTATCGCGCGTGGCTACCGGCTGTTTTTGTTCACCAATCAGAGCGGGGTGGGCCGGGGGATGTTCAAGCTCGAGGCCGTGCAGCGCTGCAATGAGCGCATGTTGGCCTTGCTGGAGTTGCCGTCCCCAGGATTTACCGAGGTGTGCATCGCCACGGAATCGCCGGATATGCCCACGGTATATCGCAAGCCATCGCCGAGGTTTATCCTCGAGATGATGGCTAAATATTCGCTGGCCGCGACGGAGACGTGGATGGTCGGCGATATGCCCTGCGATGTGCAGACGGGGCTGAATGCCGGAGTGAAAACAGCGTGGATCCAAAATGGAACGGTGACGATGGTGCCGGATGGCGTCTGGCACGGGCGCGATTTTGCGGAATTTGAGACGAGATGCTTGGCGGCGAAACCAAACCTCGCGCCACTGCCAAATTTGCAGGTGGCCAGAGTTGCGGTGTAAGTGCGCTGGCGGCGTGAATGAGGCGGCGGCGTGAATGGGGTTTGAGATGTCGGTTGCGAGCTGGCCTCGTTCTGCTGGCCAGCAGAGTTGCGCGGCGAGCGCGCTACCTACGTCGGAATGTAGCGTGACGAGCGCGCTACCTACGACGGAACGATCCGGTCAGTAAATTTTGTGAGTCTTGAGAGGTGAAGAAAGGAGCCGGCAATTTCTGCCGAATGTTTTTTTGAGGGCGCACCGTCAGCAATATTTATCCGCGCGAGGGAATTAGAAGGATTTTAAAGAAGGCGGAATCAGCGATATAAGTAACCTTAGTAAGTGGCTGGCGCGAAATTTGCAGTCAGATGACCGCATGACAACGCTCACGCCTTGCCCCTCCTGTTTGGTGCTGGTCGCCCGACCGGCGGAATTTTCCCAACTGTGCCAGAGTGTGTTGGCGAGCGATCCGGTTTATGGGCCGTTGATGCGGGAGTTGGCCGGTGATTTCAGTCAGCCAATGCCGGCACTGCGTTTTCAGGATGAGCATGCGGACGAACCATTTTTGCTCAGTTCCAGGCTGCAGGGCGGATCACGGATCCATCACTCATGAATAAATTATCGCAGGTCACAGCGGTTATTTTGGCGGGAGGAGCGGGGACGCGTTTGCGCTCGGTAGTGGCGGATCGCCCCAAGGTGCTCGCGTTGCTCAGCGGAAAACCATTCATCGCGTACCTGCTCGACCGGCTCGCGGCGCAGGGAATTACCAAGGTGGTGTTATGCACGGGCTATCTGGGCGAGCAAGTTCAGGCGGTGCTGGGTGATCGTTATGGCGGCATGCAATTGCTCTATTCGCGGGAAGAGCAACCGCTGGGCACGGGCGGTGCCATCGTACAGGCGCTGCCGATGTTGTCCTCGGAAACAGTTTTGATTCTCAACGGCGATTCGTACTGCGATACCGCTTTGCCGGTTTCGTTCGAGTGGCATCAGGATCGTCGGGCCCGGGCGACGGTGGTGCTGGCACATGTGGACGATGGGGCGCGTTATGGTCGGGTGGAAGTGGGACCGGATGGAAGCATCAGGCGCTTTTGCGAGAAGGATCCGACGTTCGTCGGCGGAGGTTGGATCAACAGCGGCGTGTACTGGTTTGAGCGCGAGGTGTTGGCCGGGCTGTCGACGGGAAGGCAATTTTCCTTGGAAAAAGAAGTGCTCGGTTCCTGGGCGGGAGGGGGACTTTTCGGCTACCGCGATTACGGAAGATTTTTGGATATCGGCGTGCCCGAAGATTACGCGAGAGCGGAGCAATTTTTGGCCGAGGTTTACGACCCTGTGGTAGAAATAACCGTTTAAAATATGAGCCCAAGTTTTACGATCATTGGCGGAGGCCTGGTGGGCCTCGGCACTGCGTTGGAAGTGAAACGATTGGCGCCACAGGCCACGGTGAGTTTGCTGGAGAAAGAGCCGGTGGTGGGGCGTCATCAGAGTACGCATAATAGCGGGGTGCTGCACGCCGGGCTGTATTATAAACCGGGTTCGCTGAAGGCACAGCTCGCGGTCAAAGGCATCCGGCGGATGATCGCCTTTTGCGAGCAGCACGGAGTGGCCCATGATATTTGCGGGAAGCTGGTCGTCGCGACGACGACGGAGGAAATCGTGCGCTTGAAAACTTTGTTGGAGCGTGGAACGCAAAATGGTCTGCGCGGCCTGCGTTGGTTGGAGAAAGACGAACTGCACGAGATCGAGCCGCACGCCGCTGGAATCGCAGCGGTGCACGTGCCGGAAGAAGGCATCGTGAATTATCAAGGGGTGTGTGACGCACTCGAACGCGAATTAGCCCGGCAAGGGGTGAGCGTAAAAACGAATGCCGGACTCCTCAAAGCTGAGCGTGTGGGTTCCGAGTGGAATTTGCAGACGGCTGCGGGAGAATTTGTGACGGACTATATCATCAATTGCGCGGGGTTGCACAGTGATCGCGTGGCGGCGCTCGCGGGAGAGAAACGCGAGGCGCGTATTTTGCCGTTCCGGGGGGAATATTATAAACTGCGAACCTCGGCCCAGCACTTGGTGAAGCATTTGATTTATCCGGTGCCAGATCCTTCGTTTCCGTTTCTCGGCGTGCATTTCACTCGCATGATCGAGGGCGGGGTGGAAGCCGGGCCGAATGCGGTGCTGGCGATGGCGCGCGAAGGCTACACGAAATGGAAACTGCGGCCGGGCGATCTGTTCGACGCCGTCACGTATGGCGGCCTGTGGAAATTCATGCGGCAGCATCGGGCGATGGCGTGGGAGGAAGTTGTGCGCTCCTTCAGCAAGGCGAAATTTTGCGAGTCGTTGCAGCGCCTCGTGCCGGCGGTGCAGCTTGACGATCTGGAGCCGGGAATTTCCGGCGTGCGGGCGCAGGCCATGTTGCCCGACGGCACGCTCATGCAGGATTTCCATTTTGTGGAGCGCGCGGGAGCGCTCCACGTGATCAACGCGCCCAGCCCGGGAGCGACGGCGTGTCTGGCGATCGGTGAATTCGTCTCGCGGCGCGCGCTCGCATCGAGCGGTCTGAATGCCCCGCAATCTCCGGCGGAACTGGACGTGAGCGACAGTGGCAAAGTGGACAGGGAAATATTTTCCCGATAAGTGCCCGGTGGAGAAATCGCGTTGCGGCAACGTGAGGTTAGCTCGTGATTTAGAGTTATATCTTTTTCTAAAAGATGGAGATGCGGCTGCTCATGAATACTGGCGCGAATCCTGCAAAATGGCGATGTGCCCTATTCGTTTCATCGGCGGTCTGCTACCCGCGACCTAATTCAGTCTTAGTCGGCTCAACTCTTTATGTCCTCCAAATCCTCCACTGTATTGATCACCGGCGTCGCCGGATATCTGGGATCGATCGTTTCCGATCATTTCCTCAAGGCCGGCCACCAGGTCATCGGCGTTGATAATTTAAGTTTTGGTTCGGCGTCGCTGAACCATCTTTGCGAGCAAAGTGCCTTCGAGTTCGTTCGGGAGGATGCGCGCAATGAAGCGGCGATGGCCGGCTTGATTAAAAAAGCCGATGTGATCATCCCGCTCGCGGCGGTGGTGGGCATGCCCGCGTGCTTGCGCGATCCTTTGCTCGCCACCTCGTTGAATCTGGATGCGATTCGCATGATCAACCGCCTGCGTTCGCCGAGTCAGCTGATCATTTATCCGAACACGAACAGCGGCTACGGCATCAAATCGGGCAATTCATTCTGCACGGAAGAAACGCCGTTGGATCCTATTTCCATTTATGGCCAGACCAAGTGTCAGGCCGAGATTGAACTGCTGAATTCCCCCAATACGATCACGCTGCGGCTCGCGACGGTGTTCGGGATGTCGCCCCGGATGCGGATTGATTTGCTCGTGAATCACTTTGTTTATGCGGCGGTCACGGATGGCTACATGGTGATTTTCGAAAAGGATTTTAAACGCAATTTCGTCCACGTCCGCGACGTGGCGGACTGCATGCTGCACTGCGTGGTCCACTCCACCCGGATGATTGGCAAGCCGTACAATGTGGGGCTCGATAGCGCGAATCTTTCCAAGGCCGAGCTGGCCGAGGCCGTGAAGAAGTTCGTCCCAAATTTCTATGTCCACTACGGCGAAGTAGGCAGCGATCCGGACAAACGAAATTACATCGTGTCCAACCAACGCCTGCGCGAAGCCGGCTTCGAGGCGAAGCGCGGACTGGATATCGGCATTCCTGAGCTGATCAAAGGCTATCGCATGATCGGCCGTTCCCCGCTGAAAAACGTGTGAACCGAGTCCGCTGAACCTTCGTTAAACAAATTATTCAAATGATGTCCGTTCCTCCTGTTCCGTCACTGACGTTGTTGTCCGATCTGCCGGGTGGGGAAGCCGGACACGACTTTTCTCCGGGCCCGGCAGCCGAGTGTTCCTCGGCTTTGGATCTGGTGCGCAGCGCGCTCGGCTATTTTTTGGAAATGCCGGACGAGACCGAACGGTGGACGCGGCTGCAGGCGGTGCGGCGTGACGCCAGTGCGATGATCGCCCGCTTGCCGCGCCGGCCAAGCGCTGCGCCGTTCATCCATGAGGTGCATGAACTCGTGCGCGAAATGGCGAAATCGGGCGTACACGAGCACGCGGTCGCGGCGGCAGATCTCGCGCAGGCTGAAATTTTTCTCCGCAAGGATTGGCCGGGTTTGCTGGCGGCGATGTTGCTGGTGCCGGCCTGGCAGTGGCCGGCTGCGCCGTTGCTGATGGAAGTCCCGGACTGGTTGCGTCCCGATTACGTGCGCTGGCTGTTTGCCGCGCCGCAAAGTTTTTCCGCGCCCGGCCAGGCGGAGCACTATACCGCGCATACGCTGCGCCGGTTGGAAGAACTGAAGCGCTGGATGAATCGGGCGCCCGAGGCGAAAGAAGAACTGAAAGTGCTCGGGGCGTACGCGAGCCATTGCTCGCTGCTGCCGGCGTGCTTCGGTCCGGAAAATCTGCGGCGTCACGCGGAACTGCGCGGTGAACTGCTCCGACGCGTCATGGGCCGGCGCGATGATCACTATCGGGCTCCACTCAAACTGCGGGCCGGGCGACGGCTGCGGATCGGAATCGTCCGCCGGCATTTTGAACCAAACCCGGAAGTCTACGCGACACTGCCGCTGTTCGAACAACTCGATCCGGAGCGCTTTGAGGTCGTGTTGTTTACGTACGTGAACGATTTCAGCCGCTTGGAGGAATATTGCCGGCAAAAGTGCGCCGACCTGATCGTGCTGCCGGCGGACCTCAAGGACCAGTTGGCGTTGCTGAGGAAATCCGCGTTGGACGTGGTGTTGTTCAGCACGAACGTCACGGCAGAATGCAATGTGGTGACGCGGCTCGCGCTGCATCGCGTCGCGCCCTTGCAGGTCGTGCATCATGCCTCCTGCGTGACTTCCGGTCTGCCCGAAATAGACCTCTATGTGACTGGAGCGCTGGCCAACCCGGAGGGAATGGCCGCGCAATTTTCTGAACGGCTCGGTTTGTTGCCCGGGCCGACGCACACGTTTAATTTCGAGGCGGATCGCGAGGAGGCGCAGGTCGTGTGCACCCGCGCGGATTTCGGTCTGCCCGAGGATGCGATCGTGTTTGTGGCCACCGCGAATTTCCGGAAAATCATTCCCGAAGTGCAGCAGGTGTGGGCCCGGGTGCTCGCGGCGACGCCGGGTTCCTATCTGTTGTTGCATCCGTTTTATCCGAACCCGCCATCGACTCAGGCGATCACGCATTTTCATGCGGAGTTTGAACGGATATTGCGGGACGAAGGCGTCGATCACTCGCGCCTCGTGGCTTCGACGGTGGATTTTCCCTCGCGCGACGACGTGCAAAGTTTCGTCGGTTTGGGCGACGTGTATCTCGATTCTTTTCCCTTTAGCGGAGTGGATTCGTTGGTGGAGCCGCTCGCCCTTGGGCTGCCGGTGGTGACCTGCGCGGGCGACACGCTGCGTTCGCGAACCGGTGCCTCGCTGCTGCATTCGCTCGGCATGGGCGAATTGGTCGCGAGTTCGGTGGCTGATTATCAAGCGCTGGCGGTGATGTTGGCGACCGATGCGGTCTATCGCGAAAGTTGCGGCGCACGGGTGCGCCTGCAGATGGAGCGCGCTCCGGTATTTCTCGATTCAAAGGCGACGAGCCAGGCGTTTGGCGAGTTGATGGAGCTGGCCTTCGATGAAGTGCGGGTGAAGGGACCGGCGCTGTTTCGAGCGAATACGTGCCCGCTGGCTCTCGGCGGAGGGTTTGGTCGGTTTGTGCCGGTTGGTGCTTAATGGTTTTTTTGTAGGGCCGCGGCGCAGGCCGCAGGACAGACCCCGTGCGTGCAGCAGCACGCAACAGGGAATGTAGGGCCGCTGCTTGCGGCGGCCGGTTGGCTCAATAAGCGTTGAACGGGTGCGGTCTGGTGGGCGTTGGGCTGGGAAAAAGTTGCCACCTTGATGCGCTGTTTCGGTCGGAGCGGAAAGTGAAGGGTAGGGCGCCCGCAGAAAAATATTTTATTAAATTTGTTATCAGGCACTAAGGCGATCTTGTGCGCTCCGGGCCTGAAAGCTGCGTGAGAGGGGCATGCCATCACTCTATACCCCGTCCTCGCTCTTGTCTTCCGATCCGTTTCTCGTGGAGAACCCCGAGAAAAGCCGCAGTCCGCTCGATGAAACCGCCGCGATTTTTGATCAACTGCGCACCGTTTTGATCCACTATTTGGAAGAGCCGGCGAGCCCGCGCTTATGGAAGGATCTGCTCTCCGCCCGACGGGCCGCGAGTTTGGCGATTACCCGTTTTCCCAAGAAAGAAATCCAGTCCACGCTCGCTTACGATGCGCGGCAGCTCGTGCAGGAAATGTCCCGGTCAGGCGTGCATGATCGCGTCGCTGAATCCGAAGATATTATCCGCGCCGGGGAAATCGCCGCGAAGGGTTGGACGGGCTTGCTCGCCGCCATGCTGCTCACCCCAGCCTGGCAATGGCCGGCTGCCCCGCTGCTCATGGAAGTGCCGGAATGGATGCAGGCCGATTACGTCGGGTGGCTGTTCGCCGCGCCGCAGGGTTTTAGTGAAATCGGACACGCGGAGACTTATGCCGCGCACACATTGCGCCGCTTGGAAGAACTCGTGCGCTGGATGAAACGCGGCCCGGGCGTGAACGCCGAGGCCGAAGTGCTCGGCGCGTACGTGACGCAGGCTTCGGTAATTCCGTTGTATTTTTGCACCGGAGATTTGCGCCGGCACGCCGAGTTGCGCGCCGAGTTGTATCTGCGTGCTATTGGCCAACCCGGGGATCACCACGAGGCCACGCCGGTGCCGCGCGAGG
Organism: Opitutales bacterium; assembly: GCA_038206205.1. Taxonomy (GTDB): domain Bacteria; phylum Verrucomicrobiota; class Verrucomicrobiia; order Opitutales; family Opitutaceae; genus Didemnitutus. The sequence goes on from JBBRBC010000004.1 coordinate 43,490, forward strand.
GCCGGCGCTTGCGCGTCGGTTTCGTGAACCGCCATTTTGGATCGCAGACGGAAACCTACACCACGCTGCCGACCTTCGAGCTGCTCGATCCCGAGCGCTTCGAGGTGATTCTTTTCAGCCACAAGACGGGCGGAGGCCCATTGGAGGAATATTGCCGGAGCAAAGCGGCGGATTATTTTGTGCTGCCCGAGGATATCGAGGGCCAGCTCTCGATGCTCCGCGCCGCAGCGCTCGATGTTGTGGTTTTCGGCACCAACGTCACGGCCGTGTGCAACGAGGTCACGCGCCTCGCGCTGCACCGGGTCGCGCCGCTGCAGGTGGTCAACAATTCCTCCTGTATCACGTCCGGCATGCCGGAGTGCGATCTGTATGTTTCCGGCACGCTCACGGAAACCGCCGGCGCTCCAGCGCAATTCAGCGAACGCCTGGGCTTGTTGCCCGGACCTACGCACGCTTTCAATTACGAGGCCGACCGCCAGGAACCGCAGAGCTCGTGTACGCGGGAGGATTGCGGCATTCCGCAGGACGTCGTCCTGTTTGTGTCCGCCGCGAATTATTTTAAAATCATTCCCGAGATGCAGCACCAGTGGGCGCGGTTGCTCGCGGCCGTGCCGGGCTCATTTCTGCTGGTGCATCCGTTCAATCCGAACTGGACCTCGAATTATCCGATCAAGCGTTTCCAAGCCGAGTTCGAAGCCGTGCTCAAGCGTCATGGCGTCGATCATGCGCGGCTGGTGATTTCCACCACGTCGTTCCCTTCGCGGACGGAGGTGAAGATGCTGCTCGGACTGGGTGATATTTATCTCGATACCTTTCCTTTCGGCGGCGTGAACTCGCTGGTCGATCCGTTGGAACTCGGCCTGCCCGTGGTGACGTGGGATGGCAAAACCATGCGGTCGCGCATGGGTGGAGCGCTGCTACGTTCGCTTGATCTGCCGGAAATGATCGCGGGCAGTGCACAGGAATATCACGCCATCGCGCTGCAACTGGCGACGGATTCGGTCAGTCGCGCAGCGCTGCGCGAGCGGACCCAAGCCCGCATGGCATCAATGCCGGTGTTTCTCGATACCTTGGCGGCGAGTGAGGCCATGGGCGATTTGCTGGAGACGGCTTACGACGAAATGGCAGCGGTCGGTCGCAAGGCGTTTCGCGCCAATCCTGTTCCGGTGCAGGCCGCTTCGGTCCCGATCGGGACGAAAAATATTTCAAATGATCCGGCGGCCCAAGCGCGGATAATCCTGCGGGCAACTCCCACTGATGCGACTGCCCGCCATGCGCTCGGACGCGTGCTGCTCGAAACCGGTCGGCAAGGCCGGGCGGTCAGTTATCTGCTCGCGGCGATCCAGAGCGTGGATAACCAACCCGATCTCTGGCTCGATCTCGCCCATGCCTTGAAGGCGGATGGCCGCACGAGTGAGGCGATTCAAGCGCTGGAAGCCAGTTTGCGCATGGATGATCAGCAACTCGAAGGCTGGTTAATGCTCGCGGAACTCGCGAAGGCCGTGGGCGTCGAGGATCTGGCGCGGGAGGCTGCGGGGGTCGCACAAAAGCTCGCGCCCAATGATCCGCGCGCCGGGGCCTATCTCTAGATCAATTTTTGGATCGGAATAATGAGTAGACCGGAGGATGGACGACCACCGAGGAAACAGTTCCCCTGTAGGGCGTCGGCCAAGGATAACCGCCAACCGGCCGCCGCAAGCAGCGGCCCTACATTCCCTGTTGTGTGCTGCTGCACGCACGTGGTCTGCCCTGCGGCCTGCGCTGCGGGATACTGATTAGACCGGAGGATGGACGACCTCTCTCGCGTGCTGCCCGGCTGGCAGCCCGGCATTTGTCCAGGCCCGTCGCCCGGCAAACAGCCCTCCACGTTAAAATGTCTGGTCGGGTCGGGCTAATTCCTGCACCCATGCATACCTCCTGAATGGTGGTCGCCGATTTCCACATCGGCGACAGAGCGTCGGTGCGGAGACCGATGCCCACCCACGCTCCTCGCTCCAGCCGGTTTCGCAGGGAAAAATGTGCCTCTGCCCGTCTCAACCAAGGCGATGGCCGACCTGCGCTGCGGCCGCCTGCTTAAAAAAATAATTCATGAAGTTATCTATCAATGATTAGCAAGGTGCGTCTTTTTCCGGGCTGAGAAACTGCATTACACGCGTATGCGGCTCAACTATTCGCGCTCCCCTGAACTGTATTTGAATTTCCTGCGGACCAATTTCAGTGAGCTGCCCGGAGTGGACGCCGTGCCGGTCTCCTCCACCGCGAGCCCGGATACACTGGCTGGGCTATTTGAGCACCAGCCCACCGCGCGGGTTCTTTTGCCGTGCGCCGTTCATCCTGCGGGAATTTTCCGTTCATGAATGTTTTGTTGTTGGAATTCGATTTGTTCAAATCCGTGGGCGGTGGCCAGACCGTCTATCGACGGCTGATCGAAACAAATCCCCGGATAACGTTCTATTATTTCGGCGTGAAGGAGGAGGCGTCTACGGTTCGTCCGGCCAATGCGAAGCTAATTCCGTTTAAGATCACCTATCCTGTCCGGAATCCCAGCGGTGAATTTCCCGGCCTTGATCAGCCGATCTGGGCGCAGATGGATTACGCTTCAGCGGCCAATTTTGCGGCTGCGGCCGCCCATCTGCCCATCGACGTGGTGGATGTTCCTGACTACAAATTTTTCGGCTACATGATGGGCCCGGCCTTGCGTCGGCACGGGCTCGACCGGTGCAAGGTGGTGCTCGCCATGCATGGCAACCTGTCGGAAACGCAACGGGTGAACTGGGGCAGTCAGGATTTGTTGGAGATCTGCGTGGACCAGCGCGAGCAGTGGCAATATCGCACGGCCGATATCCGTTACGGCATCAGCCGGGATTATCTCGAACACTGGCAAGCCATCGGCGGGCAGGCCGGGCATTATCTCAATCCGTTGCGATTCGTGCTTCCGCCGAAGCCCGTGAAATGGAACCGTGCGGACACGGCTCTTTCACTCAACTTCATTGGACGAACCGAGGGATTCAAGGGCCCCGATCTTTTTCTGGAACTGCTGACCTGGCTGCCGACCGGTTCCTACCAAATGGCTCGGCTCATCGGCCCCGGCGTCATCGATGCGCAGGGCGTGCATTCCAGTGTTCACCTGCAACGAATGGCGGCCCGGCGCGGTCTGCCAGTGCAGTTGCATGACTGCATGACGAAGGGAGAGATGGCTGAAATTTATGCCGGGCGGGGCATCACGGTGCTGCCCTCGCGCATGGACACGTTTAATCTCACCGCGTTGGAATCCCTTTATGCGGGTTGTCCAGTCGCGGTATCGGAACATGCTGGCGTGTGTCGGTTTTTGCGGGAGACGTATCCGGAAGTTCCTTTCACCACCCTCAGGGTTGTTCAGCTTGATACCTCGGCGTCGGCGCTGAAAATATTAATGCAAGGCTACGACCGGCACCGGGAGGACCTGGCGCAGGCGCTCGAAAAAGCCCGCCCGGAAATCATCGGTCCCGATCTGGCGCAAATTTATGAACAAGGTGGCAGCGGGGAAAACTTTTTAGGGAAACAGGCGCAGCAACTCTATGATCGGGCCGAAATTTTCAATCGAAAATTCCGGACGCCGGCGCACCACCGCATCGTTACCATGGGGGTGAAGGCGAATGAAGTCCTGCGCAACCTGCAGGACGGAGTGAAATCTCCCGGACAACTCCCGGAACCGGGGACGTGGTTCCACCAACGGCAGCTGTACTATTTGCCCGAGGGGACTCCGCAAGAAATTGACCGGAAGGTAGGCATGGCCGCCGAGATTACCCGGAGCAGCCGGCTGGACCGCGCGCGAACTTGGGCGGAACTGGCGCGGTTGGAACGGGTGAGAGGCAATGATTTTGTGGCGGCCACCTATGAAATCCGGGTCATGCGCGCGTTGGGCGAAGACCGGTTTGGGATGCTGCCGTGGGTGCGGAGCATTTTGCTGGAAAACGGCTTTAGCCACGAAGAGCAGACGGTGGTCGCACTTTACGGTCCTGCGGATGAGCGCCTTGCACGCGGTCGCACGTTGCTGGCTGTGGCCCGTGACGGGCATCGCCAGATTCCCGACCGGCCTTTTGAATTCGTCGAGGACGGCCGGCTGGAACGGCAGCCAAAGGTCAGCATTATCGTTTCCCTCTACAAAGCGGCGAACAAACTTGCTGCTTTTCTCCGCATGCTCAGCCAGCACGAGTGGGTGATGAATGGCTTGGCGGAACTGGTGTTCGTCGACAGTCATTCGCCCACGGATGAACACGCGATGTTCAAACAGGTTGGAGGAGCGTTGGGTGTTCGGGCGGTGTACGTCCGGACGACGGAGCGCGAGACCATCCAGAAGGCGTGGAATCGCGGCATTTTGCTCGCCCGCGCACCGTATCTTTCCTTTCTCGGCGTCGACGAAATGGTCCGGCCCGATTGCCTTTCCATTCTCGCGGGCGAACTCGATGTCGATGCCTCGCTCGATTGGGTGCAGGGCAATTCAGTCATCACCGAAGTCAATCCGCAGGGCACGCTGTTGCGCGACGTGATGATTTATCAGCGCATTCCGTACGAGCAGGATTTGGTTTATCTGGAGACGTGCTATCTCAGCTGGGTCGGCGGCATGTACCGTAAGAGCATTCATGAACGCTGCGGCTACTACGATGAGAGCTTCGGTGCGGCCGGCGATACCGAGTTCAAGAACCGCGTGCTACCTTTCATCCGCAGCAAGACTCTGCCCCAGACGTTGGGCGTGTTTTTGAATTATCCCGAGGAGCGCACTACAGCTAGTCCGCGCGCGGAAGTGGAGGATTTGCGCGCATGGTATCTGCATCGCAGTGAGGCCGGGGTGGAGTATGCGTTGGCCCGGCGTCCAGCTGAGGATGCGATCACTTTGCTCAGCAAAGCGGTGGGTTACCGGAAGTCCTATTGCGGTCATATCAGCACGGATATTGAATATGCTTTGGCTGTGGCCACCGTGGCCGCCGGGCGACTGCCCGGACGAAAGCTGGATCAGGTCGCGAATGCACTGGCGCAGACGCTGCAAGGTTATCGCGAACTCGATTGGCTGACTACGGCTACGCCCCGGTCTGGTGTGCGCGCGCAGAAACGCGTGCAACACTTGGCGCAGTCCGCCGCGCAGTCGGTTGAATCTTGGCTGAATTTGCCCGGGCAATTGAGCTGGGCGATCGTGAACGACAACCGCTTTGAGCAGCATGCCTACCCCTGGGAAGCCAAGGGCCTGACCGAAAAATTTGTACCCGGCGAGCGTGCTCTCTGGATGCAGACCAAGGAGGCTGTAGCCGTTGTTTGTGTCAGCGGGGGCGCAGGAGAAGCGGCGCGGTCCAAAGAAGAGGTTCCTGCCGCCACCGATCCCCAACGGTTGGTGACCGTCTTGCGCCAGCAGGCGGAGCAGTTCCGTAAGGTGGGTAAAATCGAACTCGTCCGGGATCTCGGGGTGCTGGCCCAATTCTTTCACGACCAAATCGAGGGCAAGGAGACGCCCATCTCCAATGCCGTCGGAGCCGGGCCGGCGCTGTGCCGGTTACTGTTGGATGGGACGCAGGGCAGATCGCCGGGCAATCTTACTTTGTTCGACCGGAATTTTGCCGGTCTATGCACCATATTGGCGGAGCTCATTACCCCGCTCGCCGGAGAACTGGGCGATGCGTTGGACGGACTCGGATCACTTGCCGCGCACAATCTAGAACGAACCAAGGCCATGGAATTGGCCGCCCGGTTGCTGACTTATCTGGCACCCGCCGAGGCGGTGAAACGTCACAGCGCGGAGCTGGATCGCAAGGTGCTCGACACCGTGCAACGCGCGGCGCACACCGCGCAAGCCAGCGGCAATGCCGCGTATGCCGGCCGGCTCGTCACGCTGGCGACCGCGATCAACGGCGAACTGACGGCGCGGGAAAGTCGCAGCCCGCTTACCGCCGTGGCCTGACAAAATCCATTCACCATGACGAAAACACTGCAGGATTACGGATTGGCATGTCACCGCCCGCCGAGTTTTGACACTCTCATCTATGAGGCGCCGGTCAATCTTTCGGTAGATAATTACTTCACCGGGGACTGCCGGGTCGGTGCTTTCACCTACATGCAGTATCGCTGTGAATTTTCCAATACCCGGATCGGACGCTTTTGCTCGATTGCAGACAATCTCTGCTGTGGCCCCGGCCGGCACTATACGCACGGCCTGTCCACTCATCCTTTCATGAATGATCCCGCTGATAGCACTGCGAAGCTGAGCCAGTATGAACCCTATCGCAGAATCATGGGCACCCGTTCTTTTAGTCTGCCTGAAAAAATACCGCGAACGATAGCCTCGCCTCATGTGAAGATAGGCAATGACGTCTGGATTGGGAAACGAGTCCTGATCATGGGGGGAGTGACAATTGGCGATGGGGCGATTATTGCCGCCGGGGCGGTTGTGACGAAGGACGTGCCGCCGTACGCCGTGGTTGGCGGAGTGCCGGCGCGGGTGGTGAAAATGCGTTTTTCCCAGGGTATCATCGACCAATTGCTCAGCCTGCAGTGGTGGAACTACGACATGGCGCAGGTCAGCAACCAGGTGGATTACGGCCGGGTGGAGGAGGTCATCGAATTCATGACTGACCGGATTCGCCTGGGCCAGCTGAGCGAGTATCAGCCGCAAGCGTACAAGATTGTCCGCAATGGAACCAATTATGTAGTTGATCGCTGGTATGCTGCGACCGTGGCAAAAAGCTCTGCGGTCGAAAATACGCAGCACGCCGCGATTCAAACCGAGCTGGTGGCCCGGGAAAACCGCCGGCCGCTGAGCGCCGTGGCCTGAACCAAAGCATAGCCGGCCTCGAATATTAATTTTTGCCCTGAGCAATTCCAACTCTCATGATGCCATCCGCGCCAGTCTTCCCTCACGGTAAATTTCAGAAACCGTCCGGTTCCCCGCCGCCGTCGAATCACGATGTCCGGCGCAAGCTCGCGCGGAATGCTTTTATTGAGGGCAAGGCGCAGGATGCGGCCGTGCACTATGCGGAGATTCTCAAGGGACAGCCGCAGGATTTGGAGTCCTTGAATTTCCTCGCGCATTTCTATTTGGAAAACGGCGTGGTCAACCACGCTGCCGCATTGTTCAACGCCGTGCTGGCCGCCAACCCGAATCACAAAGGGGCGCGCTATCACTTGAGTGCGCTCCACGCCCTGATCGAAAGAGGTCGGTGCGTGGGCAAGTACGCGGAGCTTTACGAGAAAATGATCAGCCCCGACGACCGTAGTCTGCCGCTTGGTCTCCGGCGGGAACAAGTGCCGTGCCTGATCGAGATGAATGGCGATCTGGTGTGGATGCCGGGCGACCTGCTGCGCTTTCTCTGGCACACGGTGAAAACCCCCGTCGCCGCCATTCCTTCCTTTCTGGCGGAGACCGAGCACTACGTCTGGGTGCGGGAGAGATTGCAGCCGGGCGACGATGTGCTCGATATCGGTTCAAACCTGGGCATCTTCGCCACGATGATGGGCGCGAAGGTGGGAGCCAAGGGCCGCGTCTTCGCGTTCGAGCCCAGTGCCCGCATCGCCTCCGATCTGCGCCGCGTGCTGGCACTGAACGAACTCCAGCAAGTGACTGTAACCGAGGCGGCCGTTTCCAATCAGAATGGTGAAGCCACCTTCTGTGATATTCAGGAAGGCGATGTCCGGCGCGAAGGCAGCCACCTGAGCGAGGCGACGCTGGACCGGAGCTTCTCCGGGCTGAAACAGAAGGCGGTGACGGTCAAAACCATCGTCGCGGATGATTTTGTCGCGGAGCACAAGATCCGGCCCACGCTGATCAAAATCGATGTGGAAGGAGCGGAGTTTCTGGTGTTGGCAGGGCTGGAGAAAACCATCGGTGCGCATAAGCCGAAACTGGTGATCGAATTTCATCCCGACGGCGCGGGGGTTTTCGATCACGGAAAATTGACCGCGTACCTCAAAAAGTTTGGCTACGAATTCAAGATCGAGAGCAAAATGTACTACTGCTGGTAGAGCGACCGCCTGTCGCCTGTTCCCGCTTTTGGGAGGGTCCGTCTCCCGACGGACCGCAGTCCGCCGATCAATTCACGTGCCCGCGAATCACTCGAATAGCCGCGAATGATTCCCAATGGCGCAAGACAACAGAACGATTTGACCACGGATTTCTCGGATCTCCACGGATACAGAAAAATTCCACAGGGAAATCCCGAATCAACTCAATTCACTTGTTGGGCGAAACGGTGGATTCTTTAGTTGCTTGAAAATCCGTGAGCATTTGTGAAATCCGTGGTTTCAACGGCTGTTTTTAGGCGACAATAACGATGGAGTTTGTAGGGCTGATGATCACGGGAAAGCGCGATATTGAGAAGGACAGTGTTCGATTACCCGTCCCGACATGGGCGTTAATTCGCGCGATTAGCAGGAAATCGGTCGCATCATAGCTCCCAGCCCGCGCTCACACGTGCGTGAACCAGAAAGAGCCGCCGTCGAGCCAGAGTCCGGGATCGCCGACGCCGGTTAGTAGTGGCGGTTGCAAGCATTCTTTGATGCCGGCGGTTGCGCTCAAATATTGGGAGGGCATCAGTACCTTCACTCGGTCGCCCATGCCGAGGAGATAGGCCGCCAGGACATATTGCTCATTCCAGTACCAGTTCTTGGCCCACTCGGGATAATCAAACGGCAGGACGATGTCGTGGATGTGGACGATGACGCCCGGCTTCAACAATGGCAGCACGTCCATGAAAAACACGGTGACATCTGAATTCATGAAACAGCGGTGGCTGCCGTCGAGGAAGACGATGTCGCCCGGCTGAAGATCGGCGAAGACTTGGAGGTTGGGCAGGGTTTCCAAACCGTCGCGAATAACCGCGTCGCAGATTCGGTCGATGGCGGCGCGGGGCTCGGGATCGATCGAGATGATGTGGGTGTTCAAGCCGTGATCTTGCACAGCGCGGCGGGCAAAGCAGGTGGTGGCACCGGAACCAATTTCGAGGTAGGTGGCGGGGCGATGCTTCCAGACAAAGTAGTAGAGCAGGGCGAGATCGAGGGCGTTAATCGCTGGGCCGACCCAACCGGCTTCCGGGGCGGTTTCGTCGGAAAAATCCGGGCGGATCTTTTCGAAATGCGGGACAAGTGTCCGCAACTCGGTGACGGTGTTTTTGTAGTTTTCACTGTTCTTGGCAAACATCGCGGACAGGCCGGCGTGAGCGGGGGCATCATAACCCCAACGCTGGGTCAGGCGGCGGGAAGGTGGATAGTCCAGGGGCAGGGAAAATTTTGAGTAACACGTGCCGGGCAATTGTTGGAGTGCGGGTTGAGGCCGGCCGGCGCGGACATGGATGCGCCCGAGCAATTTCAGGGTATCCTCATGATTGCGGTCCACGGCAATCGAGCGCCAGGCGGCTTCTTCGGCTTCGTCGTTTCTGCCCAAGGTGAGAAGTATAGTGCCCAAGGCGGAAAGCAGGTTGGATTGGTCACCGGTCAGGGCAATAACCTGGGTAAGCAAATGGCAGGCGCTTGCGAGGTCTCCTCGAGAGACGGCGCTCTCGTATTCTTGCATCAGGCATTGGACGGCGGTGTTCATTGGATTGTTTGGGCTGTAATGGATGTATTCATGGGAAAGGATGGACAGGAAATACGAGGGTGAGCACAGATGACGGAAATTGATGAGAATCTGAGCAGAGCAGGATGGGCTATTCGGTGGGGGCTCTTTCGTTGCAAGTAACGAGGCACAGGTACAGGAGAAGCGAATCAGCCGTAGATTCCCTGCGCTGGGATGACGAAGCCGGTGCGGTTGGGTTGGGGATTCTTGCGCATGGCCACGAAGCAGTAGTCGAAAATAATGGGAGGGAATTCCCAGCCGTGTTCCTTGGTCAGCGGATTGCAGAAGTTTTCCACAAACCGGAAAGTGACCTCGCGGGTCAGGGCGCATTCTTCCTCGTAGGCTTTTTTCGTCCGTTGTTTTTTTAGTTTAATGGGTAACGCGTCGAAATCGAACGGGGTTGCCCCGCCTCTTTCGAGCAGCCGGTTGCGGACGCCGAAATTGTCGATATAGAGAAAGTCTTCGATGGTGTAGTTGTTCGCCAGCGCCATGTCCTGATAGAGGGTCGGATGGATGTTGTAGAAGCCGTGGTCGATGTGGCCGAAGGTTGGCAGCACGAACAAGGCGACCCCGTTATCGGCGAGAAACTCGTGGGTGGTGGCGAAGGATTGGCCGACGTTGAAGACGTGTTCGGAGGTGCCGAAATTAGTGACGACTTGGAATTGCTGCAGGGCTTGGCAAGGGCGGTTCAGGTCGAGACGGAAACGGGCGCTGGGATCGAAATAATCGGCGGAGGAATAGGGGCCGAGGCCAAAGAGCGAATAGAAGAACTCTTGCGATCCTTTGGCTGGCTGATCGCTGTCCGGTTGGGGAAAAATCCGGTGGACGGCAGCGTCGACATTGGTGACATGGCGGGCGGCGACATTTCGCACGACGGTGCGAGTGGAAGAAATGTCCTGCGGTCCGAGTTCAAGCATGTCCATGCCTTGACCGATGATGCCGTTCTTGTTTAATCGACTCACCCATTCAATCATTAATGCGGAGATACTCATAGTAGGAGAAGGTTGGTTTAGAGCAGAAGGGATTTGTGGTTAGATCTGGTGCGTGAACCCTTCGGCCGGCCTCGCGCCAATAAAATGGTGCCGAGTGAACTGAGCAGCTCGTAATGGGCAAGACGTGAGGAGACGATGGCGTTCATGTTCGGAGCAGGGGGATTCAGGCTATGGGGAGGGCGACCTTGGGAATTGGCTGGGCGGAGGCGGGGATGAGGGCGGCGACGCGTTCGTAGAAACGGCCGAGACGGTGGGAGACCCCTTGCACCGTGATGGGCGCGAGGAAGCGCGCGCGCTTGGCGGCGAGAGCGGGGCGGAGGAATTTCTGCGGATCGGCCAGCAGTTCGCGCGTGGCGGGCACCGTCGTTTGCGCGTAGCGTTTTGCCCAGTAATGCTGGAAGCGAAACTGCGGCGAGACGATGACGCCAAGACCGAGCTGGATGAAATCGGTCAGTCGCGACGAACCGCAGCCGCGCAAATAATCGGGCGTGTAGAACGTGGAGGGTTCATCGAAGATGAAGCGTTCCGAGATCGCTAGGCCGAAGTCGTAGCTGCGGATCTGGCGGATGTAGTCGATGCCGTACAACGGAGGCTCGAGATGAAAGCAGGGATTTTCCGAATGCAACTGCCGGTAAGGGACGATGTCGCGGTGATTCGCGTCCTGATGGGGATTCAGGAACAGATGCACGTGGATGCCGGCGGCGCAGAAGGCGCGGGAAATCCGCAGGAAACTATGTTCGTCGCTGTCGGCCCAGCCGACGGAGACGACGCGGATGGGATCGTCTGGCGGACGTATGATCGGCGACGGATCGTCGAGTCGTTCGGGCGGCGGATCGTGGATGAAGACCCGTTCGGGCGGAAGTTTGTAACCGTGGAGGCGCTGGAGGTATTTCACCCGGAGGTCGCGCATGGTGATGCCGTCCGCGCGGGCCAGCGCCTGCTGCTCAGTAAATTTTTCCTCGGGGTTCGCGGCGAGAAAGCCGGAGCAGGTGTCGTAGAAATCCACAACGACCGGTTTTTGTTTGGTGGCGCAGAGCAGGAGGGCGTGGTCGCCACGGAGGGCGAAGAGGTGCACGAGCGCGCCGGGAAAGAGCCAGCAGGCGAGCACGAGTTGGAGGATGTCCTCGATCTGGGCGTGAAAGTGAAAGTGGCGCGAGGCTTCGTAGCGGCAGGGTGCCTGATGGAGCAACAGGCAGTCCCAGCCGGCCAGACGGGCGGCGTCGGCGAGGCGGGTCTCCCGGCTGTGCGGTTGAATGGAGACGAACAGCACGGTGCGCGCACGCTGCGCCGGAGGCAGGGATTGAAAATACTGGGAGATGGCGGCGTAGCGTGGCTGCAAGTGCTGCCGGGCAAAACCTGCGCGGGCGGCGGGTGGCACCTGCAGGAGTAGCCCGACGAGGCGGGTGCAAATTTTCTCGTGCTTGGTCATTGGTAGTTACGTCCGATGTGCTCGAGGAAACGTTCGTCGGCGGTGCGGAGATCGTCGGAGCCGAGGAGTTCGCGATAGAATGTTTCCACCTGCGGGAGACGCACGGATAACTGCGCCTTGCGGCGCGTGCGCGCATCAACGATGCGGTTCGACAGCGTGTTACCGGGAAGCTGGATCGTATTGCCGATTTGCACGAGGGGTTGGATCAGGCCATCGGGCAGAATGGATGAACCCGGATCCGTGAGTACGTCGCGCGGGGCGAAAACCGTCACTTGGTCGTCGGTGTGGACGAGGGAGAAGCCGGCTTTGTTGAATGCCTCGAAGACTTTGTCGCGGGTCTGGAGTTTTTCCCAACCCCAGCCCTCGAAGATGAAAAGCTTGGGGCCGCCGCCGGTGCGCATCATCTCGCGGGCGAGACGGAGCGTAAAGGCGAGACTGTTGGGGTGCATTTCGGCCAGCGCATGGTTGCTCGTGACGACGTCGACCTGCGGGATGGGGCGGTCGAGCATGCGGAAGAATTCCCACCACGGAATATGTACCGGCTGGCCGGGTTCGACCTGGCCGTCCCATTGGGTAGCGGGGTCGGCAAGCTCGATGAGCTTGCCACCGCAGGCGCGGTCCCAGAGATGGCTTTGGTGGAGATAAAATGCCTGGGTGATGTCGGTGGCAGCGTAGCCCCAGCCACGCTGGATGAAGAGGCAGCCGAGTGGACCCGAACCCGGGCCGGCTTCGAAGACCCTCAAGGGGCGAGCACCCGTGATGTCGGTGATCGAACGGAAGACATGCAGTGCGCGCAGCAAGCTGCCGCGCACGGTGAGCGGGCGACCAAAGGCGGCGCGGGTGTGCTCGCAGGTGATCGTGGCGGCGTTTTTCAACCACGTGAATTCCGGTGCAGTGAGGCCGTTGTCGTGCAACCCGGCGAAATCCATGGCGAAGCGCGTCTCGTGCATCACATCGACATAGCGCCAGAGGACTTTCTCGTGGCGCACGCGCATGGGATAGCCTTCGGAGGCGAAGACAACGGGGTTGACCATTTCGACGACGCGGTTGGGCAGTTCGTCGGCGCATTCCTGTTCGCGGCGGTCGTAAGTTTGGACGGAAAGCATGGGGGCGGTTATTTAAGTTTTTCCAGAGTGGCCATGGCCTGTTCGATGCAATCGTCTATATCGACGTCGTAGCGGTAGCTGCCGGCGCGTCCGATGGAGAATACGCCTTCGGGCATGAGATCGAAGTAACTTTTGGCGCGGGCGAGCTCCGCCTGGATCGGGACGGGGTAGTGCTTGCCGTTCATCGAGGGGATTTCCATGCCGACGAGCGTCGTGGGCGACTTATGATGGGTGAACTTTTTATACTCCACGAGACGGGTGAATTGTTCGTCGTTGGCGTAGTAGAGGAAATAAACGTGCTCGGGAAAACTGTGTTCCATCGGGAGCACGATCTTGTGAAAATCCCGGCCGATGAACGGGAGCTCCCCATGCGCCTGCTCGAAAAGCAGGTCGGGGGAAATGGTGTTCACGATAATGTCGAACGACCGCCACTCGCCGCCCCAGCGGACGCGTTTCGCGGGAATGTCGAAGGTGTCGATGGTGGTGGAGAGCAGAACATTCGCTTGGGCGGTGGAGAGACCGAAGTAGTCGTTGTAGCCGTTCAAGGCATACGGGTAAGCGGAGATCGCGGTGTCCCACGCTGCGCGCGGGCCTTCCTTCAGCGCGACGCCTTTGGGCGACCAGTTGAAGGTGTCGATTTTCTTGTTGTCCGACACGCGCCACATTTTCTTCGAATAGGTATCGATGTATTTCGAATAGAGCGTGGGACCGACGGAGCGGATCCAATACTCTTCGAGATTCCGCGATTCGGCGGCACCGTGGACGACCTTGAGTTCATCTTCCACCTTGGCGCGATCTGGCATCTTGGCGATGTCGTCGCGGTGAATGGGGAAATTGTAGAACTGGTTATCGCGTTCGATGTAGGTGAGGAACTGGTGGTCCGGGCAACGGCGAAGGGGGATGTAGCGATGGAGGAACTCATAGACCGCCTCGTTCTTCGTTAAAAAATGACGCGGGCCAAACGTGTAGGGATGGCCGCCGTAGAAACGCGTAAGCACGCCAGCACCGAGAAAGGGGGCGTGTTCGACGAGGGTGACATCCCAGCCACCCTGGAGGGCGAGTTGATGGGCAGTGGTGCAGCCGGCGAAACCGCCGCCGATGATCAGGGCTTTTTTCATTGGGAAAATGAGGGGATGAACGATGCGGGTGAAAGGGAGGGGACGGTGGTGCCGGTGAGACGCGCGATGGCGGCATAGACCGAAAGCGGCGCGTAACCATAGCACGTGATGGCCCGCTGGGATGAAATCGTGAAGGCCGGCTGCGTAGCCGGAAGCACGACGGGCTTGGCCTCGACTCCTGAGGCGAGGGCGAATTCTTCGATGACGCGGTGGAGTGGCAGCGGTTCGACCGCTGCCAAGGTAAGCACATCATGGCCGGGTTGCAGCCGGTCCATCAGCTGGAGCGTAAACGCAGCGAGATCGGTGATGGGGATGAAATTATTGAAGGGATGATCCAGCGAATGTACGCGGAAGGATCGTTGCGCCCGGATGTCGCCATAAATGTGCTCGATCCACGGGCCCACGCCACCGGTGCCGACGATGCCGGGCAGACGGAGGGAAACGGCCGCGAGTCGCGGACCGGCTTCGGCGAGGAGTTGTTCTCCGACGAGTTTCGACAGGCCGTATGAGCCGGGCGACTGACTGGCGGTCGTCTCGTCCACCTCGGGCACGCTGATGCGGCCAAGCACTGAAATGCTGGAGAGAAAAATAAATCGCCGGCCGGCGCGGCGGGCGGCGTGCTCGACGAGATTCCGGGTGGCGATGATGTTGTGCGTCACATGGGCGGCGGCGCTGACCGCGCGCGGCGGGGCGTGCGCGGCGGTGTGAATCACGACGTCATAGTCAAGAGGCAGTGCGCCTGTGCCTTGCGCGAGATCCTGCCGCACCCAGCGGAGACGGTCGGACCCAAGATCCGGACCGGGCAGCGCGTCGTGGGCGATGCGTTGGACCGCCGTGACGCGATGGCCGCCGGCCAGCAAAGCCGTGAGCAGATGGCGGCCTGAATTGCCGGTGGCACCCGTTAGGAGGACATGCATGGCGTGCCTCCGGTGGGGGAAAGTTTGCGGAGCAGGTGCTCGCGGAAATCGCGACAGGCGGCGTGATCCTGGGCTGCCGGAGCCCAGGCGGCCATGATCCGGTCGGACTCCCGATGGAAAGGACCGGTCGTGGTTTCAAGATGGATGGTGCGTGGCGTCAGCGGAATATCGGCATGAAAAATTCCCGGTCCGATTCGGCACAGGATTGTTTCACCGGCGGCCAAGTGATGGGCTCCGCTGATTTCACCGGTGACGCTGAAGGTGAAGACCGCGAGTTCTCCGGTCAGGACTTGAAAGGACTTTGCTTTGTGCGGATGCTGCTTTGGCGGGAAAAACTGGTCGGCATGCTGCAAGATGATCATTTCCTGCAAACCGCATTCGGCATCAGGGTGCAGACAGAAGCGGACATTTTTTCCGGTTAGATCGGCGTGAGTCTCGATCGCCTGCAATAGGTCCGGTCCGATGCAGATCACCGGAGCCGTGGCCATAAAACTTGGGGTGCGGGCCGTGAAATCTTCGCGACAAGGCACTGGCCAGACGGGATGAGTAGTGAGGCAGTTCATCGCAGCAGGGGGACGGTCTCCAGCCATTGCGCGACGAGCGCGGTGCAGTGGTCCGCGAGCGGGGCGGTTTGCAGGCAACCGGTGGCGCGGAGTTTTTCAGTGGAGAGCGAAACATCGAGGGGACGCGGCTCGGGCAGTTTGAAATCCCGCAGGTAGCAGGGGTGCACGGTCAGTTCCACCGGCGTGTGTCGGCGGACTTCGTTCAACAGCAGCTCCAAGAGAGCGAGACGTGAATACGCCTGAGGGCCGGCGAGATGAAAAATTCCGGTGAGGCCGGCCGTTGCCGCCGCAAGCATCGCCCACGCCGCTTCCCCGGCATGCAACGGCGAAAAAATCTGATCGCTCGCGCAAGCCAGATGGGTGACCCCGCGATTGAGCTGGGCCAGCCAATGAGTGAAGAGGGTGCCGTCAGCCGGATCGGAGCCGAAGCATTTCGCCAGTCGCAAAATCAGGATCGAAGGGTCAAGCGCGGCGAGCTGTTGCTCCGCCGCGAGTTTTTGCCGGCCGTAAACTAAAATGGGATAGGTGGGATCATCTTCCCGGTAGTTGCCCCGTGCGCCATCGAAGACGAATTCCGTAGAAATGAAAACCGGGGCAATTCCGCAATCGAGCAGATCGGAGGCGAGTGGCTGGAGGCAATCGACATTGATCGCTTGCGTGCGGTCGGGGTTGGCGAAACAGGAATCAGGTTTGCTGTCCGCGAAGAGTATCAGCGCATGGGTGCACGCCTTGACGCCGCGACCGAGGGACTTGATGCGCTGGGTAAGCGGATCGAAGGGCACGCCACCGGGGAAGGGGTTCGCGTGATAGGTCATCAGGGCATCGTGCGGAGACAAACTGTTGCGCAGATTCCTGCCGATCAGGCCGGAGGCTCCCAGGAGGAGAAAGTGTGGTGCGCGGCTCATGGTGTAATCAGGCGGCGGCGGTCCAGGGCGCGTTGCCCATGTTGATGAGGATGCGGCCGGCTTCACCGGTGCGGAAGAGGCGCAGCGCCTCGTTGATGTCGGCGAGCGGGAATTCGTGAGTGATGAGTCCGTCGAGCTTCATGCGGCCACAACCGAGCAGGCGGATGAGCCGGGGGATTTCTATGTCGGGGGCCGAGCTGCCGCCGTGGGAACCTTTGAGGACTTTTTTGAAATGGAGCGGCAGCGTGTAGATGGAAACCTTGTCGCCTTGGCGTGGCACGCCGACGAGAATGGTGCGGCCATCGGGATGGGTGAGATCGTAGGCGACTTCGATGACGCGCGCATTGCCAGTGGTGTCGATCACGACATCGGCGCCCTGAGGACCGATGATCGCGCGGATGCGGTCGAGATAGTCGGGCGTGGTTTTGGAATTGAACGCATGGTCCGCGCCCCATTGCCGGGCCATGGCCACTTTGTTGTCGCTCACATCGACGCCGATGATCGGGCAGGCGCAGACCATATTGGCGGCTTGCACGATGTTGAGGCCCACGCCACCGACGCCGATCACGACGACGGATTGGCCGATCTTGAGCTGGGCATCGTGGTTGATGACGCCTACGGCGGTGGTGACGGCGCAGCCGAAGAGAGGAGCGAGACGGAGATCAAAGTCTGCGGGAATTACGGTGAGGCGATTTTCCGAGATGATCGCCTCGTCGTTGAAGGTGGTGACCCAGCCGGCGTTGACGGTGCGGCCGTTCCAATCGTACTTGGGCGCGTCGCATTGTAGGCCTTCGCTGGGGCGCCAGTGCAGCACGACGCGGTCGCCCGGTTTCACGGTCTTCACGCCGGCGCCGATGCGTTGCACGGTGCCCGAGCCTTCATGACCCAATAAATGAGGGAGAAATTTATCCGGACCTTTGGCTCCGTCGATCTCGTTGATCTGCGCGCCACAGATGCCGCTGTAGTGAATTTTTACGTGAACCTGGCCGAACGACAACGCGTCCGGCATACGCAGGTCGGCGAGGGTCAGCGGCTGGCTGTTTTCAGTGAGGATGGCGGCTTTCATTCGCAGGGAAAGTGGCATGGGTCTCCTGACCCATGGAGTCGCAGCTTACGGGGCGGGAGACCCGTGCCACGATAGGGGCGGTGGTTGAACAGGGCGGCTTTCATTCGAAATAGATGAACTCGTAGTCACCGGAGTAACCGAAGTGCTGGTAGAGCCAGATCCATTCGGCGTTGTCGAAAAACGATTCGCAGGTGAGCGCCCAGCACTGGAGATTGAAGAGTTCCAACTCGCTCCGGTAACTCTCCAGCATCACATAGCCGGTCTGGCCGACCCGCTCGATTTCGGCGAGGGCGGTTTTCAATTCGAAGATGCGGAGGTTGTGCAGGCAGCCGAGCGAGATGACCAAATCGAAACTTTTGTCACCGAACGGATACGCATCCTGCGCGCGATAGCGGAAGAGATTGCCTTTGAATTCGGGTAGAGCCGAAGCGAGGCCGTGCTTGGAGACATCGAAGCCCACGAGTTCGAGGCCGGGTTCGATCAACTGCATTTCGTGCAGGAGAAAGGCCTTGCCGCAGCCGACATCGAGGACGCGCGAACCGGCTTTAAGCTGGTACGTATCGATGAGAGCTTGAGCCACTGGCTTCCAGCGGCCGGCGAGATATTTGTAGCCGCCGTAGCCATGACGGCGGTCGCCGTCCCAGTAGTCGGCCTCGTATTCTTTGGCCTTCAGCATGCATGCGACCTTGTGGTCGTTCATGCGGGCGAGGCAGTCGCGCTTGCTGGCGCGATGGAGTGGCGTGACGAAGTTGCGGAGTTGTCCCATGGGATTGGTGGTTTAATCGGTGGAGTTTTCAGAAACCAATGAAGTGGCGCGGGCGAGCATGACTCGGGCGCGGGATAGCTGGTTTTCGCGGCGGAGGCGGTTGTCGGTCGATTGACCCTCGGTGAATTGGTGACGGGTGCGACCGGCTGGGAGAAAATCATTGAGACAGATGCAGGCCCATTTGACCTGATAGAGCGGACGCAGCGCGGTGATGCGGCGGTAGAGTTCCCCGGGATTCGCGTGGGCCGCGATAACCACGTCGGCGATACGGTTGCTCAAGCTGTGGCGGAGCAGGCGGTCAGGTTGATTGGCGAAATCGCAGACCAATTTGGCGGGATCGTCCCAACCGGCATACTCGAAATCCAAGAAGCGCAGACGTCCGCTGGGTTCGCGCAGGGCGTTGTGAAAACCAAAATCCGAGGGAGAGAGACAGCGTTCAGATCGCGGGAGCACGGCTTCGCGTTCAGTGCGGAGTGGCCATTCGGTCATGATGTTGGCGCGCACGCTTTGCCAGACCTCGGCGATATCCTTGCGGGCAAACAGATCGGCGGCGAAATCCAGATCGTCGTTCAACATGATTTGGGCCAGACGCTCGATGCGGCGTTGGGTGGCCGCCAGATGTTCGGCAATGGAGAAGCAGGCCTCGGAAGCGGCGGGCAGTTCGCGGGCGGCGGGGCTGCTCCGGTCTGTGTTGGCGATGAGATAAAACTGGGCGGCTTGGTCGATGCTTTCATTGTCAATCTCGGGCAGCGTGAGTGGCCGGCCTGCTACGAACTCCAGCAGGGCACTGTGGGTCGCGGGGACGCAGGCAAAGAGATGCGGTGCCAGGGTGCAACCGGAGCGTTCGAGGTGGCGCAAGAAGGCGATCTCGTGGGCCAGGCGATCACGCGGGTCCTCCGGGTGATGGAAATATATTTTCAGCAGATGCAGGCCGGCGGAACTATCGAGGCGGAAGACCCGGTTGTTGCGGCCGCCGGTGAGTGGAGACAGGGAGAATGAATCGCTGTCGAATTCGGCGAGGTCGAGCAGATGGGCGGCGCAGTCTTCAGTTTCGGTGAGCAGGGGGGCATTCATGCGGCAACGGGGGTGAAAGTTTCCGCCTTGATCGCAGCCCAAGTACAGGCGTGTTTCCATTCGGGGTGGTGGGGATGACTTTGATCCGGGTCGAAGAGGATTCTGGTTGCGCGGGAAGGGAAGCCAGAGTCGGCCAGAACTTCAGGCAGATCGTCGATGAAAACGTCGCAACCCCACCGGGCGATCGCTTGGATCTTCTCGGCACGGGTATCGTGAAATTCCACATCGGTGGGGGTGAGGCCCGCGCCGGAAGAGGAAAACCAGCCTTGGGTTTCTAGCCAGGCGAGTGCAGCGGCACGCAGATCGTACGGTTCGCCCAAGGCGGGACGACAGCTCTTGTGGCTAAGGATGCAGATGGGAATTTGCGCAGTGCGGCAGTGCTGGAAGAAATTCATCACGCCGTCGAAGGGTTGGGCGTATTCGAGCAGCGGACCGTAAGCTTCGGCCTGGAGTCGCGTCCAGGCGTCTTCGCCATGGCGTTTTTGGATGTAGTGTTTGACGGCGGTTTTTCGGGCGGGCACGTGCGGCGATATCAAGCCATGCCCCAGCGCGGCGAAGTGGAAGACGGCGTCGTAGCTGATGATGGTGTTGTCGAGATCGATGCCGATGCGCATGGCGGGGTGGGGTTGAAAATCAGTACGCAGGAGTGAGGGTGGCCTGGACCGCCTGCGCGATCGCTGCGGGAGTGAGGCCGTAAGCCTGGCGGGCATGCTCCTGCTCGCCGGGGTGGTGGAGAAAATGATCACCGGTGCCAAAACGAAGCAGGCGCGCTTTGGGCGGGAGTTCGCGGTCAACCAGCCATTCGGCGACGGCGGAACCGAAGCCGCCGATCAAGCCGTGCTCTTCCAGCGTGACGACGGTTTCGCATTCTGCGAAAACTCGGGCGAGCGTGGCGGTGTCGAGGGGTTTGACGCTGGCGCAGCTATAGACGGTGGGAGTGATGCCATGGGCGGCCAGCAAATCGGCGGTGGCGAGAGCGGAAGGCAGCATGTTGCCGGTAGAAAGCAGCGCGACTTCTGCGCCAGTGCGAACTTGCCGCCAGGTGCCGAAGGTAAAACCGGGTGGCTCGGCGCAGAGCACGGGCTCGCCCTTTTTTCCAATGCGAATGTAAGTCGCGCCCTCACCTGCGAAGGCGGTGCGCAGGCACGAGCGCAACTCCATCGAGTCGGATGGCGCGAGCACGCGCATGCCGGGCAACGAGCGCAGTAACGCCATGTCTTCGAGCGAGTGATGCGTGGCGCCGAGTCCGGCGTACGAAAGTCCGGAGCCGGTGCCGACAATCATCACGGGCATTTGGTGGTAGCAAATATCCACGCGGATCTGCTCGAAGCAGCGCGCGGTGATGAAAGGTGTGATCGTGTAGCAGACCGGGCGTAGGCCGCAGCTCGCGAGACCGGCGGCGAGGCTGATCATGTTGGCCTCGGCGACGCCGCAGTTGTAGAAGCGGGTCGGATGCATCGCCTTGAATTTGTCGAACAGCCGGTTGCCAATATCGGCGCTGAGCATGACCAACCGCGGATCGGCGGAGCCCAGTCGGGTGATTTCTTCGGCGAAGGCGTTTCTCATGGCAGGGCGAGTTCGAGCCGGGCTTGTTCGACTTCGTCGCTGGTGGGCGAACGATAGTGCCAGTTGTTATCGTCCTCGATGAAGGACGCGCCTTTGCCTTTCACGGTGTGGGCGACGATGGCGAGAGGGACATGGGCGGGTCGTGGAGCGTGGAGCGCCTCGGTAATTTCAGTGAGGTTGTGGCCGTCGACTTCGCGCGTGATCCAACCAAAGGCTTCCCATTTCGCTTTCAACGACTCCATCGCCATCACTTCATTGCTGCGACCGGTGGCCTGCCATTTGTTGAAATCGACGAGAGCGGTGAGGTTGCCGAGTTGGAGACGCGGGGCGAGCATCGCGCCTTCCCAGACGGAGCCTTCCTGACATTCGCCGTCGCTCATGACGACGTAGACGTTGTAAGGTTTTTCTTGAATGTGGCTGGCGAGCGCCATGCCGATGCCGACGCCGAGACCGTGGCCGAGGGAGCCGGTGGCCCATTCCACGCCGGGCACGCAGTGCGGCGAGGGTTGCTCGGGCAGACGGGAGCCTTCTTCGTTGTAGTGCTGAAGTTCTTCGACGGGAAAAAAACCGTGGCGCGCCAGAACGGTGTAGAGTGCGCTGACGGCGTGGCCTTTGCTGAACACGAGCCGGTCGCGCAGGGGATCGTCCGGCTGTTGCGGATTAATGTTCAGTCGCGTGCCGTAGAGGGCGACGAGCAAATCGACGCAAGACAACGCGCCGCCGAGATGCGCGCTTTGGGCGCGATGCGACATCGAGATCAGTTGCAAGCGCACTTCCCGCGAGAGCAGTTGGAGGTGGGCGAGATCGACGGAGTTGAGCGGGTAAGGATTCACTTGAGCCGAATTTCCTGCATGCGCTTGATGTTGTAATAACGGGAGTCGGTCATCGGATTCGGCACGGCGCCCTTGGTGAAGGCGGCTTTGAGTTCGCGTACGGCGTCCTCGATCGTGTGGCGTGGTACGTAGCCGAGCTCGCGTTTGATTTTGTCGGAAGAGATGTGGTACGAACGATTATCGTTCGAGGGAGTGGCTTCGATCGCGACATTGTTACCGACCACGTTGCGCACGACTTCAGCAATCGCGGAGATGGAGAGGTTTTGGTAACCCGCATTGTAGATCTTGCCGTCGATCTCCGTATCCGGCCAGGCGAGGCTCTTGATGTAGAGTTCGGCGCAATCGCGCACATGGAAATTGGGCCGGAGCTGTCCGCCGCCGAAGACGGTGATCTTGCCTTTGTTGACGGCGTGATTGGTCAGGATGTTGACGGAAAGATCGAGCCGGAGACGCGGCGAATAGCCGCAGACAGTGGCGGGGCGCAGAGTCAGGACAGTGAAACCGGGCGAGCGGCGCTTCATCAGTTCGTCTTCGCACATCGCCTTGTACTTGGAGTAATCGGTGAGCGGCTTGAGTTCGAGTTCTTCGGTGACGTTCAGTTCCTCACGGATGCCGTAAACGCTGGAAGAGGAGGCATAGATGAAACGTTTCACGCCGCTGTCCTTTGCGATATCGACCAGGGGCATGAACGCATCGTAGTTGATCGAGCGGGCCAGTGCGGCATCGAGCTCGAAACTGGGATCATTGGAAATGCAGGCGAGGTGGATGACCGCGTCGCAGCCGGCGAGGGCGCGCTTGAGCAAGGCCTGATCGCGGAGATCGCCTCGGAAAAGTTCGAGGTTGGCATGGTCCTTTACCTCGTCGAGGACCTCTTCGCCATAGATGAACAGGTCGAGCACGCGGACGTGGTAACCTTCCTTGAGCAGAAGCGGTGTCAGCACGGAGCCAACGTAGCCGGCGCCACCGGTGACGAGAACAGTTTTGATATTAGGATTCACGGGAGAAAAATGAGATGGGATTTAACTTAGATACTTGAACCAGTCCTGCGTGGCGGTTGCGATGGTCTCGCGGTTCCAGAGTGGCGCGTCGCGCCAGTCATCGATCACGGCCAGCATGTTTTTCACGCCGACCTCGAGCGTCACCGTGGGTTTCCAGCCGATGCGTGCTTGGATTTTAGTCGTGTCGGCGAAAGTGCTGTCGGGTTCGCCCGGGCGCTTGGGGACAAAGGTGACGGGGCCGCCCAGTAGTTCGACGAGGCGGTTGATGCTGTAGGTGTGGCCCGAGCCGATGTTCATGATTTCACCACCGAGGCCGGACTCGGCGGCCTTCACGAAGGCGGCGGCGACATCGGTGACATAGGTGAAATCGCGGGTCTGCCGGCCATCGCCAACGACGGTGTAAGGTTGTTGGGCGAGTTTCTGTTTCAGAAAAACGCCGAAGACCGCGCCGTAAGCGCCGGTGGTGCGGCTGCGCGGGCCATAGACATTGAACATGCGGAGAGAGATCGCCGAGATTTTGTACACGAGCGACCAGTGCATCACGAGTTGCTCGCCGAGAAACTTGGTCAGCCCGTACGGATGGCGCGGCACGCAGGGAAAAGTTTCCGGCGTGGGCACGACATCGGCGATGCCGTAGCAGGTGGAACTCGCGGCATAGAGGAATTGACGCGCTCCGACAGCGCGGGCGACTTCCAGCAGGCGGAACGTGCCCTCGACGTTGACGCGGAAATAATCCTCGGGGTTTTGGATCGAAGGAATGAGGTCGGCGCGACCGGCGAGATGGAAAACCCAGTCGACTTTTTTGCCGGCCAGGTCGGCGGCCTTCAATTCAGTGACGCTTTTAAAGAGCAGGGAAAATTGCGGCGAAGTGCGGGCGCCATGCAGGTTGGATTCGCGGCCGGTGGAAAAATCGTCGATCCCGAGCACCTCGTGGCCAGCGGCCAGCAAGCGGTCACAGAGATGACTGCCGATAAATCCAGCGGCGCCGGTAACGATGCATTTCATGGGCAAAGAAAGAGGTGGGGGTGAAAGGGATTTTTAAAAGGCGAGCATCGACATGCCGCCTTTGAGCAGACGGGCTTTTTTGATGGAGTCGGCATTGCCAACGATTTTGACGGCTTGCGCGCCGGCGAGCTGACCCATGAATGTCGCGACATTGAGCGGCACGCGGTAGGCGGCGGCGAGAGAGGCGACGGCGCAAAACGCATCGCCCGCCCCGAGTGCATCGACGATGGTGCGTTCCAGTGGCGGACAGGACGTGATGTCCTTCACGCAATTGCGGCCGAGGGTTTCGTGGGCTCCGCGGGTCAGCCAAGCATAGCTGCTGCCGAGATGGGTGGCGAGGCGGGTGAGTTCGCGGCCATAATCGAGTTCGCGGCGGCCGGCGGCGAGGCAGATTTCGGTTTGATCGAGCGTGAAGGCATCGGCCCGGCGATAGCGGCGGTTGATGATATTGAAACCGTGATTATTGCTGTTTGTCTGACAATTCACGGAGAGGAAACACCGTTTTTCCTGCACGTAGTTGCGCACGGAGTCTTCCATCACGCCGTGTCCGAAATCCATGACAAGGATCAGGTCGTAGTGGGCGATGTTGCCGGCGATGCGTTCGAGTAGTTCGTTTTGCAGCGGTTCGTGGGGCGCGCGTTTGTTGATGAAGTTGACGGAGAAAAGTTTGGTCAGCTCCTTGCCCTCGGTGCGGGGTTCGACAAAGCGTTGCTTCACCACGGTCGTGAAATCGGGTGAGCGCACGATCTCCGCGGCGTCCGGGGCGATGAAATTGGCGAGGGTGCTTTCCAGCCACGGTTCTGTGCCGGTGAGACCGATGAGCTTTACGTTGGTTGTGAATTCGCGGAGGTGCCGGTAAACGGCGAGCGCGCCGCCGGCCTGCATGTCATCCTCCACGTAGCGGCCGGACAGGATGCGATTCTTGGAGGTGAGACCCTGCACCTCGAGCGTGGTGTAGCGGTCAAAAATAATGTCTCCGATCACCAGTACGCGCAGCTGTTTGAATCCGTCCACGATATCGCGGAACTGATTGGGCGTGCACTCTCCTGCGACCATGCGGCAGAAATTTTTCACCTCGGGTGGATACGGATCGAAGTGTTCGTTCAACATCCGGGTCGAGCTGAAGACCATCGTGCCGACATAGCGCATCGCGCCGCCGAGCTGACGGACGGTTTCGACGTCATCCTGGATATTTCCCGTGACGTCATTGTTCTGTTTTTCGTATTCGCGGCCCTTGCAGTAGAAGTGCGGATGCACGCACTTTATCGCTTCGACGGCGGCCGGGAAAGGGACCACGATCACGTAGTCGATGCAGCCGAGGGCGGCGAGCCAGCGGGAGCGGAGCTGGTCGTTAAAGTAGGGGCGACCCGGACCCTTGTTGACGAATTTTTCTCCGGTGATGGTGACGACGAGAATATCGCCCAAGGCCTTTGCCTCCTCGAAATGAACGATGTGTCCGGGGTGGACCATGTCGAAAGTGCCGTGGCATTGGACGATCACCTGGCCTTGGTCGCGCAGTTTCGCGAGGATGGAGGGGGCGAGTTCAAATGGCAGTATCTTGGCGTGCGGCTGGTGCCGGCTCTTTTCCTTCAGGGGTGAGCGGGATTTGCCGGTAGATAAATCCAACGTGACCGGATGCATCGCCTTTGGTCCGGCCGCGACCGGACCAGTTTGATTTTCCGATTCCGCAGGGGACTGCTGCTCAAGAAGGGCGTTTTTTTCACTCATGGGAGAAGGCTTAGCGGCCGTTTTTGGAGAGATATTGCATGGCCATGTGACCGACCATCATTTGCAGATCTTCGGAGACCTGCATGTCGTGGGCGGGAAAATAGATCGGGTGATCCGCCAGCTTCAGCGCGTGGCCACCGGTGAAACCGAGGATCGCGAAACTGGTGACGTTCAATTCGCGCGCGCGGACGAGGGCTTTGAGGATGTTGGGGGAATTGCCACTGCCGGAAAACGCGAGGAGGACATCGCCGGGTTGCGCGAGCACGGTGAGTTGCTGGGAATAAATATCCTCGTACGCGATGTCGTTGGCGAGGGCGGTCAGCACCGCGCCATTGGCGGGTAGGGCGGTGACGCGCAGGCCGTGGCCGGTGGTCTTATCGACACCGTAAAGAAAATCATTGGCGAGGTGGATGGCGTTGGCGGCGCTACCGCCATTGCCGCAGAGAAACAGTTGGCGGTTTTCCCGCCAGCAGCGCTGCAAGGTTTCGACGAGGAGCACGACGTCGCTCCAGTCGTGATTCTGCCAGACGGCATCGAGCGTGCGCGCGTACTTGGCGATGAAATCCGGAGTGGGGCTGGCGCGGGTGACGTGATCAGGGTGTGGCGAAAGGGGCGGCAGGCCGTATGCTTCTGGAGACGGCGTCGGGAAACCCAAATCGATCTTCTTGGGTGCGGCGGGGCTGGAGCGCAGGATTGCGTGGACGACAGTGTGGACGGTGGTGCGCCACGCCGCGACGAGATCGATTATCGGTTGAGCGATAGGCGGGGCAGTGGCGACCGGTTTGGTCGCCGACGTGATGGCAGGGGATGACATGACTCTGCCGATTAATGCAATGAGCAGGCCATGGTGCGTCGGGGTTGCGTAACTCAATCAGGATTAACTTAATAAACGGGATATATTTTGTCCGAATATTCTGATGCGTGCGGGCTGAGAAAAAAGATTCAGAAACGCGGAAAATTTTGCCGCCAAACGATAAAGCTGCGATGGGCGGCCGGCGCGACGCGGTTGATGCACCCGTAGGTTGCGAGCTGACCTCGTTCTGCTGGCCAGCAGAATAGCGCGACAAGCGCGCTGCCTATCACGGATGTATCACGCTCCACCTCGATACAGTCCATTCGGGTTGTGCGCCGACGCTCTATCGCCGATGTGGATCAGCCTTCGCCGGGCTACGGCCCGACAAGAATCGGCGACCACCTCTCCCGCAGAAGGCGGCCCTGCGGCTCGATGTCGTACGTTTGCCGATCTCGCTCACGCCGCGGCTTGATTCGGGCGGGGCTTGGAAACGGTTTGGACGGCGGCGAATAGTTTTTGCCAGAGAATCTTTGCGCATTGTTCAGCGCGGAATTTTGGGGCGGCGGCGGTTGCTCTGGTTTGAAGCGCGGGCAGGTCGCGCAGCGTGGCGGCGACGGCTTCGGCCATCGCGGCGGGGGTCCACTTCTCGGCGGTGACGACCCCGAGATTGAATTCGCGGCCTTGGCGGGCGGGCACGGTGCCGGGTGATACGACGATCACCTTGCCCAGTGACGCCGCCTCGGTAAAAACGCCCGAGGAGCCGTGGCCGTAAAACGTGGGCGAGTAGGGGAGCAAAACGATATCGGCCTCGCCGAGGAGAGAAAAATATTCCGTGGGCGAGAGGACGCCGTTGACGATACGGACATCGTCTCCCGCCAGGCGGTCGAGGCGTTCGAGGGCGGGACCGAGTTGGCTGCTCAGGGCGGCTTCGCGGCTTTGCACTTGGATGACGAAGCGCGGGCGCGGCTGAAGTTTGGCGCAGTGCTCGATGATCTCGGGCAGAAAATGCAGGCCGCGCAACGGACTCGTGTGGCCCTGATAGACGATCGTGGGGCGGGCGGACGGGGCGCGGGTCGCGGAATCGGTGAGCAGCGCGGAGACATCCATCGGGTTGGGCAACTCGTGGACGGGCACGGCCATGATCTTCTGGTAAGCGAGGGCGAGTTCGCGGGTATCGGCGCAAATGATGGTGCGCGGCTGCACGGAATAAAGCGCGCGCGCGGCGTAGCGATAGTAGAGCGCGATCAGCTCCTTGTTGGCGCGCGCCTGCACGTAGTCCATCGCATGGTTCAGGTAGCGCAGCATGATCGCGACCGTGGGCCGCCGCTCGGGCGGCAGGCGGCCGAGCCACATGGCCACGGCGTGCATCTGATTCTGGAGGAGATTGGGAAAGTAAACCAGATCGTCGGAGGAGAAGCGCTCGGGGCTGATTTGCAGGAGATCGGCGAGGAAGGCCTGGTTGATGGTGTTGAAATTCTCGATGGCCCAGACCTGCGGGTCGCTCGCGGCTTCCTGAAAAATATCGTGGGAAAAAACCGGCTCGGGCGTCAGTCCTTCGCAGGTGACGGTGCAGCCGCGGCGGGCGTAGATCGTCACGGGCAGGCCGCGTTGCTGGAGCTCGCGGACGAGTTGGGCGTCGTGGTTCAGGTAGTGTCCGCCGGCGTTTTGCAGCTGGGGGTCGCAGAGGTGGACGTGGCGCATGGGTCAGAACCGGGGGCGGTTGATAGTCAAGAGTTGAGAGTTGAGAGTACGGAATCCGGGAAAACCAGCCGAATGCCTTGCGAGAGCGGATTGCTCCTCACGGGATTGGTTCGGCTCTCTCGACTATCCGCTTTCGACTGCATGGATAACTCAGCGCTGCGAAAAAATAATCTGCGCACCGGGGGCGTTGACGCGCACGCGGACGGCGGGACGGGCCCCGAGGGCTTTGCGAATCGCCTCGTGGTAACGCGGCTCGGCGATGAAGAGGAGAAATCCACCTTGGCCGGCGCCGAGTAATTTGCCGCCTTTTGCGCCCGCGTTGAGTCCGGCTTGGTACCATTTGTCGATTTGCGGCAAGGTGACCGAGCCGGCTTTCTTTTTCAGTTCCCAGCCCGCGTGCATCAGTTCACCGAAGCGGGCGATGGGACGGTCGGAGGCGAGGTAATCGACGCTGAGATTGGCGAGATCGGACATCTGGCAGAGAATCTTAGATTTGTCGGCTGCGTTAGTCGGGCACTTCTGGCCGAGCACGGAAAAGCTGTCGCGTTGAATCTCGGTGTAAACGAGCAGCATGTGATCTTCGAGCGCTTGGATTCGTTCCGCAGTGAGCGGCACCTGCGTGGCGTGATAGCTGCCGTGTTTGCCAAAAGTGATGTGGCTGAAACCGCCGTGGGCCGCGATGATCTGGTCCTGCCAGCCGCCGGCTTCCTTGAGAATCACGCGTTCGATTTCAATCGCTTCATCGGCGAGGTCGCGGGCGGAGCGGAAGCGTCCGCAGTGGGCGTGCAGTGCCTGGAGCATGGCGACCACGAAGCTGGACGATGAACCGAGCCCGGTGCGCGCGGGCATATCCGCCATCACGTGCATCTCGAGGCCGGAGGTCAGGCCGAGTTTTTCCAGAGCGGCGCGGATGGCCGGATGTTGGATTTCCTCCGTGGTGTTGACGGCTTCGCTGCGGCGGTAGGCGAGGCGGATCTTGTGATCGAAGTATTCTTCCAGGAACGGCTGGACGGTGACGTAGGCGTAGCGGTTGATGGCGGTGCAGAGGACGGAACCGCCATGGTGTTGAAAATGATCGGGAAAATCGGAGCCGCCGCCGAGAAAACTGACGCGGATGGGCGCGCGGGAAATCACCATCGTGTCGCGGCCGGTGGTGGCAGAGGAAGCGGATGAAGCGGAAGGAGCGAAGGGCGATCCAGAGTGGCGCGGGAGAATATTTTTGGTGTGGGGTACGTGGCTGGTACGAACCACGGCGCGCTTGGGCCGGGAGGGGAGAGTTGCGGTAGGCATTGCTCAAGTAATCGGTACATCGTGGCGGAATTTTAGGACGAAGCGGAAAATATTTGTTAATCACCTTGGTTTGGTGTCGATAGCGAGGGGCACGGTGACTACTCCCAGTCATCGAATTTCTGCCCGCTATGAAGCATTTCCATTCTGGCGAAGCCGCCACCCCCGGCTCGGTGCCTGCGTTTTTTGCCGGCGCCCGATTTGTGCTGCGTGGATTGACCCCGTTCCTCCCATGATCTGCCGCGTCTGTGATTCCACCCGCCTCGATACCGCCGTTGATCTCGGGGTTCAACCGTGGGCCAACCATTTCCTCAAGCCCGCCGATGTCGGCCACGAACCCACCTATCCGTTGTGCGTGGTGCTCTGCGCGTCGTGCGGCACGGCCCAGCTCGATTACACGGTGCCCAAGGAAACGATGTTCACCGAACATACTTATCTCTCGGGCACGACCAAAACGCTCGGCGATCATTTTCGGAAAGTGGCCACCGAGGTGGATCAGCGCTATTTCGCGTCGCGCCCGAAAAAGGCCATGCTCGACATCGGCTCGAACGATGGCACGCAGCTCCGGCAATACCGCGAGCTCGGTTACGATATTCTCGGCGTGGAGCCGGCCGGTTTGCCCTCGGAACTGGCCAACCAGGCGGGGCTCACCACCAAGCGGGCGTTCTTCAACGTCGAGACGGCGCGGGAGATCGGCCGGAAATTCGAGGTGATCAACGCGTCCGGCGTGTTCTTTCATCTCGAGGAATTGCACTCCGTCACCGACGGCATCCGGCTCTGTCTCGCGGACGACGGCGTATTTGTCATCCAGTTTCTCTATATGAAACGCGTCGTGGAGAACGATGCCTTCGACCAGATTTACCACGAACATCTGCTCTATTATAATGTGCGGACGATCGACAAATTGCTGCGGCGTCACGGCCTCGCGTTGTTCGATGCGGAACTTTCGCCGATCCACGGCGGCTCCATCATCGCTCATGCCACGCACCTCGCCCGGGCCAAACCGACGGCGCGCCTCGAAGCGTTGGGTTTGGCGGAAGATGAGACGGGCGCGAATACTTTGCCGTGGTATCACGCGTTCCAGGAGCGGATCGCGAAAAACAAAACCGCAAACCTCGCCTACCTCCGCCAGTGTCGCACCGACGGCAAACGGGTTTACGGCCTCGGAGCCCCGGTGAAGGGCAACACGCTGTTGAATTATTATGGGATTCAACCCGACTTGATCGAATGCCTGACCGAGCGGAATACGCATCGGCGCGGCCTGATCGCTCCCGGCAGCCACATTCCGGTGAGCATCGAACAGGAACTGACGGAGCAGCCGGATGTTTATTACGTGCTCGCGTGGAATTTTAAGCAGGAAATCCTCGAGCGAAACCGCGATCTGATCGCGAGTGGTGTGGAATTTTATTTCCCCGTGAACCCGCGCGAAGTCTGACGCTATGAAAATATTTGTCACTGGCGGCGGCGGATTTCTCGGACGGCATTTGCAGGACGCTTTGAAAAAGGGCGGCCACACGGTCGTCGCTCCGAGTTCGCGCGAATGCAATTTGTTGCACGAAGGCGCGCTCGATCCGTGGAACCGCGAACGTTTCGACCGCATCTTCCATCTCGCTGCGTGGACGCAGGCCGGCGATTTCTGCCTGCGCCATCCGGGCGAGCAATGGGTGCGCAACCAGTGCCTCAATACTTCGGTGCTCGCGTGGTGGGCGGAATTTCAGCCGCAGGCGAAGCTCGTCAGCATGGGCACCAGTTGCGCGTATTCGCCGGAGCTGCCGTTGACGGAGGCGCATTACCTCGATGGTCAACCCATCGAGAGCCTGTTCACTTACGCGATGACGAAGCGGATGATGTTCGTCGGCCAGCGTTCGCTCGCTCAGCAATACGGCTTGAAACATCTGACGCTCGTGCCCTCGACGCTTTACGGGCCAGGTTACCATGCCGATGGACGCCAGCTACATTTTATTTTCGATCTCATCCGCAAGATTATGCTCGGCCCGCAGGAAGGCGCGCCGGTGACGTTGTGGGGCGACGGTCATCAGCGGCGCGAGCTCATCCACGTCGGCGATTTTGTCCGCACGGCGCTGCAGCTCGCCGATCAGGTGGACAACGAGATCGTGAATCTCGGCAGTGGCACCGAGCACTCCATCCGGGATTTCGCCGGGTTGATCTGCGCCGAGGTCGGCTACGATCCGGCGGCGATCCAGTACGACACCAGCAAGTATGTCGGCGCGCGCTCGAAGTGCCTCTCGATTGAAAAGCTGCGCCGTTTGCTGCCGGCGTTTTCACCGACTCCGCTCGCTGAAGGATTGCCGCCGGTGATCGCCTGGGTGCGCGATACGCTGTTGAAGAAATCGGCGTGAGGGGGGCAGGGGAAATTCGCTACGTTCGTATTTTTTTGTAGGAGCCTGCAGTGGGTGGGCGTCGGAGGGGGGAGAATGTAGTCTCAGACATCCTGATCCCAAGGAATGAGAGTGAGCTCAACGGCGCCGCGATTTGGGATGAAATACAATTAACGCGGAGGGCGGTTTGCCGGGCGACCGGCCCGGACAAATGCCGGGCTGCCAGCCGGGCAGCAACGGCGCGGAGAGCGCGGAGCCTGACGTGAGGGAGAAGTGGCACGGGTCACAAGATTCACCGCGCGTGCCTCTGCCGAGGTGGAACCCGACCTCCGGGCGGGTTTGGCAACGTGAGCCAGCACTCAGCGCGCCCGGAGGTCGCGCTCCACCTCGATACCGTTCATCCGGTTGGTGCCGTGGCAGGCTCAGCTCGTTTCCTCGTTACCGCTCGCTCCACGGGCTGGGGTCAGGCTGTCTGAGCCTTGGCGAAGGCCGATGCGCCGGCCACGGCTATACGCTATAGGCCGCCGCAAGCAGCGGCCCTGCATTAAAGCGCTACTCGTTTGAATTGTGGGCCGGGTGCCCTCACCCGGCGAGGCATGGTTCCAGCGGGGTTCCTCCGTCGCCAAGGCTATGGCGGACAAGGTGGGCACCCCGCCCACAACAGAACGCTTGTTCCTGTTTTCGCAATCTTGCCGGCTACGATTTCTTGGTGCACCCATTTCGCCAGCACTCGCGCAGCGCGGTGCCGAAACGCGCGGCTTGGCCGGGGTGATCCATTAAAACTGAACGCTGCATGTCCGCGCGCAGATTTTGGCGCAGCGCGGTCAAGCGGGCGGCATCGGCGGCGAGTTGCGTGGCGGTCGCGAGATAGTCCTCCGGCGTGAGGGCGATTAATTCTGGATGCCCGACAGCTTGAAGCAAACTCGCGCCGACGCGGGCGGCGTGGCGATCGCCTTGCATCGTCACCACCGGCACGCCCATCCAGAGCGCTTCACAGGTGGTGGTGGTGCCGTTGTAGGGAAAGGTGTCGAGGGCGATGTCGATTTGGGAATACGCGGTCAGATGTTCGGCCGTGGTGTTGGTGAAACCCGCTAGCTCGACGCGTTCAGCGGGCAATCCGGCCGATTGCAGCCGGGTGCGAATCTGGGCGACGATGGCGGTATCGGCGAGGCCGGTTGATTTCAACAGCAGGCGTGAGCGGGGCGCATTCGTGAGCAGGCGCGACCACAGGCGCAGCATTTCATCAGTGATCTTGGAGAAATTATTAAATGAACCAAAGGTGACGTGATCGCGCGTGAGTGAAGGTGGTGGAGCTGGGGCGGGCGATGCTGTTGGCGCGGCGTAGGCCCATGCGGTCGGAGCGAAGCGCACGAGCTGCTCGGTGTGGAATGGATCAGCCTCGTCGACGGGATCGGTGAGGGCATCGACGAAATGGTAATCCATCGCGCGCAATCCGGTGGTGTTGGGATAACCGAGATAACTGATCTGCACCGGGGCGAGGCGACGGGCGAAAAGGGGCAGCAGGCTGAGCCCGGTGTGACCGCCCAGATCGACGGCGATATCCGGGGCATCGGCGCGGATGATCGGTTCGATTACGTTTTCCACCTGGCTGGGAAAATCGCGCCAGAGATCAGCGAGTGCACGGAAACGCGCTGTAACGGCGTCGGGCCGCGCGCAGGTACTGTAGATAATGATCTCGAATTGGCTGCGGTCGAGATGCTGGAGCAGCGGCTCCATGAAATACGCGACCGAGTGTTCGCGAAAATCGGCGGAGAAAAACGCCACGCGCAGCTTGCGTTCCGGTTCGCGCGAGTTCGGCAGCATCGGGACAACTGCGGTGGATTCCACCAGTTTGCCGAAAGCGCGATGCGCGGCGAACAACGAAGCAGGAGTTGAGTCCGTCAGATAATTGAGAGCGAAGAGCCGGTGGCTCTGGACGTCGAGTTGCCGGGGGTTGGCTGCGAGAATGATTTCATATTCACGCACCGCCTCGGGGACGCGGTGGCATTTCTGCAGCGTGACGGCGTAGCCGCGGCGGGCGGGCGCGTAGGCGGGATCGGCGGCGAGGGCGCGGCGTTCGCATTCGAGCGCCTCGGCGGACTGATTTAAATTAGCAAGAGTTGCGCCATAACCGTGCCAAGCCTGCGCGGATTTCGGACCGAAGGTGACGGCCTGACGATGACATGTGACTGCTTCGTCGTAGCGGCCAGCGGTGCTGAGCAATGTGGCCAGTTGGTCCCAGATCGCGGGGTTCTTCGGTTCGAGGCGCACGGCGGCGCGCAGATTTTTTTCCGCGCCGGCCTGATCGCCCAGCGCCAGGCGGGCCACGCCGAGGCAGGTGGCGAGGGTGGCGGATTTCGGATTCAGGCGCAGAGCTTGCGCGTACAATTCGGCGGCCTCGGCGGGATTGCCTTGGAGGAGCGCGCAGTTGCCGCCGAGATGCCACGCGTCGAGCTGGCGCGGATCGAGCCGGCGGATTTGGCCGAAAATTATTGCGGCTTCCGATTGTTTTCCGGCCGTCTGCAAGGTGATGCCTGCTTGCAGGAGACGACGGAGTTCGACGGGTTTCATTGCGGGTGTAGACGCGGGCGAACAGCGGTGTTACGCGGGGTAGAGTTGGTTGACTAAAGTGAGGAAACGGAGGGCGGTGGGTGCCGGGGCGTAGTGGGTGAGGGCCCATTTTTTGCCGTTCGTGGCGATCTCGGCCCAGCGTGGTTCGAGCTCCATCAGTCGTGCTACCGTGCCTTTGGGGTCAGACAGATCGACGGGAATATAGTCTTCCCAGGCGCGCGGCATGACCGGTAGTTGAAAACCGTATTTCTCGCAATCCAACTGGAAAGTGAGGCAGCCAGCGGCCAAGGATTCCCAAAAACGCCAACTGTCCCAGCGGACGATGAGCGGGTCTTGCCGGAAGGTGAGTGGCCCATGGTTGGTCGGGTCGGTGGCGAAGTAACTGTTGCGGTTTAAATCGGAGACAAATTGGCCGCCGTAGGCCAGGCAACCGAGGGAGCGGGCGAGCCGGGGAAAATGATCGGCGGCGATGTGGTGATCGATTTGAAAGTGTTTTTCGAGATGGGGCAGCAGAACCAAGTCGAGAGCGGCACGTACACTTTGACCATGGGAGGGGCGGAAGTTTCGGAGCAACACGCGCTGGCGCTCGGCGAAAGGCGGCTCTGCGGATGCCGCTTTGATGCGCGGTTGACTGAGGCCGAAGACCCAGGGGAGGCGGTGACCTTTGATTTCCAGAAAACGATTTTCATGGGTGATCAGGCTCGGTACGTTGGGGGGCGTAAGGATGGCGGTATGAATATCGGCCATGCTGAGAATTATTTTATGCCGGGCTTTGAACTGGGCAATGCCGGTCATGAGGGCTTCCGAATAGTTATTTTCGGTCACATAAAACACGATGATCCCTTCCCGGCAGTCGAGGATTTCGCGTTTGATGAACAGGGGATGCTCCACGTTGGCGTAGATCGGAATGGACAGGGTTTGTAATCCCTCGGTGAGACACGCGGCGGCATAGTGGATATTTTCCGGATGGAATTCTTTCTCGGGGAAATAGAAAATCACGCCGTGCTTTTTTAGATAATCAGAGGGAGGCATGGTGGAGGGGAGGGAATCGGAGGACGTCGGTGTCCTTGGGCAAGGCAAGGGGTGAATCAGTGAGGATCAAGCGCCGAGTTTCCGGTCAGACGTCCGGCCCGATGAGGTGAGGACGGAGGGCGGAGGGCGGGGGGCGGAGGGTAAGTGCGGCTCATACTAATGACTAATTTTTTGGACTATTGGTAGGGCGGGGTATCCTTAACCCGCCGTGCGGTGTCATCGGCGCGTTAAGGATAACGCGCCCTACCTCCTGAAGTCTCAAAGATTCTTTGTTCATGTCCGAAAAAGCGAAGGCCCCGGCGGTGAGCCGGGGCCTTCTTCCAACTTTACGTCTTATACTGATGCTGCCTTTGCGCACCCGTTTCAGAGCGGGGCCTCCGCTTGCGGTGGCTCGGTCCGCCTTGTCCGGACCGCCTTTGCAGGCGGCCCGGATTTAAGCGAATCAAACTACCACTCGGGGGACCTGTTTACTGGATCAGGCGAAGCGCGGTCTGGGCGCTTTGGTTGGCCTGGGCGAGCATCGAGGTGCCGGCCTGCGTCAGGATGTTCCAACGCGCGAGTTGCGTGGATTCTGATGCGACATCGACATCGAGGATGCGACTGGTAGCTGCCTCCAGGTTGGCCTTGTTCACAGTAATCAATTCGGCGGCAAAGCCGAGACGGCTTTGTTCCGAACCGTTGGTCGCGCGCATGGTCGCCACGTTCTCGATCGCCGTGGAGATTTGCGCCACGGAAACAGAGGACAGGGACGTAGCGGCGGAAATCACGCCGACACCGGAGCTGGTGCTGGTGAGATTGCGGGCCGCGATGGTGACGGCACTTGAGGTGCTGCCACTCTCCACGACCGACACCGTGCCGACGCTGGAGGAACCGAACAGGGCGACCCCGTTGAATGTTTCCGTAGCGTTGGCGGTTAACTGGGCCGACAGAGCTGCGAACTCTGTATCATAGTTCGCCAGATCCGTGGCGCCCTTGGTGACGTCGGCGTAGAGGGTCTTGAGTTCGCTCATGCGCTCGAGAACCTTGCCGCTGACTTTGAGAGCACCATCCTGAGTTTGCAGAAGCGAGACGGCATTCCCGATGTTGTTTGAAACCGCGCCTTGACGGCGAGCGGCGGCAGACAATTTCATCGAGACGGCCAGACCGCCGGCATCATCAGATGGATTGACGATACGAGTGCCGCTCGAGAGCCGGTTAAGGCTTTTCTGCAGCATTGCATTGGACGAGGCCAGGTTGTTTGAGGCAACCGTAGCCGAATAGTTGGTATTAATCACGACTGACATGGTATCTATCCTTGATTTATGCGACGTCCGTCGTCGCCACGTATCCGGGGGGAGCGGCGCCGGATCGCGCCGTTTGCGACGTGAGCCGCAAAGGGGTACACGCTTGTGGGCGTGTGAAGGAGGAAAGGGTTGGGATTAAGAGGCGAGGAGAGAGAAAAGGAGGGGCCGCGCCGGCTGGGGCGGCGGCCCCCGGAAATCAGTCAGCCATCAGGGAGACGGAGCTGATTACTGGATCAACTTGAGCGCGGTCTGCGCGCTTTGGTTGGCCTGGGCGAGCATTGAGGTGCCGGCCTGCGTCAGGATGTTCCAACGCGCGAGTTGCGTGGATTCTGATGCGACGTCGACATCGAGGATGCGGCTGGTGGCGGCTTCGAGGTTGGCTTTGTTGACCGTGATCAATTCGGCGGCGAAGCCGAGGCGGCTTTGTTCCGAACCGTTGGTGGCGCGCATGGTTGCCACGTTCTCAATCGCGGTGGAGATTTGGGCCACACTGACTGAGGACAGCGAGGTTTGCGCGGAAATCACGCCGACACCGGAGCTGGTGCTGGTGAGATTGCGGGCGGCGATGGTGACGGCACTGGTGGTGCTGCCACTCTCCACGACCGACACCGTGCCAACGCTGGAGGAACCGAACAGGGCGACCCCGTTGAACGTTTCCGTGGCGTTGGCGACTAACTGGGCCGACAGAGCGGCGAATTCCGTATCGTAGTTCGCCAGATCCGTGGCGCTCTTGGTGACGTCGGCATAGAGGGTCTTGAGTTCGCTGATACGTTCAAGAACCTTGCCGCTGACTTTGAGCGCACCATCCTGAGTTTGCAGGAGGGAGACGGCGTTGCCGATGTTGTTGGCGACTGCGCCTTGACGGCGGGCAGCGGCGGATAACTTCATCGATACGGCGAGACCGCCCGCGTCATCTGATGGATTGACGATCCGGGTGCCGCTCGAGAGCCGGTTAAGGCTTTTCTGCAGCATGGCATTGGAGGCAGCCAAGTTGTTGGAGGCAACGGTGGCCGAGTAGTTGGTATTGATTACGACTGACATGGTATTTCTTCCTTGATTTTAACTTGCGACTTCCGTGTCGCGGGCGGCCCCGGGAGAATCGGCCCCGGTGCGGGCCGTCGCGGCAATTGCCGCAAAGTGGTTCACGCGAGAGTGCGTGAGAAAGGGTTGGGTGGTTTAGAAAATGATGAGGAAAAGGGCGGGATGGGACCGGAGGTCGGGGCCAATCCCGGAGGCGGCGGATGAGCTGGTTTTTAGTCAGTCAATTACTGGAGGAGCTTGAGTGCGGATTGGGCGCTTTGGTTGGCCTGGGCGAGCATGGAGGTGCCGGCCTGCGTCAGGATATTAAATCGGGCGAGCTGCGTGGATTCGGCGGCGACATCCACGTCGAGGATGCGGCTGGTGGCGGCTTCGAGATTGGCTTTGTTCACCGTGATCAATTCGGCGGCGAAACCGAAGCGGCTTTGTTCCGAGCCGTTCGTGGCGCGCATGGTCGCCACGTTTTCGATGGCTGAGGAAATTTGGGCCACCGTGATGGAGGACAGGGAGGTGGCGGCGGTGATGGTCCCGACACCGGTACTGGAGTTGGTGATATCGCGGGCGGCGATGGTGACGGCGCTCGAGGTGCTGCCACTTTCCACCACCGATACCTGGCCGATACTGTTGGAACCGAACAGCGCCACACCGTTGAAAGTTTCCGTGGCGTTGGCGGTTAACTGGGCGGAGAGTGCCGTAAACTCGGTGTTGTAGTTGGCCAGATCCGTGGCGCTCTTCGTGACGTCGTTGTATAACACCTTCAGTTCGCTGATACGTTCCAGTACCTTGCCGCTGACTTTGAGGGCGCCATCCTGAGTTTGCAGGAGCGAAGTGGCGTTGCCGATGTTGATCGCGACCGCACCTTGACGGCGGGCGGAGGCGGACAACTTCATCGATACAGCGAGGCCGCCGGCGTCATCGGCTGGGCTCACTATTCTGGTGCCACTGGAGAGCCGGTTCAGGCTCTTTTGCAGCATGGAGTTGGAGGAGGCTAGGTTATTGGCGGCGGTGACAGCCGAGGTATTGGTATTGATTACGACAGACATGGTTATCTTCCTTGATCTTAAAGCGCGACGTCCGTGTCGCATTCGGCTCCGGGAGAGTCAGCCCCGGTGCGGGCTGGCCGGAGTCACATAACCCGCGGCAAATAAAGTATCGGTCCGTTTCCTGAAAACATTTAGCGAATTGATGCGGAAATAAATTTTTAGTGCGGCGGAATAGTGGCGGAAGGCGGGGTGTTTTGAGTGGGGAAGGCAGGGGACGGAAATTTGGCAAAAAATCGCCAAAATATTCCGAAGTCCCCTTAAGTTTACTGCGGGTTGGACGATAGATGATTGGGGCAGTGTCCCCGCTCATTTTATGCCCGGCTTACAACTCTCAGGATTAGTCTCAGGTTTTGACTGGAAGACTCTCGTCGATCAGTTGATGACGGCTGAGCATATCCCTGCGGATAAGCTAGCTACTGAGAAGACGACCAATACCAGCAAGGCCACGGCGTATACCAACCTGCAGACGAGGCTGACTGCGCTCAATGCCTCGGCGACAGCGTTGGGAGCCGAAAATCTTTTCAGTACAAGAAAAGCGGCGTCGACCACGACCAACTCAACGTGGACTCCTGCCGCCGCGGCGGGTACCGCTATCGGCAGTTATCAAATCGCCGTTTCCCAGTTAGCGACCGCTTCCCGTCGCACCGGCACCTCTGACATCGGTAACGCGCTTAACCCGGTGTCCGACGATGTTTCCGGCCTGACCCTCGCCAATCTGCCGACCTCCACGGCGGTCAGTGCAGGCGCTTTTACGGTCAACGGCCAGAAAGTAACCATCGCGCTCACCGATTCGCTCGACCAGGTATTCTCGGCGATTTCCACGGCAACGAGCGGGGTCGTGACCGCGAGCTACGATCATTTGACGGACAAGATCACGCTGAGTGGCGGTGGCACGCTTGTCTTGGGTGCGGCGAATGACACCAGCAATTTTCTCTCGGCGATGAAGCTATCAAATAACAATAGTCCGAGTGTCGAGAGTGCGAGCAAACTGGGTTCGGTGAACAAGTCGGCCATGTTGGCCAGTGCGCGACTCACTGCCGGGATCACGGCAGTGGATGGCTCGGGCAACGGGTCGTTTTCCCTCAACGGAGTCAGTATCAGTTACAATGTGAATACGGATTCACTGACCTCGGTGATGCAGCGGATTAATCAATCTACGGCTGGGGTCACCGCGGCTTACGATGGATCGAATGACCGGGTCGTTCTCAGCAACAGTGTCACCGGTGATGTGGGTATCGGCGTGAGTGAAGCCACCGGTGGCCTCATGGAGGCCCTGGGGTTGTCCAGTAGCATGACCTTGACTCGCGGCAACAATGCTCAGTTCACGATTAATGGTGGGGCGGTGCTGACGAGTACCAGTAACACCCTGAGCTCGACGGCGCACGGGATTGAAGGCTTGAACATCACGGTGGATTCTGCGGCGACGCAGACCATTTCCGTCAGTGGCGATACAGCGGGCATGCGCACGTCCATTGAAAATTTCATTACGAAATACAATGAGGTGCAGAGCTTCATTGATGAGCAGACGAAGGTCACGACGCTTAATGGGAAAGTGAAAACCTCGTTGCTCAGCAGTGATCGGGAAATTCAGTCGTGGGCGAGCAATTTGCGCTCAAGGGTGTTTGCGACTATTCCGGGACTGTCCGGCACCATCGCGCGCTTGGAACATTTGGGAATCGATTTCACTTCGGGCACGAGCAGCTTGGTGATCAAAAATGGCGCCAAGCTGGATACGGCGCTGAGGGAAAAACCCAGTGATGTCGCGGCGTTTTTCCAAACTGCGACCACGGGTTTGTCGGACGTGATGGATAACTATCTGACCTTGCTGACCACGTCGGGCACGACGAAGCAAAAGCAGCTGACCAAATCCAATACCGACATAGATAAACAGATCGAAACGATCGAACGCCGGCTGGCCGCCCAACGGGCCGTGTTGGAATCGAGCTTCATCGCGATGGAATCGGCTCAGTCCAAGCTCAAGTCGCAAGGGGATGCGCTGAACAAGGCATTTAATACATCCTCCAATTAATGATTCCCTTTCCAACAACCCGTCGGTGGGGCATGGCCTATCGGTTCATGGCGATGGGGATTCTCCTGCTGTCACTCGGTTGTCAGTCGTGGCGGGAGGATTTTTTAGACGAGGCGCAGAATAAAGAATTCTTCACGCCCACAAACTTTAGTGGAGAAAAACAGTTGTCGGCGACGCTCCGGCGGGTGTTGGTCCTGCCGATTTATGGCGGACATATTGCTGAGGCCGAGGCCACGCTGGCGATGGATGAGGTGTTGTTGAGCGCGTTGCAGATGTCGGCCCATTTTGAGGTCGTGAAAATTTCCCGGGAGGAAATTCAACGACGCTATCACCAGCCGGAGTTCTCTTCTGCCGCCGTGTTACCGCACGGATTTCTCGAAGAGCTCGGACGCGCCTATGGAGCCGAAGCCGTGCTCTTTGTTGATCTCACCCTTTATCAGCCTTACCCACCGGTGGCGGTGGGATTCCGGGCGAAATTGGCCACCATCCAAGATGTCCGACTGGTCTGGACCTTCGATGACTCCTTTTCTTCGGCGAATCCGGCCGTGGTAAACAGTGTGAAACGAGCCAGCCGCAAAAA
Organism: Opitutales bacterium; assembly: GCA_038206205.1. Lineage (GTDB taxonomy): Bacteria > Verrucomicrobiota > Verrucomicrobiia > Opitutales > Opitutaceae > Didemnitutus. The sequence continues at coordinate 84,826 of JBBRBC010000004.1, forward strand.
AGGCAATGCCGGCTTACCAGGGGATATGGCGGCGGGGATCTTTCAAAGTCCCCGACGGTTTGCGGCCTATGCGGCAGAAGCCATGTTTGACACCTTGCCGCCTCGCTGACTATCACCTCTGTCATTATCGTATTTTATGCTAAAGATTGGCCCACCACGGACGAAGTTAAGGTTAACAATCAACGGCGTTCCCTGTGCCCCAGTCAGAGGCGGACCGTAATACATAACGAAAGCCCATGATTAATTCTACATCCTCTTCAGAACGGACTCCGCGTGCGGATGCTGTTCAAATAACCCGCCCCAAGGTGGTTATTCGCAATCCGGACGGCGGAGATCAGTTCTCCGCTGCAAATTCCGACGCTTTGCGAGTCGCCTTGACGCGCCAGCCGGAGATTCGACCCGAGGTGGTTGAGCGCGGTCGCGCGTTGGCGGCTGATCCTACTTATCCCTCCGCGGAAATTCTTCACCAAGTGGGCAAAGCGATCATCAATTCGCCCGACTTCTCCGAAGACCAAAGCTAAGCACTACGGCCATGGTCGCCTCAGATTGCGCTCGCGCGTATCGCACCAATTCGGTTGTCACCGCCAGTCCCGGTCAACTGGTCCTGATGTTGTTTGACGGAGTGTTGCGATCCTTGGCGATCACCCGGGAAGCTTTCAATAGGCCGCCCGACGACATGAGTCGGATAGCCGTGATCAATAATCAATTGGTCAAAGCCCAGAACATCATCGCGGAATTGCAGGGCACGCTCAATCTGGACGCGGGCGACGGAAAATTTGCGCGCGAGATGTACCGGTTGTACGACTATTATTCTCATCGCCTCATTGAGGCCAATATGCGCAAGCAGGTTGAACCGGTGATCGAGGTCGAGCGACTGCTCGGCGAGGTGCGCACTGCCTGGGCGGAAATGCTCAAGCAGAACGACAGTAATTCCAGTCCGAGCATTAGGAATGTAGCCTGATGGAAACGCCCCTCCAGACGGCAACCCGATTGCTGATGGCTTTGGAGGATTTGACGGCGCAAGAATCCATCTTGCTCCGTACTTTGGATTATGTGGATGCCGTCGCCTTGCAGGAACGGGCGGCGCCGCTGGTCGATCAACTCTCTGCCTTGGCCATTCATCCGGAGGTCGCCCAGCTCAAAGGGAAAGTCATGAGCCTGGTTGATCGCCGGCAACAGAGCCGACATTTTTTAGATGCCCAGTTAGGGCGACTACAGTCCGAGTTGCGGCGCATCGATGAAGCCCGCACGCGCCTCTCCCGGGTTGCTCCTGCCTATGTGACGGCCCTGCGGATCGTGGAATCGAAATTAAATACCGCCGCTTAAGCGTAAGGCTTGGGTTCGCGGATCTGAAAGGCGGAACTCCCCATTGGTTTCACCGGATGGGTGGGCGATCTTTCCGCCGAAATTACACCGCCGCTTCGATACTGGAATTCAGCGCGCCGTGAGTTTCCGTCGCTGAAAGCGTTTGGGCTGGCGCTCCAGCCATCCATTCAGCCGCGACTTTCCTCGCTTCTGAAGTCCAGTTCATTTCGGGTTTTGAATAAATTGATTTCGTTACTTTGGCATCGGAACCGGTCCACGATAAGATGGCTTTCAAGCAGGTGGATTCATCGGCTAGCAAAAAACTTTGCAGCATGATTATACCTCGCGGTTCGATTTTGGTGTCGGGCAACCGCACGTTGAGTACCAGTCGGGCCAAGCCTTGGTTGTAGTTCACGGTCCTCGTGGTTTCCCAGGAACCGTCAGAGGGAGCCGGGTCATCTGCAGCCATGGAGCATTCGATGTCGGAAAGAAATGAGAGTAAGCGGGTGTGCATGGCGATGAAACGAACCGTTAAAGCGGGCCTTAGTAGCATCGGTCTATCCCGCGGTTTCTTTAGCAAAAATCGCTAAAGAATTCGCGAAAACACCCGATAAAATCACTTTAGCCCACACTGGGCCATATATGGACCTCCACCCACAATCTCCTTTTGCCTTGGCGACAAGCTTATCAGGCAAGCCGTGGGGCGTCTCTCGCGATACGGTGCTGATCATCGAGGACAATGAGGGTATCGCTGGTCTGTTGACAGTTTTGCTGGGCAAATGCGGCTTGAATGTCATCTGGGGCCAAAGTGGGCGGGAGGCCGTGGATAAATTTAATCAGCATCGGGATTTGATCGCGCTGGTATTATCTGATTGTCGATTGCCTGATGGTGATGGCCGGGATTTTTGCCAAATCTTCCGGGAACAGTTGCCTGAGCTGCCTCTGTTGCTGAGCAGCGGCAGCGTAGCCTACTTGAATTTGGGCCCGATCAAGTCTGGACGCATGGTTCGTTTCATGCAGAAGCCCTATGCGCCAAGTGAGATGCTGGCGCATGTGGGAAAATTGCAGGCGGAGGCCATGAAAGCCTCAGCGACGATTTCCGCAGGATTTGTTTGAATCCGGCCGGATGGGGCTTTAACCGTCATGGTCTGCTAACGCCCGTTTGCCCGGCGCGAGCAGTTGCCTGATGTCATTCGAGAAAATCCTCATCGTTGAAGATGAACCCGTTGTCCGGAATCTACTCACTGAGATTTTCCTGAGGAGAAAATTTGTCGCAGCGGTCGCTGATTCTTTGGCAGCGGCGGAAGCGCAATTATTAAAGGAATCGTATGATCTGGTGATGCTCGACATCCGGTTGCCGGATGGCGATGGACAGCAATTTCTCGAGCGGTTGGCGACGTTGCCCGAGCGACCCTTGGTGGTGATGGTCACGGGTTACGGGTCGATTGAATCAGCGGTGGCCTGCATGCGGGCAGGGGCTTTTGATTATGTGCTGAAGCCCTTCAGCCCGTCCCAAATCGATATTCTGCTCAAGAAAGCCCAGTCGTACCGGCAGCTGTTGTCGGTTAATAAGCTGCTCAGTGATCAGCAGGGTGATGATGAAGGTGCCATCGTGGGGCGGAGTCCGGTGATGTTACGCTTGCGCCAGTTGATCGAGCGGGTGGCTCCCACCGATGCCACGGTGCTCATCACGGGGGAAAACGGTACCGGCAAAGAAATGGTGGCCCGCGAGCTTTACCGTCGCAGTCCGCGCCGGCAGAACCCATTTATCAAAGTGAATTGTGCGGCGGTCTCGGAAAACCTGATTGAGAGCGAATTTTTTGGGCACGAGCGTGGTTCCTTCACCGGAGCCACCGAGCGGCGGGAAGGCCGCTTCGAACTCGCGAATCAAGGCACGCTGTTGCTCGACGAGGTCAGCGAAATTCCCCTCAATCTGCAGGCGAAACTGCTGCGCGTATTGCAGGAACGCGAATTTGAAAGGGTGGGGGGCAATCGTACCATCAAGGTAAATGTCCGCATCCTCGCCACCTCGAATCGTGATTTGCTGAGCAATGTGGAGCAGGGCGCGTTCCGGCAGGATCTCTATTACCGCTTGAATGTTTTTCCGGTGCATGTGCCGGCGTTGCGCGAGCGCCCGGAAGATATTTTGCCTTTGGCGGAGCATTTTTTGACCCGGTGTGCGCGCAAGATGGGCGTAAAGGTGGCGGGCTTTTCCGAATCCGCGCTCAAGGCCATGCTGGCCTACCGTTGGCCCGGCAATGTGCGCGAACTGCAAAACACGATCGAGCGGGCGGTGATTCTGACTGAAAATGGCCGGATGATTTCCTCCTCTTCTTTGGGGCTGCCTTCGGTCGTTGGGGTGGGCTCGGGCGAAACGCTGCTCGCGAGTGCGATGCAAGAATTCGAACCGTCCGTGGCTGCCAAGCAAAAGTTTGATGCGTCTTTTGATCATCCGCTGGGTGAGGGGACTTCGCCTGCCGCAGCGGATCATAACGGCGCGATTTTCAATATCGCCGAACTGGAAAAACAGGCCATCAAGGCCTCCCTCGTGCAGACTGCGGGGAATCGCACCAAGGCGGCAGAGTTGCTTGGCATCAGTATCCGCACCTTGCGCAATAAATTGCAGGAATATCGCGATGCCGGCGATCCAGTCGAGGTCGGAGCTGATCTGGCAGACTAACGGGCTGATTATTTGCGGTCTTGCCTGAAAATACCGGTTAAGTCGGTGGCGAGGTGCGCCGATTAGGGCGGAAAGGCTTTTTATGGCCAAGCCGAATTACCCATATGCCCGCTACACAGGAAATTTCCGAAAATCTCATCCGTGAGAATATCAACCGAGCGATCGGCGAAGTATTTGTCACTATGCTTGGCCGCCAAGCTGAACTCTGCGTTCTCACCGATCAAACCAACTGCTGGCCACCCATTCCCGTGGATGGCCAATCCAGTCAGCCCCAAATTGTGGGCACCGTGGGTTTCCTCGGTGATGTCAATGGACTCATCTATCTTTACCTCGATGTCTCCTTTGCGCGTATCGCCACCAGTCACATGCTCGGCATGACCGAAGAGGAGATCGAGGAAGCCGGCGATGAAGTGGTGAACGATGCCATCGGTGAACTCACCAACATGACCGTCGGTTGTTTCAAAAACGGCCTCAGCGATGCGGGGTTTCCCTGCAAGCTCACCATCCCGACCATTCTGCGGGGCAGCAATTTTTCCATCGAGCCCATCGCGGAAGTCCAACGTTACATCTATAAATTTCAAAGTGCCGGCCAATGCATCGTGACCGACATTCTCATCAAGGTGGGCGAATAATCGCCTATAAAAATTCATCCGATCAGCCATGCGCAACAAAATCCTTACCGTCGACGATTCTAAAACCGTCCGCATTATTGTGCGGAAAGCATTCAAGTCATTTGACTGCGAAATTCTTGAGGCCGCCAATGGAGTCGAGGGGCTCGCCATCGCCGCCAAGGAGATGCCCGATCTCATTCTGCTCGACGTCACCATGCCGGTGATGGACGGCGTGGAGATGCTCACCAAGATCAAGTCGGACCCGCAGCTTAAAGGTATTCCGATCATGATGCTCACCGCCGAAGGCGGCAAAGACAACGTGCTCAAGGTCGCCAAAATCGGCGTCCGGGACTACATTGTTAAACCTTTCAAGGAGGATGTGCTCATCGAGAAAGCCGGCCGGATCATCGAGCTCAAACCGCTCACTGATTCCAAGGCGAAGGCTCGCTCGATTTTTGATCCCGCCACCCTTCTCGTGGTGGAGGATAAGCCCGCGATCGTGCAGCAAATTCAGGAGGGCCTGAAAACTTCACCGTGGAAAGTCCATGGCGTCAGCACGCTCGCCGAGGCCACTGATTTTTGTACGAAGACGCCACCCGATCTCATCATGATCAGTCTGTCCTTGCCGGAAGATGCGGCGTTTACCCTGTTCCGTCTGGTTCGCACCAACGTGAAGACGAAGTATACCCCGGTTTTCGGTCTGGTCGTCAAGACCGATACGGGCTCACAACAGCAGGCCCAAACTGTCGGGTTTACCACGGTGATCACCAAGCCCATCGACGTCAGCGAGCTGGAGTCCAAGGTCGCGAAGGCGATGAACCTGGATACTTCCCAACGATATTTCACCGTGGAAAGCGGCGTGCTGATCATGCGCGTGCCCGAGAATTGCTCGACCAGCATCACGGCTGAAATCAGCACATATTTGAAGCCGAAACTTTCGGAGGCGGTCGATGCCGGTCACAATAAAGCCGTGATCGATGTCCATCTGCTGCGCTCGCTGCACATGGGCGTCATCAAATTGCTCATGCAGGCGATGCAGACCTCCCGCGATCTCGGTGTACATTTCACCTTAGTGGGGAATGCGCACATCATCGCCGAGTGCAAAGGCTTTGAGGACACGCGCACCTGGGCCTTCTTTGACACGCTGGAAGAAGCTAAAGCCAGCCTCACTAAAGTCCCCGCCGCAGCGCCAGCCATGGCCAATGCCGGAACCTGATTTCAAATACAACACCCCGTTAAACACCACACCGCAGCGAAAGCTGCGGTGTTTTATTTGTGGGTTGAATATTCCGAAACTTTTCTGAGCCCGTGAGCTTGCCTGCCGTGAGCTTGCCGATTCTGCCCGAATCTGCCGAATTGGCTTTGGCTTGGTTGAGGTGGGAGCGGTTTTACGCCGCGACGGTTTTTCAGTCGGGATGTAAAACCCCTCCCACCAATGAATGATGTGACAATGATGGCATGAGACAGTGAGTGGCCTGGTGAAATGCCGCTGCGCTCGGGAATTATATTTAGGTAGAGGCCGTTGCCCTCAACGGCCATGTGTTGTCGCCGTGCTCACTTGCAATCAATGGCGGTTGATCCCGAGGAATGATGGTGAGCTCAACTGCGCTGAGATTCGGATAAAAGACATTTAACGCGGAGAGCGCGGAGGACGCGGAGCCGACGTGATGGGAAAGTGGCACGGGTCTCAAAATTCACCGCGCAGGCCCCTGCGGTGGTGGAACCCGACCTCCGGGCGAGTTTGGCAACGAGAGCCGGCACCCAGCGCGCCCGGCTTGTCCGTCGGAGCCTTGGCGAAGTCGGAAGGTCGCGCTCCACCTCGACACCGTTCATCCGGTTTGTGCCGTGGCAGGCTCAGCTCGTTTCCTCGTCCCGAGTCTCTGGCGGGCTGGATCAGGATGGCTAACCTGAATGGCGCTAAGTTAAGGAGGTTGGACGTCATGCTACCATGCGTGATCCTGCCAACTATTTTGCATGAGGAATGTAGGGCCGGCCCTTGTGGCCGTGCCGGAGTGCGCACCTGAAACGGCACGCCCTCAAGGGGCGGCCCTACGAAATTCCGCAGCAAATTATCGCAGACGAAACGTCAGGCAGGCGATCTACAGGCAGACGACGATCTTGCCGCTTAACTTAGCGCCATTCAGGTCTAACCTCAGGTATCCTCGAAGAAGTCGACGTTGCCGTCGGCTTTGGCGGCTGCGACTTTGGTCGCTTTCCGCGAGGGTAAAGCGGGCTGCTGCGTGCCGGGCGTGGGCGTGGAATGCATCGGCACTTGGGCATGCTTGGTTGAAATACTCAGCGTGTGCTTAGGCGCTGCTTGGTGCACGGGTGCGCTCGGCCGGATCGTGGGTTGATTTCGATTTGATTCGTTGTTCCCCCCGCCCACGAGCAACTGGAGTTCGGCGACCGCTTCTTTGAGCAAGAGCGACTGGCTGCTGAGCTCTTCGGCGGCGGCGGCGGTTTCTTCGGCATTGCCGGCGTTGCTTTGGGTGACTTTGTCCATCTGCGAAACCGTCGTGGTGACTTGGCCGATACCCGAGCTTTGCTCAGAGGAGGCGGTGGCGATCTCGGAAACGAGAGAGTCGAGTTGGAGAATGCCTTTTTGTATTTCTGCAAAACTCTTCGCGACTTCAGAACTGATCTGTGCGCCTTGCTGGCTCTTGGCCACTGAGTCCTCGATTTTGGTGGCCGTTTCTTTGGCGGCGGCAGCGGAGCGTTGGGCGAGGGCGCGGACTTCTTCGGCGACGACGGCAAACCCGGCTCCGGCTTCACCGGCGCGGGCGGCTTCAACCGCCGCGTTCAAGGCGAGGATATTGGTTTGGAAAGCGATTTCGTCGATGGTTTTGAGGATATTGGAAATATCGGCAGAGGCGGTCGTGATGGCCTGCATGGCGGCTTGCATGGCTTGCATGCGCTCGGCACCGGTGTCGGCGGCGGCGCGGGCTTTGCCGGCGACCTGCTTGGCTTGCTGCGCGCTTTCGGCGTTCCGTTTGGTCATGGAGGACATTTCCTCGAGTGAGGCGGAGGTTTCCTCGAGCGAGGCGGCTTGTTCGCTGGCCCCTTCTGCGAGGGATTGGCTGGAGCTGGAAACTTGGCGGGCGGCGCTGGCGGTTTGTTCGGAACTGGCGTCGAGGGTGTCAGTGATACCACCCAGAGCGTTCTTCATACTGCGGATAATGGTGAATGAAATTCCTATGCCGGCGAGAGTGCCCACGAGCAGTCCGATCAGGGCGGTGGTTTTGCCGGCATGGGCGGAGGCATCCACGTTGGCGACTCCCTCGTGAAGATTCTTGAGATTGTAGGCCACCAGTTTGTCGAGTGCGCCAGTGACGTTTTGGTAGGTGGGTAATAAGCGGCTTTCCCCCTGAGAGGTGGCTTCGGCGATTTTACCTTGGGTGCTGAGAGCGAGAATAGATTTTAACTCAGTCACGAAGTTCACCCGGGCCTCTTGGAAGGAGGAAAACATCGTTTTGTCTTCATCGGTGATGATGGTGCTTTCGTATTCTCGGATCAAGTCATCGACACGGCTGCGATTTTGTTCAATGGCGGACGCATATTTTTCTTTGTTCGCGGAATTGAGGTGGAGCTGGACCAGACCGAAATTTTCTTTGACGGCACTGGCGATACTCGTGATCTTGATCGTGCCAGGTACCGGATCCGTCGCGATATATTCGGAGTTACTGTTGATGGAATAAAAATTCCTGTAGGAGAGCAGGCCGAGGATCAGGGTGATGGCGATGATAGCCGCGAAACCAAGGGCGATGCGTTTGCCAAGAGTGAGGGAGTGCATAGGTTCAAAAAATGGGGGTTGTCGCGAAGGTGAATGGCTCTGCTTAGATCGCCTGGGCGATGGTCTTCATCGTCTCGGGAGCCACCACGCGATCGATATCGAGGAGGGTCTTTACCTGATCCTTGATCTTGGCCATACCGAGGAGATAAGTGGTGTCGATTCTGGCGCCAAATTCGGGGACGGGTTCGATTTCCTGCGCGGTGAGATTCACGACTTCTTCGACGCTATCGACGATCAAGCCCATCTGGACGATCTGATCATTGGCCAGTTTTACTTGGACGACAACGATGCAGGTGCGCTCGGCAAACTCGGCTTTCAGGCCGAACTTGACCCGGAGATCCACGATCGGAATCACGCGGCCGCGCAGGTTGATGACCCCTTTCACGAAGGCGGGCATTTGCGGCACGGGGGTGATTTTCTGCATGCGAATGATTTCGCGAATCTTGAGGACATTCAGTCCATAGGCTTCGTTATCGAGGACGACGGTGAGGTATTTGCCTGCCTGTTTGTTGGATGCAACGACGGGAGTGGTGACGGGAGCGGGAGCAGAACTCATAAGTAGAATTGGTTGAGGCGGGACGACCGCCAAAGTGTTATTCGGCGCGGGTCGCGGGATATTTAGCAGTAAAACGTTGGTTGTACGGTTAAGTTTTCGCGGCGGGAACCGATAACCAAGGCAACAGCTGTAAAATCCCATCTCTTTGCTTATGCCACTAGCCCCGGAAAAACACCAAGCACTCGACGACGCCCTGAATCGTCTCGCTTCCGAATCCATGCTTGCCACGCCCGGTCGTGATGAAGGTCTCATTCCGTCCTACAGCCTGCTGGGTGAACTCGCTGACCTCTGCGCCAGTGAGCCCGCGCTGCATGCCGCCATTAAAAGCACCCATGGCGCTTTGGATAAACTTTTAGATGCCGCGCAACCGTTCAGCGCCGCCGTCATCGCACAATTGAGCGCACTGATTGAGTGGCTACCCAATGCGGTGGAGGCGGTGAAAGCCGGCAAATCTCCTGAAAACTTTTCGGCGAATGCCGCCCCGGCCTCGGCTCCAGCCGCAGTGAGGGAAGAGGCGGGTGATCATGCCGCGATCGATGTGTTGTTGGAACTCAACATGGCGGAGAATCAGGAATTGCTCGGCGAATTCTACGCGGAAGCCCTGGATCATTTGCAACAAATTGAAGCGGCTCTCCTGGTGCTCGACCAGCAGCCTGATGATCCCGAGGCGTTGAACTCGATGTTCCGTTCATTCCATACTTTTAAAGGCAATGCGGGCTTCCTCGGACTCGTGCCCATGCAATCCCTCGCGCATGAAGTCGAGTCACTGCTCGATCTGGCGAGGAATGGAGAGCTGAGCCTTTCGCAGGTCATCATCACCGAGATATTGAAAAGCCGTGATGCCCTGCAGGCACTCACGCAGCAGGTGGCGGTGGCTTTGGAGAAAGGAGTGTTTCCCCAAGATATCATTCCGGTGGCTCATTTGATGCGTTCCGTCAAACGGCTCGCCCAAGAGGCAGTTTCCGGGATGGTTAAAAGTGCCGAGGCACCGGTCAGTGCGCCAGCGCCGAAGGTTTCTGCGCCCGCTCCGGTACTCGAAACAATCCCCGAACCCGTGGCAGCCCCGGTCCCCGGCATCGCGCCCGTGATCCTGACCGCCTCAGCCGTTTCCCCTGCTGTGGCGCCAGCCGCTAACGTCCACGCGGCCCCCGCCGAAACCCAAGGTTCCCCCAAAGCGGCGGCCGGTGCGACCGTGCGCGTCAACACGGAGAAACTCGATTCTCTCATGGATGTGGTCGGCGAACTGGTCATCGTGCAAAGTCAGCTGATCGAGTCAGCCCGGGTCCTGAGCGTGGAAGGTTCTCCGCTGCATCGTAACGTCGTGCAGCTCTCGCGCATCGCGAAGGAACTGCAACATACCGCGATGTCGCTGCGGATGATTCCGATCAAACAAACGTTCCAGAAAATGGAGCGGCTCGCGCGGGATCTCGCCAATAGTTTTTCCAAGAAAGTTCATTTCACGGTCAGCGGAGAAGACACCGAGCTCGATCGCACCGTGGTCGAGGAAATCGGCGATCCTTTGGTCCACATGGTGCGCAATGCGCTCGATCACGGCTTGGAAACCCCGGCGCAACGGGCGGCTAATGGAAAATCTGAAACCGGCACCGTCAATCTCCACGCCTACCATCAAGGCAGCAATATCGTCATCGAACTCAAGGATGACGGTCGAGGCATCGACCCGGAACGCATCTACAAGAAAGCGGTGGAGAAGGGGCTGATCGCACCCGGGGCCCAGTTGAGTCGTGAGGAAACGTACAATTTGATTTTTGCCCCCGGATTTTCCACGGCGGAAAAGGTTACTTCGGTTTCCGGCCGGGGCGTCGGCATGGATGTGGTGAAACGGAATATCCAAAAACTGCGCGGCAAAATTGAGATCACTTCCGAGGTTGGGCATGGCTCCACCTTCAAGATCAAGCTGCCGCTGACCATGGCCATTATCGATGGCCTCGTGATCCGCGTGGGGACGGATAGATTTATTTTGCCCAGCACCTCGGTCCAGATGGCGCTGCGGCCCACGCGCGAATCCATCAGCACAGTCCATGGGCAGGGCGAAGTCATGGAGTTGCGCGGTCGAATTTTACCCATCCATCGACTGCATCGTCGTTTTGATATTCCGTGCGATGCCCAGCAACCGTGGGAAGGAATCGTGGTGCTGGTCGAACATTCCGGCCGCGTCTCCGCGCTGATGGTCGATGAAATGGTCAGCAAGCAGGAGGTGGTCATCAAAAACCTCGGGGCCTATTTGCAAGGTCTGCCGGGTGTGGCCGGTGGTGCCATCCTCGGTGATGGTAATATTGCACTTATTCTTGATCCGATTTCACTCTTACAAGCCGCTTAACTTCTTTCTGCCATGACTGCACCACTTCCGCCTCCACCCACCATCGATCAAGTCTGCGAAAAGGCTCTGCGCTTGCCCTGTTCGCCCTCGCTGTTGCCCCGTCTCGCGCTCGTGCTGCAGAGCAACGACAGCTCGGCGGCGGAGATCGAGCGTTTGATCTCTTTGGATCCCTCCTTGGCCGCCGCCACCCTGCGGCTGGCGAACTCCTCGGTGTTCGGCCGCGGTGGAATCGATACCTTGGATGGCGCGATTTTGCGTTTGGGTGCCAAAGAAATTTTCCGGTTGGCCGCTTTGGTTCTCGTGAGTCGGTGGGAAACGGGATCGAAAGGCTTGTTGCGTTGGGAGCCGGGTGATTTCAGCCGGCATGCCTTGTGCACGGCCATCGCCGCCGAGGTGCTTGCTTCCTCGATGGAAAAGATCGACCCCCAGACCGCCTACACGGCCGGCCTCGTCTGTGATTTGGGCAAACTCGCCCTCGCGCATACCTGCGCCGAATATTATCCGGCGGTGCGCACTTGCTGCGCCCAGGCCAAGACGACTTGGGAACAGGCGGAACGCACGGTGTTTGGTTACCATCATGCCGATGTGAGCATGAAGCTGCTCGTCGCCTGGAAATTCCCCGATACCTTTGTGAAGACCGCCGAGTTTATGCTCCGACCGATGGAGGCTCCGGCGGCGGTGCAACCTTTGCTCGCGCACCTCCATGCGGCCAAATATCTCGCGACCTCCATGGGGCCGGGGGTGACCGAGGAAGGTTTTCTCGTAAATCTGCACGGCAATTTTCTCCACGAATGGGGCTTCACCACCGAAGTCATGGAAGATGCGATGCCCACGGTGCTCGAGCGCGCGACGGCCCGGTTGGGGGATAAATTGCTGCACGGCCCCGTGACAATTTAAGCCCACGGGCCGGCGAAAATCTCGTCGATCTTGGATGTTTTCGTCCAGTAAGGACGGAACTTGCCAATTTTGGTTGAGGGGAAACGGCTAGCGCCAAGACAAGCGATGTTCCCTGATCCGTAATTAAATTCACGCGAAAGCTGAATTACTTTGTTTTTGCCTGCCTGCACGGAACAATTTCCAGATTGCAATTACTTCATGGATAACTGGTCTTACTTTTATTTACTTATGAAAAAAGCATGGATACCCCTCGCGGCTCTGCCGCTTTTCGCCTGTCTTCTGCAGGCTGCTTCTCCCGCAGTCAACGATCTGCCTCTGCCCGAGAAAACCATGCCAGAACTGGATGCTATCTTGCGTAGCGCGGTTCAGCAGTCCCCGAGAATGGTGAATCGGGCGTTGGATTTGGAGATCGCCGAAAATGATCGCATCGCCACACGGGCCGGGCTGTTGCCATCACTCAATGCTAATTATAGTTACAATAATGCTACTGAGAGGTCGGAAGCGGGGAAGCCATTTTATAACTCTATCAAGACTCCCTATTCGATATCGTTGTCGCAGCCTTTGTTTTATTGGGGTGAAAGACGTAATAATGCCAAAATTGGCGCTATTCAGCATAAAATTGCGCAGGGTAGTTTCCGGGAAGCGTTTCGTTTACTGGCTCAGGAAATTCGCAGCGGCTACCTGCGCCTGATTGTGCAAAAGCAGACGTTAAAGCGGGCACGCTTTTTCCAACAATTCGTCAGCAATCAGTTGATACAGCAGGAAGAACGTCTGTCCAAGCGGGTCATTTCCGAAGCGGATATTTATGGTTTTCGGATGAACGCTGATCAGGCCCAAATCAGCTTGGAACGAGCCGAGTTGGAATTCGACAATGCCAAAAAATCCTTCGTCCGCTTGACTGGTATCGGCCGTATCGGGGATGAATCGATTCCGGATGCAGTCATAGACGCCCCTTATGCCGCCGGGCCGTTCGATCAACTGCTTGCCGAATTCTTAGCTCAAAAAGATCCGGTCAATGTGAACGCGTTTAATATGCGCCAACAGATTGATATCGCGAATTTGACTTATGCTAACGCAAAGACCCGCCTTCGGCCGAAAGTGAATGCTAATTTTGCTCTAACGCAGGATGAACAAACTAACATAAGTGGTACTGGTACCCGATACACCGTTTCTTCCCGCTATGCGGGCATTGGGATCAACTGGGCCATCTTCGATGGCTTTGCCTCGAACGCGGCTACACGCAGTGCTCTGATCCGTCGTCGCCAGCTGGAAAATGATTATCGCCTGCTGACCGATCAACTGGCGCAAGAGGCCCAGTCGGCAGTGAAGCAGATCAACTTCTCGGCGCGCAATATGGCGATCACTAATCATATGCTCCTTAATAATCAGGGTTACTTTAACACGGTTAGCGCCGATTTTCGCCGGGGCGTGAAATCCGAGTCCGATGTCACTCAGGTTCAGCTCAATGTCTATGATGCCGAGATCGTCGCCAGCAATGCCCGCGCTGACTATTTCCTGAAGATCGGTGATTTCCTCGGCACTTTGAATGAAGATCCGATCGTCGCCAATCTGGCGGGCAAATAAGCGATGACCGCTTCCAACTCGAAACCTCGCTGGGCATTGCGCACTCTCCTTATCGCGCTCCCGCTCCTGCTCATTGGGTATGTGTTTTTCTACCAGATGCGCCCGGTGGCGATCGTCGCCCCGGTGACGACCGGGCGGGCGATCAACGCCGTGCCGGGCAGCGTAGAGGTGAAGGCGGAGTACTCCATGGAGTTGAAAAGTGAAATGGGTGGGCGCATCGTGGCTTCCGATCTGGATCCGGGCAAAAAAATCTTCAAGGGCGACGTCTTGGTACAGATCGACACCGGCGACATCGATTTGGAAATCGAACGCATTAAAAACGAAGTCACCGCCGCCAAACGCAAGGTGGAGCTGGGCTCGACGCTCCGGGCCGATGTGGAAAACATGAAGGACACCGTGGCGAACCTGGAACGGCAGACCAAGACCGGGGCCTATCCCGAATCCGAAATGGAAAAACAACGTCGGCTCCTCAAACAAATGGAGCAGCGGATGGAGCTAGACGAGGTGAATCTCAAGCTGGCGTTGGACATCAATGAAAACGCCCTGCGCACCAAGCAGCGCGAGAAGGAGAAGATGACCATTATCGCGCCCACGGAGGGCAAGATCGCCTCCGTCAACATGAATGCCCGGGTGGGGGATCTCATCGGGCGGGATGCGCCGATCGCAGTGCTGATTTCCAGCGCGCGGACGATCGAGGCCAAGGTGAGCGAGGAAAATTTTGCCGGCATCAAAGAAGGTCAAAAAGCTTCGGTGAGCTTTTTGGGCTATGGTGAGCAGCTTTACGGCGCGTCGGTGACGAAGGTGTTGCCCACCGCCAATGCGGAGACCCAGCGTTATGTGGTTCATCTGCACGTGGACATTGCCGTGGAGAAACTCGTGCCCGGTTTGACCGGCGAGGTGAGCATCGTGATCGGGTCGCGTGAATCGGCCACGAACATTCCCCGGCGCGCCCTGCGGAGCGGCGGGGTGTTGGTCGTGAGCGGGAGCAAGGTGGAGCGGCGCAAAGTCACGGTCGGCTATTTGGGCGTGAATCAGGCCGAAATTCTCGAAGGCTTGCAGCCGGGCGAATTCGTCATCGTTGATAATCTGGATCTTTTCCGTCCCGGTGATCGTGTCCGGGTGGCGCCTGTGGCACCCTAGTCCGGCCGGCCCGCCTCCCTGCACCTCCGATGTCACCGACCCTCCGGATCGCCTACCGCTTTCTTACCGCTAAAAAACGGGCGATGCTGATGAGTCTATCCTGCATTGTGCTGGGCGTGGGCCTTTTCATTGTCACCCAAGCGACGACGAGCGGCTTTGAGGATTTTTTCATCAAAACGATTCTGGGCACGAACGGGGCGATCCGAGTCGAGGATCGTTTTCAAAACACGATCAAATCCATCGAAGCCGGTGGCAGCGGGAGCGGGTCTGCGTTCCAGATCGAGATGAAGGAAGGGCGGAAATTTGTCGCCGGCGTGGAGGAGCCCAAGCTGCTCATCTCGGCCCTCCTGAAATTCAGCAACGTGGCAGGTGTTTCCGAAGTGGTGACCGGGACGTGCGTCCTTCGCAGTGTCACCAAAAGCGACACGGTGAAAATCTACGGCATCGTCATCGACAATCATCTTCTCGTGTCGGAACTGGGGCACCAGATTGTCCAGGGCAAAATCGAGGATTTTCGAAACACCCCGGCCGGCGCGTTGGTGGGCAAGGTGATTGCCGAGCGGCTCAATCTCGATGTGGGGGATTCGGTGATTCTGGAATCCAGCGGCCAAGCCCGGCGCTACCGCGTGTCGGGAATTTATGAAACCGGGGTGAGTGACATCGACAAGGAGCGGGTGTATGTCCACCTCGCGGAAGCGCGTTCGCAGCTGAAGAAAATCACCGGAGCCAGTTTTCTCCAGGTAAGCCTCTATGACAATGACCGGGCGCGGGAGGACGGGCTCCAAATGGAGGAAGTGTTGCGCCACGCGGCGAAAAGCTGGCAGGTACGCGAAAAATCCTGGCTCGCCGCCTTCAAGGCTCTGCGGATTTCCTCCGCCATCACCGTGTCGGTGTTCTCCCTCATCGCCGGTCTGGCGATGTTCAATACCCTCGCGATGATCGTCATGGAAAAAACCAAGGAGATCGCGATTCTGCGCTCCATGGGCTACACGCGGGAAGATATTTCCCGGATCTTTGTCTGGCAGGCCGTGATTGTCTTGTCCTTCGGCACGGTGCTTGGCTGCGCCCTGGGGGCGCTGATCACCTACATCGTTTCCCTCATTCCCCTGCCCATCACCGGTATTTTCAAGACCGATAACTTCGTCGTCCAATGGGCGCTCTGGCACTACGTGGCGGCAGTGGTCACCGCCGTGGTGATGGTGATGGTGGCCTCCCTGATCCCCGCGCGCCGCGCGGCCCGCCTGGAGCCCGGCGACATCATCCGCGGAACCGCCCAATGAAAATCGCGATCAATCCCGCCCTCCTGGCGTTGCGCTGCGAAAATCTTCACCGCTATCTTGGGCAGGGCGAGGGCCGCGTGCACGTCCTGCGCGGCGTCTCCTTCGAGGCGAAGCGCGGGAATGTCTGCGCCATCGTCGGACCTTCCGGTTGCGGCAAAAGCACGCTGCTTTACTTGCTAGGTTTGCTCGACCAGCCCGACGGCGGCTCCATTTGGATTCGGGATCGCCTGATGTCCAACAGCAGTGATCTCGAACGGACGGCGGCGCGCGGCGAGCACATCGGTTTTGTTTTTCAGTTTCACTTTCTGATGCAGGACTTTTCCGCTTTGGAAAATGTGATGATGCCCATGCGCAAACTCGGCCGCCTCAGCGAAGAGCAGATGGCGGATAGGGCGCTCGACTTATTGAAGTCCGTGGGTCTCGGCGACAAATCCCACCGGCTCGGCACGCAGCTCTCTGGCGGCGAACAGCAGCGCGTGGCCATCGCCCGCGCGCTGGCGAACCAGCCCGCGATCATTCTCGCGGATGAGCCGACGGGTAATCTCGACCAGAAAAACTCGACGATCATTTTCGATTTATTGACGCGACTGGCCAAGGAAAACGGCCAGGCCGTCGTCCTCGTGACCCATAATCCCGACATCGCCAACCGGTGCGACGAGATCAAGCCGATGCGCGACGGCGAGTTTGTGAGCTGAGGCCGGTATGAACTGGCGGCGTGAACTCAGCGAAGTCGTCCGAGCATTGCCGGGATGGCAAAAGAAACTGCTGCTTGCGCTGAGCGTGGGCGTGGTGGCGATGTTCGCCGTGCCGTTTTTTCAGCTCGGCCAGTTCAGTCTGCTGCGCGGCAGCGACAGCACGGGTTATTATCTATGGTTGCGCTCGGCGATGGTCGATGGCGACTGGGATTTCGCCAACGACCTCAAGGTGTGCAACACGCTTACGGAGGATTTTCGCGCGACTTTGCTCAGCCTTCCGCCAACGGCAACCGGTCGTTGGCCGAATAAATATGGCATCGGCTGGGCGGTGCTTTCCACGCCGTTTTATCTCGTGGCCGACGGCGTGGTGGCGGCGGGGCGCGTGGTGGGTTTGTGGAATCTTGAGCGCGACGGCTATAACGTCGTTTATCAGATCGCGATCGAGTGCGGGCATTTTTTGCTCGGGCTCGCCGGGCTGTTGCTGGCATGGCGTTGTGTGCGGCAGTGGTGCGGCGATCCGGCGGCGGCGTTGTGGGGCGTGCTGCTGATTTTGGCGGCGAGCCCGCAGTTGTATTACCTGACCTTGAAACTCAGCCTGAGTCACAACGCGGCATTTTTTGCCATCGCGCTACTGACGTGGGCGAGTCTTGCCGCGGAAAAAAATCCGGCGCGTGGGTGGCCGTGGCTGGTCGCCGGGGCCGCGTGGGCGCTGGCGGTGACGCTGCGGTTTCAACTCGCGATCTTCGGCCTGATTCCCGCGGGCGTCTGGCTGCTGCGCTGGCGCGCGGGTGATCGGTTGCGTGATGCCGTGCGTCACGGCGCACTTTGGTTGGCCGGGGCGTTGCCGCTGCTGGCTCTGCAATTTTATGCGTGGCGTGTTGTGTACGGGCGCTGGCTGATTTTCACCTATGGGGCGGAAGGGGAGCAATTCAATTGGGCGCATCCGGAATTGGTGAATATTTTATTTTCCCCGTTTCATGGGCTCTTCTACTGGCATCCGTTTCTTTTGGTGGGAGCCGCCGGGTTGGGCTGGCTGGTCCTGAAGGCGAGGGGAGTGGCGCTGGCCGGGCTGATCGCGATCTTGGGCACGTACTATATTAATGCGGCGTGGTGGTGCTGGTGGTTTGCCGGGTCGTTTGGTTCGCGGGCTTTTGAAGCCGCTTTGCTTTTCTGGATGGGAGGACTCGCCTTTTTATTGGTGCGGCTCCCGGAGCTCGGGCGGCGTCTTCTCTGGGGGGCTGGAATTTTGGCCGTGACTTGGAATTTTTACATCATGGCCTTGTATTATGCCGGTATCATCGAGCGAAATGCTCCCGTGACGTGGGCCACCATGCTACGCGCTGGCTTCCGCGTTATCGGTGGTCACTAGCCGTCGGCTTGCGGCCGTTTTGGGCGCGTCGGATTGGTCTTAGCCTGAGCAGGCCTGCTTTTGAGAAAATCCGCTTATCACACGATCTGGAGAAAATTTGTTTTACATCGCATAAACGGGTTCATTTGTTCGTGGTTTGAACCGACACACACCTGTGAGCACCGACTGTTCCCGCAAATCATTCTTCGCCAAATTGGGCGGCCTCATAGTGGCCGTCGGTCTTGTGCCGAAGATTTTTGCCCGGTCCGGCTCCCCTTCAACCAGCACCTCGTCCCTTCAGGTTCAACCTGAACGCCGGGCGATCGCACGACAGGAAGTCACCCTCTAGTTTTCCCTCTCCGGGCAACCCGCATCCCCGACAGCTATGTCGAAGCTTTTTCCTAAATCCGCCAATTCCCTGCCGCTGCAGCTCATGATCTTTATCACGATTCTGGGCGGTGTCGCCACGGCGGCGATGACCTATTACGCCACGCCTAAGTATCTCCGCGTGGGTTATCAGCCAATCCAGCCGGTCCCATTCGACCATAGTATTCACGCGGGCAGCCTCGGGATCGATTGCCGTTATTGCCACTCCTCGGTTGAAAAATCCGCCACCTCCAGCGTGCCGACCGCCCAGACGTGCATGAATTGCCACTCCATCATCAAGCCGAACAGTCCATTGCTTGAACCCGTCCGCCAGAGTTTCGCCACCGGCGAGCCCTTGCCCTGGGTCAAAATCCACCAAGCGCCCGACTACGTTTATTTCAACCACTCCGTCCACGTGAATCGCGGCATCAGCTGCGTCGAGTGTCACGGCAAGGTCAACGAGATGGCCGTCGTCTCGCACGTCAAGTCCCACTCGATGGGCTTCTGCCTCGATTGCCACCGCGATCCCGCCTCGTACATCCGCGACCAGAAGGATGTTTTCAATCTCAACTCCAAGACTCTGGCCGAACAGGGCCGGCTTGCCGAGGCCCACCAGCATATCAAAGACTGGAAAGTTAAGCCCCCGCAAAGCTGCTCCGGCTGCCACCGCTGATGAAACGCCAATTTGACCATTCCGCCCCTTCGCAGCGCGCCCTCGCCGGTCCCCGTTACTGGCGCAGCCTCGACGAACTTTCCGCCTCCCCCGGCTTCAAGGAACAGCTCGCGCGCGAGTTCCCCGAGGGCGCTTCCTCCATCGAGGGCGTGGATCGCCGTCAGTTCATGCGCATCATGGCCGCCTCCTTCGCCCTTGGTGGCGTGGGCTTGGCCGGTTGCCGCCGCCCTGAGGCCAACATTCTCCCGTACGGCAAATCCGTCGAATACATCGTCCCCGGCCTGCCACTTTACTACGCCACGGCGATGCCGATGCGTAAGTCCGCGATCCCGCTTCTCGCCGAGACCCATCAAGGCCGTCCGACCAAGCTCGAAGGCAATCCCAGCTACACGCCGCACGGTGGCGCCACCACGCTGATCGCCCAGGCTTCCGTTCTCGATCTCTACGATCCGGATCGCTCGACCAGTCACTCCAAGAACGGCCGCACCCTGCCCGTCGCCGATGTCAACGATCTCCTCGCTTCGATTCACAAAACCTACGCCGGCAGCGGTGAAGGTTTGGCGTTTCTCGCCAACGAATCCGCTTCGCCGACCCGTGCCCGTCTCGTCGCGAGACTGAAGAAACAATTCCCGCGCGCCATCTGGGCCGAGTACGAGCCCGTGCAGGATGAGCCGCCCGTCGAAGCCGCGCTCGCTTCCTTCGGCCAGAGCGTCAAGCCGCTCTATCGTTTCGCCGCCGCGAAACGCATCGTTTCCCTCGACGCCGATTTCCTGAGCGCCGAAGCCGGCAGCCTTTATTTCGCCCGCGAATTCTCCAAGGGCCGTCGCGTTTCCAACGTCGATGACGCCAAGGAAATGAATCGGCTCTACGTCGTAGAAAGCGGTTTCACGATCACCGGCAGCATGGCGGATCACCGTCTCCGGCTCTCGAGCAGCCAGGTGATTTCCCTCGCTGCTGCGCTCGCCAATGCCGTGCTCGGCACCAGCGATTACGCTTCGCTCGCCCAAGGGCTGGAGTTCGACAAGAAGGATCAATGGATCGCCGAGTGCGCGAAGGATCTCGCCGAACACGCCGGCAAATCGCTCGTCGTCGCCGGGGCGCATCAGCCCGCTGCCGTCCACGTACTCGTCAACGCGATCAACGCCAAGCTCGGCAACATCGGCCAGACGGTTGACTTCGTCGCCATTGAGCCCAACAGCGCATCGTCGATCAAGGCCCTCGCCACGGCGATCAAGGCGAAATCGATCAAGACGCTCATCATTCTCAACGGCAATCCCGTCTACAACGCCCCGGCCGATCTCGCATTCACCGACATCCCGGGAAAGCAGGAATCGATCCTGAAATTAGTTCCCGACGTGATCCGCTACGGCTACTACGTCGACGAAACTTCCGAACTGGCCGGCACCCATCTCGCCGCCACGCACTATCTCGAATCCTGGGGCGATGCCCGCACCGTCGACGGCACGATCGTTCCGGTGCAGCCGATGATTCTCCCGTTGTTCAACGGCCTGATGGAAGTCGAACTGCTCGCCCGTCTCGCCGGAGTCGAAAACACCGACGCGTATGCGCAGGTTTTCGCCACGCTCGGCAGCGACCAGAAAGCTTTCGATAAATTCCTGCACGACGGCGTGAAGGCCGATTCGACCTACAAGATCGTCGAGGTCTCCTATCGCTCAGGTTCCGCCAAGGCTCTGCTCGCTACAGCTCAGGCTCCAGTCGCGGTCACCGAAGACAAAGTCGAAGTTCGTTTCGTTATCGATCACAAGGTGGACGACGGCCGCTTCGTCAACAACGGCTGGCTGCAAGAGTGCCCGGACCCGATCACCAAGATCGCGTGGGACAACGCGATTCTCGTCAGCCCGCGCCTCGGCAAGAAGCTCGGAATCTATCCCAAAGGCAGCGCCCTGCAGATTTCCCGCGTCGAAAACGCCGAGTACGAGATGGGCAAGGAAAACGCTTATATCGGCGAGGTGACCGTCAATGGTCGCACCGTTCGCGGCCCGCTGCACATCCAGCCCGGTCTGGCCAATTACACCGTCATTCTCCCGCTCGGCTACGGTCGCACCAAGACCGGCCACGTCGGCACCGGCTCCGGTTTCAACGCCTACCCGGCCCGCGCCAGCGACGCCCTGCACTTCGCCACCGGTTGCACGATCCGCAACACCGGCGAACGCCACCTGCTCGCCAACACGCAGGAACATTGGTCGATGGAAGGCCGCGATATTATTCGCGAAGCCAACGTCGATGAGTTTATCGCGAATCCCGGCTTCGTCGCTGGTATCGGTATGGAATCCCACGCCCCGGCCAATCTCGGCAAGGACAAGAATATGCCGCTGGCCGCTCAGGCTACGGAAATTCCCCGCGGCAACTCGCTCTACGAGACACCTAAGTTCGACGGGCTCCATCAGTGGGGCATGTCGATCGATCTCAATACTTGCATCGGTTGCAACGCCTGCGTGGTCGCTTGCCAGGCGGAGAATAATATTCCGATCGTCGGTCGCGAGCAGGTGAAGCGTGGCCGTGAGATGCACTGGATCCGCCTCGACCGTTATTACTCCGACGGAAAAATCGACGGCGGTGCCTTCGGTGGCGAGGGTAACAAGATTCTCCCCGAAGATCCGCAGGCCATCGTTCAACCGATGACTTGCCAGCACTGCGAACTCGCCCCGTGCGAAATCGTGTGCCCGGTCAATGCCACCGTCCACGACGACGAAGGCGTAAACGTCATGGCCTACAACCGCTGCATCGGCACGCGGTACTGCGCGAATAATTGCCCGTACAAGGTTCGCCGCTTTAATTATTTCGATTACAACAAGCGCTCACTCGACGAACTCTACCTGGGACCGCTCGCCAACCAGAGCGAGATGCCCGAGCTGGTCAAGCTGGTCAAAAATCCCGACGTCTCCGTGCGCATGCGCGGCGTCATGGAAAAATGCACCTACTGCGTCCAACGCGTCCAGCAGGCCAAGATCGCGCAGAAGCGCCTCGCGCAGGACAGCGACAACGTCCTCGTCCCCGACGGCACGATCAAGACCGCTTGCCAACAGGTTTGCCCGGCCGAAGCCATCGTGTTCGGCAATATCAAGGACGAGAAGAGCAAGGTCTCGCTGGCCAAGGCGCAGAAACGCGACTACGCGGTGTTGGGTTATCTCAACGTCCGTCCGCGCACGACTTATCTCGGCAAGCTCCGTAATCCGAACGACAAAATGCCCGATTATCAGAATCTTCCGCTCAGCCGGATTGAGTATAACAGTAAGAATCACCCGGCCAGCCACGGCGAAGCCGCTCATGGCGAAAGCCACGGCCACGGCCATGAAAATGGCGCGTCCGGCGCCGCTCATGGTGAGCACAGTCACGCGCCTGCAGGCGAGAAGCCGAAGTCCGAACACGGAGGGCATAACTGATGAGCTCGCACACTTCCGATCATTCTGCTCCAGCGATTCTCGCCGAGGTTAAACCGATTCCTCTGCCCCGCGCGGAGCTCGTCCACAACAACCGCGACTTCAAATGGATCACGGATAAAATCTGCGGTATCGTCGAAGGTCCGACGCCCACTTGGTGGTGGTGGTGTTTCTGTCTCGCCGTTCTGGTCGCGTCCTTCACGGTCGCCGGCATCACCTACCTCGTCGGCACCGGCGTCGGGGTGTGGGGCCACGCCAATCCCGTCAACTGGGCGTGGGACATCGTCAACTTCGTGTTCTGGATCGGTATCGGCCACGCCGGCACTTTGATCTCGGCCATCCTCTGTTTGCTCCGCCAAAAATGGCGCACCTCGATCAATCGCGCCGCCGAAGCCATGACGATTTTCGCCGTGGTCTGCGCCGGTATCTTCCCGGTGTTTCACGTCGGTCGCGTGTGGCTCGCGTGGTATCTCTTCCCGATTCCGAACTCGAATTACATCTGGCAGAATTTCCGTTCACCACTCGAGTGGGACGTGTTCGCCGTCTCGACCTACGGTACGGTTTCCGTGCTCTTTTGGTACGTCGGTTTGATTCCTGACCTCGGTACGTTGCGCGATCGCTTCACGGCCGCCGGCAATATGCTCAAGGCGCGCATCTATGGTTTCTTTGCGATGGGTTGGCGCGGTTCCAACCGCCACTGGAGCAACTACGAGATGGCCTACCTGATTCTGGCCGGTATCTCCACGCCGCTCGTGCTCTCCGTGCACACGATCGTGTCGTTCGATTTCGCGGTTTCCCTGCTTCCGGGCTGGCACACCACGATCTTCCCGCCGTATTTCGTGGCGGGCGCGATCTTCTCCGGCTTCGGCATGGTGATGACGCTGATGCTGCCGTTGCGCGCCATCTTCCGCCTCGAGGATCTCATCACGCAGTACCACATCGACTGCATGTGCAAAATCACTTTGGCCACCGGTACGATGGTCGGCTACGCGTACTCCGTCGAATTCTTCGTCGCCTGGTACAGCGCGAATCCGTACGAGGGCTTCGCCTTCATCAATCGCGCATTCGGCCACTACGCCTGGGCTTACTGGATCATGGTGAGCTGCAACGTCATCACCCCGCAGTTCTTCTGGTTCAAATGGGTCCGCGAAAACACTTGGTTCGTCTGGGTGCTCTCCATCGTCGTCAACGTCGGTATGTGGTTCGAACGCTTCGTGATCATCGTCACCTCGCTCGCCCGCGACTTCCTGCCGTCGAGCTGGGGCTACTACTCGCCGTCGATCGTCGAGATCTTTACTTTCTTCGGGACCTTCGGCGTGTTCTCCACGTTGTTCCTGCTCTTCATCCGCTTCGTGCCCATCATGCCGATGTCCGAAGTGAAGTGCGTCATCCCCCAAGCCGACCCTCACGGGAAGGATCACCATTAATCTGGAGGCGCCATGAAAAAAACCTACGGAATAATCGCCGCCTTCGAAACCACTCCCGCCCTTTATCATGCGTGCGAGCAGGTTCGTGATGCCGGCTTCAAACAGTGGGACGCCATCACGCCGTTCCCCGTGCACGGACTCGATGCCGCCATGGGTATCCGCCGCTCGAAGGTGCCCCGCATTTCCATTTGCGGCGGCATCGTCGGCTTCTGCACCGGCATGAGCATGATCTGGTGGACTGGCGCGGTTGACTACAAACTCATCGTCGGTGGCAAACCGCTGTTCTCCCCGCTGTTTGCCTTCCCGGTCAGCTACGAACTCACGATTCTCTTCACGGCCTTCGCGACCATCATCGGGATGTTCGTCCTGAACGGCCTGCCCATGCACTATCATCCCGTGCAAAAAGCGCCTAATCTCACCCGCCTGCTCGATGACCGTTTCCATATTGTGATCGAAGCTAACGACCCGAAATACAACGCCGCCACCACCCGCGCTTTCCTGGAGCAGATCGGTGGCACGGACATCGCTGAACTGGAAGAATAAGATGCGATACGCCTACTACACTCTCGCTTTCCTGTGTCTCCTCACGGTTTCCGTGTTGGGTTTTCGCGGGATGAACGCCACCCGGCCGCCCATCGAGGTTTTCCCCGATATGGATCGCCAGGCCAAATTCAAACCTCAGACCGCTTCCAAATTCTTTGGTGATGGCCGCGCTGATCGCCTCCCCGTCGCCGGTACTGTACCGCACGGGCGCACGGCCGTGGCGGACGCCGACTTTCTGCGCGCCGATGATTTCCACTACGCGGGCAAGACCAAGGACGGATCGTTCGCCCGCGGTTTCCCGGTTGCTGTGACCGAAGCGCTCATCATGCGCGGCCAGGACCGCTATCAGATTTATTGCCAGCCCTGCCACGGCGCGCTCGGCGATGGCAACGGCATCACCAAGCAATACGGCATGGTTGCCACGCCCTCCTTCCACGACGACCGCCTGCGCGGCATGGCCGAAGGCGAAATTTTCAACACGATCACCCACGGCAAAAACACGATGTATTCCTACGCCGACAAATTGCCGCCGGACGAACGCTGGGCCGTCATCGCCTACGTCCGTGCCCTCCAACGCGCCCAGCATGCGAGCATCAACGATGTCCCGCAGGAACACCGGGGAGACCTGAAGTAACATGAGCGCCTCCACTTCCCCCAAATCAGGACTCGCCCTCGGCGTCGGTCTCGCCGGCATCGCGCTGACCTTGCTCGGCCTCGTCGTCAGCGGTGCTCCGGCGGTGGCCGTTTCCTGGCTCGTCGCCATGGTTTTCTGGACCGGCATCGCCCTCGGCGTGCTGTTCCTCGTGATGATCCACTACATCTTCGATGCCGGTTGGTCCACGGTTCTCCGTCGCCAATACGAGCACGTGCTCGCCGCGTTCCCGTATCTCGGCCTGCTCTTCATCCCGCTCATCGTGGTGGCGTGGACGCAGCCCGATCTGATCTGGAAGTGGATGAATCCCGTGTTCGATCTGGCCCGCGTCGGCGGTCATGGCCTGATCAAGGACGATATTCTCCTGACCAAGAAAGAAGGTTTCCTGAATAAAAACTTCTTCACCGGCTTCACGATCTTCTCGTTTCTCGCCTGGTGGTTCCTCGCCTCGCGCTTCCGCCGCAATTCCTTCACGCAGGACCACGACGGCGATCTGAAGTGGACGACCTCCAGCCGCAAATGGTCCGCCGCCGGCCTGCCGCTCACCGCCGTCACACTCACCGGCTGCATTATTCTTTGGGTCAAATCCATGGAGTACCACTGGTTCTCCACGATGTACGGCGTGTGGTTTTTCGCCGGTTGCATGCGCGCCGCGCTCGCTCTCGGCGTCATCCTCATGATCTGGCTGTGGCGTCGCGGCGATTTCAAAGGCATCCTCAACGACAACCATCTCCACAGCATCGGCCAGCTGATGCTCGCGTTCACGATTTTCTGGGCCTACGTCACGTTCTCCCAGTACTTCCTGATCTGGAATGCCAACGTCCCCGAAGAAACTTTCTGGTACAACATCCGCGAAATCAACAACAGCGACGGTCTGCCCAACCAATGGAAATACGTCGGCATGTTTTTGCTCTTCGGCCATTTCCTTTTCCCGTTCCTGCTGCTGATCCAATACCCGCTCAAGGTCAGCAAGACTTGGATTCCGCGCATCAGTTGGTTCATCGCCTTCGTGTTCTTCATCGATCTTTGCTACAATATCATGCCCGCGAAGAAATTCGCGAATGGTGATCCGTATCCTTTCCTGCAGAGCGGTCTGCTGTGGAGCATCACGGCGATCATCGGTATCGGCGGCGTAGTGATCTGGGCGTACCTGCGCAGCTTCGCCACCACCAAACTCATCCCGATCCGCGACCCGCGCATTCGTGAATCCCTCACCCACCACGAGGCCAGTGCACCATGAGCGATCAACCTCAATCCTACGCCTTCCCCCAGCGTGCGCCGGTTTTCACGGCGTTCGTTGTGATCGGTGGCATTCTGCTTTTCGCCGTCTTCGTCGGAAAATTCTACCGCAGTTCCGCGCCGGTTAATCCGCGTGGCAATACCAACCCCGCCGATATCGCGGAAGACCAGCGCTGGAAACTCACCGCCGAAGGCCGCGCCGCCGTGCTCGCCAAACTCCAGCAGAATGTCGCCGCCGGCAACTCCTACGGTTGGGTCGATCAGAAGGCCGGCCTTGCCCGTCTCCCCATCGAACAGGCGATCAAACTGACCGTCGCCGACTACGCGAAGAAGTAACTTTTGCTGATGAATTCTCCTGCTCATTCCTCTTCCCAACCCGCTGTGGCGCGCGACCGCGCCGAACAGCAGGAGATCGACGCTTCCGCCAAGTGGCCGGTGCTCGTTTTCTTTGGCTCGGCCCTCCTCTGGTTAATCATCGGCGGCGCGCTCCAACTCGCTGCTTCGATCCAGCTGCACACGCCCGCGTTTCTCGCCGACTGCGAATGGTTCACCCACGGCCGCATCGCCCCCGCCGCGCAAAACGCGCTCGTGTATGGTTGGGGCATGAACGCCGGTTTCGCTTTCGCCCTCTGGCTAATGGCCCGCCTTTCCGCCGCTGCGCTCCGCTCCGCCGGTTGGTTGATGGTCGCTGCCGTTTTCTGGAATCTCGGCGTATTCCTCGGGCTGGCCGGTATTCTCGGCGGTTATTCCACTTCATACGAACTCCTCGAAATGCCGAGCTTCGCTTCGCTGCTCCTCCTCGGCTCCTATCTGATGATCGGGGTCTGGGCCGTCACCACCTTCAGCGTCCGCAACACCGAGAAAGTTTACGCCTCCCAATGGTACATTCTCGGCGCGGCCTTCTGGTTTCCGTGGCTGTTCCTCGTTGCTCGCCTCATGCTTTCGACATCGCCCGTCAACGGCGTCGTCCAATCCATCGTCAACGTCTGGTACGTGAACGGCCTGCTCAATCTCTGGTTCGTTCCGCTCGCCCTCGCCGCCGCCTATTATTTTCTCCCCAAAATTCTCGGCAAACCCATCTACGACTACTACGTCGCCGTCATCGGATTCTGGTGGTTCGCGATATGCAGCGCCTGCTCCGCCGGCTCGCGGCTGATTGGCGGCCCCGTTCCCGCTTGGGTCGCCACCTTGGGCAGCGCCGCCAGCATGCTCGTGATCGCCGCCGTCGTCATCATCGGCGTCAATCTCCTCGGCACGCTCTGCGGTAATTTCGCCAAGGCCCAGAAGAGCACCACGCTGCGTTTCATTGTTTTGAGCATCGTCGGTTTCATGCTGGCCGCCGCGCTCAACTTCGCGCTCTCCGTCCGTAGTTTCGCCGAAATGGCCCAGTTCACGTTCATCCCCGAGCTGCGCGACTGGCTGCTGCTCTACGCCTGTTTCTCGACCGCGATGTTCGGTGCCGCTTATTTCTTCCTGCCCCGCGTCACCGGTAAAGTCTGGCGCGCTCCCGTGCTGATCTCCACGCACTACGCCGCCACCGCCTTGGGCGTGCTGGCCTTGACGGTTGGGCTCTTCGTCGCCGGTTGGAAGCAAGGGCACCAGTTGAATTTGTCCGATGTTAATTTCGCTACCATCACCAATGAGATCACGCCGTGGCTCACATATCGCTCCGTCGCGTTGATGCTGCTGTCGATCGGCCACCTCGCCTTTTTGATCAACTTTGTTTGGATCGCCTGCCCGTGCTGCTCCCCATGCACCACCGCAGCCACGATCAAAAATCCTCCGGAGATGGAGGCCCATCAGGCATGAAAAACGGACTCCTCATTTTCTCCGGCGCTTTTGCCACCCTGGCTCTCTCGTGGGCCGGAGTTGTGCTCACGGCGAACAACCAGCTCGGCAGCCTGACCCAATACAAGGATCCGGTGGACGATGCGCTTTATCCCGCCCCACTCACCGGTCTCGCGAACCAAGGCCGCCTCGTCTATCAGGATCTCGGCTGCGTCTCGTGCCACACCCAGCAGGTCCGCCGCGCCGGCTTCGGCTCCGATATCGAACGTAAATGGGGTAAGCATCAGAGCGTCGCCCGCGACTACATTCAGGAAATGACCGTGCTCATCGGCTCCAGCCGTTTCGGCCCCGATCTCCGCAATGTCGGTTCGCGGATTCCCGATGCGGATTATTTCTACAAACTGCTCTACAATCCCCAGACCAAGTTTGCCGGTGCCCCGCTCGCCCACGGCATGCCCGCCTATCCCTTCCTCTTTGAGACCCGTCCGGTCGGCTCCGTGCAATCCTCGCACAAAGCGATCAAGACCACGGCCGACGGGAAGGAAATTGTCCCCACGGCTCGCGCCCAAGCTCTCGTGGCCTATCTCCTGAGTTTGAAAGACAGCTACGAATATCCCGAGGCCAAACCTTTCGTTGCGACCGAAAAGAAAGAGGGAGGCCATTAAGATGAGCTCCGATAAAAACAATTCCGTCGAACAATCCGGCGCCTCCGATGACAGCATCCAGCAGGTGCATGATAAGCTGCAGCACACGAAACCCGAGAAAGCCGTCGGCTACTCCGCGTTCCCCCTCGTGCTCCTTGGCGTCATGTGTACGCTCGTCTTCTTCGGCTCGATCTATCTCGTGCATTATTCCGCGCACTTCGATGCCACGATCTACAACGAGCGCCAGAAGCCCCGCAGCGGCGCCGCAGAAATCATCACGGTGACGCCTGCGCAGCTCGGCAAAAAAGTTTACGCCCAGATCTGCGTCGCTTGCCATCAAGCCACGGGGCAGGGCATCCCCGGCGTGTTTCCTCCGCTGGCCGGTTCCGAGTGGGCCGTCGGCAGCGAAGAGCGGATCATCCTCATCGTGCTCCACGGCGTGAACGGCAAGATCACCGTTTCCGGCAAGGATTACGATAATGCGATGGCCTCGCTTGGTAGTTCGTTGAAAGACGACCAAATCGCCAACGTGCTCACCTACGTCCGTCAGGAATGGGGCAACAACGCCCCTGCCGTCAGCCCCGAGACCGTCGCCAAAATCCGCGCCGAGACCGCCAGCCGCACGAGCCCTTGGACCGCCGCCGAGTTACTGAGAATCGGAAAATAATCAGGCGGATAGAGTGGTGATGAATTACGATTTCTTCGGTGGAGCGGCTTGATTCCGCGCTTCAGGCGTGTTCGATCAACCGAACCAATCATCCTAAATTCGACAATACCGAGAGACACGAATTGCACCGATTAACACGGATGATGAAGATGCCACGAGCGCCCCACCTGATGGAGTTTCACCTGCGAGATGAATGGCTGTTTTCCTGTAACCAATTGTGCTCCGTGTTAATCCGCGTCTCCCACTGCGTTTTTTTAGAATCATGAAGTGGTCGAGCTGAATTTGACGAAATTCTTCACCCGCAGACATCCTGATCCCAGCCCAGGGAGAGAGGAATGACGAGGAAACGAGCTGAGCTCAACGCGCTCGGGTTGGCCTGCGAATCAGCTAATCAACGTGAATAAATCTTCGGACCAACGCGCTGTCAACGAGCAGATAAAACTGACCCACTAACGAGCACTTAAATTGACCCACCCTTGGCAAAAAAGGGGGGGGATTAAGTGCGGGGTGGTTTAGGCCTTGGGTTGAGGGTTGGGGAGGAGATCGTCGGTGGCCTTGGCTT